>NZ_JBASAD010000035.1:0-153764 GCF_049650445.1 Castellaniella sp. | reverse complement strand
GGCCAGGGCCATGCGCGGGGCCTCGCCCGCCTGCTGTTCAGCCGCCGTGGGCGCCTGGGCGCCCGCACAGCCGGCCAGCCCCAACAAGGCCGCCAGGCCCCAGGCCAAGGCCCCATGGCACGGCCGGGGCGACACCGCCCCTGCACCTCCGGCCAATCCCGGATATCCTATAACGTTACGCCCCATCGCCCCAAACCCCGCAAGCCAGTCACACCATGAATCAGAACGCACAGGATAACGCAGCCGCCCTGCGGGCGCGACTCAAACAGCGCCGCGCCGACCTTCCGCCCCAGGACCGCGACCGGGGCGCACTGCTGATTCGCGGCCGCCTGTACACCTGGCTGGCGACCAACCGCACCCGTCTGCGCGAATCGGGCCGTCCCGACGTCCGCCACATCGCTGCGTTCTGGTCCATGGCCGACGAGCCCGCCCTGCGGGCCCTGCTGGACCAATGGGCGGAAGACGAAACCCTGACGGTCTCGCTGCCGGTCGTCACCGCGCCCGCCCAGCCGCTGCAGTTTCGCGCCTGGACCTCGGACACCCCCATGAAACCGGGCGCCTACGGCATCCAGGAACCCGACGGTCCCGAAGCCCCCGCCCCCGACATCGTGCTGGTCCCCACGCTGGGCTACACGCGCCAGGGCGACCGTCTGGGCTACGGCGGCGGCTACTACGACCGCACCCTGGCCGCGCTGAAGGCGACCGGCCATGCGTTCACGACGGTGGGCATTGCCTGGGCCTGCGGCGACCTCAGCGGCGAATCCTATACGCCCGCCGCGCACGACGTCCGGCTGGACACGATCCTGACCGACAAGGGCTGGGCCGTGCCGGCGCCGGAACTGTAGGCTATTGGAACCTCACAGCTAGGCGTCCAGCCCCAGGTTGGCGCAGATCTGCGCCACCGCGTCGGCGTTGTTCAAGGTATAGAAGTGCGCTCCCGGCGCGCCGTGCTCCAGCAGCCGCGCCGTCAACCGTGTGACCACGTCGACGCCGAAGGCGCGGATGGACGCCTTGTCGTCGCCGAAGTCCTGCAGCCGCAACCGCACCCAGCGCGGGATTTCCGCCCCGCACATGGACGAGAAGCGCGCCAGTTGGGTGTAGTTGGTCAAAGGCATGATGCCCGGCGTGATGGGGATGTCCAGCCCGTGCGCGCGCACCCGGTCGACGAAATCGAAATAGGCGTCAGGGTTGAAGAAATACTGCGTGATGGCGCCATTGGCCCCGGCGCGGACTTTGTCCACGAAACGCCGCAGATCAGTCTCGGCGCTTTCGGCCTGGGGATGCATTTCGGGATAGGCCGCAACTTCGATGTGGAAGTGGTCGCCATAGTGCTCGCGCACGAAATGCACCAGATCGACGGCGTGATGCAGTTCGCCCGTATCGCCGCCCATGCCCGAAGGCAGGTCGCCGCGCAGGGCGACCAGGCGGCGAATGCCGCGCGCACGGTAGTCGTCCAGGATGGCGCGCAGATCAGTGCGCGTCGCACCAATGCAGGACAGGTGCGGCGCCACGTCCACACCCAGGTTCTGCATCATCTGCACAGTATCGACCGTACCCGAGCGGGTCGAGCCGCCCGCGCCGAAGGTCACGCTGACGTAGGCCGGCCGCAGAGCCGACAGCCGCTTGGCGGAGCGCACCAGGCGTTCCTGGGCGGCGATGTCCCGTGGCGGAAAGAATTCCAGACTGATCGTGGGGGAAGCAGGCGCGTTCATGAAGCCAGCAACCCCGCCAACGCCGTGGAGACGATGCTGTAGACGATCGCGCCGATCACGGCCCACCAGAAGCCGTCCACCTGAAAGCCCTTCAGGACGGAACCGGCGAACCAGAACACCAGGGCGTTGAGCACCAGCAGGAAGAGGCCCAGCGTGACGATGGTCAGCGGCAAGGTCAACAGGATCAGCAAAGGCTTGATCACGGTATTGAGCAGGCCCAGCACCAGCGCGGCGATCAGGGCCGAACCGAACGAGGCCACGGTGATGCCGGGCAGGATGTAGGCCACGATCAGCAGGGCCACGGCATTCAGGATCCAGACGAGCAGCAGCATGATGGAACTCCCGGAAAAGAAATCGGAATCGGACGGGCGCCCGCCCCCGGCGCACCGGGGGCGCCGCAGGGATCAATAGCGGTAGTGTTCCGGCTTGAACGGACCCGCAGCCGGCACGCCGATGTAGTCGGCCTGCTTCTGCGACAGCGTCGTCAGGCGCACACCCAGCTTCTTCAGGTGCAGGCGGGCGACCTTTTCATCCAGATGCTTGGGCAGCACGTAGACCTGGCCGGCCTTGTAGTGATCGCCGCGCGTGAACAGCTCGATCTGGGCGATGGTCTGGTTGGTGAACGAAGCCGACATCACGAAGGACGGGTGACCGGTGGCGCAGCCCAGGTTCACCAGGCGACCCTTGGCCAGCAGGATGACGCGCTTGCCGTCCGGGAAGATGATGTGATCGACCTGGGGCTTGATTTCTTCCCATTGCAGGTCTTCCACCGAAGCGACGTTGATCTCGCTGTCGAAGTGGCCGATGTTGCAGACGATGGCCTGGTCCTTCATGCGATACAGGTGATCGCGGTCGATGACGTGATAGTTGCCGGTGGCGGTGACGAAAATGTCCGCCTGCTCGACCACGTCCTTGTCATTCAGATCCACCACCCGGTAGCCTTCCATCGAGGCCTGCAGGGCGCAGATCGGATCGACTTCCGTGACCCAGACCTGGGCGCGCAGGGCGGCCAGGGCCTGGGCGCAGCCCTTGCCCACGTCGCCAAAGCCGCACACGATGGCGATCTTGCCCGCCACCATCACGTCGGTGGCGCGCTTGATGCCGTCCACCAGAGACTCGCGGCAGCCGTACAGATTGTCGAACTTGGACTTGGTGACCGAGTCATTGACGTTGATGGCGGGGATCTTCAGTTCGCCGCGCTGGGACATCTGGTACAGGCGGTGCACGCCGGTGGTGGTTTCCTCGGTCACGCCCTGGATCTGCGCCAGGCGCGTGGAATACCACTTCGGATCACGAGCCAGTTGCGCCTTGATGGCGGCAAACAGCACGCGCTCTTCTTCATTGGTGGGCTTGGCAATGACGGACGCGTCGTTTTCGGCGTCCGCGCCCAGATGCAGCAGCAGCGTGGCGTCGCCGCCATCGTCCAGAATCATATTGGCCTGCTCGCCCGGCCAGTCGAAAATGCGGTGCGTGTACTGCCAGTAGTCTTCCAGGGATTCGCCCTTGACGGCGAATACCGGCGTACCGCCGGCGGCGATGGCGGCCGCCGCATGGTCCTGGGTGGAAAAGATGTTGCACGAAGCCCAGCGGACTTCTGCGCCCAGCGCCTTCAGTGTTTCGATCAGCACCGCCGTCTGGATGGTCATGTGCAGGCTGCCGGCAATGCGCGCGCCCTTCAGGGGCTGCGAAGCGGCGAATTCTTCGCGCGTGGCCATCAGGCCGGGCATTTCGGTTTCAGCGATGGCGAGTTCGCGGCGGCCCCAATCGGCCAGGGCGATATCGGCGATGACGTAGTCGTGTGCAGTGCTCATGGTGGTCCTGTAGAGCCTGCGCGAGGGGCGGACGGTTACGCCCATCCCCGCCCGCGCAGGGCAACGATGGGCGCCGTTCATGAAGAAGGTTCCTGAGCCTGGCGGTCCGCATGCTCACCCGGGACGGGTGGCGGGACCGGTGCAGCGCCCCTCAGGAAAAGGGGATCATTATATCGCCGCCTGCCGCTGACGGGCGCGGTCCTGGTGTACGAGGCGCTGACGGGGTCTTGAAGGCCTTGCGGGATCAGGCCGCGGCCTTGAGCGCCTGAACCTTGTCAGTGGCTTCCCAGCTGAATTCCGGTTCGCTGCGGCCGAAATGGCCGTAGGCGGCGGACTTGGCGTAGATGGGACGCAGCAGGTCGAGCATATTGACGATGCCCTTGGGACGCAGGTCGAAGTGCTCGCGCACCAGGCGCGCGATCTGGTCGTCGGGGATCACGCCCGTGCCTTCGGTGTAGACCGTGATGTTGATCGGCTCGGCCACGCCGATGGCGTAGCTGACCTGCACCTGGCACTGGCGTGCCAGACCGGCGGCCACGATGTTCTTGGCCACGTAGCGCGCGGCATAGGCGGCGGAGCGGTCGACCTTGGACGGATCCTTGCCGGAGAACGCGCCGCCGCCGTGCGGGCAGGCGCCGCCGTAGGTGTCGACGATGATCTTGCGACCCGTCAGACCGCAGTCGCCCTGCGGGCCGCCGATGACGAACTTGCCGGTGGGGTTGACCAGGAATTTGGTCTTGTCCGTGAGCAGTCCGTCGGCGAAGACCGGGCGGATGATGTGTTCAATGACGGCGTCGTGGATATCGGCCTGGGAGATGTCGGGATGATGCTGAGTGGACACCACCACGGTATCGACCGCGGCCGGCTTGCCGTCGATGTAGCGGAAGGTGACCTGAGACTTGGCATCCGGACGCAGCCAGGGCAGGCGGCCGTCCTTGCGCAGTTCGGCCTGGCGCTGCATGATGCGGTGCGCGTACCAGATCGGCGCGGGCATCAGGTCGGGGGTTTCGTCGCACGCGTAGCCGAACATCAGGCCCTGGTCGCCGGCGCCCTGGTTCAGGATGTCTTCCGGCGAACGGTCCACGCCCTGGGCGATGTCGGGGGATTGCTTGTCATAGGCGACCAGCACCGCGCAGCCCTTGTAGTCGATACCGTAGTCGGTATTGTCATAGCCGATCCGGCGGATCGTGTCGCGAGCGACCTGGATGTAGTCGACGTTGGCGCGCGAGGTGATCTCGCCGGCCAGCACGACCAGCCCGGTGTTGCAGAGGGTTTCGGCGGCGACGCGGGAGTTCGGATCCTGTTCGAGCAGCGCGTCGAGGATGGCGTCGGAAATCTGATCGGCGACCTTGTCGGGGTGGCCTTCGGAGACGGATTCGGAAGTAAAGAGAAAATCGTTGTTTGCCACAGCGATACGTCCTGTATGAACGCCGGGGTGCCGGCGAGAGGTTGAACGAAACGCGTTGCACCTCTGGATGTATCGGGGCGCGACGCTTTAGCGGAAAAAAGCCCGGACGGATTGCACCGCCAGGTGATCGCTCCGCAAGTTGTCGGGTTAACTCAGCGATCCCCGCCATTTTAAGCGAAAATGGCAGTTGTCCAAAAGAAAGCATATTCCCGATGTGGTGTTTGCACGATACGCGCACTCGCGCGGACCGTGTGGCGCACCGGGAAAAACCGTCACTCGACCCCTCATGCCGCTGCTTCTCGTCCGCCTTCTGGCCGCGCTGCCTCTGTCCTGGCTTCAGGCCATTGGCCGGCTGCTCGGCACGGCCGTCTACCTGTTCCCGGGCCGCTACCGCCGTCGCCTGCGGACCAACGCCGCGCAAGCCGGCTACACCGACCCGGCCTTCGGCCGCCGCGCAGCCGCCGAATCCGGCGCCATGATTCTGGAGATCCCCAAGGTCTGGTGGCGTACCCCGCAATGCCTGGCCCTGACGGGCGGCGACCAGGAATCCGTGGTGCGCGAGGCCCTGTCCGAGGGCCGGGGCGTGCTGTACCTGACGCCCCACCTGGGCTGCTTCGAGATCACTGCCCGCCACCTGACGCAATACGGCCCGCTGACGGTGATGTTCCGCCCCTCGCGCAGCCCGGTGCTGGACCCTATCGTCGAGTCCGCGCGCGACATGCACAATCTGCATGCCGTGCCGGCCAACCGCAACGGCGTGCGCGAATTCGTGCGCGCGTTGAAGCGCGGCGAGGCCGTGGGCATGCTGCCCGATCAGGTGCCGCGCGAAGGCGACGGTGTCTGGCTGCCCTTCTTCGGCCGCTATGCCCTGACCATGACCCTGGCCGCGCGCCTGGCCCTGCAAACAGGCGTGGCCGTGATCCTGACCGCCGGCGAACGCCTGCCGGGCGGACGCGGCTGGCGCATCCACTACCTGCGCCTGCCCGAACCGCTGCCCGCCACGCCCGAGGCCCTGGCCGCCGCCATCAACCAGGCGATGGAAACCCTGATCCGGCGCTTTCCAGAACAATATCTGTGGAGCTACAACCGCTACAAGATCCCGGACGATGCCCCGCCCATGCCTGAAGCACCTGCATCGGCGCCGCATGATCCGGCTTGAGCGCTGAGTTTCCGCCCGACTGATCCAAAGAATCCCTGAATACCCAGTCTCCATCGCTGCCCGATCCTGATTTCCCCGATATGGCTTTCGATAAAAAACCCCTGCTGCGCGCCATCCTGGGCTATTTCGGCCGCTGTTCCGACCGCACGCGGCTGCGCTGGGGGCGCGTCCTGGGGCGGCTGACGCCGCACCTGCTGCGCTCCCGTGCCCACATCGTCCGGGTGAACCTGGAGCGCTGCTTTCCCGACCTGCCGCCGGCCGAGCGGGACGCCCTGGCGCGCCGCCATTTCCGCCTGCTGGCCCAGTCCGTCGTGGACCGCGGCCTGTGCTGGTTCGGCACGCCCGAGCGCATTCTGGACACGGTCGAACTGCATGGCGAACAGCATCTGCAGACGCTGCTGGATCAGGGGCGCCGCATCCTGATGTTCGCGCCGCACTTCACCGCCCTGGACGCCGCCGCCACGCGCCTGACCCTGTTTCTGAAGGAGTCCGCCACGCTGTACACGCGCCAGAGCGACGCCGACGTGGACGAGATCGTGCGCCTGGGACGCGGGCGCTTCAACCAGGTCCACCTGGTCAGCCGCCACGACGGCGTGCGCGGCCTGATCCGGCATCTGCGCAAAGGCATCCCCGTGTACTACCTGCCGGATATGGATTTCGGCCGCCAGGGCAGCGCCTTCATCCCCTTTTTCGGCGTGCCCGCCGCCACCCTGCTGTCGGCCGCCCAGATCGCCGCCGCCTGGGACGCCGCGGTGGTGCCCGTCATCAGCCGCCTGGACCCCGACACGGGCCGCTACCGCGTGGACGTCGGCCCGCCGGTGGAGCGCTTCCCCGGTGAAGACGACCCCGAAACCGCCACCGCGCGCCTGAACACCCTGATCGAAGACGAGGTCCGCCGCGACCCGGCGCAATACTATTGGGTGCACCGGAGATTCAAGACGCGGCCGGAGGGGGAGCGGGGGTTTTATTAGGAGCTCTCTGGACAAGACCTCATGCCGCGCGCATCGGCAGACTCGGGCGGTCTGCGGTGCCCACCGATCACTTCATCCACACGGTATCGAGCAACTGGCAGGTTTCCTCGACACCAGCCGCCCAGATGTCGGCCATTTCTGCATCCGGACGCTGATATTCGCCGCCATAGTTGCCATCACCGATGTAGGCGCGCACGGCACTGGCAGGTAACTGACCCAGTTTCGCGGGGTTGATGCCGGGCTTTTCCTCGTTCGGCATCTGGACGCCTTCGATCCGGGTCCAGGGGAAGTTCTCCATCCAGGACGCATGCGAAGCGTTGGTGGAAATGGCGCGCACCCGCGACATGACAGCGGGAGAGGCCCACCAGTTGTGGATGACGACGCGGGCGTCTTCGTGCTGATTCAGCCAGTTGCCGATGTAGGTCTGGACCGGGCTGTTGCCGCCATGGCCATTGATCAGAAAGACACGGCGAAACCCGCTGTAATAGAGGCTGTCCAGAATATCGGTGATCAGCGCGCCGTAGGTGTCCGGGCGCAGGCTGACAGTGCCCGGGAATTCCTTGAAATAGGACGTCATGCCAAACGGCAGTCCCGGATAGACCGGCACCCCGACACGATCACCGACTTCCTGGGCAAGCCGCGAAGACAGGATGAAATCCGTGCACAGGCTCAGGTATGCATGCTGTTCCGTGCTGCCCAGGGGCATGATGACGCGGTCATCGTGTTTCAGGTGTTCTTCGGCCTGAAACCAGTTCATTTGTTCGATCTGCATGATTGATCTCCTTGTCTGCTGTTCAGACGCCGGGGCGTGCCCCGGCGTCCATGTTCAAGCTTGCGTCGCGCTTGCCACCCGCCTCGATGCCACGGACTGACCCAGTGCATGCTCTGCATGGTGCAACTTGTCGAAATGGCGATCTAGGGTTTCCTGGCTGGCCTTGCGCGTGACCAGGCTGACGCCGACCATCACGACCATCGTGCAGCACCAACTGACGATCAGCGGATCGAAGCCAAAAGCCCATTCCTTATGCCAGGCCACGATCACGACATACAACACCTCACCCAGAATCACCGCGCTGATGGCGCCCGTGCGGGTCGCCCGCTTCCAGTACATGCCCAGGATCACCGGTGCTACCCAGATACCCAGCCCGCCGAACGCGAAACGGATCAGCGCGAAGATGCCGGCCGGCTTCTCGATACCGATCACGACGGCCAGCATGCCCAGCACCACCGTCATCCAGCGCGACAGCCGCAGCAAGCGTTCCTGTGACGCCTGCGGATGCAGCAAGTTCTGATACAGGTCGCGCGTCACCCCGCCCGTGGCCACCACCAGCAGCGCGGAAATCGTCGACATCCCGGCCGAAACGATGCCGGTGATCAAGAGGGCTGCCAGGAAGGGATGCAAGCTTTGCTGCAGGACCATCGGGACGATGAAATCCGCCTGTTTGCCCGACAGCCCATGAATGAACGTCGAGGCGTTGACGCCCGACCATTCGATCAGCGTGGCCGAAAACAGCATGCCCATCGTGCCCAGGATCACAGCCTTGAACATGGTGCGGTAGCTGTTCATGGTGAAGAACTTCGTGAACAGCGTCGGCTGCCCGATCGTGAAGAAACTCCACATCACGATCATGGACATGTAGGTCGCCCAGGGGAAGTTGCCCTTGGTGCCGGGGAACGTCAGATGGGCGGGATTGTCCGCCGCCAGCTTGGCCGTGATGGTTTCCATGCCGCCGCCCATGTGCACGGTGACGACGAATGTCACCACAGCGGTGATCACCATCAAGGCGCCCTGCAGGACGTCGGTCATCATCGCACCGCGCATGCCCCCCGCGATGCAATAGATCGTCACCACAATGCCCATCGCCACGACACCGACCCATTCGGGTCCGCCGGTGAAGACGTTGAAGATGACCCCGGCGCCCACGGTCTGTGCTCCCATCATGGCGATAACGAACGCCAGCATCATCACTGCATGCACGCCGCGGATGGCGTTGGATTCATACCGGTCCGACAGATAGTCCGTCATCGTCATGAAGCCGTACTGTCTGCCCATCAGCATAAGTTTGCGGCCCACGAACAGCGCAGGCACGATCATGGAGAAGGCCAGACCCGGCACGGAAATGCTCATGCCCGCAAAACCGGTTCCATAGGTCATGGCGGGAACCCCCATGAACGTGCTCATGCTGTACTGGCTGGCGAAATACGCAAAGCCGCCGACGACAGCACCGGCCTTGCCCCCCATCACCAGGAAGTCGCTCAGGGACTTGGTCTGGCGGGTCGCGTACCAGCCGATGCCCAGCATGACCAGAAAGAAGATCGCCAGCGTCACATAAAAAGGGCCGGGATCCGGCTGCACCAGGATGGGCGCTTCGTTCATCGTACTTCCCCTTGCGACGACTCATCGTCGAAATCCCGATATTCTGGGCGCTTGAGGCACTGCCGTGCGAACATAACGATCATCAGCAGCACGATGCCGCCATGGATCAGCCACCCGTACACGAAAACCGGGACCCCTAACCAACCTGGCACATAGCTTGTATTAAAGAAAAATGGGAATGGAATCATGATCAATACGTACATAAGCATGAAACCTAAAAACCATCTACGCTCGAAAGTATTGCTGCGCATATCCATCGCTCACCTCCAGATGTGAAAAATCGCGCATGCCGGCTCCCACCGGCTCAATGAAAAAACATCGGACTGAAAAATCATCAGACGGCCGACAGGCCGTCACCGCCCTGCCCAGGCAACCAAGTCGGCAGGTTCACGCAGCACCGGGATGCCTGCATGCCTTGTGGGCAATCCGGCAACGTCAGGGCCTGCGGGTGCATGGGGGTGGTGAACCAGACGCCGATCTCGCACCCCAACTGGTCCGCCAGATCGCCCGGACAGCGCTTGATCTGCTCGTCCACCAGAATCGGGAAACGCAGCCAGGCCGGCTCGGACTCCGGTAGCACACGGGCATGGGCCACACTGTGGCGCTCGGCCCAGACGCGCCAGCGGTGGGCACCGGCGCGTCGGCGCGCCAGCATTTGATCCAGTCGCTGCAACTGCGGCAACAGAAGCGTCGCCACTGCGTCAGGCATCCTCCATCCGTACTGTGGCGTGAACAGGCCGCTCAGTTCGGCGGGCTGCATCTGCGGCACCGCCGCCATTGTCTGCACGGATAGTTCCGCCAGGCAGGGCGGCAATGACGACGTCGCCACATCCGGCCGTTGCCGATAGGCCAGACACATCGTGCCCAGCAAAGCCCGGACGTAACCGGCATCAGGTTCGGGGGCGGATGCATGAATCGCGGTCAGCGCAGCCCCCAGGGCCGGGTCGCGGGTCATGGCCCAGCCGCCGTGGATGCTGTTGACGATCTTGGAGCGCTCGCTGCTGAAAAACGCAATATCGCCAAAGGTCCCCAGCAATTGCCCCCGGTAGGTGCCGCCCGTGGCATGCGCGCAGTCCTCGATCAGGCGCAGCCCACGCTGACGGGCCAGATCGCACAGCGCGTCCATGTCCCGACACACCAGGCCAAATGTGTACTGCAGCAGGATCGCCCGCGTCCTGGGTGTGATGGCCCGGCGAGCCGCCGCAGCATCCATGCCAAAGGTGTCCAGCTCGATGTCGACGAAGCGGACCTCGACCCCCTGAAACGAAAAGGCATTAGTCACCGCCTGGCAAGTGAACGCTGGTACTAGAACCTGATCGCCGGGCTGCAACCCCAGGGCGCGGACAATGGCGAACAGCGCCGACCGCCCACCCATGAAACAGGCGACGTAGGGCATGGCCCAGGCGTCGGCCACATGTCGATGCAGGGCATCGACGACGCCACGGGCCGGATCACCATCCCGCATCAGGGTAGCGGCGCGCACGGCGTCGTCCTCGACGAGGCTGGCATTGAGCAGCGGAACGCGATAGGGGAAGCGGTCAAGACTCATCACACACACAGACAGAAAGGCAAACTGACGAAACGGGCTCGGAGGTGATCAACGATAAATACCGACAAAGGCAGGCCGACCCACGACCACACTGCCCCGATACATACCTTCAGTATTGAAGGGCATGACGACGTTGCCGGACCGATCCACGGCGATCAAGCCGCCGGCGCCGTCCAATGGCGGCAGTTTGTGGAACACCATGCGATCGGCTGCCTGACTTAACGACATGCCGGCGTACTCCATCATGGCCGACACGTCATGAGCGGCCTGCGCCCGGATGAACGCCTCGCCCTTGCCGGTCGTCGACACGGCGCAGGTCGCGTTGCGGGCGTAGCAGCCCGACCCGATCACCGGGCTGTCACCGACGCGCCCCGGCCATTTGTTGGTCAGTCCGCCAGTGGAGGTGGCCGCAGCCAGGTTGCCGCAGCCATCCAAGGCCACGGCCCCCACTGTTCCCATCTTCCGGGATTCATCCAGGGGCGCGCGGGCCGTCATGACATCGCGGTGCCCATCATGATCCAGCACGATGGTTTCCACTCCGCTTTCCTGCGCTAGGCGCAATTGATCGCGCCGTGCTGGCGTAGAGAAAAAGGACGGCTCCACCCGTTCCAGCCCCGCATCGCAGGCAAAGGCCTCGGCACCTTCTCCGACCAGAAAGACGTGAGGACTGCGTTCCATGACGGCTCGCGCCGCCAGCACCGGATTGCGAATGACCTTGATGTTGGCGACAGCACCGCAACCCAGCGTACGCCCGTCCATGATGGATGCATCGAGTTCATGTTCGGCGGTACGCGTAAAAACTGAACCATGACCTGCATTGAACAACGGACATTCCTCCAACAGGAGCACAGCTTCTGTCACAGCGTCCAGTGCGGAGCCGCCACCCGCCAGCACCCGCTCGCCGCCCGCCAGGACGGCGCGCAGCGCCTCTTCGTAATCTCGCTGGATCTCGGGCGTGATCTGCGCGCGCGTGATGGCGCCGGCGCCGCCGTGTATGGCGAGAACGGGTTCAATCATGGGGTCTTTTTCCATAGCTGAGCCACGGCATGACGGATTCCGTCAGTTGTGCCGCCGTGAGCAGTGAATGTTTCGATTGGTGGGCGACGGCAACCGACAGGGCCTCAATCAGGCCCAGAACGGCGGTTTCGGAATTGGCCAGCATCTGCCGCCCGCTATGGGCGCACAGGCAGATATGGGCCAGCTCGGCGATGGGTGCGCCCGGACGGTCGGTCAGCGCCAACAGAGTGGCACCAGCATCCCGGGCGACTTTCGCCAACGTGATGGTATCGCCCAGATAGCGAGGAAACGAAATGGCAATCACCAGATCGCCGGTCCGGATACGCGAGAGTTCCCGGGCAGTATGGGACACGCCGCCGGGGCCGGCCAGAGATTCGACCATCTCGCAATGCAGGCTCAGGCCGCGCTGCAGCAAGCCGGCCAGAAACCCGCTGGACCCAAACCCGATGATGAACACTCGTCGGGCGTCCAGCACCGCCTTCACGGCGCGCTCGCATTGCTCCGCGCTGAGACCCAGGCGTGTGGCTTCGGCGTTGCGCTGATCCTCGTAGAGCGACGCTGCAAAAATGTCGGCAGCGCTGGCGGCCTTGCCGCGCTCCAGGCGCAACCGTTCGATGGGCTCCAACGCCTCTTCGAACCCCCGGGCCAGCTCGGCCCGGAATTGCGCATAGCTGGGCAGCCCCAGCGCGCGGGCAAACCGATTAGCCGTCGCCACCGACACCTGCGCACTTTGCGCGAATTCATCGATCGACATGGTGGCGACCTTGAACGGGTGCGCCAGCACAAAATCGGCCAGGCGCCGCTGCGCGACGCTGAACGACGGGACCCTGTCGGCAATACGACTGGCGATCGTCGGTGATGATGCGGAGGTGGGATCGGGGTTCACAGCGGGCTCGTGGATTCGGCCGCCGCGTGTTGGGCTGCCGTCTTCTTCAAAAAGAAAAATAATTTACATCAAAACAAGATTGATGAAAAAAAACTTTCATCCACGTAAACCCTAACGTCCTGTTTAATTAAATGGAAAAATAGCGCAGTCTCTTGAGCGAAAGTGGCGACGAGAACATTCCGGACAGCCAAAATCGCTAAACAACCCCTGAATCCCCTGGAACCCGTCATGCCCGTCACCACGACCGAAGCGAAGAACCGATTCGGCCACGTCTGCGCCCAGGCAAAAACGGCGCCCGTGATCGTGGAAAAAGACGGCCGCCCCGATTCCGTCATCGTGTTCTACGCCGATGACCTGGCACTGACCACCGCCGCACCTACCAGGACGTTGGCACAACGACGCAAGGCCTTCAACGAAGCCCACCAGGAATGGCTGGCCGAGCAGAATCGTGACTTCGAGCAGAACAGCCTGTGGTGCGACCGTCTGGTGGTCTGGCAAGGGCAGGGCTGATGTCGCAAGGACTATGCCCCATCGTCGAAATCGACCACGAACCACTGGCCCTGATGCCGCATCTGGCCGCCCCCCTGGACAAACGCCTGCTACGCCAACCGATCTTGTCGATCGCCCATCGCGCGCACGAGGTCAGGGCCGCACTGGACGCCGTGACGTCAGGTATTTGAGCGGATAATGTCCCGATGATCTGGAACTTCACCAAAATGCACGGCGCGGGCAACGACTTCGTGGTCCTGGACGGCGTGCGCCAGTCCATCGAACTGACGCCTGTCCGCGCGCGGGCGCTGGCCGACCGGCATTTCGGCGTCGGTGCCGACCAGATTCTGCTGGTCGAAAACCCGCTGCACCCGGACGCGGACTTCCGCTACCGGATCTTCAACGCCGACGGCGGCGAAGTCGAACATTGCGGCAACGGCGCGCGCTGCTTCGTGCGCTTCGTGCACGAACAGGGCCTGTCGCGGCGCAACCCGCTGCGCGCCGAAATTTCCACCGGGCTGATCGTGCTGCACGAGGCCGATGACGGCCAGGTCGGCGTCGACATGGGCCGCACCGCCTTCACGCCCGAATCCGTCGCCTTCGATCCGGCCGGCCTGGACACCCGGGGCTGCGGCGAAGACACCCTGTACCGGCTGGACCTCCCGCCCGAGGCGGGCGAGGTCTGGTGCTCGCTGGTGGCGATCTCCAACCCCCACGCCGTGGTCCAGGTGGACGACGTGGACACGCACCCGGTCGCCCGTCTGGGGCCGGTCATCGAATCCCATCTCCGCTTTGCCCAGCGCGTCAACGCCGGTTTCATGCAGGTGCTCGACCGCCACCACATCCGGCTGCGGGTCCACGAGCGCGGCGCCGGCGAGACCCTGGCCTGCGGCACCGGCGCCTGCGCCGCCGCCGTGGCTGGTATCCGGCGCGGCCTGCTGGACAGTCCGGTGCGGGTGGACACGCGTGGCGGCATCCTGCGGATCGACTGGGACGGCCAGGTCCTGCGCATGCAGGGTCCGGCGACCACGGTTTTTCATGGTCAAATCGACATCGACGCCCTGACCGCGACCCTCTGACTCACGGAAAAGCCCATATGACGCAGGATGCCTTCACCGCCCAGGACGTGGCGGATTATCTCAGCCAAAACCCCGATTTCTTCGAGGCGCACGCCGATGTATTCGCTTCGATGAACGTGCCCCACCCTCACCAGGCGCGCGCGATCTCGCTGGGGGAACGGCAGATTCTGACGCTGCGCGCGCGCGTCAAGGAACACGAACACCGGCTGATGCAGCTGCTGCACAATGCCGGCGGCAACGAACGCATCAACCAGTCGCTCATGCAGTGGTGCGCGCGCATGCTGGCCGAACCCGACGCCGAGCGCATCCCGGCCCACATCATCCGCAGCCTGTCGGATCAGTTCGACCTCAGCGCCATCGCGCTGCGGGTCTGGGATCTGCCGTCGCTGGCGGACAGCGAGTTCGCTCAGGACATCGACGCCGACATCCGCGCCTATGCCGACACGCTGGAGCAGCCTTACTGCGGCCCGCGCAAGGATCAGGAGCCCGCCCGCTGGCTGGCGTCCGAACCCGCTTCGCTGGCGATCCTGCCCCTGCGCACGCTGAACGGCGCGACGCCGGTCGGCCTGCTGGTCCTGGGCTCGGACGATATCGGCCGCTTCACCCCGGACATGGGCACGGCCTTTCTGTCGCTGATCGCCTCGCTGGCGGGGGCTGCCCTGGGACGGCTGGCCCGCCCGGCGCCCGACGCGGCCTGAGGCCATGGCCGCGACTGCGGCGCCCTCCGCGCCGGACGACGCGCTCACGGAAGCCTGGCTGTCCGAACTTGGCGCGCAACAGCGCTATTCCGCTCACACGATCGCCGCCTACCGCCGCGATCTGCGGGCGCTGCGGCAGTGTTTTCCCGGCCAGCCGCTGGACGCCCTGGACGAGGCGAGGATTCGCCAGGCCCTGGGGCGGCTGCACGCCTCCGGGCTACAACCCCGCAGCCTGGCGCGCGCGCTGGCCGCATGGCGCAGCTACTACGAATGGCGCGCGCCCGCCGCCGGCCTGACGCGCAACCCTGCCCACGGGGTGCGCGCGCCCCGCATCCCGCACAGCCTGCCCAAAGCCCTGTCCGTGGATCAGGCCCAGGCCCTGCTGGACCGCAGCCAGTTGCCGCCCGCCGAAACTCCGGTCGAACGGCGCGACATGGCGATGTTCGAGATCCTGTATTCCGGCGGCCTGCGGCTGTCCGAACTGATCGGCCTGGACTGGCAGCCGGTACGCGCGCCCGGCCACGTCTCGCATAGCTGGATTCTGGCCGGCGAAGGCGAGGCCGTCGTTCGGGGCAAGGGTGGCAAGACCCGCATCGTGCCGCTGGGCCGCCAGGCCCTGACCGCCCTGCACGCCTGGCTGGAGGTCCGTGACGGGATGCTGACCCCCAAGTCCGACGAAGACGCCCGGGCCGCGCTGTTCCTGGGCGAACGCGGCCAGCGCATCAGCCCGCGCGTGGTGCAACTGCGTTTACAAGCGCTGGCGCAACGCGTCGGCCTGCCGTTGCACGTGCATCCGCACAGCCTGCGGCACAGTTTCGCCAGCCACCTGCTGCAATCCGCCCAGGACCTGCGCGCCGTCCAGGAACTGCTGGGGCACGCCAATATCTCCACGACCCAGATCTACACCCGGCTGGATTTCCAGCACCTGGCCGCCAGCTACGATCAGGCGCATCCGCGGGCGAAGCGCAAGACGGAAAATTGACCCTACGGCGCCTGAAACGCCTGCAGCAACTGCTGCGTATTCCAGTGGAACATGCCCAGATAGGTCGAGGCCTCGTGCCCCGGCAGGTCCAGCGTGTCGGCATAGAGCGCGCCGCCCGGCTTCACACCGGTTTCGGCCGCAATCTGCTGCAAAGCGCGCGCGTTGCCACCCTGCTCCAGAAACAGCGCACGGATGTGGTGCGCACGGATGCGCGTCACCAGGTCCGCCATCGCGCGCGCGGACGGTTCCGCCTCGCTGGACAGACCGACCACCGACAGGACTTCGATTCCATAGGCGGCGCCGAAATAGCCGAAGGCGTCGTGCGAGGTCGCCAACACGCGCCGGTCGGCTGGGATGGCGGCCAGTCGTTGACGCCAGTCGGCATCGGCCTGCTGCAACGCCCGGACATAAGCCTCGGCCCGCGCCTCGTAGGCAGCCGCGTGGACGGGGTCGGCTTCGGCCAGCCCGCGCGCGATGTTGCGCGCGTAGATCACGCCATTGGCCAGATCCTGCCAGGCATGGGGATCGACGCCGCCGTGATCGTGGCCATGTCCCGCATGCGCATGGTCGTGGTCGTGGTCCGCACTGCCGTGACCATGCGCCTCGTCCTCGTCGTCCAGGCGCCGGGGCTGCACGCCCCGCGAAGCCTCGATCGTGCGCCCCTTGAAACCGGCCGCTTCGACCAGGCGCGGCATCCAGGACTCGAAGCCCAGGCCGTTGACCACCAGCACTCGGGCACGACCCAGGGCGCGCGCGTCCTTGGGCGTCGGCTCGAAAGTATGGGCGTCGCGCATCGGCCCGACCAGGACGTCCAGGCGAATGTCGTCTCCGCCCACCTCGCGCACGATGTCGCCCAGGATCGAGAACGAGGCCACCACGGGCAAGCGGCCGTCCTCGGACGCGCCGGCAGCCTGAGCGGCTGACGGTGCGATGCCCACCACCACACACAGCGCCAGCACGGTCCCCGCCAGCCACGCAACGAGCGCGCCCGGCCCTCGCCGCACACGACCCTGTATCACCCAGCGTGGGCAGAGGGCAAGCAATCGGTACTCTTTCATCAATAACCTTCCTTCATGGATTGCAGCAGCCGGGCGCGGCGCGCCCGCGATTCGCGCAGAGCCAGCAGGACGCCGCCGTGCGGCCCGAACGCGACCGAAATGAAATGAAGCACGCCCGCCGCCAGAATGATGGCCGGCGAGGCGGGTACGTCGGCGTGATAGGACACCAGCAGGCCTGCGTAGGATGCCAGGGCGCCCAGCGCGGCAGCCAGCACCATCTGGGCGCCCACCGGCCGCGCCCAGAACCGGGCGGCTGTCGCAGGCAGCATCATGATGCCCACCACCATCAAGGTCCCCAGCACCTGGAAGCCAGCCACCAGGTTCAGCACCAGCAGCAGCAGGAAACCGATATGCGCCCAGGCTCCCGCCCGCCCCTCGGCGCGCAGAAAACCGGGGTCCAGGCACTCCATGGCCAGCACACGCAACAGCGCGGCCAGCGCCAGCAGCGTCACGCTGCTGACCACCGTGACCAGAATCAGGGCCGCGTCGCTCAGCCCCAGCACCGTGCCGAACAACACGTGGATCAGATCCATATTGGTGCCTTTCAGGGACACCAGCAGCACCCCCAGACCCAGGGACACCAGATAGAAGGCCGCAAAGCTTGCATCCTCACGCAGCGGCGTCATGCGCGACACCAGACCGGCCAGCACCGCCACCGCGACGCCGGTCACCAGCCCGCCCACCGTCATGGCCGTCATGGACAGCCCCGCCGTCAGAAAACCGACCGCCACGCCCGGCAGAATGGCGTGCGCCATGGCATCGCCCATCAGGCTGAGACGGCGCAGCACCAGGAACACCCCCAGAGGCCCGGCGGCAAAGGCCAGCGCCAGGGCGCCCGCCAGCGCGCGGCGCATGAAGCCGAATTCGATGAAGGGCTGCGCCAGCAGATTCCACAAGTCCATCAGACGGTCTCCCCGGCGCACAGGTGGCGGGCCAGGTGCAGATTGGAGGCGCACAACACCTGACCGCTGTCACCCCAGCCCACGACTTGCCCCCCCAGCAGCAAGGTCTGCGGAAAATAGGCGCGCACCATATCCAGATCATGCAGCACGGCGATCAGGGTACGCCCCTCGCCATGCCACTGATGCAGCAGGGCCAGCAGATCCTCGGTCGTGGCCTGGTCCACGGCGGCGAAGGGTTCGTCCAGCAGGATCACCCGCGCGTCGCGCAGCATCAGCCGCGCGAACAACGCGCGCTGCCGCTGGCCGCCCGACAAGGTATTCACGGGCTGACGGCCAAAGCCGGCCAGCCCCACGGTGCGCAGCGCGGCTTCGACAGCGTCGCGGTCCGTATCGTCCAAGCCGCGCCAGGCGCCCAGCCGATGCCAGGCTCCCATGGCCACCAGATCGAAGGTGCTGATGGGGAAATCGAGGTCCAGTTCAGCCGACTGCGGCAGACAGGCCAGATCGTCTGCAAGGGCCGGATCGATCCGGATGCGCCCCCGCACCGGGCTCAGGCGACCCGATATGGCCTTGACCAGCGTGGATTTCCCGGCCCCGTTCGGCCCCACCACCGCCGTCAACGAGCCCTGGGGAAACACGCCGCTGGCATCGCGCACCGCGATCCGGTCGCGCCAGCCCAGCCAGACCTGCTGCAATTCGATGGCGGGCGGCGCCTCACCGGGCGCCGGATTCACCACCATTGCAGCGCCCATCCGGTCAGCAGCCACAGGAATGCCACGGCCAGCGCGGTGCGGCGCATGCGCTGGCCGGCCGACATCAGCAGGGAAGAGCCGCGATAGCGGCCCGGTCTGGAGAACAGGGAAGAGAGAGACATGATGATCCGTGGTCGGCGTCCGGGGGACGCCCAGGGTTTGTTATGTTATAACATAACTATCATGAATACGAAGGCCCATTCCCACGCTCATACCGAGATTGCCGCACGTCTGGACACGGCCGAACGGCTCTGCGCCCAGCGCGGCTCGCGGTTGACGCCCCTGCGGCGTTTGGTGCTGGAAACGCTGCTGCGCCATCACGGCAGTCTCAAGGCCTACGAACTGCTCGACGCCCTGCGAGCCGCCCAACCCGGCGCCGCGCCCCCCACGGTCTACCGCGCACTGGACTTCCTGACGGAACAGGGCCTGATCCACCGGCTGGACGCCGTCAACGCCTGGAGCGCCTGCACCGACGCGGGCGGCCAGCCCCACGACGTGCTGATCGTCTGCACCCGCTGCGGCAATGTGGCCGAACTCAGCGACCCCGATCTGGGCCGCCGTCTGGCCGCATGCGTCGCTCAGGCCGGCTACGCCCTGAACGGCCAGGAGACCGAACTGCGCGCGCTCTGTCCCCGCTGCCAACAAGGCTGAAACGCCGGCCGATTGCTTTACATCAACGGCGCGGACACTATAGTCCAGGGAAAACAGCAAGAACGCGACGGAGACGGCCCGGGCAAGGCCGCGAACCTCCCTGTACAGGGAGCCCCCCACATGGCACTGGATACGAACAGCCTGACGCGCCTGTCCCTGCACGAAGCCGCTCTGGAGCGACACGTCGGCCTGGCCACAGTACGCAGCCAACTGGCCAGTCTGTTGCGCAAGACCGGCACGACCCGCCAGGGTCAGCTGATCGCGCTGCTGGCTCGGGCAAGCGTTGCGTAACATCCCCACCCAGTGCAGTCTGAAGGCCGAGTTTGCCCTAAACCCGGGCCTATGATGTAATCGCATGCTGATCGCCGCCCCCGCTACCGGGACGGTCACTTCTTCCCGGCATCCGGCTCGACGAGGACGGCGTATCGCACTCGAGGCCATCATGAACACTGCTCCATCCGCCGATTCCCTGATTCCCGTCACCGTGCTCACCGGTTTTCTGGGAGCAGGCAAGACTACGCTGCTGCGCCGCATCCTGACGGAATTCCACGGCCAGCGCATCGCCGTCATCGAAAACGAATTCGGCGAGGAGAACATCGACAACGACCTGCTGGTCCAGGACAGTGACGAACAGGTCATTGAACTGAGCAACGGCTGCGTCTGCTGCACGGTGCGCGGCGACCTGATCCGGACCCTGAGCGACCTCGCCGCCCGGCGCGCCGCCGGCGGCGTGCGCTTCGACCGCGTGATCATCGAGACCACCGGCATGGCCAACCCCGGCCCGGTCTGCCAGACCTTCTTCATGGACGACGACATCGCCGCCACCTATCGGCTGGACGCAGTCATCACCGTGGTGGACGCCAAGCACGGCATGGCCACCCTGGACCGCCAGGAAGAAGCCCAACGCCAGGTCGGTTTCGCAGACCGCATCCTGGTCTCGAAAAAAGACCTGGTGAACGAGGCCGATTACCAGGCCCTGCGCGCCCGTCTGGTGCGGATCAATCCGCGCGCCTCCATCCTGCCCGCGCACTTCGGCGAAACCGATCTGCACGCCCTGCTGGACGTCAGCGGCTTCGACCTGGACGCCATCCTGGACATCGACCCGGAATTCCTCGCCGAGGAAGCCGAACACGATCATCACGGCCACGACCACCATGGACACGGCCATCATGATCACCACGATCACGACGACGAGGACGGCCACCACGCCTGCGGTCCCGACTGCGGCCACGATCATCACCACGCCCATCACGACGACGAGATCGGCGCCTTCGTCTTCCGCTCCAAGCGCCCCTTCGACCCGGAGCGCCTGGAAGACTTCCTCAGCGGCATCGTCCAGGTCTATGGCCCCGACCTGCTGCGTTACAAAGGCATCCTGTACATCAAAGGCATCAACCGCCGCATGCTGTTCCAGGGCGTCCACATGATGTTCGGTGCCGAACCCGGCAAACCCTGGCCTGCCAGTGAAAAACCGAATACCCGCATGGTCTTCATCGGCCGTAAACTGCCTCAGGACATCTTCACCCAGGGGCTCGAACAATGCCTGGCCTGAACTCCGCAGCACTGCCGCCCCTCCGGACCTTCCGGGCACGGCAGACAGGACCCGGTACATAAAAAGAGGACACGACATGGCTACCAAATCCAGCACCAAGCCGCAGGGCAAGCCGCTCACGGAAAAAGAGCTGCTGGCGATGCCTGAAAAGGACTACATGAACGACGCCCAGCTGGCGTTCTTCCGCGAACGCCTGCATCAGCTCGAACACGAAATCCTGACCAACGCGGGCGCCACGACCGAAAACCTGCGTGAAACCCAGTACGTGCCCGACCCGGCCGACCGCGCCACGATCGAGGAAGAACACGCGCTCGAACTGCGCACCCGCGACCGCGAACGCAAGCTCCTGAAAAAGGTTCAGCAGTCCATCTCCCGCATCGACGCCGGCGAATACGGCTGGTGCGAGGAAACCGGCGAACCCATCGGCATCGCCCGTCTGCTGGCCCGCCCCACGGCCACCCTGTCGCTCGAGGCGCAGGAACGCCGCGAAATGCGCCAGAAACTCTACGGGGATTGAATTCCGGCGCCTGGCACGTCCGGGCATCCGAATGCCGGCGGCTTGAATTTTCCCCTGGCCGCCCCCATGTGGTCTTCTCCACCCGAGAGGACCGCATGGAACAATTTCACGCCACCACCATCGTCTGCGTCCGGCGCGGCGAAGAAGTCGCCCTGGGCGGCGACGGCCAGGTCACACTGGGCAACATCGTCATCAAGGGCACGGCCCGCAAGATCCGCCGGCTCTATCACGACAAGGTCCTGGCCGGCTTCGCCGGCGCCACGGCCGACGCCTTCACCCTGCAGGAACGCTTCGAGGCCAAGCTGGAAAAGCACCAGGGCCACCTGATGCGCGCCGCCGTCGAACTGACGCGCGACTGGCGCACCGACCGCGTGCTGCGCCGCCTGGAGGCCATGCTGATCGTGGCGGACCGCGAACACACCCTGATCCTGACCGGCAACGGCGACGTGCTGGAACCTGAGCACGGCATCGCCGCCATCGGTTCGGGCGGTGCCTATGCCCAGGCGGCGGCGCGCGCGCTGCTGGACGCGACCGACCTGTCACCCGCCGAGGTCGCAAAGAAATCCCTGGAAATCGCCGGGGATCTCTGCATCTACACAAACCAGAACCACATCGTCGAAACGCTCTAGGCCATCCCCATGTCTGACGCCACCCCCATGACCCCCAAGGAAATCGTCTCGGAACTGGACAAGCACATTGTCGGCCAGGACAAGGCCAAGCGTTCGGTCGCCGTGGCGCTGCGCAACCGCTGGCGCCGCCAGCAGGTGCCCGAGCCCCTGCGCCACGAGATCGTCCCTAAAAACATCCTGATGATCGGCCCCACCGGCGTGGGCAAGACCGAGATCGCCCGCCGCCTGGCCCGCCTGGCCAATGCCCCCTTCATCAAGATCGAGGCCACCAAGTTCACCGAGGTCGGCTACGTGGGCCGCGACGTGGACACCATCGTGCGCGATCTGGTCGAGGTCGCCATCAAGCAGACGCGCGAGACCGAGACGCGCCGCGTGCGCACCCAGGCCGAAGATGCCGCCGAAGACCGCATCCTGGACGCCCTGCTGCCGCCACCGCGCAACGCCCATGGCGAACCCGAGCGCGAGGAAAACAACACCCGCCAGATCTTCCGCAAGCGCCTGCGCGAGGGCAAGCTGGACGACACGCAGATCGACATCGAGGTCGCCCAGACGACGCCCCAGATGGAGATCATGGCGCCGCCGGGCATGGAGGAAATGACCGAGCAGTTGCGCGGCATGTTCGCCGGCCTGTCCCAGGGCAAGACCAAGTCGCGCAAGCTGTCCGTCAAGGAAGCCTTCCGCCTGCTGGTCGAGGAAGAAGCCGCGCGCCGCATCAACGAGGAAGAACTGCGCACCCACGCCGTGACGCTGGCCGAACAGCACGGCATCGTCTTCCTGGACGAGATCGACAAGATCGCCGCGCGCCAGGAACAAGGCGGCGCCGACGTCTCGCGCCAGGGCGTGCAGCGCGACCTGCTGCCGCTGGTCGAGGGCACCACCGTCAACACCAAATACGGCATGGTGCGCACCGACCACATCCTGTTCATCGCCTCCGGCGCCTTCCACCTGTCCCGGCCATCGGACCTGATCCCGGAACTGCAGGGCCGTTTCCCGATCCGGGTGGAACTGGATTCCCTGTCGGCCGAGGACTTCGTGCGCATCCTGAGCGAGACCGACGCCTCGCTGACCAAGCAGTACCGCGCACTGCTGGCCACGGAAGACGTCACCCTGGAATTCACCGAGGACGGGGTGCGACGCCTGGCCGAACTGGCCTTCGAGGTCAACGAGCGCACGGAAAACATCGGCGCCCGGCGCCTGTACACGGTGATGGAAAAGCTGCTGGAGGATCTGTCCTTCGAAGCGGCCAGCCCGGGCGCGGAAACCGTGGTGATCGACGCCGCCTACGTGAACGACAAACTGTCCGAAGCCGCCGGCAGCCAGGATCTGGCGCGCTACGTGCTGTAACGAAGTCGGAGGCCCCGCACGGGCCTCCCTCCTAGTTCTTCTTCAGCTCGACGATCCGGTACTGGCCTGCGGCCCGTTCGGCCGTGAAGTTGACCCGGTCACCCACCGCGATCCCCGACAGCAGCGCGGGATCCGCGTGGTAGACCAGGGTCATGGCCGGCAGGTCGAGCTTGCCGATGGCACCATGGCGGATGGCGATCTTGCCGTCGGCCGCCTTCACCCGCACGACTTCGCCGCTGGCGCTGGCCTGAACGGGCGCCGCCTGTGCGGCGGCGGACGGGCTCCAGATGCTGGCCGCCACGAGCACCCACGCGCCTGCCGGCACCGCCGGGGCGCCGGCCACGACCAAGGCACTGAAAGCCGCCACCAACCGGGGGCGCAGCGCATGAAAACGCATGGGCTAAACTCCTTTTTCCCCGGGAATGTTCCGAATGTTCCCCCAGGACATCCCCAGCATACCGCGAAACAGAGAACCTCTTGCCTACCCCCGTCCCCGGCTACGACCTGCGGCCCGCCACCGCATCCGACATCCCCGCCATCCACGCCCTGATGCGCGAAATGGCGGAATTCGAGAAACTGACCGACATTTTCGAGGCTACCCACGACAGCCTGAACCACAGCTTCTTCGGCCCGGAGCCGGCCGCGCGCTGCCTGGTCATCACGACGGTCGAGGACCCGGCCACGGCGATCGCCTACATCATGTGGTTCCACAACTACTCCAGCTTCCTGGACCGGCGTGGCCTGTACCTGGAGGACGTGTACATCACCCCCGCCCACCGGGGGCGCGGCCTGGGCGGCTGGGTGCTCAAGCACCTGGCGGCGCTGGCCGTGGAACTGGGCTGCGGCCGCTTCGAATGGGTCGTGCTGGACTGGAACGAGAACGCCATCGAGTTCTACAGGCACCACGGCGGCGAAATCCTGGACGACTGGCGTGTGGTGCGCGTCACCGGCGACGCGCTGCGACAGCTTGCCGGGCAGGACTGACCCCGCCTTTCATCCACACCCACACCGGGAGCCCCCATGTCGATCCGCGTCTCCATCGTATCCACCCGCACCGGCGATGACGGCACCACCGGCCTGGGCGACAAGACCCGCGTCCCCAAGGACGCCCCGCGCATCGCCGCGCTGGGCGACGTGGACGAGCTGAACAGCGCGATCGGCCTGTGGCGGACGGAAGCCTTGCCCGCCACAGTGGACGCCCTGCTGGGCCGCATCCAGCACGATCTGTTCGACCTGGGCGGCGAGCTCTGCATCCCGGACTGGACGGCGCTGAAGGACGAGCACGTGCTGCGGCTGGACGAAGCCCTGGCGCACTACAACACCGAACTGGGCCCGCTGCGGGAATTCATCCTGCCCGGCGGCTCGCGCGCCGCCGCCCACGCCCACATGGCCCGCACCATCGCCCGCCGGGCGGAACGGTCCGTGGTGACGCTCTCGCGCCAGGAAACCGTGAACCCGCCCGTCCTGCATTACCTGAACCGCCTGTCCGACCTGTGTTTCGTGCTGGCGCGGTATTTGAACCGGGCAGCGGGGGAGCCGGACACACTGTGGGAGCGGGACGATCAGCGCTGATCGTCCGAATGCACCTGCAGCGCCTCCAGAAAGCGCGACACCATGTTGTAGGCCGCGATGGTGGCCGTCAGTTCCACCAGTTCCCGGTCCGCGAAATGCGCTCGCACGGACTGGAACACGGCGTCGGGCACCTGGACGGAGCGCGTCATCACATCCGCGTACGCCAGCACGGCACATTCACGCGCATCGAACAGATCCGCCGGGATGGCGTCCAGCACCAGGGCGTCGAGCTGGTCCTGGCGCAGCCCCTCGCGCAAGGCAATGGGCGCGTGCTGGTCCGCCTCGTAGGGCGCGCGATTCAAGTATGCGATACGCATGATGACCAGTTCGCGGGTCGCGCCGTCCAGACTGCAATGATGGCGGATGGCGGTCAGATAGGTCAGCCAGCCTTCGGCGGCCGGGGGGCTGTGCAGCAGCATCTGGTACAGATGCAGCACGCTGCCGCGCTCGGCGGCGATACGATCCGCCAACGCGGCCGCCGGCCCCTGGCTCAGGTCGGCGTAGTCGATTCGGGCCATGGAAATCTCCGTGATGCTCCCCGACCCGCGGGCCGGAGGAAATAAACATGAAAAGGTCGCGTACCGCGCTCAAGCAGGCAGAACCTGACGCACCGTACGATCCAGCCGTGCGACGATCTCGTCGATGTCCGCCGCCGTGCAGATGAAAGGCGGCGCCAGCAGCACGTGATCCCCGTGGACGCCATCGATGGTGCCACCCATGGGGTACATCATCAGGCCATTTTCCATGGCCTGGCGCTTCAGGCGCGCATGCGTCTTCAGGGCCGGGTCCAGCACCGACTTGTCAGACCGGTCACGCACGAACTCGACGCCCACGAACAGGCCGCGTCCGCGCACGTCGCCGATATTGGGATGATCGGCAAAGACCTCGCGCAGGCGCGCCCGCAATTGTTCGCCGCGCGCCAGGACGTTGGCGAGCAGGCCGTCGCGTTCGATCACCCGCTGCACCGCCAGGGCAGCGGCGCAGGCCGTGGCGTGGCCCATATACGTGTGGCCGTGCTGGAAGAAGCCGCTGCCGCCCACGATGGTGTCGTAGATGCGGCGGCTGGCCAGCATGGCGCCGATCGGCTGATAGCCCGCCCCCAGCCCCTTGGCGATGGCCAGGATGTCCGGGGCAACGCCATCCTCGGCGCAGGCGTACAGGTGGCCGGTGCGCCCCATGCCGGACATGACCTCGTCCAGGATCAGCAGCACGCCATGCCGGTCGCAGACCTCGCGGATGCGTCGCAGATAGGTCCGCACCGGTGCCAGTGCGCCGGCCGTGGCGCCGACCACGGTTTCCGCCACGAAGGCGGCCACCCGCTGCGGACCGATTTCCAGGATTTTTTGTTCCAGTTCGTCGGCCAGACGGGCGGCGTACTGCTCCTCGGTCTCGCCGGGCCGCTGGTCGCGGTAGGCGTAACAGGGCGAGACGTGATGCGCAGGAGCCAGCATCGGCAGAAAAGGCTCGCGCCGCCAGGCATTGCCGCCGATGGCCAGCGCGCCCAGCGTGTTGCCGTGGTAGCTTTGGCGGCGCGCGATGAACTGGCTGCGCTGCGTTTCTCCGCGCTCGACGAAATACTGACGGGCCAGCTTCAAGGCCGCCTCGACCGCCTCGGACCCGCCGGACACGAAATACACATGGTCCAGATCGCCCGGTGCCCGGCTGACCAGGAAATCCGCCAGGTCTTCGCACACCTGAGTGGTGAAGAAGGACGAATGGGCATACGCCACCTGATCCAGTTGCGCCTTGATGGCGGCGATCACGTCCGGGTGGCCATGTCCCAGACAGGACACCGCCGCCCCGCCCGACGCGTCCAGATATTGGCGCCCTTCCTGATCGAACAGGAAAATTCCCTGGCCGCGCACGGCCTGCTTCAGCGTATGCTGGGGATTGCGATGAAATACATGAGTCATGGCAGTTTCTCAACGAATGTTTCATGTATCATAGATCACGCAACAAATAAATCAAATCATTGGGTATTCTTTTTTAATGAAACGTCATGTCGGCACCACAGTCTCTGGATGAACTCACCCGTCATATCCAGGCCCGGTATCCGGACCTCAGTCCCCAATTCCAGGCAGGCGCCCGCTACCTGATCGACCACCCGACCCAGGTCTCGACCCTGTCGGCACGCAAACTGGCGGCGCTGGCCGGGGTGCAGCCGGCCACGCTGGTGCGGCTGGCCCAGCACCTGGGCTACGCGGGCTGGGACGCCCTGAAGGCCGTCTTCACCCAGGAACTGCACTACCCCGGCGCCTACTCGGCGCGCGCCCGATCCCTGGTCAACCGCCCCGAATCCGCCCAGGCCGCCTGGCAGGCCACCGCCCACCAGCAGATCCTCAATCTGAAAGCGCTGGAATCCGCCAACCAGGAGGCCCTGACGCAAGCAGTGACCCTGCTGGCGGACGCCCGGCGCATCATGATCGCCGGCTTCCGGTCCTGCCATCCGGCGGCTTTCAGCCTGCGCTATCTGTGCAGCCTGTTTCGCCCCGACGCGCATCTCTTGCATGACACCAGCGGCACCATGAGCCTGGATGCGTACCATCTGCAGCCCGAGGACACGGCCGTGCTGATCGGCTACGCCCCCTACTCGCGCGAGATGACCGAACTGGCCGAGGCGATCCGCCCCCAGGGCTGTCGCGTGCTGGCTCTGTGCGACAGCCGGCTTGCGCCGATGGCGCTGCACGCCGACTGCGTGCTGACCTTCCCCACTCGTGGACACTCGTTCTTCCCGTCCACCGTGACCCTCCAGGCACTGGTGGAAATGCTGGCCCAGCAATTGCTGGTCCATTCCGGCGAGCATGCCCTGGCCGAACTCAACCGGACCGAAGCCCGGCTCCACGCCACAGGCGCTTACCAATGAACGACGCAGCCCCCCTCCATTCTCTTGAACTGCATCGGGTCGAGGCCCACGGCTCTCACCACGAGGTCGGCCGCGCCCTGGGGCGTTGGGGCGCCGAGGCCTGCCACCGCCATCTTGTCCATTCAGATGCCTGGGCGCAGATCATGGCCTGCCGTGACCAAGCGGAAGTCCCGGTCATGCGGGCGCTGCTGCGCCAGGCCTTTCCCTGGATCGAGGCCGAACTGGCCGGACTGGCCGAGGGCCTGGAACTGCCGCCCGACGAGGTCTTCCTGTGGAACTGCCGAGGCGACCTGTGGGCGCTGGCACCCGACGGCTGCACCACCGTGCTGGCGCCGCAGCGCCTGAGCCACAACGAAGACGGCGACCCGGGCTTTGCCGGGGCCTGCGGTCTGGTCGATGCGCAGCCCGACGGCGCACCGGCCTTCGCATCCTTCGTCTATCCGGGCTCGCTGCCCGGCCACACCTTCGCCGTCAATGCAACCGGCCTGGCGATGACGGTCAACAATATCCGCGCCCGCCGGGCCGAAGCAGGCATGCCCCGCATGGTCCTGTGCCGCGCACTGCTGGCTGCGGGATCGGCCAGCGAAGCCGTGTCGATCCTGCAGGCACACCCGCGCATGGGGGCCTTTCACCTGGGCCTGGGACAGGCCGGGGCCGCACAGACCTGGAGCGTGGAATTCAGCCGGACGGCCGTCTCCGTGCGCCCGGTGACCCGGGCGGCGATCCTGCACGCCAACCATGCCGTGCACAGCGCCCAGGAGCACCTGCCGCAGATCATCACCGCCTCGTCGGCGCACCGCCAGACACGCGGCGATGCGCTCCTGGAACAAGGCGTGGAGGCGCGGGCCATCCTGGCCGACACGGGCGACGCCGCCGAGCCGATCCTGCGGCGTTCTCCCGGCGACACCGACCAGGAAAACACCCTGGCCACCGCCGACATCGACCTCAGCAAAAACACCGCCCATTGGGCGGTGTACGCTCCCGGCGCGGCCGAGCCGCATTACCGGTTCGAGGGCCTGCGCCGCCTGTAAACGCGCCGCATTCCGCGCGGTGGCCCGGCCCCGCACGCCAGCCGACGACGGAACCTTGCGCGCCCTCTGGTCACTCATATGCATCGTGCAAGACTCTCACGGCATAAGGAATCAGGGGCATGCAAGAACATGGCGACATATTGTCCAGACTGGGAGACCGGCTGGGGCTGGATCTTTCTTTTGGCGAGACCGGCAAGTGCTGCCTGCTGCTGGACCAGACCTTGATCATCTCGATCGAGAGCAAATCGTCGGGCTGGGTATTTTATGGACTGCTGCAAAGCAGTGCGGGCTGGCAGGAAAAGGATTTCTGGCGGGGTTTGCTGACGCTCAACCTGTCGCTGGCCGAGCAGCAGGCCGGCGCGATCGCCTACGAACCCACATCGGATGCCTTGCTGTATACGCATCGTCTCCCCGCCTCCCAACTCGATGTCGATGACGCTTACGAATTCCTGGGAGAGTTCGCCAATCAACTCGAAAAAGTCAGAGCGAATCTGCTGTCCCAATAAAAGAACCAAAGCATATTTCCCTTCTCTGGGAAAGGAAAAATCATGATCCAATTGGAAAAATTCTCCGATCTGGCCAGCCAGGGCCATAGCATCGCGGTCCGGGACAATGATCAAGGCGTGCCGGTGCTGCAAGCCGCCTCGCAAAGCTTCAAAGGAAGGATCCTGTCGGCGCTCAGCCACGTGCCCATCCTCAGAAACCTGCATGCCGTCGAGGAATACCGCCAGCAGATCAAGACCGACAATGCCCAGGCGCTGGGGCTGTTCCTGTACTCCCTCTCGCAGAAATTCGGCGGCGCGGCCACAGAAATGGCCCTGACGAAGAACAACGTGGACCTGACGGGTGGCACCCCGCTCAAGGGGCGGATCGTAGCGCAGATCATCCATGACGCCAAAGACATGGCAGCCCAGGCTCAATCCACCAAGGGCGCCGAGACCCCGAAAATTTGCGGATTCAGGAACCTCGGGAATACCTGCTACGCCAACTCCACGCTGAAATTCTTGCTGAGCTCCCTGGGTCCGGACCGTCTGCTCAGCCATCTTGAAAACTTCGGCAAGACCACCGCGGATGCCGGCAAGCGTGACGCCGCGGACAAGCTCGCTCACGTCATCAAGGCGTCTTTCGCCATGGACAAGCCGCTTGAAAAAGAACTGCGAGCGCTTTTTTCAAGCCTCCAGAAGCTGGATGTGTTCAATAAGCAAGAGGAAGATGGCCAATTTTCATTCAATATCGTCGGCACGCAGAATGATGCGCAGGAATTCCTGGCGAAATTGACGGAAGCGTTCAATCTATCCGAGATCGAAGGCTGCGCCATGACCTGCAAGGAATCGCTGGCCAATGGAAAGATGCACCGCCCCTTGCCCAGCGAGCCGGCTTATTGCCATGACATCACTGCGACAAACCCGAAGGCCACGCTGCAAGACATCCTGGACGACACCCATCGGTCGGAAACGATCGAATTGAAATGGAACCGCGACGACCCAAAGGCAACGGAGGCCACCAAGGTCAAGCAATGGACTGTTCCAGACCTGTCCACACTCCATCGGTTCAACCTTCATCTCAACACCTTGGAGTACGACCTCGATACATTCCAGTTGCGCAAGGCGACCCTGGCGAAAGCGAATTTCACCGATGAGGTCACACTCAACGTCCTGGACGAAAAAACAGGCAAGCAGTGGATGGTCACCTTCGAGCCGAAAGAGATTGTCATCCAGCAAGGAGGCGCCACCTCCGGCCACTATTACATGTATTCGAAACAGGGCGAAAACGACTGGGAGCGGCACGACGACAGCGCAGTGCACAAGTGCACAGGCATCGGCCCCAAGGAGCAGGCCAAACTGATCGGGTTCGCCATCAAGCAGAAGGTCCTGCTGGAACCCGAGGGGAACTGACGCCCCGAGGACCCGGGCTCAATGCCCGCGCAACAGGACGCCTGAATCCGCAGCCGCGGCCTGCCGACGGATCGGGACGGCTCGCGGACAGGCGTGGCGGGCCATTTGCTTTACTGCACGCGGCTGACCATGTATTCCACGGCAGCGCGCAGTGCGGCGTCGTCGGCCTTGGTGCCGCCGCGCGCGGGCATGGCACCCTTGCCGTGCAGCGCCACGTTCATCATCTCGTCCATGCCCTTGGCGATCAGCGGCGCCCAGGCTTGCTTGTTACCGAGCTTGGGCGCATTGGCAGCCCCCGTGCTGTGACATGCCACGCAGGAACTCTTGTAGAGCTTTTCTCCGGCCTGCAGGGTGGCGGCATCGCTGGCCATCGACAGGGCCGGCAGCAGAGCCAGTGACAGGGCGGCCACACTCACGATCTTGAACATTTGTCTATCTCCGTTATGTCGGGGCGGTCTCCAGGACCGCCCCGGGTACTGATGGCTGACTACTTGATGGCGGTGGGGGCGACGACCTGCTTCATCAGATCGTTGTCCCACTTGCCTTCGACCTTGACGTGACCCGCAGCGCCCAGTTCAAACGCTTCGATCAGGTTGTGGTTGACGTAGGCATAGATGCCAGGCTGCTTGAAGGTGTAGTACGCCACCCCGGCCGTGCCGCCCGGAATGAACCAGGTTTCCAGATTGCGCTCGGGCTTGTTGATGAACTTGCCCGTGGCCCAGACGTAGTCGCCATGGCCGCCGATCAGGTGCGGACGCGTGTCGCGGTTGGCGGACGAGTGGATGAACAGCACCGACTCGCCAACCTTGGCCGTCAAGGCGCCCTCACCGGTCAGCGCACCCTTCTTGCCGTTGAAGACGATGTGCGACGGAATCAGGCCGCGCATGACTTCAGTGGTATCGCCGTAGCTTTCCAGGGCGGTTTCGTAGGACTTGTACTGGCCATTCTCATCCTTGGGGATGTACAGATCGAACTCACCGATCGTGTAGACCTTGTCATAGGTCAGCTTCTTGCCATTGCCGTCGGTCAGGCCTTCGCGCGGCAGCACCATCAGCGTGCCGCTCATGCCGGACACCACGTGCCAGGGCACCATGCCTTCCGGAGCGCAGTGATAGATGAAGGCGCCGGTCCGATCCGCCTTGAAGCGCAGCACGGTCTGCTCGCCCGGCTTGATCTTGGTCAGCGCACCGCCGCCCAGGGCGCCGGTCGAGGCGTGGAAGTCGATGTTGTGTTCCAGCGCGTTCTTGGTCGGGTTGATCAGGGTCAGTTGCACATAGTCGCCTTCGTGCACCACCATGGTCGGGCCAGGCATCGTGCCGTTGAAGGTCATGGCCTGCAGGGTCGCGCCGGTTTCTTCATCGATGACGATCTTCTTTTCTTCGATGGTCATCGTGAATTCGACGACGCGCGGCTTGGCCGTGGTGGCCTGCTCGTGCTTCATCACATTGGGCGGAGCCACCAGCATGGGGCGGATATGCTCGAGCTTGTCGGCGGGATCAGCCAGCGCAACGCCTCCAGCCAACAAAGAAGCCAGCGCGGTGGCGGCCATGCACAGACGGAATACCTTCATGTTCAACTCCCTGATGTGACGTTTCGTCTTTGATGTGTCGTCTCTTGTTCGACAACTCCATCTTGTCATGGCCTGGGTTAACCCTTATTGCGCTGGATCAATCCCATTCAGGCGACATTCAGACTTCGATGAAACCATTGATCTACCGCAAACCCTCACGCGCCTGATGAGGCATTCCCGCCACAGCGGGCCTTGCCGCGTGCTCAGTCTTCGCGCACCAGGCGGAAGCCCAGGTTGGCCGGCGGCAAGCCGATGGAGCAGGCCCCGTTGCGCGGATCGCGGATGAAGTCAGCCATGGCGGCGATGTGAGCGCCTGCCAGGATGCGTACGCCACAGTTCTCGCGCGGCGCCAGCGGCAGCGCGCCCACGCTATGGCTGGCAAAGCAGGTATCGGTCCATTCCCAGATATTGCCGCCCATGTCGCTCACGCCCAGGGTGTTGACACCGAAATGCCCGAAAGGCTGAGCGGGCTTGATCCGGCCCTGGCTGCGGGCAATCTCGCGATCGTATTCAGCCAGCCAGCGAGCGGAGGGATTGTCGGGGTCCGACGGCAGGGCGCCGTCTTCGCGGTAGCGGTCGGCGGCGGCCCGCACCCATTCGGCATAGACAGGCAGCCGCCAGCGCTGACCGGTTTCCTGCGACAGCCACTCGGCATAGGCGGTGGCATCGGCCCAACTGACGCCCACGGCCGGCAGATCGGCGGCATCCAGGTCCCGAAAGCCCTTGTCCAGACGCTTGCAGGCGCCCGCCTGCACGCAGCGGGCGTATTCCGCCTGGCTGACCTGGCGGCGCATGATGGCGCGGCCGTCCTCGACCCGGCCCTGAACGCGGGGCGCGTCCACAGGCCGCCCCTGATCGAGGAATTCGCCAGCCGCCTGATAGGTGAAGGCGCCGCCCGGAATGGCGACGACATCGATCGCGACGGCCTGCGCCGGTGATGCCATCCAGACACCGGTCGACAGCAGGCAGGCGGCGAGTCGCTTCAGGGAAAGTGCCGGGGCGGGACGTACGCCCGAGTTCGTGGTCATGAGAAAGGCTCCGTTGCAGGACCCTTTCATTGGACACGCAAGCGCGACACGGCGCCTTGTCCAGGCTCAAACCATCGTCGTATCAAATGTTTTTGCCAGAAAATCCAGGAACACACGGATTTTGGGCGACAGATGCCGGCGCGAAGGGTAGACGGCGTAGAGCGTGGTGGTGACGGTGCGCCAGTCGTCCAGCACCACCTGGAGCCGCCCCGCCCGCAGGTCCCGCTCGACATAGGGGCGGGGCACCAGGCTCAGGCCGAAGCCCGCCCGCAGCGCATCGCACACGGCCAGACTGGACGACACCGAATATCGGGACTGGACGGTGACCCGTTCGACGCGCGCACCTTTTCTGAACGTCCAGACATCCGCATGCCCCGACAGACTGAAACGCACACATTCATGCGCCTTCAGGGCGGCAGGCGACGAGGGCGCGCCCCGAGCCTGGAGATAGGCCGGCGCGGCGCACAGCACATGCGGCATGTCGGCCAGACGGCGGGCCACCAGGCTGCTGTCTTCAAGCTGGTCACTACCCCGGATCGCCAGATCGAAGCCATCCCGCACGAGATCGACACGCCGGTCATCCAGCCGCAAGTCAAGGCGCAGTTCCGGATAGCGCCGTAGAAAGTCCGGAATGCGGGTGGACAGCCAGGTCATGGTCACGGTCATGGGCGCGCTGACCCGCAGGACGCCTCCGGGGTCGGTGCGCGCCAGGCCCAGGGCCTCGTCCGCCTCGGCCAGCGCGTCCAGGCCCCGCACGACGTGCTCCAGGTAGAGATGACCTTCCTCGGTCAAGGTTTTGCTGCGCGTCGTCCGATGGAACAGCCGTGTCCCGAGATGCGCTTCGAGCTCGGCAATGTTCTTGCTGACCGCCGCCGCCGACAGCCCGAGCCGTCGCCCCGCCTCGGCGAAGCTGTCCCGTTCCGCCGCCTCGCGGAACACGCGCAGGGCAATCTGGCGATCCATGATCTTATTATCAACCAACGGTCAAATATCCATTGATATTTTATGGCATTATCACTTGAGAGCAGATTAAATACACTGGGGCCATCAACCTGAACCCCCCAGAGAACACCATGACGCATCCCGCCATCGCCCTGATCGAACCACGCGCCATCGGCCGTGCCGCACCGGGCAACCGGCCGCAGAAACCCCGCCGGCCGCTGGCCGAAGTCCTGGATCTCGCATGAAGACAAGCCGCGCCGACCTGTGGCTCACGGCCAGCGCACCCGCCATCTGGGGCAGCACCTACATCGTCACCACCGAATGCCTGCCGGGCTTTTCGCCCATGACGGTCGCCCTGCTGCGCGCCCTGCCCGCCGGGCTGCTGCTGCTCCTGATCGTGCGGCGGCTGCCCACCGGCATCTGGTGGCTGCGCAGCCTCGTGCTGAGCGCGCTGAACATCTCGATCTTCCTGAGCCTGCTGTTCGTGGCGGCCTACCGGTTACCTGGCGGCGTCGCCGCCACCGTGAGCGCCATCCAGCCGCTGCTGGTGGCCTTGCTGGCCCCCGCGCTGCTGGGCAGCCCGCTGCGCCCGGCCTCTCTGATCGCCGCTCTGACCGGCCTGGGCGGCGTGGCCCTGCTGGTGCTGACGCCGGACGCGACGCTCGACGGTCTGGGCATCGCAGCGGGCCTGGCCGGCGCGGCTTCGATGGCGCTGGGCAACCTCCTGGCCCGCCGGTGGCAGACATCCGTCCCGATGCTGACGATGACGGCCTGGCAGCTCAGCCTGGGCGGCCTGATGCTGATCCCCCTGGTCCTGGCCTTCGATCCGGCCCCACCCGCGCCCACACCGGTCAACGGACTGGGACTGGCCTGGCTGAGTCTGATCGGTGCCGCGCTGACATATGCCCTCTGGTTCCGGGGCATCGGGCGGCTGAGCCCGGTACTGGTGTCTTCACTGTTGTTTCTCAGCCCGCTGACGGCCGTGCTGCTGGGCTGGCTGTTTCTGGGCCAGGCCCTGACGCCCCCGCAGATCGCAGGTGTGGTCGTGGTCGCCGGCAGCCTCTGGCTGAGCACCCGGCAGCCCAGATGAACCAGGTCCGATTCAGCGGCCGCGCCACTGCGGCGGGCGCTTCTGCATGAAGGCGTCGATGCCCTCGCCCACATCTTCGGCCATCATGTTCTGCGCCATGACGCCGGCCGCATAGTCGTAGGCCTGATCCAGCGGCAGGCCCAACTGCCTGTAGACCATGGCCTTGCCGGTACGCACCGCCACCGGACTCTTGGACAGGATGGCGTCCACCAGTCCCTGCACTGCCTGATCCAGATCGGCGTCGGGCACGGCATGATTGACCAGACCGCGCTCGACGGCCTGGCGGGCGCTGATGAATTGGCCCGTCACCAGCATCTCGAAGGCGTTCTTCAGCGGCACGTTGCGCGTCAGCGCCACGGCCGGCGTGGCACAAAACAGACCGACGTTGATGCCGGACACCGCCAGCCGCGCGCTGTCGGCGGCCACCGCCAGATCGCAACTGGCCACCAGTTGGCAGCCGGCTGCGGTCGCCGTGCCGTGGACCCGCGCGATGACCGGCACCGGGCAGCGCGCGATGGACTGCATCAGCCGGCCGCAGCGGCCGAACAGGTCTCCGTAGTACGCCTGATCACCGGCATGGCCGCGCATCTGCTTCAGGTCGTGGCCGGCGCAAAACGCGCGGCCGTTGGCGGCCAGCACCACGACCCTCAGGTCCGCGTCGTCCAGACAGGCATCGAAACACGTCTGCAACGCCGACAACATCTCATCGGACAGTGCATTGAACTGGTCGGGCCGGTTCAGGGTCAGGGTCAGAACACCGTCACGGCGTTCAACCAGCACCAGCTCGGTCGAGGCTTGTGTCATCTGTGTCTCCTTGTCGGCCTGCGGCATGCCAGGCGGCCGCGAAAATCCCCGCCAGCCGGTTCCCGGCCGCGATCAGGTCGGTCTCGATGCCACAGGCTCGCAAATCCACCGTCTGCAGGCCCTCGTAGCCGCAGGGGTTGATCCCCAGAAAGGGGCCGAGGTCCATGGCGACGTTCAAAGCCACGCCGTGATAGGCGCGGCCATTGCGAATCTTGATCCCCAGCGCGGCGATCTTGGCCAGGGCGTCTCCCTGGGGCTGCAACAGCGCCGACTGGGGCACGTAGATACCGGGCGCACCGGGCTTGCGGCAAGCACCTGCCACGCCCAGCTCGGCCAGCAGGTCCAGCACGGCCTGTTCGAGCAGCGAGACGAACTCCCGGACGAAGACGCCCCGGCGGCGCAAATCCACCAGGGTGTAGAGCACCACCTGGCCTGGCCCGTGATAAGTGACCTGCCCGCCCCGGTTGGCTTGCACTACCGGGATGCCATGCGGATTGAGGATGTGTTCCGGCTTGCCCGCCTGGCCCAGGGTGTACACCGGCGCGTGCTCCACCAGCCAGAGTTCATCGGGCGTGCCGTCGCCGCGCGCTTCGGTGAAATCCTGCATGGCCTGCCAGATCGGCAGATAAGGGGCGGGACGGTCCAGCCAGTGCACCTGCATGTGCGCCTGAATTTCCGCCGGCACGTCCATGACGGGCCTACAGCACGACGGACACCATCTCGTGTCCGTGCAGGGCGCGGTACAGCGCGTCCAGTTGCTCGCGCGAAGTGACGCGCACCGTCAGGGTCAGGCCCAGATAATTGCCGCTGGCGCTGGGGCGGATTTCAATCGAGGCGGGATCGAACGCGGGGTCGAAGCCGAGTGCGATCTCGGCCATGATGCGCGCGAAATCGTCATGCGTACGCCCCATGACCTTGATGGGAAAGTCACAGGGGTATTCGATCAGGGAATCTTCGGGGCGGATCGGGTTCATGTCGCCATTATTCGAACATCAGGCGGACTTTGTCCAGCAGCCGACCGAAGAAACCGGCCTCCTCCACCGAATGCAGCACCAGCAGGGGCCGACGGTCCAGTTCCTTGCCATCCAGACTGATCACCAGCGAACCGGCCTGGGCGCCCTCGGTCAGGGGTGCCATCAGCGGCTGGGTGTAGCGAGCCTCGGTCTTGATGTCGTCGGCACGGCCGCGCGGCACCGTCACCCACAGGGCGTCGGACAGCCCCAGTTCGGCGGTTTCCGTGGCGCCTTCCCAGACCCGCGCGGACACGGCCGGCTTGCCCTTGTCCAGCAGCTTGACCGTGTCGAAGTTCTTGAAGCTCCAGTTCAGCAGCTTGAGGCTGCTTTCGGTGCGCGCGGCATCGCTGGCCGAACCGACGATCACCGACACGACGCGCCGGCCATCGCGCAGCGCCGTGGCCACCAGGCAATAGCCCGCCGACTGGGTGTGGCCGGTCTTCAGGCCATCGACCGTGGAATCGGCCCACAACAGGCGATTGCGATTGCTCTGCTTGATGTTGTTGTAGGTGAATTCCTTCTGGCTGTCGTAGTGCCGGTATTGCGGAAAGCGTTGCACCAGCGCCCGCGCCAGGATCCCCAGATCCTCGACCGTGGTCATGTGGTCGGGGTCGGGCAGGCCGGCGGCGTTGGTGAAATGCGTGTGCTTCATGCCCAGCGCCTTGGCCTGCTGGTTCATGCTCGCGGCAAAGGCCGATTCGCTGCCGGAGACGGCTTCGGCCAGCGCCACGGTGGCGTCGTTGCCCGATTGCACCAGCATGCCCTGCAACAGTTCGTCCACCGACACGTCGGTGTTCGGATTGACGAACATGCGCGAACCTTCGGTTTTCCACGCTTTTTCAGAGATGCGGACCTTCTGGTCGAGCTTCAGCCGACCGCTTTCCAGCGCCTCGAAAATCACATAGGCGGACATCAGCTTGGTCAGGGACGCCGGCTCGACGGCTTCCTGGGGATTCTGGGCCGCGATGACCTGGCCGCTGGTGGCGTCCAGGGTCAGCCAGGCCTTGGCGCCCAGGGTCGGTGCGGGGATGCTCGACAAGTTGCTGACCATGTCGACACCGGCAGGGGCCTGCGCGGCCGCAGGCGCAGCGGGCGCGGACGTCGCCTGCGACCAGGCCGCGCCAGACACCAGCAGCGAGCAGGCCAGCGCCAGGGGCGCCAGGCGGGAACGATGGAGAAGCGGCGAGAAGGCAGTCATGGGCATGGGCGGCGAAGTGGGGAAGAAACGACAAGCGCCCATTATAGGCAGCACGAAAAACCACCACGACTGCGAGACCCGGGCAATTCGAGACAAAACGCAAGCAACTGAAACGATGTGCCCGGACCTCAGAGGCCCGCCCGAGCCGCAGATGCGCGCGGCGCGATGGCTTGTTCAGAGGCCCCTCAACCCCGACTGGACGATCTGCCGCAGGACCAGCAGCTTGCCGTGGAAGAAGTGTCCGGCGTCCGGCACGACGGTCATGGGCAACTGATGCGCCCGGGCAAAATCCATGCCTTCGGACAAGGGCACGACCTCGTCGTGCTCGCCATGGATCATGAGCGTGTCGGGCGGCATGGACAAAGCGCGGTGGCGAAAGCGCTCGACCGCGCAGCCGATCAGCATCAGACGGGCCGGCAAGGGCAGGCCCCGATCGGCCAGGTCGGCATAAAGCTGGGCAGCCACGGCCGAACCGAACGAAAAACCCGCCAGCACCCAAGGCCCCGAGCTCGCCTGCGGCCAGATCTGGAAGACGTGCTCGACGACGGCGGCCATGTCGGCCGTTTCTCCGTCCCCCCGGTCGAAGGTGCCCTGAGACGCGCCCACCCCCCGAAAATTGGGACGGATGGCCAGCAGGCCGTGCTGCACACACGCACGCGATACCGTAGTGACGATCTTGTTGTCCCGGGTGCCGCCATGCAGCGGGTGCGGATGCAGCACCAGCGCCCAGCCCGACGGCGTGTCTTCCGGATGATCCACGGTGTACTCGATCAGACCGGCCGGACCCTGGCATGTGGCTTGTTCTGTGCGTAAACTCATGGCTGTGCGGATCCCCCTGTCTGCTTCAGACCTCATTCTACCCATATGACCGGCTCATCCCACGACCCCGCCTGCGCCCTGCCGTCTCCCGAGGCCCTGGCCGGTGCCCTGCGCGAGACCCTGCCGCAATTTCGCCAGGTGGACTGGGTCGAACAGACCGGCTCGACCAATGCCGACCTGCTGGCGCGCGCGCGCCGCGACGGCGGGCCGCCGGACCGGCCCTGGCTGCTGGGCACGCATCTTCAGTCCCAGGGGCGCGGACGCGCCGGGCGCACCTGGCAGAATCGCGTCGGCGCCAATCTGATGTTCTCCTGCGCCTTCGACGTGTTCCTGCCGGCTCGCCGCTTGCCGACCCTGGCGCCCCTGATCGGCCTGGCGACCTGTCAGGCCCTGCGCACGCACCTGGCCCCCCGCCAGCGGCCGCGCCTGACCATGAAATGGCCCAACGATCTGCTCTGGGACCAGGCCAAGCTGGCCGGCATCCTGATCGAATCCACCCGTTCGGGCACGGCCCAGACCGCCGACCACCACCTCATCATCATCGGCATGGGCTTCAACCTGAAAGACGGCCGCGCCCTGTCGCAATCCCTGGACCGGCGCATCGCGGACTGGACCGAAATCGCGGCCGACGACCCTGTCGCCACGCACGCCACCGCCGCCGAACTGGCCGCCTGCGCGGCACGGGCCTGGTACGACGCGCTGAACCACGTCACTGCCCATGGCTTTGCCGACCTGCCCGCCCGTTACGCGGAAGTCGACGGTCTGGTGGGTCGCATGCTCGATGTGCTCGACGACGGCCACCTGCGGCACACGGGCGCGGCCTGCGGCATCGACGCCGATGGCCGCCTGCTGCTGCGCAACGCGGACGGCATCCAGCCCATCACGGTCGGCGAGATCTCCGTGCGGTTGCAGCGATGACCCTGCTGATCGACGCCGGCAACACCCGGGTCAAGATCGCCTGGCTGGCGCCCGGGGCTTCCCGGCGCACGGGCCCGCCCTTGATTCTGGAACACACGGAACTCCCCGATCTGGCCGCACGCCTGGACTTCACGCCACGGCGCATCCTGGGTTCCAACGTCGCCGGCAGCGAGGTGCGCGACAGGCTGGAACACGCCTGCCGCGCCGCCTGGCGCCTGCCCGTACGCTGGCACGACGCCCGCGACGGTCACGATCTGCTGGTCAACGGCTATCATCAACCGGCCCGGCTGGGGGCCGACCGCTGGCTGGGCCTGCTGGGTCTGCTGCGGCACGTCCGCGACGATCCCGCCTGGCAGGCGGGCGCTCCCTGCGTCCTGGCCAGCTTCGGTACGGCCACGACGATCGATACCCTGGCCTGGCAGGCACAGGCCGACGGCACACGCCGCGCCGCCTTCATCGGCGGCCTGATTCTGCCCGGCGCAGCCCTGATGGCGCGCAGCCTGTCCCAGGGCACGGCGGACCTGCCCCTGGCCCAAGGCGAACCCGCCGATTTCCCGACCGACACCGATACCGCCATCATCAGCGGCATCGCGGCCGCCCAGGCCGGAGCACTGCTGCGTCAGTGGCGACTGGCCGCCGGCACCTGCCCCGGCATGCAGGCGCTGCTGTTCGTCAGCGGCGGCGACTGGCCGCGCGTTCAGGGCGAATTGACTGCAGCGCTGGCACACACGGCCCCGGCCGCCGCACAACCGCGCTGGCTGGACAGCCCCGTTCTGGACGGCCTGGCCAGCCTGGCGGCCCGGGACACGCCGGCCACCTGAACCGGCCACCCAGGCCCGCGCCGGCTAAACCGTCTGGCGCCGCACGAAGCGGCCGCCCCGTTCCGGCCGCACCCCGTCGGCCTCCGTGTAGCCAAGCACGCCGTTGACCCAGACCGCTTCCACGCCGTCACTGACCTGCATCGGGGCTTCGAAGGTGGCGTTGTCCTTGATGCGGTCGGGATCGAACACGACCACGTCGGCCGCCTTGCCCTCGGCCAGCACACCCCGGTCGCCCATGCGAAAACGCCGCGCGGACATGCCGGTCATCTTGTGCACGGCCTGCGGCAGGCTGAGCGCGCCCTTTTCCCGCCAATATTGCGCCAGCACGCGAGGAAAGGCGCCCCACAGGCGGGGATGCGGGCGCTCGTCGTTGGGCAGACCGTCCGAACCGATCATCGACAGCGGGTGCGTGATGACGCGCTGCACGTCGTCCTCGCGCATCTGAAAGTAGCAGGCGTTGCCGGGCTTGAGCGCGACGCAGGCGTCGTATTCACTCATGCCCCATTCGGCTGCAATGGCGCGCAGGTAGCGCCCCGCCACTTCGGGATGCGGTTCGCTGCGGGTGATCAGGATGTCGATCACACCATCCACCAGGTCTTCACGCAGCACGGTGGACCCGGCCGTATAGGGATACACATCCATCGCCAGTTCCTGCTGGCTGGCCAGCTCATCCACCAGCGGCAGGGTCTGCAAGGTCCGGCCCCAGTTGGCCGAACCCGCGCATTTGTGGTGCGACAGCACCAGCGGCAGCCCGGCCTGGCGCGCGGTGCCTGCGGCCTCCATCATGGCCTCCAGAATGTCCTTCAGCTCATCCCGGATGTGCGTGGCGTACACCCCGCCCTGGGCAGCGGCCTCGCGGGCCACGGCGACCAGTTCCGGCACGTCGGCGGCGTAGGCTTCGCGGTAAAAGACGCCGCTGGACAGCCCCAGAGCGCCCGCGTCCATGGCTTCACGCATGTCAGCGGCCATCGCGGTGCGTTCTTCGGCCGTGGCGGGACGATCCAGGTCCGCCACGTGCTTGATGCGCAGCGCCGTATGCCCCAGCAGCGCAGCGATGTTGATGGCGGGGCGGGTGGCATCCACCGCTGCCGTATAGTCGCGGAAGGTGGCGTACCGGTATTGCCGGTCACCCAGCAGCGACAAGGGCGCGGGCGGCCGGTCGGTCACCACCGGCGCCAGCGAAATGCCGCAGTTGCCTGCAACCACCGTCGTCACGCCCTGAGAAATCTTGGGCAGCATGTCCGGGGTGTTCAGCACGGCGGCATCATCGTGCGTATGCACGTCGATGAAACCGGGAGCGATCACTTTGCCCCGACAATCGTGCATCCGGGGCCCCTCAGCCATCCAGGCCCGCACATCGGCGCGCGTCTCGCGCTCCTGCGCGGGATACACCGCGACGATGCGATCGCCCTGCAGCCACACATCGCCCCTGAACGAGGGCTCGCCCGTGCCATCGACCACGGTGCCGTCCTTCAACCACACTCTGTTGCTCATCGTTTTTCCACCTTGGGCCGCGCCTGCGTGCCGACCGTGCCGGGCCTCGGGTCTTTACCGTCGCCGCGCCGCACGTGCACGGGCTGCTGAAACCCCATGTATTCGTAGCTGTCGAAGCCGTGCGTCTCCAACAGACGCTTGTATTGCTGCATGCCGCTGACCACGCGCGGCCCCAGGATCTGTGCCAAGCGCACCATCAGGATCTCGATGACCATCAGATGCGCCAGGTAGGCTTCCGTGCCCACACGCATCACCGCGTCCTGCGGCACCGAGACCGGCAGCAGCAGATCAGCCAGATCGGCCAGCGGCGTATCGGGCTGCGTCAGTGCCACCACCGTGGCGCCATGTTCCTGGGCAAACTGAGCCGCTTCCAGGGTGTAGGGCATGCGGCCCACGTGCGAGATCACGAAGGCCACACCGCCCTGGCCCAGCGTGGACGCCGACACCAGTTGCTGGTGCGCGTCGAAGATCGCATTGGCCGTCAGCCCCAGACGGAACAGGCGGCTTTGCAGCTCCTGCGCCATGAAGGACGAGGCCGCGCCGACGGAATAGCAATCGATGCGCGAGGCCCGGGCCATCGCGTCGGCCACGGCATCGATCCCGGCCGGGTCCAGGCTGCGCCCCAGATGGGTCAGCGCGCTGGCGGCGGCATGCGTGATCTTGCTGATGACCGCGTCGGCGGGGTCTCCGGCCTCTACGCTGCGGTGCAGGTGCGAGCCCGATACCGCCAGCGTCTGCGCCAGCGCGACCATGAACTCGCGCACCGAATCGAAGCCGAAGCGGCGGCACATGCGCACGATGGTGGGCATGGATACGCAGGCCTGCGCGGCCAGTTGCTCGACCGTGGCGAGCACCGCCGCACCCGGGTCTTTCAGGATGACGTCGATCACCTGGCGCTGCGCCTGCGGCAAATCATACTTTTGCCGCTGCAAGAGCTGCAAGGTCAGCAACGGGGCGGTCACCGGCATGATGGCAGGCATGATGTCATCCGCAGGGCTCAGAACCGCGTCTCGACCGCATCGACGATCGTCCAGGCATCGTCCACCACCGGCATCCAGCGCCACTTGTCGAAGGTGGTGCAGGGGTGGGAGATGCCCAGCGCGACCCGGTCGCCCACGGCCGGAACGGCCTGCGACGGATCGAACCGCAGATAGGCATGCTGGTCGTTCAGGGCGCTGATCTTCCAGGATGCGGGCGCGTCCTGCGCCTGCCGGGTGCCGCGCGGCGCCCAACGCTGGACGGACGGCAGTTCCAGGTCATAGGAGATGTCGCGCCGGCCGCAGGTCAGCAGCGCCAGGCCCGGCTCGGGCACGGACTGCACCATGGACCAGACCTCGAGCGCGGCCTGCAATGAATCCTGCAAACCCCCGCGCTGTTCCACCAGCTTGAGCAGGCGCTGATAATTGCCATGATCGTGCGTCACGTAGCAGCCCGAGCGCAGCACGCCCAGGAACGGCCGCACCAGGCCTGCGCCCTGCAGCAGCGGCATCACCAGATCGAAGATGGCCGAGCCGCCGGCACTCAGGATCGGTTCGCCTGCAGGCAGCAACCCCTGCGCGTCGCAAGCCGCGACGATCTCGACCACGCGGCGCACGAGTTCGGTCACGGCAGGCACGTCGTGCGCGCTGTCGCACTTCGCCAGTCCGCCTTCATAGCATTCGATGCCGCCCAGGCGCGCCGCCGCGCTGGCCTGGATGGCCTGCGCCAACTCCAGCGCCTCGGCGGACGTCCGCACGCCCGTGCGCTGGCCCTGGATGCCCACTTCCAGCAGCACATCAAAGACCCGCTGGCTGCCGCGCACACGCGCCCAGTCCTCGATGCCGCGCAACTGTGCCAGGGAGTCGACCAGGAACCACACCCGCAGGCCCTCGTGCCGGGTGAGCAGGGCATCGAGCCCGTCCAGGTCGGCGGGCGCCACGACCTGATTGGCGATGATCGCGCGGCGCATGCCAGACTCCAGCCCGACGGCAAGCTGATGGATCGTCGCGAAGGTCAGCCCCCAGGCGCCGCCCCGCAATTGCAGATCGAACAACTGGGGCGACATGGTGGTCTTGCCGTGCGGCGCGAAGGCGACGCGACGTCCCTGGGCATAGTCCTGCATCCAGCGCACATTGTGTTCCAGGGCCGAGCGGCGTATCACGGCCAGCGGATAGGGCAGGTCGTCCGCCAGCACGTTCCAGCCGCGCTCGGCGATGCGCGAAGCCTGCACGGGCGAGGCGGCGAGCGGAAAGCTCTTGTGGTGGTGATCAATCAGAAAATCCGGTTGCATGGCGTAGGCCTCTTTCGTTGCATATGACGTGTTGCGCGGCGTGCCGCGTGTGTTTATTGCGCCTTCCAGCAAGCCTGCAGATGCCCCTCGCCCACGGCGCGCAACTGCATGTCAGCCTGTGCACACCGGCTTTCCGCCAGCGGGCAGCGGGTGCGGAACACACAGCCGCTGGGCGGGTTCTTAGGGCTGGGCAGATCGCCCGACAGCAAAGGGATTTCGCGACGTTGCGCCGGATCGGGGATGGGCGCCGCCGCCAGCAAAGCCTGCGTATAAGGATGGCGCGGCCGTGTGTACAAGGCTTCCGTCGGAGCGACCTCGACCACGCGGCCCAGATACAGTACCACCACCCGGTCGCACAGGTATTCCACCACGTCCAGATCGTGGGAAATGAACAGCAGCGTCAGGTTCAGGCGCTCTTTCAGTTCGCCCAGCAGATTGACCACCTGAGCCTGGATGGACACGTCGAGCGCCGAAAGCGGCTCATCGGCAACGATGAAGCGGGGCTCCACCGCCAGGGCGCGGGCGATGCCGATGCGCTGACGCTGCCCGCCGGAGAACTCGTGCGGGAAGCGTTCGGCGTGCTCGGGCCGCAGGCCGACTTGTTCCAGCAATTCCTCGATGCGCTTTTGCCGTGCCGCGCCTCGCGCCAGGCCATGGGTAGACAGCGCCTCGCTCAGCACGTCGCGGATGCGCATGCGTGGATTCAGACTGGCATAGGGGTCCTGGAAGATGATCTGGATATCCGCGCGCAGCGGGCGCAGGGCGCCCTGGCTCAGGCGCGCCAGATCGACCTCGCGCGCCTCGTGCCGGTAAAGCAGCTTGCCGTCGGTCGGGTCGATCAGGCGGGTGAGCATGCGGCCGATCGTGCTTTTGCCCGAACCGGATTCACCCACCAGGCCCAAGGTTTCTCCGGGCAGGATGTCGAACGACACGTCCTGCACCGCGCGTACCGCGCCGGGGCCGACGCCGAACTGCTTGCTCAGGTTCTGGATGCGCAGCAAAGGCTCTGCGGATGCCGGAGTTTGCGTCATGCCGTTTCTCCCGCGCGGATGCAGCGCACCTGGCGCAAGGGCCAGCGGTCCGCATTGATCACCTCCAGGGCCGGCATCGCCGCATCACAGGTCTCCAGGCGCCGGCTGCAGCGCGGCGCAAAGGCACAACCGGGCGGCGGAGCCAGCGGACTGGAAACCTGCCCCGGAATGGCATCCAGCCGGCGGCGCAGCGCCCCGGCCCCCGCCTGCCGTTCGCGCTTGCGCACCACTCCCGGCAGGCAGCCCAGCAGACCCTGGGTATAAGGATGGCGCGGCGTGGCGAACAGGTCGTGCACGCTGGCGCTCTCGACGATGCGGCCCGCGTACATCACGGCGATCGCATCGGCGTATTGCGCCACCACGCCCAGATTGTGAGTGATGAACAGGATGCTCATGCCCGTCTCCTGCTGCAGCCGCCCCATCAGCGACAGGATCTGCGCCTGGATGGTGACGTCCAGCGCCGTCGTGGGTTCATCGGCGATCAGCAGGGTCGGATTGCAGGCCATGGCCAGCGCGATCATCACACGCTGGCGCATGCCGCCCGAAAGCTGGTGCGGATATTCGCTCACCCGCTGCGCGGCAGCGGGGATTTCCACCAGTTCCAGCATGCGGCGGGCATGGGCCAGGGCGCCGGCCTTGTCCAGCCCCATGTGCAGACGCACCGATTCGGCGATCTGCTCGCCCACCGTCAGCACCGGATTCAGGCTGGTCATGGGCTCCTGGAAAATCATGGCCAGTTCGTTGCCGCGCAGGCCGCGCAGCGCTTTCTGGTCGAGCCGCAGCAGATCGACGCTGCGGCCATCGCGCAGCACGAAATGCGCCTCACCCTCGATCCGGGCATGCGAGGTCTTGGCATGCAGCCCCATCAGCGACAGGCTGGTGACCGACTTCCCCGAACCGGATTCGCCCACCAGCGCCAGCGTCTGGCCGGGCATGAGGCGAAAGCTGACGTCCGCCACGCTCTGGATGCGCCCGTCCTCGGTGGCAAAGGAGGTGGATAGCGCGCGCACGTCGAGCCGAGGCACGATCTGCGCGGAAACGGACTCGTGAGCCGTCATGATTTCTGCTTCAGTTTGGGGTCGAACAAATCGCGCACGCCATCGCCCAATAGCTGCAGCGACAGGGCGGTGAGCACGATGGCGATACCGGGTGCGAGGATGGTCCAGAATGCCTGATCGGCGTATTGCAGGCTGCCCGTGATCATGGTGCCCCAGGTCGGGATCTCGGGCGGCACGCCCACACCCAGGAAAGACAGCCCCGCCTCGGCCAGAATCGCGTAGGCGAAGATGAAGGTCACCTGCACCAGCACCGGCGAGAGCAGATTGGGCAGGATATGGCGCCACAGAATCATCGGCGTTCTCACACCCAGGGCCTTGGCGGCGTCGACGAACAACAGTTCACGCAGCACCAGGGTAGAAGCACGCACCACACGCGCCACACGCGGCGTGTAGACGATGACCAGCGCCAGGATCACGTTCCACAGCGAGGCCCCCAGGATCGACACCAGAGCGATGCCCAGCAGGATGTCGGGAAAGGCCATCATCGCGTCCACCAGACGCATCAGCGGCGCGTCCAGTCGGCGGAAGTACCCCGCCAGCATGCCCAGCACCGTCCCCAGCACCACCGCGCCCAGGGCCGTGAAGAAACCGATCATCAGCGAATAGCGGGCCCCGTAGATGATGCGCAGCATCACGTCGCGGCCCAGTTCGTCATTGCCGGCCCAATACGCCCACGAAGGCGCATGCAGCCGCATGGCGATGTTCATGTCGCCTGGATCGGCGTCGGACAGCATGGGATAGAACACCGCCACGACGACCGTCAGCAGCAGGACGAGGGCGGAGGCCAGCACGACCCGGCGGGCGAACAGGTGCCGCAGGGCTTTCACCCAGGGCGCGCGCGACTTGCCCGGACGCGCGCGGGTGGCCGAGGTCCCCTGGATGGCGGAAGACGGCGCGTTCATGACGAGCCCCCCAGACGGATGCGGGGATCGACCACGGTATAGAGCAGGTCAATCGCCAGGTTGATGAACACATAGATCGCGGCGATCACCAGCAAAGTGCCCTGGATCACGGGGTAGTCGCGGCGCAGCACCGCACGCACCACCAGATTGCCCACGCCGGGCAGATTGAACACGGTCTCGGTCACCACGGTGCCGCCGATCATCAGCGCCAGAGTCAGCCCCAGCACAGTGACGATGGGCACCAGCGCATTGCGCAGCACGTGCTTGATGAGCACCACGCGTTCGGCCAGTCCCTTGGCGCGCGCGGTGCGGACATAATCCTCGCCCAGGATGTCGAGCACCGAGGCGCGCGTGAAACGGATCACCAAGGCCGAATTGAGCACGCCCAGCACGATGGACGGCAGCAGCAGGTGCAGGACGCGGTCGCTCATCGACGCCCCCGGCTCGCCATAGCCCGAGGCCGGGAACCAGCCCAGGTGCACGGCAAAGACCTGTATCAGGATCAGACCGAACCAGAAACTGGGAATGCTGGCGCCCAGCATGGCCACGGTGCTGACGATCTGATCGCCCCGGCTGCCGCGCCAGACGGCGGCCGCCATGCCGCAGGGCACGCCGATGCCGGCCGCGATCGCCACCGAGAACAGGGCGAGAAACGCAGTCGGCTCGGCCCGCTCGGCCAGCGCATGCAAAACCGGCATCTGCAGGAAAATCGACTGCCCCAGATTGCCGCGCAGCACCTGGCCGATCCACAGCACGAACTGCGTGAAGAGCGGCTGGTCCAGCCCATACTGCACACGCGCAGCCGCGATGTCGGCGGCCGTGGCCTGGTCGCCCAGCAGCAGCGCCACCGGATCGCCCGAGGCCAGGCGTGTCAGCAGGAAGACCAGCACGGCGACGATGGCCAGCACCAGCACCGCGCCGCACAGGCGCCTGATCAGAAAACTCAGCATCGGGGCGATCCGGCCCGCCTATTGGGCGAGCGAAGTGTTCCAGAAGAACGGCCAGGTGGCCGGCGTATAGCCCTGCAGCTTGGCCGAGCGCGCCGACAGGCCATTGAAGCGGCCCACCTCCACGAACGGCACCTCTTGATAGACCAGCTCTTGTACGGGGCCCCACAGCGGACCGCGCTTGGCCACGTCCGGTTCGCTGTTGAAGGCGGCCAGCACCGCCTTCTTGGTGTCGGTTTCCCACCAGCCGGGCGCGCCTTCGCCCAATTGCGGCGGCGACAGCATGGGCTCGGGGAACAGGCCCGAGTGCGTCACGTAGATGTCCCACAGCTTGGGATCGTTGCGGCGCTGCACCAACGTCGCCCAGTCCACCACCATCAGATCGGTCTTGAAGCCGGCGCGCTTGAGGTGCTCGGCCATCACCAGCGCCATGTTGTAGTGGAACTCGTACTGGCGGCTGACCATGATCCGGACGGGCTCGTCCTTGTAGCCTGCCTTGCCGGCCTGTTCCTTGGACAGTTTCGGGTTCTTCTGGTTGTAGAGCGCAGCGCCCGCGTCGGAATAGAAGGGGGTGTCCTTGGGGAAGAAATTGGGTTCGGCGGTAAAGAAGCGCGGATCGCCGAAACCGGCCATCAGCATCTCGGCTTCGCCCATCGCGGTCTGCACGGCCTGACGCATCGGCTGGCTGGCCAGCACGCCTTCCTTGGTGTTGAACACGATGTAGGGGAAACCGAAGTTCTGCGTCAGGATCGGCACTACGGCGGGACCGGCCTTTTCCAGACGGCCCATCGATTCGACCTGCAACAGGTCGGCGTAATGGAACTGGCCGGCGAGCGCGCCTTCCAGGCGCGTCGTCGCATTGGGCACCGGCACAAAGCGAAGTTCATCGAGCAGCGCCTCGCGCTTGCCGGCGTACCCGCTGGCGGGCTCGCTGCGCGCCGCGTACTCGTCGAAACGCACAAACACCGTGTACTGGTCCGGCTTGCGCTCTTTGAGCTTGTAGGGTCCGGTGCCGACGATGTCCGTGAGCGGCGTGGCGATCGCTTCCTTGGGCATGATGCCGGCCATGCCGCTGGGCATGGCCAGATGCGCCAGCAGCGGCGCGTAGATGGTCTTGAGCTGGATCTCCACCGTCAGCGGCCCCTGAGCGGCGATGCTGGTCACGACCTGCCCCACGGCCTTGCCGCGCGCGGACACCGCCATCCAGCGCTTCAGCGAGGCCACCACATCGTCGGCGCTCATGTCCTTGCCGTTGTGGAACTTCACGCCCTGGCGCAGCGCGATGGTGTAGGTCTTGCCATCAGCCGAGATCGCAGGCATGGTGTCGGCCAGCATGGGCTGGATGTTCCATTGACCATCAAAGGTATAGAGCGGTTCGTAGACGTGCTGCATCACCGTACCCACCAGGTCGGTCGGTGTGGTCATCGGGTCCATGCTCTGCAACTCGCCGATCATGGCGAGGTTGGCCGAACCGCCCCGGACACTCGCTTGCGCGTACACGGATTCCAGGGGCAGGCTCATACAGCCGGCCACCAGCAGGGCGGAGACCAGCAGACGACGACGCGTCATTTGCGGAAACAAGGGGTGTGCGTTCATGGGCTTCGCCTTTGATCGGGTCAGATGGTTCAGGAAAATAATTTAGGAAAATAAATTACATCCACAACCACAAAAAACCGTTTTATCATTTAAAAAAGTGTTTTTCGTGCTTTGTTTATGTAATATTCTTACATTCAGGAGATGATGTCATGCCGGTAATTACCCTAGGTCAGTCCCCCATCGCATCCGACCGCCAGTCACGCCCGCTCTCGCCCGCCGTGCGCGCGGGTGATTTCGTCTTCGTGTCGGGCACCGTACCCACCGACGACCAGGGTCAGGTCGTGACCGGCGGCATCGAAGCCCAGACCCGTCAGGTGTTCCAGCGCCTGGAAGCCGCGCTGGCGCTGGCGGGCTGCACTCTGCAGGACGTCGCCAAGGTCAATGTCTGGCTCGATGATGCGCGCGACTTCGGCAGTTTCAATCGCGTCTACATGGAATGCTTCGGCGATCACCGCCCCGCCCGCTCCACGGTGGAATCGCGCCTGATGATCGACGCCAAGGTCGAGATCGACGTCACGGCCTACAAGCCGCTGTAAGGCTCTTACTCACGCTGACGCGCAGACCCGCCTGTGACCGACACCCTGACGCCGCCCTCGCGCGGCCCGCAAGACGCCCGCCCCCGCCTGCTCGCCATCGACTGGGGCACCACCTCGCTGCGCGGCGTACTGATTGACGCGCAAGGCCGGATCGCGGCGCGACGCGCGTTGCCGCACGGCATCCTGCAGGTGGCGCCGGACGGTTTCGCTGCGGCCTTCGAACAGCATTTCGGCGACTGGCTGGAACAGGCGCCCACGCTGTGCCTGCTCTCGGGCATGGTCGGCAGCCGCCAGGGCTGGCAAGAGGCCCCCTACTGCCCTTGCCCCGCCAGCTTCGATGCCTTGTGCCGCAGCCTCGCGTGGCTGCCCGCCATGAACGGCGTACCCATGGCCATCGTGCCCGGCATGAGCGTGGTGCCGCCCGACGGCGTGGACGCTGTCGCCGGTGTACCCGACGTGATGCGCGGCGAGGAGATCCAGGTCTTCGGCACGCTGCGGCTCATGCAGCGGCGCGACGGCCTGCTGGTACTGCCTGGCACGCACAGCAAATGGGTGCAGATGCAGGACGGTGCCGTCACCCGCTTCAGGACCTTCATGACGGGCGAACTGTTCGCCCTGCTCACCCGACATTCCATCCTGGGCCGGACCACGGACGTCCAGGCGCCGCTGGACGAGACCGCTTTCTTGCAGGGCGTGCAACGCGGCCTGCGGGACGAGGCGCTCGGCCACCTGCTGTTCGGCGTCCGCACCCTCAGTCTGTTCGACACCCTGCACCCCGCACAATCGTCCAGTTTCCTCTCGGGCCTGCTGATCGGCCAGGAACTGCGCGACATGCAACCCGCTGCCGGGGACACGGTCGCACTGATCGGCAACGACGCGCTGGCCCTGCGCTACCGCCTGGCCCTGGCGCAATTGTCCTGCGATACGGTCGTCTTCGGCGACGAGGCCACCTGGGCCGGCCACCTGGCCATCCAGACACATTTGACGGAGACTGCCGCATGAACGCCCCGCACCCGCTGCATCAACGCTATGCCGAACTCAAGCCCCGCCTGCCGCTGATCGCCATTCTGCGCGGTCTCCAGCCGGCCGAGGCCGTTGCCATCGGCCAGGCGCTGCACGACGCCGGCTTCCTGCTGTGGGAAGTGCCCTTGAACTCTCCCGATCCGCTGGCCAGCATCGCGGCCCTGCGCACCGCCTTTCCCGATGTGCTGGTGGGCGCAGGCACCGTGCTGACCCCGGCACAGGTCCGCGATGTGCACGCCGCAGGCGGACAACTGATCATCTCGCCCAATGCCGATCCGGCCGTGATCGACGAGACCGTCAGGCTCGGCATGATCAGCCTGCCCGGCATCCTGACGCCGACCGAAGCCTTCAGCGCGCTGGCGCATGGCGCGCACGGCCTGAAGCTGTTCCCCGCCGAACTGGCCTCGCCTGCCGTGGTCAAGGCCCTGCTGGCCGTGCTGCCCCGGGGCAGCGACCTATTCCCCGTGGGGGGCATCGCCACCGGCACGATGGCCGCCTGGACCCAGGCGGGTGCCACGGGATTCGGGATCGGCTCGTCGCTGTACAAGCCCGGCAAAAGCGCACAGGCCGTCCGGGAGGACGCGCAGGCCTTCGCGCAGGCCTGGGCTGCGCTGCGAGCGGCCTGAGTTCCGTCGGGATGCCCGAACCCCGCTGATATACTGGCAGGCATCCCTTTCTCCATCCAGGCTGACGCATGCGTTTCCTGCTGATTCTCGCGGTCATCGCCAATCTGGCGCTGCTGGCCTACGGCCAGGGCTTCTTCGGCCCGCCGCCGTCCGAGCAGGGGCGCACGCCCCGGCCGCTGTCGCAACGCAACCAGCAGATGCTGACGCTGGGCGCGCCCATCCCTCCCGCCGCCACCCCCTGATGAAACCGATCCGCAAAGCCGTCTTCCCTGTTGCAGGCCTGGGCACCCGTTTCCTGCCGGCCACCAAGGCCATGCCCAAGGAAATGCTGCCGGTCATCGACAAGCCCCTGATCCAGTACGCCGTCGAAGAAGCCCTGGCTGCGGGCATCACGGAACTGATCTTCGTCACGGGCCGCCACAAGCGGGCCATCGAGGACCACTTCGACCGCATGCCCGAGCTCGAAGCCGAGCTGGAAGCCAAGGGCAAGCAGGCCCTGCTGGACACGGTCCGCACCATACTGCCACCGCACGTCCACTGCATCTACACCCGCCAGGCCCAGCCGCTGGGCCTGGGTCATGCCGTGCTGTGCGCCGAGCCCATCGTCGGCAACGAGCCCTTCGCCGTGCTGCTGGCCGACGACCTGCTGGACGCCGACACCTCCGTCACGCGCCAACTGGTGAACGCGGCACATCAGCACGATGGCAGCGTGCTCGCCATCCAGACCATCGATCCGGTCGATTCACGCAAATACGGGATGATTGCCGGCACGGCCATCGACGCGCGCAACACGCGGGTCGAACGCATCGTGGAAAAACCCGAACCGCAGGACGCCCCCTCGAACCAGGCCGTCGTCGGCCGGTACATCCTGGAACCCGAAATTTTCGACCACCTCCGCCGCACCCGGGCCGGAGTCGGCCGCGAAATCCAATTGACGGACGCCATCGCCGATTTGCTCAAGCAGCGCCGCGTGCTGGCCCACCGCTACGACGGGGTCCGCTACGATTGCGGCAGCAAAGAAGGCTTCTTCCAGGCGACGATCGCATTGGGCCAGAAATACCACGGCCTGACGCCGGCCTGATTGTCCAGCGTCCTAACTGATTCGGATGCCTGGGCTTGTCAGGCAAGGCGCAAACCGCAGCGATAGTCAGACTATCGCGAGGATTTGCAACGCAGCATGGCGGGACCAGGCGCCGAAGCCAGCAGCGTCTCGATCCCGTCCACCACGCGCGCCACAGCGCCGGCATGCTGCCGGACCCAGTCGCGGGCCGTCTCGCCCATGCGGTGCTGGCTGGCCGGATCGTCCAGCCAGCGCACGGCCTGGCGCACAGCCTGGTCCGGATCCGCTGCCCGGGCAATGGCGCCGGCGGCCAGGGCGTCGCCCACGGCCTGTTCGAAATTTTCCGTGTGCGGCCCCACCAGCACCGGCCGCCCCTGGGCACTGGCCTCGATGAAATTCTGGCCGCCCAGCGGCGCAAAACTGCCGCCCACGATCGCCACCTGAGCGCAGGCGTAGTACCAGGCCATCTCGCCCAGCGTATCGCCCAGTATCACGACCGCGTCATGGCACGCCTGGACGGCCGGGCTGCTGTCGTCCCCCAGTTCCAGCAGACGGCTGCGCCGCACGTAGGGCAGACCGGCAGCCTGCAGCAACTCGGCGGCGGCCTCGAAACGTTGCGGATGTCGCGGCACCAGAATGAACAGCAACGGCGGACCGGAATCGTCGCCACGCACGCGCCGTTGTCCGATCTCGCGGCGGATGGCTTCGATGAAAGGCGCGTCCTCGCCTTCGCGGGTACTGGCAATCACCACGACCCGGCGGCCCAGCCGGGCGGCGAAGCCTGCGCCCCGTGTCATTCGCTCATGATCCAGCCGCAGGTCGAACTTGAAGTTGCCCGACACGGCGACCTGCCGCGCACCGGCCTGCTCCAGCCGCCAGGCGTCCGTCAGCGACTGGGCATAGGTGCGCGTCAGCGCGCCATAGGCGGGCCGCAACAGTGCGCCCAGCCGCAGCGTACCGCGCAGCGAGGATTCAGACATGCGGGCGCTGGCCAGTACCAGAGGCACGCCGGCGCGCGCAGCGGCGTGTACCAGGTTGGGCCAGACCTCGCGCTCGATCAGCACCCCGACCGCCGGACGGTGATGGCGCATGAAACGGCGCGCCGCACCGGGGAAATCGTAGGGCAGCCAGTCCTGGCGCAGCCGGCCATCGGCCAGTTCCGCCGCATAGACGCGCGCGCCCTCGGCCCGACCGGTGGCCGTCAGATGCGTCAGCAGCACCCGATGGCCGCGATCCAGCAGCGCCCGGATCAGCGGATGGGCGGCCCGGGTCTCACCCAGGCTGACCGCGTGGACCCAGACGGCGCCGGGTTCAGCCTCGGTCCGTCCGTAGCGGCCGAAACGCACCGCGCCCAGCACCGACCACCGGCCCCCGGCGCGGCGGGCACGCAAGGCCATCCAGCCCAGCAGCACGGGAGACAGAACGACCAGCAGCAGGGAATACAGGACACGCATCATGCACTCCCGAGAGGCCGGACACGCAAGGCGGCAGCCAAGCTCAGGTCCCACCCACGAGGACCGGGGCATCCGCCCGGGGCGGGTCGGCGCGGGCTTCGTCCAGGGCCTCGGCGATGGCGGCTTGTACGCGCCCGGCGTCAGGCGCCTGCCCGCGTTCGCCCAGGCTGGCGGTATAGGCCGGCCCTTGCAGGGGCGTCCGCACCGGAGTCGAGGCCTTGTAGATGCCGATGGTCGGACGGCCCAGGCCGGCGCTCAGATGCGTCAGGCCGCTGTCCAGGCCCACCATGATGCGCGCCCGGGCCAGTTGGTCCGCCACCTGCCGCAACCCCATGCGGGGCAGGACGACCGCATCCGACCGCCCCTGGATCAACGCCCGTGCACGCGCCTGTTCGGCCTCGTTGCCGGCCAGCAGCCGCAGCCCCAGGCCGCGCCCCTGCAGATCATCGAACACCTGTTGCCAATCGGCATCCGGCCAGAGCTTGTCGTCGCGGCTGGCCGAGGGCATGATCAGGGCCGCCGGTTCGATCTCCACCCCGTCGGTCAGGGTCTGCAGGCCGAAATCCGGCGGTCCTTCGATCGCGTAGCCAAACGCCGCCGCCGCCAGGGTCCGCTGGCGGGTGATGGCCGGCTGCCAGAATTCCACCCGGTGACGCACGTCGTAGAACAGCGAGGCCAGCGGTTCGCGCGCTGATTTCCAGTCCAGCCCATGACGCACGCCGCGCGCCTGGCGGACCAGCCAGATCGATTTCATCAGGGCCTGCATGTCCAGAACGACGTCGTAGCGGCGCTCGCCCAGAGTGGCGCGCAGGGCAGCGCGTTCGCGGCGGGTGTCGGCCGCCCACCAGTGCCTGCGCCAGCGCCGGTGCGCGACGCGAATGACTTCGTGCACGGCCGGATGCCAGGACGGGATGTCGGCGAAGGATTCCTCGGCCAGCCAGTCGATCGTGGCGTCCGGCACGTGCCGGGCGATGTCGCTGATGGCGGGCAGCATGTGCACCAGATCCCCGAGCGAGGACGTGCGTACGATGAGGATGCGTGTCGTCATGGCGCGATTATAGGGCCGGCCCAGGGCCTCCGGACGGGCGTGCTACGATCGAAACACCATCCCGCCGCCCGCACCGGCCCGCCCCCTCGGGGGCCGGACACCCGCCCCGCGCGGCCTGCCCGGAGACTACCCGATGACCTGCTACGCCCTGGGGGACCTGACCCCGCAGATCGACCCGTCCACCTTCGTGGCGGCCGAGGCCACCCTGATCGGCGCCGTCACGCTGCAAGCCGGCGCCAGCGTCTGGCCCGGTGCCGTCATCCGCGCCGACAACGAACCCATCGTCGTTGGCGAAAACAGCAACATCCAGGAAGGCGCCGTGCTGCACGTGGACGCCGGCAAGCCGTTGCGGATCGGCCGCAGCGTCACCGTGGGCCACCAGGCCATGCTGCATGGCTGCACGGTCGAAGACGGCGCATTGATCGGCATCCAGGCCGTGGTCCTGAACGGCGCCGTGATCGGCCGCCACAGCCTGGTCGGCGCAGGCGCCCTGGTCACCGAGGGCAAGACCTTTCCGGAACGATCCCTGATCCTGGGCACGCCGGCCAAGGCGGTGCGCACCCTCAGCGACGAAGAAGTCGCCCACCTGGAAGAAAGCGCCCGCAGCTACGCCGAACGCGGACTGCATTACCGCGAAACGCTGCGGCCGCTGTAAAGCCCCACAGAAGCCCCGCGGCACGGCTTCGCAAGGCCCCTACACCCGCCTCAGCCCGCGATACAGGCTTTCGTAGCGCGCCACCATGGCGGGCACGGCGTATTCCCGCGCCGTCATCGCCCGCGCCCGTTCGCCCATGTCCCGGGCGGCCTGCGGGTGATCCAGCACCCAGGCCAGGCGGCGTGCCAGGATCGCGGCATCGCCCGCCGGGGCCAGCAGGCCCCGGTCCGGAGCCAGGATCTCGCGGTGCCCGCCCACCTCCGTGGCGACCACCGGCAGTCCGGCCAGACAGGCATCCAGCACGCTGGTGCCCAGCGCCTCGAAACGCGAACTGCTGACGTAGACCTCGGCCAGCGCCAGCGCATCCGCCACGCGGGACAGAAAGCCCGCGAACCGGTAATGATCGCCCAGCCCCAGCTCGGTCACGCGTGCGCGCGCCGCGCCGGCCGCCGCGCCATCCGCACCGCAATGCAGGCACAGCACGTCCGGGTGATCGCGGCGCAGCATGTCGATCGCATCGATCAGGGTCAACGGGTCCTTTTCCGGGCTGAGCGCCGCCGCCGTGACCACCACGCGGCGGCCTTCCAGACCAAAGCGCATCCGCAGATCGTCCATCCCTTGCGGATCGGCCGGCACGGCCTCGACCGCGCTGGGAATGACGGTGACGGGCAGGCCCAGCGCCCGGGGCGCCGCCGCAGCAGCCTCGCTGATCGCCACCAGCGCATCGGCGCGCGCCCATTTCCAGCGATGCCGGTCCGCCGCGCCCGGGGCGTCGAACGCCGTGCGGCGCGTGAACACCAGCGCGGCGCGCAGCAACGGCCGGAAAACCGCCAGCAGGCTCATGGCCTGGGCCGTCTGCGCATGCAGCACGTCGTAACGCCAGCCCGCCGTCAGCAGGACGCGCGCCAGACCCAGGGCACCACGGCAAGCGAGCACCGGAATGCCTTCGGCGGCGGCACGTTCGGCCAACGGCCCGCCCGCGCGCGCCGCCAGAGCGACCTCGTGGCCGCCCGCACGCAGGCCGCGCAGCGTGAACAGGGTCTGGCGTTCGCCGCCCCGCCAGCCTTTTTCCAGATTCAGATGCAGGATGCGCATGGCGCGCCAGACTGTGTCAGGACTTGCGCGTCGGCCGCTTCCAGCCCGGCACGGACTGCTGCCGCGCCCGCGACAGGGTCAGTTCGCCTGCGGGCGCGTCCTTCGTCAGGGTCGTGCCCGCGCCCAGCGTGGCCCCCTTGCCGACTCGCACCGGCGCGACCAGTTGCGTGTCCGAGCCGATGAAGGCATCGTCCTCGATCACGGTCTGGAATTTGTTGACGCCGTCGTAGTTGCAGGTGATGGTGCCCGCGCCGACGTTGACGCGCTCGCCGATCTCGGCGTCGCCCAGGTAGGCCAGGTGATTGGCCTTGGACCCCCGGCCCAGACGGGTTTTCTTCAGTTCGACGAAATTGCCCACATGAGCGTCCGGGCCGATGTCGGCGCCCGGCCGCAGGCGGGCATAGGGGCCGATCCGGGCGCCTTCGGCCACCCGGGCACCTTCGACGTGGGTGTAGGCGTCCAAGGTCGAGCCGGTTCCGATCTGTGCGTCGCGGATCACGCAATGCGGCCCGACGCGCACGCCGTCGGCCAGATGGACCTCGCCTTCGAAGACGCACCCCACGTCGATGAAGACGTCGCGCCCGCAGGACAGCGAGCCGCGCAGGTCGAAGCGTGCCGGGTCGGCCAGGGTGACGCCCTGTTCCAGCAGCACGCGGGCTTGCTCGCCCTGCCAGACGCGCTCGAGCTGGGCCTGCTGCACGCGGCTGTTCACGCCCAGCGTTTCCCAGCCGGCCGAGGGCTGAGCGTGCGACACGGGCACGCCATCGGCGACGGCCAGGCCGACGATGTCGGTCAGATAGTATTCGCCCTGGGCATTGCGGTTGTCGATCCGGCCCAACCAGTCCCGCAACGCCGCCGTGGGAGCGGCCAGAATGCCGGTGTTGACCTCGCGCAGGGCAAGCTCAGCCGGGCTGGCGTCCTTGTGTTCGACGATGCGGCAGATGTGGCCCTGATCGTCGCGCACGATGCGGCCGTAGCCGGCCGGATCAGCCAGCGTCTCGGTCAGCAGCGCCAGGCCCGCGCCACGCGCCTGCAGCAGCGCCCGCAGGGTGTCCGCGCGCACCAGCGGCACGTCACCGTACAGCACCAGACTGACGTCGTCCGCATCGCCTTCCAGCAACTGGGGCAGCGCCTGCATCACCGCATGGCCCGTGCCCAGTTGGGGCTGCTGCAGGGCAAAGCACAGATCCTGACCCGCGAAAGCCGCCTGGACCCGCTCGGCCCCATGGCCGGCGACGACCACGATCCGATCGGGTGTCAGGGCGCGCGCCGAATCCAGGACGTGGGCCAGCATGGGCTTGCCGGCGATCGGGTGCAGGACTTTGGGCAGGTCGGACTGCATGCGCTTGCCCAGGCCGGCGGCCAGAATGATGATATTCAGCATGAAGATACGCGTGGAAGTGGAATATGAACCTGCCCTATCGGCGGGCGGCCTTCTTGGCCGGTGCCTTGCGTGCCGAGGCAGCCGGTTTCTTGCGGGCCGGAGCGCGCTTCTTTGCAGCGGGCGCCATGGCCTGCTCGGCCGATTCGGCCATGCCCTGCAGGCCGGCGGCCGTCGCGCTCGACAGTTGTTCGAACTGCTGCTGCACCATGTTCCACCAGTCGCCTGCCGCGCGAGCGTAGTCTGCACTCGCCGCGTCCGGCTGGCTGGCAGCATCCGCCGCCGCCCCCGGAAAGGCGCCGCCGGCGAAGGATTTGAGCGTGCTCAGGGTGCTGCGCTGGATTTCCATCCCCTGGATGGTGTTGGCCAGCATCGTGGCGTTCAACTGCAGCCAGTTCTGCACCGTCTGCAACTCGCGGATGCGCCGGTCGAGCTCTTCGAGCGACATCGGTGTCAGTTGCGTCGCATTCAGGCCGCCTGCACCCGCCATGTTCTGCCAGGCCTGACGCATCATGTCCAGACCGGCGAACAGCGGATTGCGGGCGGCATCGCCCTGCTGGCCAAAGCCGGGCAGCACGAAAGGATTGGTGGAGTCTTGCGCCATGATGGATTGCCTCCGCCGGCACCATGCCGGGATGATTGAATTAGAACGCCACCCCGCCGGGCGCGGCCTTCAGGCGATGCCGCAGCGAATCCAGAATGGCCAGCTCGGCTTCCAGCGTGAAGGCGCCACGCACGATCATATCCCAGAGCTCCGGCATCGCCAGGCAGCGGAACTCCAGGACTTCGCCATCCAGATTGCGGGGCGCGACACCCGCATCCAGCACGCAATCGCTGAGCAGCACGTTCTCGACCTGATAGCCATCGCCCAGGCGGCGATGCATGCGCAGCACCGTGCGCAACGGGCCATGCGCCGCCAGCGCCACGGCCGGCAGACCGGCTTCTTCGAAGGTCTCGCGCAGCAGTGCGGATTCAGGGTCTTCGCCCGCAGCGACCAGACCGCCTGACAAGGTATCCCACAGGCCGGGATCGGTGGATTTGTTCAAGGCACGGCGCGCCACCCACAGTCGGCCGTCCGGCGACCAGCCATTCAGGTGCACGGCCTGGGTCAACAGGCCCAGAGGCCGCACGGCGCCACGCTCGATGCGCGCCAGCGTCTGGCCCTCGGCCATGACGTCCAGCAGTTCATCGCGCCAGGCGCGGATGCAGCCCGCGTCCCGCAACGCCAGCGCCACCTCGCGCAGCACGGCGTCGAGGCTCAGCCGCGCAGTGGGCGCGGCCGTGAAATGCACGGCCTCTGGCTCGATGTGCACGCCCGGCAGATCGGCGACGGCCGTCTGTGCAATCGGCCCGATCCAGCCCCCGACCCGGCCCGCAATCGTGACCGGCCGGGCGCCTGCGGGCGGCAATTGCTGGGCACGGCGGACCAGACGCGCATTGCGCGTCTGGAGGTCATCCAAGGCAAAGGCCACTGAAGAAGAATCCATCCGGGCATTGTAATTGATGCATGCATCGTTGATGCATGCGCGGATCGCAGGAGATGCATGCGCAAGCGGCATACAAGCAGCATCCACGCAGGCTGGGGGATTGGTGGAAACCCGGAAAAGCCTACAAAGAGAGCAGGGACGCGCCTGTACAAGCCTCGGGCAGTGGCTATAATCCCTTCAGGTTTATAAGGGTACCCAGGCTACAGCATCCGCGATTCATTTTACGGCCTGGCGATCCAGCCATGTGTGCAGGACCCGGTTGTTCTCCCGTTTTTCTTTGATGAAGGTCAACCGACCCTGAGAAATACACGCCAAACAAAGGGACAACATGAAGATGGTCAGAGGGACGTTGGGCATGATCGCGCTATCGTGGGCGACAATTGCCGGGGCACAGGTTCAGGATATGCCGGGGGGCCCGGCGGTCAACCAGCTCAACCTCCACACCGGGGTCACGCCCATCGCGCGGGAAATCTATTCCCTGCACTGGATGATGCTGATCATCTGTACGCTGATCTTCATCGGCGTGTTCGGCGTGATGCTGTATTCCATCATCCGCCACCGCAAGGACAAAGGCTACAAGGCCGCCAAGTTCGAGGAACACCTCGGTCTGGAGCTCACCTGGACGGTGATCCCCTTTCTGATCATCATCGGCATGGCCATCCCGGCCACCCGCACCGTGGTCGCGATGAAGGACACCTCCAGCGCCGATCTGACCATCAAGGCCACCGGCTACCAATGGAAGTGGGGGTATGAATACCTCGACGGTCCGGCGACGGGGGTGCGTTTCCTGTCGAACCTGACCACGCCTCAGGAACAGATCAACGGCAAGGCGCCCATCGGCAACACTTACCTGATGGAAGTCGACCAGCCCATGGTGGTGCCGGTCAACCAGAAAGTCCGTGTCGTGCTGACGGCCGACGACGTGATCCACTCCTGGATGGTGCCTGAACTGGGCGTCAAGCAGGACGCCGTCCCGGGCTTCCTGCGTGACACCTGGTTCCGTGCCGACAAGCCGGGCATCTACCGCGGCCAGTGCGCCGAACTCTGCGGCAAGAACCACGCCTACATGCCGATCGTAGTCGAGGTCAAATCCCAGGAAGACTACGCTCAGTGGGTCACGCAGCAAAAGACCGCCATGGCCGCTGCCGCCGAAGATCCGAACAAGACCTGGTCCAAGGACGAACTGATCGCCAAGGGCAAGGAAGTCTTCTCCACCACCTGCGTGGCCTGCCACCAGGCCAACGGCCAGGGCATTCCGGGCACCTTCCCGGCCCTGAACGGGAACACCAAATTCGTGCTGGCACCGATGAAAGGCCAGATCGAGACGGTGCTGAACGGGCATCCGGGCACAGCGATGGCCGCCTTCCGCGACCAGCTCAGCGACACGCAGATCGCCGCAGTCATCACGTATACGCGCAACGCGTGGGACAATGCGGGCAAGGGTCCCGACCCTGTCGTCCAGCCCTCGGACGTCAAGGCCCTGCGCTGATCCGGCCCGCAACCCACACGGCGAAAACACACGAATTTCCCTCGCGCCGCCCCGGAAGGCGGCGCGTCCCAGGAAGGAGGCATTCAATGAGCAGCGTTACGGTCGACCACATTCCACCCCACAGCGGGCATGACGAACACGCCCACCACCACGCCCCGACGGGCTGGCGGCGCTGGGTGTTCGCCACGAATCACAAAGACATCGGCACGATGTATTTGATCTTCTCGTTCTGCATGCTGCTGGAGGGCGGTACGCTGGCCCTGCTGCTGCGTACCGAACTGTTCGAACCCGGCATCCAGTTCTTCCAGCCCGAACTGTTCAACCAGTTCACCACGATGCACGGGCTGATCATGATCTTCGGCGCGATCATGCCCGCCTTCGTGGGCTTCGCCAACTGGATGATCCCGCTGCAGATCGGCGCGTCCGACATGGCCTTCGCGCGGATGAACAACTTCAGCTTCTGGCTGCTGCCGGTGGGTGCGATCCTGCTGACGGCCTCGTTCTTCGTGCCGGGCGGGGCCAACGCCTCGGGCTGGACCATGTACGCGCCGCTGTCGCTGCAGATGGGGCCGGGCATGGATTTCGCGATCTTCGCCGTCCACGTCCTGGGCGCCTCGTCCATCATGGGCGCGATCAACATCATCGTCACCATCCTGAACATGCGCGCCCCCGGCATGAGCCTGATGAAGATGCCGCTGTTCTGCTGGTCCTGGCTGGTCACGGCCTACCTGCTGCTGGCCGTGATGCCGGTGCTGGCCGCCGCCGTCACGATGCTGCTCACCGACCGTCACTTCGGCACCCACTTCTTCAACGCCGCCGGCGGCGGCGACCCGGTGCTGTACCAGCACGTGTTCTGGTTCTTCGGTCACCCCGAGGTCTACATCATGATTCTGCCGGCCTTCGGGATGGTGTCGCAGATCGTGCCGACCTTTGCGCGCAAGCGGCTGTTTGGCTACGCGTCGATGGTGTATGCCATCTGCGCCATCGCCATCCTGTCGTTCCTGGTGTGGGCTCACCACATGTTCACCACCGGCATGCCGGTCACCGCCCAGTTGTTCTTCATGTACGGCACGATGCTGATCTCCATCCCCACCGGGGTCAAGGTCTTCAACTGGACGGCCACCATGTGGCGCGGCGCCATGACCTTTGAAACCCCGATGCTGTTCGCCATCGGCTTCATCTTCGTGTTCACCATCGGCGGCTTCACCGGCCTGGTGGTGGCGGTCGCGCCGATCGACATCCAGGTCCAGGATACCTATTACGTGGTGGCGCACTTCCACTACGTGCTGGTGGCCGGATCGCTGTTCGCCCTGTTCGGCGCCACCTATTACTGGCTGCCGAAATGGACCGGGACCATGTACGACGAGCGTCTGGGCAAGTGGCACTTCTGGATGACGATGATCTCGTTCAACATCACCTTCTTCCCGATGCACTTCCTGGGCCTGGCCGGCATGCCGCGCCGCTACGCGGACTACTCCGCGCAGTTCACCGACTTCCACCAGATCGCCACGATCGGCGCCTTCTGGTTCGGTCTGTCGCAACTGCTGTTCGCCTACATCGTGATCAAAGCGGCACGCGGCAACGGCGCCCCGGCGGCAGCCAACCCCTGGGAAGGCGCCGAAGGTCTGGAGTGGACGGTGCCCTCGCCGGCGCCTTACCACACCTTCGTGACGCCGCCCCAGTACGACGCCAGCCACTGAGATGGATGAGATGACCCCAGAGCAACGCCGCCGCAATCGTCGCACCGGATGGGTCCTGGCTCTGTTCGCCGTCGCCATCCTGGTGTGGACCTTTGTGCGCGCCAATCTGTGGGGGATCGAATCATGACCGAACCACGCAACACCTTCCTGCGCTCGATGCGCACGGTCGCCTGGGCGTTTCTGGGGCTGCGCAAGCGCTCCGGCCACGACGAGGACCTGTCGCATCTGCGCCCGTCGCACCTGATCGCGGCGGGCCTGATCAGCGGAGCGGTGTTCGTATTGCTGCTGATACTGGCCGTGCGCCTGGCGACGGCCTAGAAGACGAAATCCAGAGGAGAACAACGATGACGACCGCCCAGATGGCTCACGCCGGCGAGGCCCCCTACTACTACGTCCCGCCACATTCGGCCCACCCGATCCGGGCCAGTCTGAGCATGCTGGCCACCCTGGTCGGCGCGGCCCTGTGGGTCAACAGCTACGCAATCGGCCCCTGGCTCGTCCTGGCCGGCATCCTGAGCCTGTTCATCGTGCTTTTCGGCTGGTTCGGCGACGCCATCCGCGAGTCCGAAGGCGGCATGAACAGCCAGCGCATCGATCACTCCTACCGCTGGAGCATGACCTGGTTCATCTTCTCCGAGGTCATGTTCTTCTCGGCCTTCTTCGGCTCGCTGTGGTACACCCGAGAGGTCTCCACGCCGTGGCTGAGCACCCTGGACTCCCAGACCCTGCTGTGGCCGGGCTTCAGCGGCGCCTGGCCGAACCAGGGCCCGGCGGGCACCGTCGCCTCCTTCCAGACCGTGGGGCCGTTCTGGCTGCCCACCATCAACACCGCGCTGCTGCTGTCCTCCGGCGTCACCCTGACCATTGCCCACCATGCCCTGCGCGCGGCGCACCGGTCCAAGGCGATCTTCTGGCTGGGTCTGACGGTGCTGCTGGGCTTCGCCTTCGTCGCCTGCCAGGCCTACGAATACCATCACGCCTACACCGAACTGAACCTGCGCTTCACCTCGGGTGCCTACGGCGCGCTGTTCTACATGCTGACGGGCTTTCACGGCTTTCACGTGATCCTGGGCGCCACCATGCTGACCGTGATCTGGTTCCGCCTGGTGCGCGGCCACTTCACTGCCGAACATCACTTCGGCTTCGAAGGCGCCGCCTGGTACTGGCACTTCGTGGACGTGGTCTGGCTGGGTCTGTATATCTTCGTGTACTGGCTGTAAATCTGTTCAGGCCGAGGCCGCCGCGCCCCTTCGCCTGGAAGTCCACGGGATCTTCAACCGTGGCATCTCTCCACCTCGCGGCTTACACGCCGCTCGGATTCGCCAGACATGGGATTGTCCGCAGGGACTATCCCATGTTCGGGCTTATCCACCCCAAGGCATGCGCCAGCAGCAGGAACAGAAACAGCAGGATCGACAAGCCCACCCGCCACGTCAGGGCCCAGGCCATCCGGTCGGTCTGGCCCCGGTCCTGCAAGAGATACTTCATGGCTGAACCCAGGCTGACCAGCACTCCCAGGAACAGCACGACAATCAGAATTTTCATGGGCATCCCCCGCAACACCAGGATATAAGCATCGTATGACCTCGCAGCAACCCGCAACCCGCACCAAGGCCATCCTGGCCCTGATCCTGCTGGCGCTGGTGGGTGCGGCCTGCATCGGCGCCGGGCTATGGCAGTTGCGCCGCGCCCACGAACGCGAAGGGCTTCTGGCCGCCATCGAAGCGGGCCGGCAGGCGCCGGCCCGGGTGCTGGATGCACAACACCGCGACGGCCCCGACTGGCATCCGGCCAGCGCCCGAGGGCACTGGCTGAACCCGTTTACTGTACTCCTGGACAATCGCAACCTCAAAGGTCAGCCCGGCCTGTGGGTGGCGACCCCGCTGGAGCTGCAAGACAGCCCCGGCACCGCCGTGCTGGTGCTGCGCGGCTGGGTTGCCCGACCGATGCCATCCACCCACCTGCCGGACCTGAGTGCGGCCGCCGGCCCGGTCCAGGTCCAGGGCACCCTGTTGCATCGGGTGCCCCGCCTGTTCGATCTGGGCAGCCTGGGCGGTCAGCCCGACACTGCCCTGCCCAAACCCTTTCCCGCTGCCGACGGCCAGCCACCCTCCGTGCAAAACCTGCCGCTGGACGCTCTGGCTGCGGCCACCGGCCTGGACCTGTTGCCGGTCGTGCTGCAACAGGCGCCCACGCACGACGCGGATCTGATCCAGGACTGGCCCGGGCCCTCGACGGACGCCAGCCAGAACTACAACTACGCCCTGCAATGGTTCAGCTTTGCCGCGATCGCGCTGATCGCGGCGGGCTTCACGGCCTGGCGCACCCTGCGCCGCCCCTCACCTTCTTCGCACGCATGACCTCTGCACCCTCCCCCGCTCGCACCCGCTCCATCCGCCCCCTCATCGCCGTCCTGCTGGTCTCCCTGGCGCCGGTGGTGTTCGCCCTGCTGGCCTACTACATGCCGTCGCTGGGCCTGCGTCCGGACTCGCGCCCCCGCTACGGCCAACTGATCGAGCCGCAGCGCCCCATCCCCGGCGACCTCGCACTACGGGACGCGCAGGGCCAGCCTTACGACCTGAACCAGCTCAAGGGCCAGTGGCTGCTGATCAGCACAGGGCCCGGCGCCTGCCCGGAATCCTGCGTACGCGGACTGTTCGTGCTGCGTAATTCCCACGCCAGCCAGGGCAAGGAAGTCGATCGCCTGGAACGTATCTGGTTCATCACCGACGACGCGCCCGCCGCCCCCGTGGTCGGCGAGGCCTACGTCGGCACGCACGTCCTGCGCGCCGACCCCGCCAGGCTGGCGGACTGGCTGGCTCCCGGCGCCGCCGATCCCGCCGCCGAACTGGCGCAGGGCCTGTGGATCGTCGACCCCCTGGGCCACCTGATGATGCGCTTCCCCGATGCACAACAACCGGAAGCCGTGCGCGACGACCTCCGCACGCTGCTGAAGAATTCCCGGATCGGCTGATGAACCGCATGGCAAGCACCCCCGCCAGCACGTCCGCCGCACGCCGCGACGCGTCCGGACCGGGCACACCTTCCCCCACCAGGCTCCTCACGCGCTATCGCAGGCTGGTGTTCCTGGCCTGGTTCCTGACGCTGGATCTGATCATGTTCGGCGCCTTCGTGCGCCTGACCGATTCGGGCCTGGGCTGCCCCGACTGGCCGGGCTGCTACGGCCATCTCAGCCCCCTGGGCGCCGGGGATCACATCCGCGCCGCCCTGGAGGCCATGCCCTACGGCCCGGTCAGCGCCTTCAAGGCCTGGGTCGAGATGATTCACCGCTACGCGGGCGCCATCCTGGGCCTGATGATCATCGCCATCACCGTATGCGCCTGGCGACTGCGCCACCTGCCGGATCGCAGCCCCGCGCTGGCCGGCTGCGTGCTGGTCATGGTCTGCGTCCAGGGCGCGTTCGGCGCCTGGACCGTCACTCACCGGCTGATGCCGCTGGTGGTGACCACGCACCTGGTGCTGGGCATGGGCCTGCTGGCCCTGATGACCTGGCTGGCAGCCCGGGAAAAGCGCCACGCCCCCGTCCCCGCCGATCCGGGCACCGGCCGCGCCTGGATGATTCTGGGGCTGGCCGTCCTGTTCCTGCAGGTGGCGCTGGGCGGCTGGGTCAGCACCAACTACGCGGCCCTGGCCTGCATGGACTTCCCCACCTGCCACGGCGCCTGGGTGCCGCCCATGGACTTCCGCGAGGGCTACGCCCTGCTGCGCGGTCTGGGCCAGCTCTCGTCGGGCGAACTCATTTCCCAGGACGCGCTCACCGCCATCCACTGGACGCACCGCAATTTCGCTTTCCTGGTCATCGCCCTGCTGGGCGCGCTGGCCTGGCGCTGGCGCCGCACCCCCGGCTTGTCCGGCCCGGCGCGCCTGCTGCTGGCCCTGCTGGCCTTGCAACTGCTGACGGGGCTGACCACGATCTTTTTTCAATGGCCTCTGCTGATCGCCGTGATGCACAACGGCGGCGCCGCCGGCCTGGTCCTGGTGGGCGTCACACTGCTGTGGCGCCTTTCCCGGGCCGGAAAAATCGACCGCCCGAGTCCGCAGATGCACGCGGCGCGAGGACTTGTTCAAAGGTCCCCAATGCAGGGAAACCCATTAGACGGAGCACGCCACGACGCCCCGGGAAGCGCCTAGAATCCTACTATGACCACCGCCACCGCCGCCGCCCACCGCACCCCCTCCCTGCTGCGCCAGTACCTGACACTGACCAAGCCGCGCGTCACGCAACTGGCGGTGTTCTGCGCGGTGATCGGCATGTTCCTCGCCACCCCCGGCCTGCCCGATCCCTGGCTGGCCGTGAACGCCACGGTGGGCATCTGGCTGCTGTCGGCGGCGGCCTTTTCCATCAACTGTCTGGTCGAACGAGAAACCGACGCGCGCATGCTGCGCACGGCACGGCGCGGCACGGCCTCCGGCCAGATCGGCAGCCATCAGGTCCTGATGATGGCCGGTGTGCTGGGCGGTGCCGGCATGTGGATCCTGTACACCCAGGTCAACGCACTGACCATGTGGTTGACCTTCGCCAGCTTCGTCGGCTACGCCCTGATCTACACCGCCATCCTGAAACCCCTCACGCCGCAGAACATCGTCATCGGCGGCCTGTCGGGCGCGATGCCGCCGGCCCTGGGCTGGGCCGCCATGGCCGACGCCGTGCCTGCCGAGGCCTGGCTGCTGGTGCTGATCATCTTCATCTGGACGCCGCCCCACTTCTGGGCGCTGGCGCTGTACCGCCATCACGACTACGAAAAATCCGGCCTGCCCATGCTGCCGGTGACACACGGCCAGAACTTCACCCAGTTGCACATCCTGCTCTACAGCATCGCCTTGTTCGCGGCGTCCGTGATGCCTTACGTCGTCCGCATGAGCGGCCCCGCCTACCTGGCCGCCGCCTGTCTGCTCAGCGGCCGCTTTGTCTGGCAGTCCCTTGCGCTATATCGAAACTACTCGGACGCCAAGGCGCGTAAACTGTTCCATTATTCGATCCTGTATCTGTCGCTGCTGTTCGCCGCGCTGCTGCTGGATCACTGGGTCGGCCTGACCCTGGGGAACTTCTAGACGGGTTCTCACCCGGCCCGACCCAGCGGATACCCGACCGGAACGCGCCACAGTGCCGTTCCGGCCGATTCACCGATCTGGATGAAGGACCATGTCGCTTTCAATTCCGCGCCGCAGGCTGTTGGCCGGCGCGCTCGCCACCCTGCCTCTCGCCCTGGCCCTGCCGGGCTGCACCTCAAAAGCCGAGCCCCTGCCCTTCGAGGGCAATGACATCAGCGGAACCCACCTGGGGCGCGATCTGGACATGATCGACACCACCGGCCAGCGGCGCACGCTGGCGGACTACCGGGGCAAGGTCCTGCTGGTGTTCTTCGGCTACACACAGTGCCCGGACGTCTGTCCCACCGCCATGGCGCAGGCCGCCCAGGTCATGCAACTGCTGGGCGACCAGGCCCGCGACGTACGTGTCCTCATGATTTCGGTAGACCCTGCGCGCGACACGCCTGACATTCTGGGCGCCTACGTGCAGGCCTTCGACCCGTCTTTCATCGGCCTGACGGGCACCCCGGAACAACTGGACAAGACCGCGCGCTCCTTCAAGGCCTTCTACGCCAAGGAACCCGGCCCGTCGCCGGAGCACTACGCCATGAACCATTCGTCGGCCTTCTATCTGCTGGACCGCGAGGGCGAGGCCCGCGCCCTGCTCGGACCGTCGCTGACGCCCGAGGACATGGCGCACGACGTCAAACTGCTGATGTAGGCAGATCCGGCAAAGGCTCGTGCTGGCGCTCGCCAGACTCGAACTGCCGCCAGACCTCCACCGCCCGCAGGCGCTGACGGACGATCAGGTCGATTTTTTCGCGCAGCATCGGGTATTGCTCCTGCAGGCGCTTGAAGTCGCGCTCCTGCAACAGCAGCAGGCGGCTGTAGCCCAGCGATCGCGCACGCGCCTGGAAATCATCACCCATGACCAGCGCCATTTCACCAAAGGTCTGACCGCTGCCCAGTTCCGCCGTGGTGCCATCGGGAAGATCCAGGACGACTGCGCCCGACGCCACGAAATACATGGCGTGGCTGCGGCCGAAGCGGGTGTGAATTTCCTGACCCGGCATGATCAGGCGGGGCTTGAGCGCGCGGCGGATGGCCGCCATGGTGTGCTCGTCCATCCCCTCGAACATCGGCACCCGCTGCACCAGCGTCGCCGCACTCATGGTGATGTCCAGCACGCCGCTTTTTTCCAGAGCCCCCCAACGCGCATCCGCCTGCTGAATCAGGTCGGAATAGGTTTCCCCGCTGATGAGGTTGTGCGCCAGCATGTCGCGATAGCGAATGCGCTCCATGGCGCGCGCCATGCGTCCGAGATAGGCTTCCTGGAGATACTGGGCGTAATTGGGGTACTGCAGCGCCAGGGCCTGCAACGCGCCTTCCAGCAGCGCCAGGCGGCGCTGATGCGCAGCCACGATGATTTCAGTGACCTCAAGCCCCAGCAGCGGCTGCACGTCGGTGCGAGCGAACTGGATCAGGCGGCGCGCCACCGACCACTTGCACATCAGGTTCGTGAAGCGCCGGGCCAGTTCCCGCACCAGCCAGCCCTGCCAGCCCGTCAGGTGATGCAGGCGCAGCGCCGGGCGCAAGGCACGCGAATAGCGCAAGTCGCCCTCGATCGCCGCCTCGAAGCCCAGCAGCCCGCCCGAACGCACCGCATCGCCCAGCCGCTCGGCGCGCGCCAGCAAGGACTCGGCCGTGCGCCAGTCGACGATCTGAGCCTTGAGAGTCTCGAAGAACATTTCTTCTTCACGGCCCGCCAGCATGCTCATGCCGACCGCGACCTTCTGGTTCAGGGACAACTGGTTCACCTGTGACGCGTCCACGCCGGCCTGGCTGGCGTCAAATACCGCATGCAGGCGCTCCAGAACCTCGCGGCCGATATGTTCGTTGTGGGCGATCTCGTCGATCCTCAGACGCAGGGCTTCGAGTTCCACCACCTGCGCCTGGTCGCGCAAGGTACGGTCCACCGGCGAAAGCTGGTTCAGCCCCAGCCGATGGATCAGGGGCCGCAGGGTCAGGCCATTGATGAACAAGGTCATGAGCACGAAGCCGGTCGTGGCGACGGCGATGAACTGACGCGCCTCGTGGGGCACCGCCGGCTGCTCCGTGACGGCCAGGGCCAGGGCCAGGGACACGGCCCCGCGCAGGCCGCCCAGCAGCATCACGGCCCGATAGGACCGACTGACCTCGGTGCTGAGCCGCAGCCGCCCCAGCAGAGGCAGCAGACCGTAGACGATCACCGCGCGCGCACACAGCGTGACGATGAACACGACCAGGATCAGCAGGACCTCCATCCAGGTGATCTCCGCCATCATGCGCGGGATCAGCATGGCAGCGAACAGGAAGATCAGAGAATTGGCCCAGAAGCCGAACTGTGCCCAGGTCCCCTCGAGTTGCTCGAAGGTCGTGGGCGACATGCGGGTACGGCCGCTGGAACCCACCACCAGGCCGGCGATCACCGTGGCCACCACCCCCGACACCCCCAAGTAGTGCTCGGCGATGAAGAAGGCCAGGTAGGCCAGCGCCACGGTCAGCGTGACTTCGGCTGTGGGCCAGCCGCGCAGCCAGCGGAACAGTTCGATGGCCGCCCGCCCCATGACCAGCCCGGCCAGGCCGCCGCCCAGGAAGCTGATCAGAAAGCCGCTGATGATTTCCGTCACGGTGGGCGTGGTGCCGCCAAACAGGATGCTGAGCAGCACCGAGTACAAGGCGATCGAGGCCGCGTCGTTGAATAAAGCCTCGCCCTCGACCAGATTCGTGAGGCGGCGCGGCGCGCCGACCTCGCGGAAAATGCCCACGACCGCCACCGGGTCGGTGGTCGCCACAATGGCACCCAGCATCAGGCAGACCACCAGCCCGTAAGTGGAAATCGCCGCCAGCGAAAAACCGACCGCCACGGTGCAGACCACGACGGCCACGATGGCCATCACCAGGATCGGGCTGATGTCGTCCATCAGCCGCCGCAGATTCGTCGCCAATGCCGTCTCGAACAGCAGCACGGGCAGGAACACGAACAAAAAGGTCTCGGAGGAAATCTCGAAGTGCTGCAGCGTATCGAGGAAGTCAGCCGCCACGCCCGGCGCCCAGCCGTGCACGTGGATGATGACGCCCAGGATAAAGCCGACGATGGCCAGCAGCACGGAATACGGCATGCGCAGGCGTCCGGCCAGGGGGGGCATGAAAGACACCAGAGCCAGGAGGCCGGCCAGGCCAAATACCAGAAGGCCGATTTTCATGAGGAAGCGCGCTCAAATCATCTGGCTGATATGTTACAGGCCCGGAGGATCGGCTTCCTAGAAAAAAGATGTGAAAAAAAGACTGTCAGGCGACAAAAAAAGGGATGCCAGGCGGCATCCCATGAACATCCGCTTCGATAGGGAGGGGAAGAGGAGAAGCAGAAGCGGACGACAGAACGTGGGGGCCGGCATGGCCGGCACGCGCTCATGAAGGGTTGGTCCGCCTCCGGTGCCGAAAGTTCACGGCCGGGCGCGGGGAAGATGCAAAAGAGTGTGTCCGCACCCGCGGGGCATCGGCTCAGGCGGCTTCGAAATCCGCCTGCTGCTCGCTCAGGGCAACCCGCAATTTTTTCAGGGCGGCGGCTTCGATCTGGCGGACCCGTTCGGCAGAGATGCCATATTCGGCGGCCAGTTCGTGCAGCGTGGCACCGCCGTCGTCGGCCAGCCAGCGGGCACGCACGATGTGCTGGGAACGCGCATCCAGGGACGACAGGGCGTGTTCCAGACCTTCGCCCTGCAGCGCATCCATGCTGCGGCGTGCCAGCACCTGGGCGGGCTCCTGGGCCTCGTCGGCCAGCCAGTCGGAGGGCGCATAGCGGTCCTCGTCGTCGGCCGGGGCGTCCAGGGCAAAATCACCGCCCGACAGACGGACTTCCATTTCGGCGACGTCTTCCGGGCGCACATCGAGTTTGCGGGCGATGTCGGCGACCTGATCCGGGTCCAGGCTGCGACCGTCGGGCCGCATGCGGCGCAGGTTGAAGAACAGTTTGCGTTGCGCCTTGGTGGTAGCGATCTTGACCAGACGCCAGTTGCGGATCACGTATTCGTGGATTTCGGCGCGGATCCAGTGCACGGCAAAAGATACCAGCCGCACGCCACGGTCGGGATCGAAGCGGCGTACGGCCTTCATCAGGCCGATATTGCCTTCCTGGATCAGGTCCGCGTGCGCCAGGCCATAGCCCAGATACTGCCGGGCAATGGACACGACCAGCCGCAGGTGCGACAGAATCAGGTCGCGCGCAGCGTCCAGGTCGTTATGGTCGTGCAGGCGCCGACCCAGGTCGGCTTCCTGTTCGGCAGTCAGCATCGGCAAACGATTGACGGTGCTGATGTAGGCATCGATGGTACCGAGCGCTCCGGGATTGGCGATCGCCAGCGAAAGCTGGGACGGTGCGAGCGACAGGGCGGACGAAGAGGGGGTCATGGTGACAAGGTTCCTCGTGCTGAATGCAACGATGTTAGCACTCCATGGGGCAGAGTGCTAATTTCAAGGTAACGAAAGTTAGGCTGCCCTGCGGCGGAAAAGTTCCCTGGAATCAGGGAAGCTCCAGTTCCGCGACCAACGGCGCGTGATCCGACAGCTTTTTCCAGGGCAAACCGTGCAGGACCCGCGCACGGCGCACGGCAAAGCCGCGCTGGTAGATGCGGTCCAGCCGCAACCAGGGAAACACGGACGGGAAGGTGCGCGGCGGCGGCGTCAGACGCGCATGCCCGTTGATGGATAATTCCGGCATCGGCGGCAGCGCCTGACCCGGCAGCCAGGCCAGACGTTCACGCAGACGAGACACCGTGCGACGCAGCCGGTAGACCTCGTCCATCCCCTGCGGAGCCGCCGCGAAGACCTCGACCAGGCCCAGTTGTTCGACGAACAGCGGTGCCAGGCGGTTGGTCCAGTCGTTGAAATCGCCCGCGATCAGCAGCGGCTCGTGCGCGGGCACCAGGCGCTGAATGCGGTCGGCCAGCGCCTGTACCTGACGCGACCGCCCGCCCGCCAGCAGGCCCAGGTGCACCACCAGACAGTGCACCGGCACGTCGCCGACCCGGACCACACCGTGCAGCAGGCCGCGCTGCTCCAGGCGATGATCGGAGACGTCCTGGTTCTCGTAATACAGGATGGGATAGCGCGACAACAGCGCGTTGCCGTGGTCAGTGGCGTGGTGCACGGCATTGCAGCCGTAGGCGGCCTCCATGCGCAATGCCGCCGCCAGGGATTCGTGCTGCGCGTCCAGACTGCCACGCACCTGGTTGCGGCCCTGGACTTCCTGCAGAAACAGCAGATCGGGCCGCAGGCCGTACAGACCCAGCCGGAGGTCGGCCAGCGACTCCCGCCCACCCGTGGCTGAACGGCCCTTGTGGATGTTGTAACTGACGATCCGCAGGACGGGCATGGCCGGCCCCCCGCCCTACTTGGCTTCCGTCTGACGCAGGCGGATGTGCAGTTCGCGCAGTTGCTTCTCGTCCACGGCCGAGGGCGCCTGCGTCAGCAGGCACTGGGCACGCTGCGTCTTGGGGAAAGCGATCACGTCGCGGATGGACTCCGCGCCCGCCATCAGCGTCACCAGGCGGTCCAGGCCGAAGGCCAGGCCGCCGTGCGGCGGTGCGCCGTATTGCAGGGCGTCGAGCAGGAAGCCGAATTTCAGGCGGGCTTCTTCCTCGTCGATCTTCAAGGCCTTGAAGACCTTGGTCTGGACGTCGGCGCGATGGATACGCTCGGACCCGCCGCCGACTTCCCAGCCATTCATGACCATGTCGTAGGCGCGCGCAATGGCCTTGCCCGGCTCGGTTTCCAGCAGGTCCTCGTGGCCCGGCTTCGGGCAGGTGAAGGGGTGGTGCGCGGCCGTGTAGCGGTCTTCTTCTTCGTCGTATTCGAACATGGGGAAGTCCACCACCCACAGCGGCTTCCAGCCCGGCTCGAACAGCCCGTTGGCGCGGCCGAATTCGCTCTGGCCGATCTTCACGCGCAGGGCGCCGATGGCATCGGCGACGACCTTGGCGCGGTCGGCGCCGAAGAAGATCAGATCGCCGTTCTGCGCGCCGGTGCGCTCGATCAGGGCGCGCAGGGCGTCCGTGTGGATGTTCTTGACGATGGGCGACTGCAGGCCCTCGGGGATGGAGGCTGCGTCGTTGACCTTGATGTAGGCCAGGCCGCGCGCGCCGTAGATGCCGACGAACTGGGTGTAGGCGTCGATCTCGCTGCGCGGCATGCTGCCGCCGCCGGGCACGCGCAGGGCCACCACACGGCAGGCCGGGTCATTGGCCGGGGCGGCGAAGACCTTGAAGCCCACGTCGCGCATCAGGTCGGCCACGTCGGTGAATTCCAGCTTCACGCGCAGGTCGGGCTTGTCCGAACCGAAGCGGCGCATGGCTTCTTCCCAGCTCATGGTGGGGAATTCCGGCAGCGCGACATCCAGCACCTGGCGGTAGATTTCACGCACCATGCCTTCGAAGATCTCGCGGATCTGGACTTCGTCCAGGAAGGAGGTTTCGCAATCGATCTGGGTGAATTCCGGCTGGCGGTCGGCGCGCAGGTCCTCGTCGCGGAAACACTTGGTGATCTGGTAGTAGCGATCGAAGCCGGACACCATCAGCAACTGCTTGAACAGTTGCGGCGACTGGGGCAGCGCGAAGAATTCGCCCGGGTTCACACGCGAGGGCACCAGGTAGTCGCGCGCGCCTTCCGGCGTGCTGCGGGTCAGCATCGGGGTTTCGATGTCGACGAAACCCAGGGCATCCAGATAATTGCGCGCCACCATGGACACGCGATAGCGCAGCATGAGGTTGCGCTGCATCTGCGGACGACGCAGATCCAGCACCCGGTGCGTCAGGCGCGTGGTCTCGGACAGATTATCGTCATCCAGTTGGAACGGCGGCGTGACCGAGGCGTTGAGGATCTCGATTTCACGGCAGAGGATCTCGATCTCGCCCGAGAGCAGGTCGGCATTGGTGGTCCCGGCGGGGCGCAGGCGAACCAGACCGGTGATCCGCAGGCAGTATTCGTTGCGGATCCGCTCGGCGGTCTCGAACGCGGCCTTGTTGTCCGGGTCCACCACCACCTGGGCCAGACCCGCGCGGTCGCGCAGATCGATGAAGATCACGCCGCCATGGTCGCGGCGGCGATGCACCCAGCCGAACAGGGTCACGGTCTGATCGAGGTGGGCTTTGGATACCTCGCCGGTGTAGCAAGTGCGGTTCAAGAATGGCTCCGTCAGAGGAATTGTTCGAGTTTCAATGGGACCGCCCGTCGGGGGATTCCACGGCGGGCAAGTCCATCTGTGTCTGGGGCGGCAGGGCGGGCGGCACCACCACACCCATGGACACGATGTATTTCAGTGCTGTTTCCACCGACATGTCGAGCACCTGGACATCGGTACGCGGCATCATCAGGAAGAAACCCGACGTCGGGTTGGGCGTCGTGGGCACATAGACGCTGACGAAATCGCCGTCCAGCAGCGCGGCGATTTCGGTGCAGGGGGTACCGGTCAGGAAGCCGATGGTCCAGGCGCCCTGGCGCGGATACTGCACCAGTACGGCCTCGCGAAAGGCCTGGCCGTTGGGCGCGAACACGGTGTCGCTGACCTGCTTGACCGAATTATAAATGGAGCGCACCAAAGGGATGCGTCCCAGCAGCGATTCCCAGCGCGACAGGATGGCGCGACCGATGAAATTGGCGCAGAACAGTCCCGTGGTCAGGATCACGACCAGGACCAGGACCAACTCGAAGCCCGGAATCGCGATCCCGAACAAGGCTTCGGGCGACAGGAACGACGGCACCAGAGAGCCAAGGGTGCGGGCCAGCACGGCCAGCACCCAGACAGTGGCCACCAGCGGCAGCCAGATCAGCAGGCCGGTGATGAAGTAGCGTTTGAGAAAGCGCATGGCCCCGGGCCGTCAGCTCGGCGTCGAGGCCGGCGGTGTGCCGCTGGAAGCGGGCGTCGGGCTCGCCGGAGCGCCGCCCGACGCTTCGGCGGGCTTCGGGGCGGATTTGCTCCCCCCGCGAAAATCGGTTTCGTACCAGCCGGAGCCCTTCAGGCGAAAACCGGCTGCCGTCACCTGTTTTTCATAGGTGTCCTGACCGCAGGCCGGACAGGTCTTGAGCAGCGGATCCGAGATTTTCCGCAGCACGTCCTGCTCATGGCCGCACTGGCTGCAACGATAGGCGTAAATAGGCACAGCAATTCCAAATAAATCAAACGCCTGGATTTTAATCCTTTTAGGACAAATGCTTCTTCAACTGAAGGAATTGGGCAGCAGGAACATCACGGCGGCGATCAGCGTCGGCACGGCGGCGGCGCCGAGCAGGCGCAGCGGCGAAATGGAGCCATCGCCGAAGCAGCCCTTCAGGATGGAGAAACCGGCCGGGTTCGGCGCATTGGCGATCACGGTCAGACCACCGCCCGTCACCGCGCCGGCCACCAGCATGTAGCGCCAGAGGTCGCCCGTGCCCTCGACCAGCGAGCCCAGATAGGTCAGGGCTGCGTTGTCGGTGACCGCCGTCAGGGCCGTCGCCCCCAGGAACAGCACATAGGGCGACAAGCCGCCCAGCAGGTCCTGGAGCCACCACTGCTGCAGGCCGCCCAGCACCACCAGACCCGCCAGGAAGAAGCCGACCATCAGGCCTTCTCGCAGCAGCAGGGGGGATTGGTGCTTTTTGTACGCATGGGCGTAGCCGATGAACAGCACCAGCAGGCCCATGAAGATCTGTATGTGATGCGAGGACAGCACCACCCCCACCAGGAACAGCACGTGCACGGCCATGACCACGATGGACACCGGCGGCCGGCGCTCGCCCTCGTCCTCCTGGATGCCGATGCTGCCGTCGAGCAGGAAGGGCCGGCAGATCAGCGTCAGGATCAGGCCGTTGAGCAGCACGGCGGTGACGGCGCGCCAGCCAAAATGGGTCGCCATGAAGGCCGTGTCCCAACCAAAGGTCTGGGCCACCATCAGCACCGGCGGCGCAGCATAGGCCGTCAGCACCCCGCCGATGGACACGTTGACGAACAGCACACCGACGGTCAGGTATTTGAAGCCGTCCTGGCCATGCCGGCCAAAATAGGCCCGGCGCAGCAACAGAGCAGCCAGCGTCATGGCAGCCGGTTCCGTGATCAGCGACCCGGCCAGCGGCACCAGAGTCATGATGACGAAGAAGCGTGACAGTTCGCGGGCCACCGGCAACAGACGCGAGACCAGATCGACCAACTGCCGGACCATTTCGATGATGGGCCGGCTGGCCGCCACCACCATGATCACGAAGACGAAGGCCGGCTCGGTGAAGTTGCGCGTATCGAGGTATTCGACCGCCCCCTTGACCCCCAGGGTCAGCCCCATCCACACGAACAGAGCACAGGCCCAGACGCCGAATACGGCCTCGACTTCGGACAGCAAGTGCCACAGGCCGGCATGCGATCCGCCCTTGTTGGCCAGGCGGGCGAAGACGGGTACGGAAAAGGTGTGAATGATGGCGATGGCAAACAGAATGCTTGCCACGACCTCGGTATGACTGACCATGTCCGGGTCCTGTGTGAAAGGCTGAAAGGGATTCAGACGCCGCCCAGGATCAGGCGTGCGCCCTTTTCTGCAATCATGATCGTCGGCGAATTGGTGTTGCCCGAAGTGATGACCGGCATGATGGATGCATCGATCACCCGCAGACTTTCGAGCCCTCGGACGCGCAACTCCGCATCGACTACAGCCAACGGATCGGCGCCCATTTTACATGTACCGACCGGATGGAAGATGGTGGTGCCGATATTGCCCGCCGCAGCCTCCAGGGCTTCCTGTGTCTGGACCGCTTCGCCCGGCAGGTATTCGCTGGGCTGATAGCGCGCCAGGGCAGGCTGGGCCATGATGCGCCGCGTCAGGCGCAGCGCGTCGGCCGCCACGGCGCGATCTTCCGGGGTCTGGAGATAATTGCAGAGGATGTTCGGCGCGTCGGCGGCGTTGGGCGAAACGATCCGCACGTGGCCCCGGCTGCCGGGCTGCAGGTTGCAGACCGAAGCCGTCAGGGCCGGGAAGTCGTGCAGCGGGTCGCCGAACTTGTCCAGCGACAGGGGCTGGACGTGGTATTCCAGGTTGGGACGCGGCCGCGACGGATCCGAGCGCGCGAAGGCCCCCAGTTGCGAGGGCGCCATGGACAGTGGCCCGCTGCGGAACAAGGCATATTGCAGGCCCATCGCAGCCTTGCCCCACCAGGAATGTGCCAGCGTGTTCAGGGTGCGGGCGCCTTGCAGACGATAGATCGTGCGCAACTGGAGATGGTCCTGGAGATTTTCGCCCACACCGGGCAGATCCAGGACCATCGGGATGCCCAGCTTGCGCAGGCGTTCGGCAGAGCCGACACCGGAAACCTGAAGCAACTGCGGCGAGCCGATCGCCCCGGCCGCCAGAATCAGTTCCCGCCGCGCCACGGCCCGCAGGCGGCGGCCGTCCACCACACAATCGACCCCGGTCGCACGCCGTCCGGAAAAACAGATGCGCTCGACCCGGGCGCCGGTCATCACGCGCAAGGTATCCCGGTGCGTCACGGGGCGCAGAAAGGCCTTGGCCGCGTTCCAGCGCACGCCCCGGCGCTGGTTGACCTCGAAATAATTGCAGCCGGCATTGTCGCCCCGGTTGAAATCGTCGGTGCGTTCGATCCCCGCCTGAGCGGCCGCGTCGCGGAACGCATCCAGCACCTCCCAGCGCAAGCGCTGGGGTTCGACCCGCCAGGTGCCCGAAGCGCCGTGGAATTCGCTGGCCCCGGCATGGTGGTCTTCGACGTCGCGGAACAGCGGCAGCACGTCGGCCCAGGACCAGCCCGGATTGCCGAGCGCCGCCCAGCCGTCATAGTCGGCGGCCTGTCCGCGCAGATAGAGCATGCCGTTGATCGAGGACGAACCGCCCAGCACCCGCCCGCGCGGGTAGCCCAGCGAGCGGTAGTTCAAACCCGGATCGGGCTGGGTGTGGTAGCACCAGTCCGTGCGCGGATTGCCGATGCAATACAGGTAACCGACCGGGATGTGAATCCAGCGCCAATCGTCGGCCCCCCCAGCCTCCAGCAGCAGGACACGGTGTTCGCGCGACAGGCGGTTGGCCAGCAGGCAGCCGGCTGAACCCGCCCCCACGATGACGTAATCGAACTCCAGCGCGGTGGCGTCCGGCGTTGCTGCGGTCATGGTGTGTCTCCTGCGGGGCCGTCGGACGGCCTCGCTATTTTGATGGAAACAGTCTATCCGCAACACCGGGCCGGCGCCAGACGGCCCGCCCGCGCGGTCCCGGCACCCTGGCCTACAGCCAGGGCCGCAGCACCGTGCCGGCCAGCGCGGCGACGATCAGCAGCACGCCCACCTGCATATTGGAGCGGAACAGGCGCAGCCCGCGTTCCGGGTGGCGCACATCGAAGACGCGCATCTGCCAGATGAAATGACCGATGATGACCGCCATGACCAGGTAGTAGGGCCAATCCATGTCCATGCCCCGGCCGGCCGCCAGCCACAAAGCTGCCGTGGCGGCGTACATGCCGCCGATCCAGGTCCGACCCCGGTCGCCGAAACGCATGGCGACCGATTTCAAACCCAGCATGCGGTCATCACGCAGATCGATGTAGGCGTAGATGGCGTCGTAGCCGATCTGCCACAGCACCGCGCCCAGCCACATCGCGACGGCGGCCCAGGGCACGACATCGCGCGTGTCGGACCAGGCCATCAGCATGCCCCAGTTGAAGGCCGCCCCCAGCACGGCCTGCGGCCAGTAGGTGTAGCGTTTGCACAAGGGATAAATCACCACCAGCGGCATCAGCGCCAGTGCCAGCCAGCGGCTGTAGGCATTGATGGCCAGCAGCAGCGTGGCGCTGACCAGGATCTGCGCCACGGCGAACCATAGCGCCGCCCGCAGAGTGAGCTGGCCGCTGGTCAGGGGCCGGAAACGCGTGCGTTCGACGCGGTGATCGAAATCCCGGTCGAAGATGTCGTTGAATGTGCAGCCCACGCCGCGCATCAACAGCGCGCCCAGAGAGAACACCACCAGACGCCACAGGGTCGGCCAACCGTCGGCGGCCTGCACCAGCGCGGCCAGCGCCGGCAGCAGCGTCAGCCAGGTGCCGACGGGTCGATCCAGTCGGCACAGACGTGCATACGGCCCCCAGGACGCGGGCAGCCAGCGGGCCACCCAGTCATCGAAACGCATGTCCGACAAGTCGGGACCGGTGCGCTCCGTGCCGGTGGGGGTGCCGCCCGCCGTCATCCGCGCGCGGGCGCCGGACCGATGAGTTCGCCCAGCGTGCGCACGCCGGCGCGGATGCGGTCCTCGGGTACGGTCACGAAGCTCAGGCGCAGGGTATTGACCGGCGCATGGACGGCGTAAAACGGCGCACCCGGCACGAAGGCCACGTTGCGCTGGATCGCCGCCTGCAGCAATTGCGTGGTGTCGATGGATTCACGCAGCGTGACCCAGATGAACATGCCGCCTTCCGGGCGCGTCCAGTGGGCGTCAGACGGAAAGTATTCCTGCAGGGCGTCGAGCATGTAGCCGCACTGGCGGCGGTAGAGCTCGCGCACTTTCGGCAGGTGCTCACGCAGGAAACCGCTGCGCACGGCCTCGTACACCGCCATCTGCGTCACCGACGCAGTGTGCAGGTCGGTAGCCTGCTTGATCTGCACCAGTTTGGAGATGATGTGGCGCGGCGCCACGACGTAGCCCAGACGCATGCCGGGCGCCAGGACCTTGGAGAACGTCCCCAGGCGGATCACCGTGGCGCCCACAGGACGGCCCAGTTCGAGCAGGCCGGGCTGCGGTTCGCCCGCGTAGCGCAGTTCGCCGTAAGGGTCGTCCTCGATGATGGGCAGACCCAGATGCGCGCAACGTTCGACCAGGGCCTGGCGGCGCGCCTGGTCCAGCGTCAGGCCGGTGGGATTCTGGAAATTGGGCAGCACATAGATGAAGCGCGCGTCGCGGACGAGGTCATCGTTCAGGGCTTCGGGCACCAGACCGAGCGCGTCGGTGGGCACCGCCCGGTATTCCGGCTGGAATTGGGAAAACGACTGCAAGGCGCCCAGGTAGCTGGGGGCTTCCACCAGCACGGGCGAGCCTTCGTCGATGAACAGCTTGCCCAGCATGTCCAGCGCCTGCTGCGAACCCGATACGATCAGGACTTCTTCGGGATCGATGGTCAGCCCCGGACGCGACAGATCCTGGGCCACCCACTCGCGCAGCGGCGTGTAGCCTTCGGTGCGGCCATACTGCAGCGCCGTGGCGCCCTGGGTGGCCAGCACCCGGTCGAAGGCGGCCCGCAACTCGGGAATCGGGAAGCCTTCGGGCGAAGGCAGACCGCCGGCAAACGAGGTGACCTCGGGCCGTTCGGTGATCTTGAGGATTTCGCGGATGGCCGAACTGGTCAGCTGATTGGCGCGTTGGGAAAAAAGCGTGCGGGAAACAGACGTATCCATGATTGATTCCGAATGGGAGCCTGCCTTGTGGGCCGGTCGATTGGAAAACGCCGGCCAGCCCGGATCCGCAGGTGGTCGGCGCAGGTGAAGCTTCATATATTAAATCAAGCGGGTCCGGGTAGCCATGGAATTCGCCCCCATCGGCCAGCGACGGTGCGCCTGTCCTACGGCCGCTTCGCCGCGCCGATGAAAATGGCGGGGTCCACCCGCGCATCGTTCAGGCTGACGTTCCAGTGCAGATGCGGCCCCGTGGCGCGGCCCGTGGCACCCACCTTGCCCACGATGGCGCCGCGCGCGACGTCATCGCCCACCTTCACGTCGATGGCCGACAAATGGCAGAACATGCTGATGAAGCCCTGTCCATGATCGACGAACACGGTCTTGCCGTTGAAGAAATAATCCCCCACCAGAACCACACGGCCGGCGGCCGGCGCCTTGACGGGGGTGCCGGTCGGCACGGCAAAGTCCAATCCCGAATGCGGGTTGCGCTCCTGGCCGTTGAAAAAGCGCCGCAGACCGAACGGGCTGGACAGGCGCCCGCCGACGGGACGGTCCAGCAGGACGTTGCTGGGCACGACACCGTCCCGGTAGGTCCGATAGGCCGCCGTCTGCAGTGCCAGTTCGCGCTCGATCCGCTTCAGGTCATCGGGGTAGGGCGTGACCTGCCGGCGATTCTTCAACGTGATGTGCTGGGCTGCATAGGTCTTGGAGCGGACCTCGAATGCGGCATCCGGACGGCCTTGCACCTGGAGGGTCCGGCGGCCCGGCTTGGTGTCCAGCGGGATGCCCACCAGCGCAATCCAGCGCTGATCGCTGTCGCGAACCACCATGACGCGCCGGTCCGCATAACGGGCCTGCGGCGCCTGGGCGGCCTCGCCCAGCGGCACCACCGCCACGCCGCCCGGCACGGGCACATCGAGCTTGCGTGCGATATAGCCCTGCGCATTGGCCGGCACGGCCCCCAACAGGGCCGCGACCCACAGCGTCAGGCCGGCGGCCAGGCGCGACAGACTTGAACGACGGATACTACGGATAGGCATGCGCGCGCACTCGTTCCTCTTTGGCGGGCATTGTATCCACATCATCGGCCCGGGGCTCGATACGCCGGGCAATGTGGGCCAGGGCCTCCTCGACCTGATCGATCAGGATCAGGCACAGGTCGCCAGGCTCCAGGGCATCCAGCGCAGTGTCGATGGCCAGGAATTCGCCGTGGATCTCCTGCAGGCGGCTCATGCGCCGGGCCGCCCCCAGGCCCTCGCGCAGCAGCGCCAGGACCTCGCCATCGCCGCGCCCGCGCTGGCACTGGTCCTGGTACAGGACGACCGTATCGAACACGTCGCCCAGGATTTCCGTCTGGCGGCGGATGTCCTGGTCGCGCCGGTCCCCTGCCCCGCTGATCACCACGGTGCGGCGCCGCGCGGGCATGGTCTCGACGGCCTCCACCAGCGCCAGGATCGCGTCCGGGTTGTGGCCGTAGTCGGCGATCAGCGTCGCCCCCCGGTGCTCAAACACATTGAAGCGGCCCGGCACCGTCCCGGCGTCGCTGACGAACGAAGCCAGACCCTTCTGGATCTGCACCCAGTCCACCCCCAGAGCCCAGGCCGCAGCAGCGGCGGCCATGGCGTTCTCGACCTGGAAGCCGATGCTGCCCGCGCGGGTCAGGGGCACGGCAGCCAGTTCGATGCGCGTCTCGGTGCCGGCTTCCGCAAACACCAGATCGCCCTGGTGCACGAACACCACCCGGCCGCCTTGCGCCCTGTGGGTCTCGATCACCGGATGGCGGCCGTCGCGGGCAAAGAAGGTCACCTTGCCGGGACAACTGGACGCCATCTGGACGACGATAGGGTCCTGTGCATTGAGGACGGCCGTGCCCGTCGGCGCCACGTTCTCGACGATCACGCGCTTGACGGTGGCCAGGTCCTCGACCGTGCTGATGTAGTTCAGGCCCAGGTGGTCGCCGATGCCCAGATTGGTCACCACGGCCACGTCGCAACGGTCAAACCCCAGGCCCTCGCGCAGGATGCCGCCGCGCGCGGTCTCAAAGACCGCCATATCCACGTCCGGATGCAACAACACGTTGCGCGCGCTGCGCGGGCCGCTGCAGTCACCCGTGTCGATGCACCGGGCGCCGACGTAGACGCCGTCGGAATTGGTCATGCCCACGCAGGCGCCCGACTGGGCGCACAGGTGTGCGAGCAGGCGCACGGTCGTGGTCTTGCCGTTGGTGCCGGTCACCGCCGCCACGGGGACCCGGCCGTTGTCGCCAGCGGGATACATCATGTCGATGATGGCGGCCCCTACGTCGCGCCCTGTACCAAAGGACGGGCTCAGGTGCATGCGCAGCCCCGGCGCCGCGTTGGCCTCGACGAAGCAGCCGGTCTCCGGTGTCAGCGGCTGATAGACGTCGCGGCTCACCAGATCGATGCCGCAGACGTCCAGGCCCACCATGCGCGCCGCCATCACGGCGCTGGCCGCCAGGTCCGGATGCACGTGATCGGTCACGTCCGTGGCGGACCCGCCCGTGCTCAGATTGGCGTTGTTGCGCAGCACCACACAGACGCCGGGCGCCGGCACCGAATCGGGGCCGCAGCCCTGGGCAGCCATCGTTTGCAGGGCGATCTCGTCGAGCCGGATGCGCGTCAAAGACGTACCGTGGCCCTCGCCGCGCAGCGGGTCCTGGTTGATCTGCTCGACCAGTTCCGCGATGGTGCGATGGCCGTCACCCACCACCTGCGGCGGATCGCGCCGCGCTGCCGCGATCAGGCGGTCACCCACCACCAGCAGGCGGAAATCGTGGCCGGGAAAATAGCTTTCCACCAGCACGCCCGAACCGTGGACACGCGCCACGGCGTAGGCGGCCATCACGGGCTCACGGCCTTGCACGTTCACCGCCACGCCCTTGCCCTGGTTGCCGTCCAGCGGCTTGACCACGACCGGCCCGCCGATCTCCCGGGCGGCGGCCCAGGCGTCTTCGGCGTCCTCCACGCAACGCCCCCGGGGCACGGACACGCCGGCCGAGGCAAGCAGCGTCTTGGTCAGGGCCTTGTCCTGGGCGATGGACTCGGCGATGGCACCGCTGGCGTCGGTCTCTGCCGCCTGGATGCGGCGCTGGCGGCGCCCCCAGCCGAACTGCACCAGACTGCCTTCGGTCAGCCGCCGGTACGGAATGCCCCGGCGCACGGCAGCCTGCACGATGGAACCGGTGCTGGGCCCCAGCCGCACGTCCTCGTACCGGGCCTTCAGTTCGGCAATCACCGGTCCCAGGTCAAAGGGCTCGTCGCGCAATGTAGCCATGCAGAGTGCCAGTGCCTGGTCGAACGCCAGGCGACCGACGTCCTCCTCGACGTACTCGATCACCACCTGGTAGATCCCGGGGTCCACGGTCTGCGCGCTGCGGCAGAAAGCGACCGGACAACCCGCCTGAGTCTGGAGCCGCAAGGCGGCGACCGCCAGGATGTGTGCCAGCGAATGATTGCCCTCCAGGCCCGGAGGCCGCGGCAGGTCGATGTCCGGAAAGCGCGCACGCAAGCGCGTTTCGAACGCCTCCATGTCGCTGATCGCGCGCTCGCTCTCGGAGCAGGCGACGACAGCCTCGATTGCCGTCTGGCGCGACCACAGATTGGGCCCGCGCAGGGCGCGTACTCGGGAGACTTCCATGATGACCAATGTCCTCGGAGGGTAGGAGGTCCGACGGACGTTCCGCCGGATCGGGAAAAATCAGGGTCAGTACGTCCGTGCCGTCAGGGACACATCGAAGTGCACCGGGTCTCAGGCTGCAAGCGTGGTCTCGCCCGGCTGCAACCGGACGTTCCAGGTCCGCAGGCCGATGCGCATGCGCTCGACGTCCAGACCCAGGGCCCAGACCACGGCCAGGGCCGCCAACACGGGCGCGGGGCCATCCGCATCGATTGCCGGAGCGAGCTCGTCCAGGCCGATCACCGGGATCTGAATGCCACCCTCGATCAGCATCGCCACGCCGCCCAGCACGGACACGGCGCGCCCGCCGCCGTCCAGGTGGGCACGCAGCGCACCGCCATCGGGATCCAGTCCGTAAAACAACACACCGCCATCGCACAGCGGTGCCAGCTCTACCGTCAGGGGATCGTCGGCGTTCAGGACAGCCGCCCCGCCCCGCAGGACCACGTCCACTTGAGTGCGGAAGATGCGCACCAGTTGTTCCGGCGCATCCATGTAGAACTCCGGCCAGGTCACGCCCGGATCGATCCCGGTGACCACGCCGATCTGGCAGCGATCGTAGGCCAGCCCCTCACCCAGGATGGCGCGGCCGCCGTTCTCGATCACGGCATATTCGACCGCCCGATTCAGCAGGACGCGACGCGCGGCCTCCCAGTGGGCGGAATCCTGCGCCGTCACCTGGGCCGCCCCCATGAACAGCCCCTCGGCCGAGGCCAGGCCGACCACGCGACCGGTCAGGCGCAGCAGGTGCGCAACCAGATGCGCGACCGGCGTGGCGCCCCTGCTTCCGCTGATCCCGATCACCGGGATGCGCCCGTCCTCGGGTGCGGGAAACAGATCGTCGATGATGGCCTGACCAACCGGCCGGGGCTTGCCTGCGGCGGGCTTCAGGTGCATCAACAGACCGGGGCCGGCGTTGACTTCGACGATGGCCGCCCGCTGCTCGGCCATGGGCCGGGAAATGTCGAGCGCCACCAGATCGATCCCGGCGATGTCCAGCCCGACCACGCGGGCCGCCAGCGCCACCTGCTCGGCCACGTCGGGATGCACTTCGTCGGTGACGTCGATGGACACGTTGCCGCTGCGCTGAACGAGCACCGCGCGGCCGCGTTCGGGGACGGCGTCGCCCTGCAGGCCCTGGCGCTCCAGTTCCAGGCGGGCCGCCGAATCCAGACGGATGAAGTTCAGGGGATGATCCTCGTCGCGGCCGCGGCGCGGGTCGGAATTGAGCTGGCTCTCGATCAGTTGCAGCACGGTGGACGCGCCATCGCCCACCACCATCGCGGCCTCGCCGCGCGCGGCGGCCACCATGCGTCCGCCCACCACCAGCAGGCGGTGCTCGTCGCCCTGGATGAAGCGCTCGACCATGACGCCACTGCCCTCGTCCACGGCCACGGCATAAGCGGCCTCGATCTGTTCGCGCGTGTTCAGGCAAGTGAACACACCGCGTCCATGATTGCCGTCCGACGGCTTGACCACCACCGGCAGTCCCAGGTCCTGCGCCACGTCCCAGGCGTCGGCGGCGCTGTCCACCAGACGCCCTTCGGGCACCGGCACGCCGCACGATTGCAACAGCCGGCGGGTCAGGTCCTTGTCGCGCGAAATGCTTTCCGCAATGGCGCTGGTGCGGCTGGTCTCTGCCGTCCAGATCCGCTGCTGACGGGCACCGTAGCCTAACTGCAACAGATTGGCGTCGCTCAGGCGGATCGCCGGGATGTCACGGTCGTCTGCCGCGTCCACGATGCAGGCCGTGCTGGGCCCGAGGCCGAGCGAATCGGCCAGATCCCTCAGGCGCTCGATTGCGCCGGCCACGTCGAAAGGCCGGTCCTCGATGGCGGCCATCACCAGGTCACGCGCAGCATGCAGTGCCTCGCGCGTCAAGGGCTCGTGCCAGGCGCGCACGATGACTTTGTAGACACCGCGCAACGGTGTTTCCCGCGCACGCCCCAGCCCGCCCTGCATGCCGGCCAGGCTCTGCAATTCCAGTGTGACGTGTTCCAGGATATGCGCCGGCCAGGTGCCTTCACGCACCCGCTTGAGGAATCCGCCCCGCTCGCCCACGCTGCAGCGGTGCTCGACCAGAGACGGCAGCCAGGCGCTCAGGCGTTCGTAGAAACCGGGGATGAGATTGGACGGGCAGTCCTCGAGGTCGTGGATGTCCACCAGCGCCTCGATGACGGGACGGTAGGCCCAGATATTCGGCCCCCTCAGATGCACCATATTGAGAAACTCAATATTCTTTTCGTTCATGATAGAACCATGCGTCAGGGTGCCGGGACCGGCGAAAACGGCAGGATTTTTTGCCGCCAGGCCGTCCCAAGGCAAAAAGCGTCCCCCTTGGGGGGATGAGCCAGGACACGAAATAGTCCCTGCGGACTATTTCGAGCCTGACGAATCCGAGCAGCATGCAAGCTGCGAGGTGGACGCAAGCCGAAGGCGCAGCGTGGAGGCATTTTTCGGTGGCCGCTGAAAAACATCGGCACACATATTAATCTCGCCATTATTGCGCAGTACAGAAAAAAAGTTGAAAATTGTGACGCGATTTTCTGTGCTGACAGCTTCCTGAAAGCACCCTGACAGGCCCCTGAACACCCGCCCGATCCCAACCCCGACCCGCGACCTTTCTTACCCCATCCCAACCCTCCTCGTTCATGCCGGGCCTCCCCTCCGATTTTTCGTCAGCCGATCCCTATCAGCTTGGCCTGCCTGAGCCATGGCGCACCGTCCTGACCGCGCAACTGACCACCGGTGAACGCGTCCTGGGCTGGTTGCGCACCGACCTGGATACCCACCTGCGCTACGGCGACGGCCTGGTCGTCCTGACCGACAGACGCTGGCTGGCCTGCGGGACGGACGCCCAGACCAGCCGGTCCTGGCCGCTGCGTCCCGACCTGGAAGCACGGCTGCAAGACCACGCCGGGGTGGGCAGCCTGGAGCTGGCCGACGGCCACGCCCGTCTGGCGCGGTGGCGCTACACGCTGGAGCGCCAGCCCGAAGCTCAGCGCCTGGCGTCCGCCTGGCAGACCCTGCGTGAACCCGCGCCGCCCGGCATGGCCCCCGAAACCTCCACAGCGCCCTCCCTGGTCCCGGTGTCCGCCGCGCCACGCGCCAGTTCTCTGTTTCGCCTGTGGCGCTTTGCCCGCCCCTACAGCCGGCAACTGACCATCGGCCTGCTCCTGACGCTGGCGGCCACGGCGGCCTCACTGGTCCCGCCCTACCTGACCATGCCGCTGATGGACGACGTGCTGATCCCGTTCCAGAACGGGGTCCCGATCGATTACCACCTGGTGACCCTGTACCTGGGCGGCCTGCTGGCGTCTTCGATCCTCGCCTGGGGCCTGGGCTGGGCACGCAGCGCCATCCTCGCCTGGGTCAGCGAACGCATCGGCGCCGACCTGCGCACCGCCACATACCAGCACCTGCAGCAACTCTCCCTACAGTACTTCGGCGGCAAGCGCACCGGAGACCTGATCGCCCGCATCGGCTCGGAGTCCGACCGCATCTGTCTGTTCCTGTCCCTGCATCTGCTGGACTTCGTCACCGACGTGCTGATGATCGTGATGACGGCTGCCGTGCTGCTGACGATCGATCCGCTGCTGGCGCTGGCGACCTTGGCGCCGTTGCCGTTGATCCTGTGGATGATCCATTGGGTGCGCGACCGCCTGCGCCACGGCTTTGAAAAAGCCGACCGCGTCTGGTCGGAGATCACCAACGTGCTCGCCGACACCATCCCCGGCATCCGCGTGGTCAAGGCCTTCGCCCAGGAACGCCGGGAAGTCGCACGCTTTCGCGAGGCCAACGACCGCAACCTGGCCATCAACGACCGCGTCAACGCCCTCTGGTCGCTGTTCACACCCACAGTCACGCTGCTGACGGAACTGGGCCTGCTGGTGGTATGGATCTTCGGCATCTGGCTGGTCGCCCAGGGTTCGATCACCGTCGGCGTGCTGACCGCATTCCTGGCCTACATCAGCCGCTTCTACGTGCGGCTGGACTCCATGAGCCGCATCGTCTCGACCACCCAGCGGGCAGCGGCCGGCGCCAAGCGCATTTTCGACATCCTCGATCACGTCTCCAGCGTGCCGGAACCCGCCGCACCGCATCACGCCGAACAGGTGGCGGGCCGCATCGAGCTCAGTCACGTCAGTTTCCGCTACGGCAACCGCACGGTGATCCACGACCTGAGCCTGGATATCGCACCAGGCGAAATGGTCGGCCTGGTCGGCCACAGCGGCTCGGGCAAAAGCACCCTGGTCAACCTGATCTGCCGCTTCTACGACGTATCCGGCGGGGTGATCCGCCTGGACGGCACGGACATCCGCCGCTACGCCATCGCCGACTACCGCCGCCGCATCGGCCTGGTGTTGCAGGAACCCTTTCTGTTCTACGGCACGGTGGCGGAAAACATCGCCTATGGCCGCCCCGATGCCAGCCATGCCGAGATCGTCGCCGCCGCCCGTGCCGCCCATGCCCACGAATTCATCCTGCGCCTGCCGCAGGGCTATGACTCCCTGGTCGGCGAGCGCGGCCAGGCCCTGTCCGGCGGCGAGCGCCAGCGCATCTCCATCGCCCGCGCGCTGCTGATCGATCCGCCCATCCTGATCCTGGACGAAGCCACGTCCTCGGTGGACACCACCACCGAGAACGAGATCCAGAAGGCACTGGACAATCTGGTGCGCGGCCGCACGACGATCTCCATCGCCCACCGCCTGAGCACGCTGCGCGAGGCCGACCGCCTGGTGGTCATGGACCGCGGTCGAATCGTGGAAATCGGCCGCCACGAGGAACTGCTGGCCCGCGACGGCGCCTATGCCCGCCTGCACCGCGCTCAGCAGCAGGGCCAGTCCCCGACCGCACCGCCCGGCTGGGACGAAGCCGATGATACCGACGAGGCCCTGGATGCGTCCTGATCCTGCTCGACCCGCACTGGCGCGGACCGACGACCACCCCGCGCATCCAGGCGCGAGCGCCCAGGCCCCCTTCCGCCCCGACTGGTCGCTGGTACGCGACACCTTCGGCCGGCTGGTCCTGGTCCGCCCCGGACATCCCGACACGACGGTGACACCGGTGCGCAGTTTTCCCATCAATGCGCCGGACGAGAGCATCGCCCTGGTCAGTGCCCAGGGGCAGGAACTGGCCTGGATCGAACACCTGGACGCGCTACCGCCCGACACAGGCCGCCTGGTGGAGGAAGAACTGGCCCAGCGGGAATTCCGGCCGGAAATCCTGCGTATCCGCCACGCCTCGACCTGGGCAACGCCCAGCCACTGGGACGTGGACACGGACCGGGGGCCGACCCGCCTGACGCTGAGGGCCGAAGAAGACATCCGCCGCCTGCCGGCCGGCGCCCTGCTGATTGCCGACGCCCACGGCGTGCAGTTCCTGGTGCGCGACATGGCGGCGCTGGACAAGACCAGCCGCCGGATTCTGGATCACTTCCTGTAGTTCAGGCCGTGGCGGCCAGACTGGGCAACCCCAGGTCCCAGGTGCCGGACAACAGGCTGCGCAGCGCCTCGCGCGAAGCGTCGATGCAGCCGCCCTCGGCATACACGCCGCCCGGATCGCGCAGGCGCATCATGCGCGCCAGGATGCGGGCCGTCACCGCCGGATCAGCCAGAGACTCGGCCACCCGGGCCTCGACCACCGTCTCATCGATCCACGGGCGGGTGCCGTCCCGGCGCAGGCCGTCGCGCCAGTGGTAGAGCTCCACGCACTTCGACACCAGGGTATAGGGTTGTCCGGGTTTCCAGAAGTTCGTGAACCGGCCCGATCCCAGATAGAACACCCAGGACCCCTCGTAGCCCTCGACCTCGGCCGAAGCGGCGTCCGGATTGCGGAACCACAGCCGGTCGCCCGGGACGTAATAGCGGGGCGGCAGCGGCGCCTGCAGCGATCCGTATTCCCGCAGGAACACGTCGTGGAAGGCGCCCGACTGGATCGCCTTCGTGCGCCATTGGCACTGCAGCGCCCCGAGCGCGGCAGGGTGGCTCTCGGCCAGTTCCTGGGCCAAAGCCAGCAAGAGCACATATTCCGTCGCCCGATAACATGAAAAGGAAAACAGTTGGCCCGACAGATCCGGCCAGAGGGTGCGCTCCAGCGAAGGGATCAGTTCGTAGCCGGGCTTCAGAACGAAACCGGTCGCCTCGGTCCAGGACCAGCATTCGGGCCGCTCGGCCTGTTCGGTGTCGAAGGCCAGCACGGTACGCCGGGCCGCCTGGACGATGCGGCGACGCACACGCACAGCGGCGGCCAGTTCGCCCGCGCTCGGGAACTCGAACTGCAGCGGCGAGCACAGCAAGGCGACGAAGATCTCTTTTTCCAGATCGGCGTCGTGCGCGTCCGGGTCCAGCGCCAGGGTTTGCGCGATCTGCGTCGTGTCGCCGTCAGGCATCCAGCGCCGCGCTGCGTCCCGGGCCAGGCGCAGGTCCCGATACGCGCCGAGGGCGTCGATCCCATGTGTTTCCTCGACGGCGCCGGCCCAGCGATCGTCGGACAGCCAGGCCGACAGGCTCTCAACTCCCGCACCCGCCAAGGGGCCCCGGATACGCACACCCGCAATCGCATTCACGGTGCCCGCCTTCGCTCGATAGGGAAAAACAACATGCTAAAGAGAAGCGGACGGAGCGGTCGTAACCGATCGCTACCGGACGCGGGCGCTGTCGGAACTGCGGCGCCCGGAAGCTTACGGAGCCTTGCCGACCACATGCCGCAGTTCCGGCAGCGCCCGTCGCGCAGCCTGTTCGCCCTCATCGATCGCGGCGGCGGCGCGGTGATAGTCCATCAGGGCGAAATCCGCCAGCCGAGGCCGGATCAGCACATCCGCCGGCTCCCCCGCGAGGCGGCTGCGCGTAATGCGCACCTGCATGATGTTCAAGCTCATGCCCAGTACATCGAAGATCGACGGCATGCCGGGCGGCGCATCCGGCGCGCCGCCCTTGCTGCCACCGAAGCCCAGTGGCAGCCTGCTCAGCATCGAGACGAGCGCGCCGGATGGTGGCGTCCCGGACGCCTTGGGTTCCGCCGGCGGCGCTTCCACTTCGGAATGCCGCCCGATCAAGTCGGCATTCAGATCCACTGCGATGACGAGGTCCGCCCCCATCGCGCGGCACAGGGATACGGGCACCGGATTCACCAGGGCGCCGTCGACCAGCAGACGGCCCTCGCGCCGCGCAGGCGTGAACAGGCCCGGCAGGGCGGCGGAGGCACGTACAGCATCGATGATGGAACCCTCGCGCAGCCAGACCTCGCGCCCCGAAACCAGTTCAGTGGCGACCGCCCCGTAGGCCTTGGGCAGGCTGTCGATCGTCTTGTCGTCCAGATGCGAACGCAGAAAGGAAAACAGCCTCTCGCCAGGGATCAGTCCGCCGCTGACGGTGAAATCCAGCAGGCCCACGACACTCTGCCAGGTCAGCCCCCGCACCCAGGTCTCGAGCTTTTCCAGTTGCCCGTCCGCGTAGGCCGCGCCAACCAGCGCGCCGATCGACGTCCCGCACACGATGTCCGGTGCAATGCCGGCCGACTCCAGGATGCGGATGACGCCGATGTGCGACCAGCCACGCGCCGAGCCGCTGCCGAGAGCCAGTCCAATCCGAGGGCGGGATGTGCTCATTCTAAAAAAGTTGTGTACACAACATCACCTTCTGGAAGCGCTTGTATGTCGGCGCTTTGTCTTTGCTGCCCATAGAGCACTTGTTGTAAGCACGTCCAGCCGTCAAATTGCGGCACGCCGCCAAGCCAACCGGCATGACGTTGAGGTTGTTGATGTTTGCCTCGGCGTGGCTGGCGCTGTGTGTCGACCGCCCCGACCCCCGAGCCCTGCTACCTCGCAAGAATCCAGGCGGTGATTTGTTGAACGACATCCTGTTCGAGGCCATTGAACCCATGATAGGCGTGGGCCTTGCACGGATCCCCTGTGCTCACGCCGCCCCTGAAGGGCAACATCCGGCTCTCGGGCGCATTGCCAAACCGAGCCATCAAGGCCGGAACTTTGTCGAAAGCGCAGTACCTACAGCCATCTTTCTCATGATGCACCACCAGCACGGGCACGCGGATATCCTCCAGCGGCAGGGACGGCACGGGCTGCGACTTGTCGTCCGTGAGGATCGTCGCGGTGAGAACGATCCCATCCGGGCCTTCGGGGCCGGTCAGCTTGGTGGCCAGGTAGGCGACTGACTGAGTGCCACGGCTGGTTCCGACGAGCCAGATGGGAATCTTTGCGATGCCGCGTATCCACGCGATGGTGGCTTTGACATCAGCGGCGTGCGCTGGTGTCTGTCGAAAACCCGCAAGAAAAGGCGGAGCCTGCCGGTCTGATGGAGCGTCGAGGACCGCGACCAGGAGCCCTCGATCCGCGAACGTCCGCCGCGTCCGGACGAGAAAGTTATCGTCCCCCCATTTCATGGAACCGTTCCCGGTAACCTGCAAGCCGCCATGGCCGCCCGGGAACAGTATCACCGCAGCCTTCGGGTCGGGCGGCGAGAGCACGAGTATTCGCTGTGTGACCCCGGGCCTCGTGGGAATGTCGGTCACTTGCTGGCCGATCTGAGCCCAGGCATAGGGCTGCATCCCAAGCAACACCGCAAAAAAGAAAATGAGCCTGCCCATATCGAATCTCCAGAAGTCTCCTCAGAGTTTCTTCTTCTATTCCACGGCCCTCCTTGATCTATCGCAAGAAAAAACCGTCCGCACCGATGGCGCAGCGCGGGGGTCTCAAGGCAATACTTTACATTCTGGTCTCAGGTGTATCTCAGAACGGAATGTCGTCGTCCATATCGCCCAGGTTGCTGGCCGGAGCCGTCGCCGGGGCGGCGGGACGCGATTGCTGCTGTTGCGGCGCGCGTCGGGCCGGCGGCTGGGAGAATCCGCCCGCGTCACCACCGCCCATCTCGCCACCTTCACGACCGCCCAGCATCTGCATCTGGTCGGCGACGATCTCGGTGCTGTAGCGATCAGCGCCGCTTTCCTTGTCCTGCCACTTGCGGGTCTTCAGGCGACCCTCGACGTAGACCGAACGGCCTTTCTTCAGGTATTCGCCGGCGATTTCAGCCAGGCGGTTGTAGAACACCACGCGGTGCCATTCGGTTTCTTCGCGGCGCTCGCCCGAAGCCTTGTCCTTCCATTGGGACGTGGTGGCGATGGACACGTTGCAGATGGCGGCGCCGTCCGGGCTGTAGCGGACTTCGGGGTCGCGCCCCAGGTTGCCGACGAGGATGACTTTGTTGACGGAGGCCATGGTGGAAAATCCTGTAGTTGAACGATGTGGCTGCCATTATCGGGGACGATGATCGCACATGCCGCATCGAAATGCGCCAAATGATCATTATCGCCCAGGCGGGTTTTCCACTACAAGCGGGGGCCGCCCACAGATCAACGCACGGGCTTGGCCCCGCGCGCCGTGTACAGCCAGACCGCCGCCAGCATGGCGCCGGTCCAGAACACCATGGAAGTGCCGCCACTGCGTGCCAAAATGCCCCCCAGCACGCCGCCGGCGAATACGCCCAGGGACTGGGCGGTGTTGTAGAACCCCAGCGCCAGACCCTTGTAGGCGGGCGGCGCCACGCGCGACACCAGCGAGGGCTGCAGGGCTTCCAGGATGTTGAAGGCAACGAAAAAGAGGACGAAGGCCACCACCACCAGCCAGAATGAATTCGTCAGCCAGGGCAGCGCGCCCAGCACCACGGCCAGGCCCAGCACCGCCCATTCGAGCGCAGGCTTGTGGGCCTTGCGCGTTTCGGTATAGAAGACGGCCGGCACCATCAGGACGAAAGACGCCAGGATCACGGGCAGATAGACCTGCCACAGACTGGCGGAATCGTAGCCCCCCAGGCGGCTGAGCAGACCGGGCGCCACCATGAACAGCGACATCAGGATGAAATGCAGGCAGAAGACGCCAAAGTTCAGACGCAGCAGATCGCGGTGACCCAGCACGTCATGCGCCGTGGCCTGGACGATGTCGGCCTCGGAGCGCGGCACGTCCGGCACGAAGAACATGGCGATCAGCAGACAGACGAACCCTAACAGGCTGATGGCCCAGAACAGCCCCGACAGGCCGAATTCGCCCACCAGCAAAGGCGAGAGCACCAGCGACAGGGCGAAGGAAATGCCGATGGAGCCGCCCACCATGGCCATGGCGCGCGTACGGACTTCGGGGCGGGTGGCGTCGGCGATCCAGGCGGTGATGGCGGCCGATACGGCCCCCAGCCCCTGGACCACGCGCCCGACCGTCACCCAGTCCACGTCATCGGTCAGGGCGCAGATCACCCCGCCGACCACGAACAGCAACATGCCGAACACGATCACGGGGCGGCGCCCATAACGGTCGGACGCCATGCCCAGCGGGATCTGCATGATCGCCTGGGTCAGGCCATACGCCCCCAGGGCCAGCCCCACCCGCGCCGGATCGTCGCCCCCGGCCAGGGTACGCGCCGCCACGGCGAAGATCGGCGTCAGCAGGAACAGACCCAGCATTCGCGCGGCGAACAAGGTCGCCAGGGCGATGCTGCTGCGCCTTTCCAGGGGAGTCAGCCGGAGCGCGGGCGAACGCGGACGGGAGGATGCGGACATGGAGAGAGCCAAAAGAGGGGGAAGCTGCGCGTTATAGTATCAAGTTGGCCTTTGAAAAACCTGAACTCCCCCAGAATCCCTCTGGGTAAGCCGCATGCGAGTCCGGGCACCCAGGACGCATGAACGAACCAGCCACGAAGCCCACCAGTATGGACGCCATCAGCATCCGAGGCGCGCGCACCCACAATCTGAAGAACATCTCGGTCGATCTGCCCCGGCGCAAATTGGTTGTGCTCACCGGTCTGTCCGGGTCGGGGAAATCGTCCCTGGCCTTCGACACCCTGTATGCCGAAGGCCAGCGCCGCTACGTCGAAAGCCTGTCGGCCTACGCGCGGCAGTTCCTGCAGATGATGGACAAGCCCGACGTGGACGTGATCACCGGCCTGTCGCCTGCCATCGCCATCGAGCAGAAGACCGCCGGCCACAACCCGCGCTCGACCGTGGGCACGGTCACGGAGATCCATGACTATCTGCGCCTGCTGTACGCCCGGGTCGGCACGCCCTATTGCCCGGATCACGACCTGCCGCTGCGCGCGCAAAGCGTCAGCCAGATGGTGGACCAGATCCTGTCGCGCCCCGAGGACAGCCGCGTGGCCATCCTGGCCCCGGTGGCCCGCGCCCGCCAGGACGACCTGACGGCCGAATGCCGCCGCCTGCAGGCGCTGGGCTTCATCCGGGTCCGCGTCAACGGTGTCATCCAGTCGCTGGACGGCGGTACGCCCCCGGCCACGCCGGATGGCCCCTGGGACCTGGATGTGGTCGTCGACCGTCTGCGTGTGCGCCCCGACAGTCGCCAGCGCCTGGCCGAAAGCTTCGAGACCGCGCTGGAACTGGCGCAGGGCCGCGCCCTGGCGCTGGATATGGACACGGACCAGGAGCAGGCGTTTTCCGCCGCCTACGCCTGCCCGGTCTGCGCGCGCGGCATGGGCGCGCTGGAGCCGCGCCTGTTCAGCTTCAACAACCCGGCCGGCGCCTGCCCGACCTGCAACGGCCTGGGCCAGGTGGAGTCCTTCGACCCGACGCGTGTCGTCGCCTTTCCCGAACTGAGTCTGGCCGCGGGTGCCATCCACGGCTGGGACCGCCGCAACGCCTTCAGCTACGCCATGATGGCCAGCCTGGCGCAGCACTACGGTTTCGACCTGGACGCGCCCTTCCAGGCGCTGGACCCGGCCGTGCGGCAACAGATCCTGCACGGCTCCGGCGACCAGGAGATCGCCTTCCAGTACCTGGGCGAGGGCGGCGTGCCCACCCTGCGGCGCCACCCCTTCGAAGGCGTCGTCCCCAATCTGGAACGACGCTGGCGCGAGACGCATTCCAACGCCGTGCGCGAGGAACTGGGCCGGCTGCGCCACCTGACTCTCTGCCCGGAATGCCGGGGCGCGCGCCTGTGTTCCGAGGCCCGCAACGTGCTCATCGGCCAGGACCCCGGCCCCGGCGAACGGCGCGGCCGCGCCCTGTATGACATCGAATCCCTGGCGCTGGCCGATTGCCGGCAATGGTTCCAGGACTGGGCGCCGGACGGTGCCCGGCGCGAGGTCGCCGACCGCATCATCCAGGAAATCCGCGCCCGGCTGGACTTCCTGGTCAACGTGGGCCTGGGCTACCTGTCTCTGGACCGGGGCGCCGACACCCTGTCCGGCGGCGAGGCCCAGCGCATCCGCCTGGCCAGCCAGATCGGTTCGGGCCTGACCGGGGTGATGTACGTGCTCGACGAGCCGTCGATCGGCCTGCACCAGCGCGACAACCACCGCCTGATCGAGACCCTGCGACAACTGCGCGACCTGGGCAACAGCGTGATCGTGGTCGAGCACGACGAGGACATGATCCGCGCCGCCGACCACGTGCTGGACATGGGTCCGGGCGCGGGTGAGCAGGGTGGCTGCGTGATCGCCCAAGGCACCCCGGCGGAGATCATGACCCAGCCCCAGTCGCTGACCGGCCAGTACCTGGCCGGCATCCGGCAGATCGTCATCCCGGAACGTCGGCCGATCGGCCCGGACCAGGCCTGGCTGCGTGCCCTGGGATGCCGGGGGCACAATCTGCAAGCCGTCGATCTGGCTATCCCGGTGGGCCGCCTGACCTGCATCACCGGCGTTTCGGGATCGGGCAAGTCCACCCTGATCAACGACACCCTGGTGGCGGCCCTGGCCCAGGCGCTGAACCGCGCCCAGACCGACCCCGCCCCGCATGACCGCATCGAGGGCCTGGACGCCTTCGACAAGATCATCAGCGTCGACCAGAACCCCATCGGCCGCACGCCGCGCAGCAACCCGGCGACCTACACGGGCCTGTTCACGCCCATCCGCGAGCTGTACGCGGGCGTGCCGGAAGCCCGCCTGCGCGGCTACGACCCGGGCCGCTTTTCCTTCAACGTCAAGGGCGGGCGCTGCGAAGCCTGCCAGGGCGACGGCGTGGTGCGCGTGGAAATGCACTTCCTGCCCGACATGTACGTGCCCTGCGAAGTCTGCGAGGGTCACCGCTACAACCGCGAAACCCTGGACATCCGCTACCGGGGCCTGTCCATCAGCGAGGTCCTGGACCTGACAGTGGCCCAGGCGCTGGATCTGTTCCAGGCGGTGCCCGCCGTGGCCCGCAGGTTGCAAACCCTGATGGACGTCGGTCTGTCCTACATCCGCCTGGGCCAGAGCGCCACCACGCTGTCCGGCGGCGAGGCACAGCGCATCAAACTGTCCCAGGAGCTGTCCCGGCGCGGCTCGGAGCGCACCCTGTACGTGCTGGACGAACCCACCACCGGCCTGCACTTCCACGACATCGAGGTATTGCTGGACGTGCTGCGGCGCCTGGTGGACACAGGCAGCACCGTACTGGTGATCGAACACAATCTGGACGTGATCAAGACCGCCGACTGGATCGTGGACCTGGGTCCGGAAGGCGGCGCAGGCGGCGGCCGGATCGTCGCCCAGGGCACACCGGAAACCGTCGCCGCCGTACCCGGCAGCCACACGGGCAGATGGCTCAAGGACGTACTGGCACCGCGCGGCGCCTGACAGCCCTGCAAGTCCTTCACGCGAGCGGCGGGCCGGCCCCGTCTGCCACCACGTTCGTGCGGGCGGCCTCGACGCGGTTACGGCCCCCGACCTTGGCCCGGTAAAGCGCCGCATCGGCCCGGCCGACCAGGGCCCCGGTCCCATGAGCATCGTCCAGATCCAATTCCGCCACGCCGATGCTGATCGTGACCCGGCCCGACAGACCACGCTCATGCGTGATGGCCAGCGCCTCGATACGTTCCCGGATCCGTTCCGCCATGCCCTGCGCCGCGTCGATGTCCAGACCCGGCAGGATCACGGCGAATTCCTCGCCGCCGTAGCGTGCCGCCAGATCCCCCGGACGGCGCACGGCATCGAGCAACACCCGGGCCACCTGGCGCAACACGATGTCGCCCGCTGGATGCCCGTACTGGTCGTTGTAATACTTGAACCAGTCCACATCCAGCATCAGCAGGCTCATCGGCTGGCGGTCCCGGCGAGACCGATCGCTCTCCCGCGCCAGCACCTCGTCGAAATGGCGGCGATTCGCCAGCCCGGTCAGGCTGTCGGTCAGCGAAAGACCGACCAGACGCTGATTGGCCTCGACGAGCGCCTGCGTGCGCTCGGCCACCTGGCGCTCCAGATCCTCTGCGTGGCTGCGCTGCCGGTCGGCCATGCGATCCAGCGCACGCGCCAGGACGACGATCTCGCGCACCGGGCTACGAACCGCGGGGCCGAACCGCCCCACGTCATCGGCGAGGTCTTCGGCCCAGCGGCTGAGGGACAGCAGGGGGCGCGACAGCCACCAGGCCACCAGCAGAGCGGCCGCAACGCCCACCACCCAGAAGCCCAGGATCAACAGGCCGATGCGATTCAGCGCCCGTTCGGCCGGTTGGGCGTAGCGGCTTTCCGGCAGCGCCAGGGCAATCGTCAGGACGGGGCCGTCCGGCAGCCGGATCGACTGCCAGCGGGCCAGATACCGTCGCCCCTCGGACTCCAGGGCCTGCCGGCCCGTGCCCCGCTCCGATTGCAGGATACGGGCGCCGAGCAGACGGATTTCGGGCGTACCGCTCTGGTCCACCCGCACTCGACGAACCTGATCGCCCTCCAGGTGGTAGATCGGTTCGCCGCCGGAACTGGCCAGCAGGGCTCCATCCGATTCCGCCAGAAAGGCGATGCCGCCGATCCGGGCCGTTTCCGCGCGCAGAAAGCGGCTGATCTGGGACAGGGCCACATCGGCCGTCAGCACCCCGTCCAGGCGCCCGGCCTCGTCGCGCAAGGCGACCGACATCCCCATGCCCATGTCCTCGAACAGCCCCCCCGGGTCATGGATGGCATAGTGATAGGCCTGATACCAGCGCAGGCTGTGAGCCTGCAGGGCGGCCTGGAACCAGGGCCGGATACGAGCGTCGTAATGCGGATTGCCGATCCCTGCGGACGTGCTGGGCCGATTGTCGTCATCCACCCGGTCGATGTGCAGCGCCCCGCCCTCGCCCGGATCGGCCCGCAGGATCCGCAGGCTGTGTCCAGCACCCGCCGGAGGGCGCCCCGCCGCCAGATAGCCGCCATCGGCCGTACCGATGGACAGCAGCGTCAGCAGCGGTTGCTGACGTAATTGCAACAGGAAACTGTGCAGCAGGTCTGCCCGCCTGTCCAGGCTGATCAGTCCGCTCTTGAACAGGCCGGCGTTGAAAGTCGCGGCCGCACGTGGCGCCTCGAAAAAATCGACGACCTTGTCCCTGAGCTGATCGGCCAGTTCATCGACCTGCTGCCGTTCCAGGTCCTCGACCGCCTGAATCGAGGCCGTGAACACCAGCCAGCCTGCCAGGCCGACCATCAGCGGCATGGGTGCCAGGGTGGTGACCAGCAGCAGTGTGCGCAGGGACGCCAACCCGTCCCAGACGATGCGCCCCCCCAACCGGGGACGGCACATCCCGCGGCGATACAGCACCACCAGCAGCAGGAGCAGCGTCACGACGGCACCCACCCCCCGGATCAACCAGGCGCGCGCGGGGTCGTAGGCCAGACTCTTGGGTACCGCAGCCAGTTCCCAGGCCCCGTCCGGCAGCGTGATCGTCGCCAGGACATGGGGCTGGTCGAACAGCCCCATGTCGCCGAACAGGCCGTAGGCGGGCCGGTCGTCCTCGCGGCTGCGGATCGCCAGATCGAAGACCGCCGCCGGACCGGTCAGGCCGGCACGGTGCAAGGTATTTTCCAGGTCGACCGTCAAGGCCGTCATGCCGCGATAGACGTCTGCGCCCGCCGCGTCCGGCGCATCGAATATCGGCATCCGGAAGATCAGACCCGCGCGCCCCGTCTGCACCAGGCGGGTGGACCCGTCGATCACGGGTACGCGGTGCCTGATCATGTAGGAGATCTTGGCCATGAACTGGGGCCGCAGGCTGTAGTCCAGGCCGATGACGGGTTCGTTGCCGGCGACTGGATAGACCTGCTCGATCTGCAGTCTGCGAACGAAGACGATGCTGCGGATATCCGGCCGGGCCTGCACCATGCCGGGTGCGATCTCGTGGAACGGGCCGGCCTCGGCGCCGGGCGCGACCGCCAGCGCGGCGGCCAGGCGCCCGTTCAGACTCTGCAACGACTGCAGATCGGCCTTCAGACGGGCGGCGTGCTCGTCGAACTGCCGACGCACGTCGGCCACGAGGCGCGCCTCGCTGCGGGAGCGATCATAGCCTTCGGTGCCCAACACGGCGACGACGCCCAGGAGCAACAGCAGGATCACGACGAACAGCGTACGCTTCACCCCGGACCTCCGGCACCCAGACACCACCCCATTCCAGCAGTTTCTCATTTGATTACATTTCGCGCTACTGGGGGAAACAGCCGCTTGCCGTCCGCGCCGTGCAAACCCGCACGTCCGACTCTATGATGATCTGCATGCGCATCCTGCTGATCGAAGATGAATCCGAGCTGGCTTCGTGGCTGGCCCGCGGCCTGGCCCGCCACGGCGGGTTCATGGTCGACTGGGCCGACGACGCCGAACTGGCCGAGCGCCGTCTGGCGATCGAAGAATTCGACGCCATCATCCTCGACCTGGGCCTGCCGGGGATGGACGGCCACGAATTCCTGCGCCGCCTGCGTGGCCGCGACGACCGCTGCCCGGTACTGGTGCTGACCGCGCGCGATTCTCTGTCCGAGCGCATCGGCACGCTGCACGAAGGGGCAGACGACTTCATGCACAAACCCTTCGCCATCGAGGAACTCGAAGCCCGGCTCAACGCCCTGATTCGACGCAGCCGGGGCCGCGAACATCCACGCTGGATCCTGGGCGATCTGGTGCTGGACATCGGCAGCCAACGCTTCCTGCACGAAGACCAGGCGCTGAGCCTGTCGCCCCGGGAGTACGCGGCACTCAAGGTCCTGATGCAAAAGGCGGGCGAACCCGTCACCAAGCAGCAAATCCTGGAACGTATCAGCCCGGACGATACGGCCATCAACCTGGAGGCCATCGAGGTTCTGGTGCATCGACTGCGCAAGAAGCTGACCGGCACCGACGTGCAAATCGTCACACTGCGCGGCATGGGCTATTGCCTGGAACTGACGCATGACGCGCCCGGCTGAACGCCGGCCCGGCAGCCTCCGGTCCCTGCTGCTGTGGATCCTGGTGCCGGCGCAGATCGCAGTCCTGAGCCTGGCCCTGTGGTTTTCCAGCAGCCAACTGCATCAACAGGTCGACCTGGCCTATGACCGGTCCCTGGCGGGCGCCCTGCGCGCCATCGATCACAACATTGCCACCAACAGCGGCGGCCTGGCCGTGGAACTGCCCTACCTGATGCTCGAGTTCTTCGAGCTGACCGCCAACGACTCGGTGTATTACCGCATCCTGACCGAGGACGGCCTGGCCGACATCGGCAACCAGGATCTGCCGCTGCCCGATGCGCGCCTGCCCTCGGACGCCCCGGTGTTCTACGACCATGACTACCTGGGCACCTCGATCCGCATCGCCGCCCTGGCCCGCCCCATGACGCCGCCGCTCTACGGACAACAGAACGGCCGGGTCATCGTCATGGTGGGCGAGGACCGGAGCGGCAGGGACCAGGTCATCCGCAACCTGATGATCCGCAATATCGTGCGCGACCTGATCGAGGTCCTGGCCTCCACCGGCCTGATCGTCGTCGGCGTGCTGATCGGCCTGCGGCCGCTGACACGCCTGTATCGCAAGCTGAAAGACCGGACGCCCGACGATCTCAGCCCGATCTCCGCGCCGGAGCTCCCCCGTGAAGTCCGGCCGCTGGTGGACGCCGTCAACCAGCACGTCGCCCGACACGCCCGCCAGGCGCGCCGACAGCGCCAGTTCCTGGACGACGCCTCGCACCAATTGCGCACGCCGCTGGCGGTTCTGCACACCCAGCTGGACTACGCCTTGCGCGAATCCGATCCCGCCGAGGCACGCGCCGCTCTGCTGGCCATGCGCGGCGGCCTGGATCAGGCGCAGCGCACCGCCGAGCAGATGCTGGCGCTCGCCCGCGCCCGGGACACCGACACCCGCGACGGTCCACCACAGACCGTCGCGCTCACGCCCCTGACCCAGGACGTCATCCGCCAGCTCTACAGCCTGGCGCGCCAAAAACGGCAGACCATCGCCCTGGAGGGCGGTGAGCTCGGCGTCACGGTGATCGGAATCGAATGGCTGCTGCGCGAGGCACTCGTCAATCTGATGGACAACGCCATCAAGTACACGCCCGAGGGCGGCGCCATCACGCTGCGCATCGAACGCACGCCCGACGGCATCGCCCTGCGCGTGCGCGACACCGGCCCGGGCATGACCGAAGCCGACATCCACAAGGCGGGTCGGCGTTTTCGCCGAGGGCAGGCCGGCAAGCGCAGCCACGGCGCAGGCCTGGGTCTGGCCATCGTCCACACCATCATGCAACGGCACGGCGGCGTCCTGCACATCGAGCCCGCCCACCCCGGCGTTCAGGTCTCGCTCGTTTTCCCCGCTGATGAGGGTTTTCCCGCGAAATCGTCTTTTTGAAAGCCGGCAGAAAGCTTGGCAGGCCTAATGTGTCGCCAACGCGCGCCCGGCATGCCGTCGGCGTGCTCCCCACTGTCCGAGGAGACCTGCCATGAAATCCCGTTCCCTGTCGCTGCTGCTGGGCGGCGCCCTGCTTGCTCTGGGCCTGTCAGCCCAGGCGGCCCCGAACAAACCCGAATGCATCGCGCCGGCCAACCCCGGCGGTGGTTTCGACCTGACCTGCCGTCTGGCCCAGGAAGGCCTGAAGGCCTCCGGTGCCCTGTCCGACCCGATGCGCATCGTCTACATGCCCGGCGGGATCGGCGCCGTGGCCTATAACCACGTGATCGCCCAGAAACCGGCCGACCCCAATGCCATCGTGGCCTTCTCCGGCGGCTCCCTGCTGAACCTGGCCCAAAAGAAGTTCGGCCGATACAACGTGGACGACGTGCGTTGGCTGGCCGCCGTAGGCTCCGACTACGGCGTGGCCGTGGTGCGCGACGACTCCCCGTACAAGACCCTGAAGGATCTGATGGCGGCGTTCAAGCAGGACCCGAGCAAGATCGTGCTGGGCGCCGGCGGCACCGTCGGCAGCCAGGACTGGATGAAGGCGGCCCTGACGGCGCGCGCGGCGGGCGTGGACTACCGCAAGATGCGCTTCGTGGCCTTCGAGGGCGGCGGCGATGCGATCACCGCCCTGCGCGGCGGCCACATCCAGGCTTATATGGGCGACGCGGCCGAAGCTTTCACCATGCTCGAAGGCGGTGCTCCGATCCGCGTCCTGGCCGTGTTCAACGACCAGCGCCTGCCCGGCAAGCTGGCCTCCGTGCCCACCGCCCAGGAAGAAGGCTTCGACATCCAGTGGCCCATCATTCGCGGCTTCTACGTCGGCCCGAAGGTCTCCGACGCCGACTACCAATGGTGGGTGGACGCCTTCGACAAGACCCAGGCCGACGCGTCCTTTGCCGCCATCCGCGACAAGCAGGGCCTGTTCCCCTTCAACAAGTCGGGCGCCGAACTGGACAAGTACATCAAGGAACGCGTCGCCGACTATACCAAGCTGGCCAGTGAATTCGGCCTGATCCGTCAATAAGCCAAGCCCCGGACTCCGCCATGAGTGATCGCACCCTGGGCTTCTGCGCCCTGATCTTTGCCGGCCTGATGGCGTGGTTCGGCCACGACCTGCAGGCCCCCTTTTCCTACGAACCGGTGGGCCCGCGGGCCTTTCCGCTGCTGATTGCCCTGATCATCGCCCTGTGCGGCGCCTGGCTGATGCTCAAGCACTGGCGCGCGCGCCGCGCGGGCGAATCGATCGACTGGCCGCGCCTGCTGTTGATGGTGGTTTACATCTTCGGCTACGCCATGCTCTTTGAAACACTGGGTTTCATCGTCGCCACGGCCCTCGTCACCGTGCTCATCGGCCGCCTGTTCGGCGGCGCCTGGGGCAAGATGATCGTGGGCGGTGTCGTGATGAGCGTGCTGTTCTTCCTGCTGTTCGACCGGCTGCTGGACGTCGTGCTGCCCCTGGGTCTCCTGGAGTTCCTGTCATGAGCCAGATTCTCGACCACCTGAGCATCGGTTTCGATGTCGCCTTTTCCTGGATGAACCTGCTGGTCGCTGCTCTGGGCGCCTTCCTGGGCACCCTGGTCGGCGTGCTGCCGGGCCTGGGGCCGATCAACGGGGTGGCCATGCTCATCCCCATCGCCTACGCCCTCAACCTGCCCCCGGAAACCGCGCTGATCCTGTTGGCGGCCGTGTACGTGGGCGCCGAATACGGCGGGCGCATCAGCGCCATCCTGATCAACGTGCCGGGCGAGGCCAGCGCCATCATGACCACACTGGACGGCTATCCGCTGGCGCGCAAGGGCCTGTCCAACGTGGCCCTGTCGCTGTCGGGCTGGTCGGCCTTCTGCGGCGCGATGATCTCCACCCTCGGCGTGATCCTGCTGGCCCCCTTGCTGGCCCGCTGGGCTCTGGCCTTCGGCCCCGCCGAATACTTCGTGCTGATCGTCTTCGCCTTCTGCTGCCTGACCAGCCTGCTGGGCAACCAGCCGGTCAAGGGCACGTTGTCGGCCATGCTGGGTCTGGCGATCGCCACGGTGGGCGTGGACGCCAATTCCGGGGTCTACCGCTACACTTTCGACTCCGTCCACCTGTTCGACGGCATCGATTTCGTGGTCGTGGTGATCGCGCTGTTCGCCATCGCCGAATTGCTGGAACTGCTGGAATCTTCCGTACGCGGAGAATCCCCCGAAGTCCCGCCCAACGAGCGCAAGCTGTTCAACCTGCAGGAACTGCTGTTCACCAAATGGACCGTGCTGCGCAGCTCCATCCTGGGCTTTTTCATCGGCGTGCTGCCGGGCGCGGGCGCCAGCGTGGCTTCCGCCGTGGCCTACTCCAACGAAAAGCGCTACCAGGAAGGCCGCGACCCCGACGCCTGTTTCGGTGAAGGCGACCTGCGCGGCGTGACAGCGCCGGAAGCCGCCTCCACTGCATCGGCCGTGGGTTCTTTCGTGCCCATGCTGACCCTGGGTGTGCCAGGCTCCGGGACCACCGCCGTGATGATGGGCGCGCTGACGCTCTACAACATCACGCCCGGCCCGGTGCTGTTCGACACCAAGCCGGAACTGGTCTGGGGCCTGGTCGCCTCGCTGTTCATCGCCAACGTGCTGCTGTTCCTGATGAACATCCCCATGGTGCGGGTCTTCTCGAAAGTGCTGTCGCTGCCGAACTGGCTGCTGGTGCCCGGCATCCTGTGCATCAGCTACATCGGGGTGTACGCGATCAACGCCGGCACCTTCGACCTGACCATGGCCGCGTTCCTGGGCCTGATCGGCTACCTGCTGCGCAAGGGCGGCGTGCCCATGGCGCCGATGGTGCTGGGGGTCGTGCTGGGCGACATGATGGAACAGAACCTGCGCCGCGCGCTGTCGATCACCAACGGTGAACTGCACATCCTGTGGGATAGCCCGATCGCCCTGGGCCTGTGGATCGTCTCGCTATGCATCGTCGTCATCCCGCCCCTGATGCGCCGGCGTCACGCCCGGCGGCGCGCACAGGGCAAGGCCGTCGGCGCCGAACTCGTCGCCTCCGACGACTGACCCCCTGGCCCCGGCATCATGACCAGGCGCTCCGGCACCCGGTCACACCCAGTCCGGCGGGCCGCTGCGCAAGTCGTTCGCCGGCAGATCCCAGCCCCAGCGGGCGCCCGCCACATGGCAGGGCGCCCGCAGTCTTTGCGCGGGTCCCCAGGCGGTCGGCTCGACCGCCGGATCATAGGCCGTGTCGGGCGCTGACCCCAGAACGGAAGCGGTGTCCGGCGAAGCCGCAGGAAAGGAATCGGCGGCATCCTGCAACAACCGCGCCATCCGGGCCAGCGACACGCGCCAGCCGCCACCCAGCCCGGTTTCGCGGCGCAGGGTCAGGCCACGCAGCGCGCAGGCCGCCATCAGATAGCCTGCCGACTGGTCCAGCGCCTGGACCGGCAAGGGATCGGGCGCTGTGCCCTCACCCGCCCAAGCGATGCCTGCGCTCATCTGGACCAGGCTGTCGAACCCCCGGCGCCCCCGCCAGGGGCCGGTCCAGCCCCAGGCATCCAGACAGACGTCCACCAGGCCGGGCCGGATGAGCTGGCGGGTCCCGGCGTCCAGCCCCAGCGCATCCAGCGCGCCGGGCCGGTAACCATGAACCAGCACGTCAGCCCGGGCCAGCAGTTGCCGGAACCGGTTTCGCCCTTCGGGACGGCGCAGATCCAGGAAGGCGCAGCGCTTGCCCACGGTGACCTCAGGCACCATTCCCGGCTCGTCCCAATCCGCCGGATCCAGGCGCAGCACCTGAGCGCCATAGGCAGCCAGGAAGCGCGTTGCCGCAGGCCCGGCCAGCACGCGGGTCAGGTCCAACACGCGGATGTCTGCCAGCGGCCGCCCGGGATCCGGATCGTCCAGCCACCCGGCATCCGGCACCCCGGCCAGGCCGGCCAGGCGGTGGACGAGCGGCTCCGCCGCCACAGCGCGCCCTTGGAGATGATCGCGCCAGGCGGCGGGCGCGCGCAGTGCGGCCGCGCAGGCTCCGCCTTGCACGATGGCTTCTTCCAGCGCCTCGGCGGACCAGCCCCGGACCCGCCGGGCCACCACGTCGCGCGCCGCATCGGCCGGCAGTTCAAGTACCGCCAGAATGGCACGGCGATGGGCCGCCGCATTGGCATGCAAGCGTATCCATCCATCCCGCGTCGCGTAGTCGCCCGTGACGGCGTCGCGCACGGCCGGCCGTTCCCAGCCCAGCGGCCGGAGGCTGAAGCCGAACCACCACGAGGCCAGCGCCCGGTCGATTTCGACAGCGGGCGGCGTGGCTGACCGGACCCACTGCGCCAGCATCAGCGCGGCCGCACCGAGACTGGCACAGGCCAGGTCACTGACCGGATAGCGCGCAGCCAGACTCGCCCGACCGTGGACTTGCAGCCTGTCGGGCGACACATCCGAACCGAGTGCGGTCAGTATCTGCCGCAACATCACTCAGTCCATCCTGTAGATAGCCCTGTGCTCACGGATCGCATACCGGTCCGTCATGCCGGCGATGTAGTCGGCAATCGCACGCGCCTGGGCCACCGGGTCGTCACGCCGGTATTCGCCGGCCAGCAGCCGGGGATCGTCCTGGAAGGCGATGAACAGTTCCCGCACGATGCTGCGGGCCTTGCGGGTCATGCGCATGACCTGGAAATGCCGGTACAGGTTCTTCAGCAGGAACTGCTTCAGGGCGTCAGCCTGGGCACGCATGTCCTCGGAGAAGGCCGCCAGCGGCGGACCGGCCCGGACCTCGTCCGCTGACTGCGGCCGCAGATTGGCGATGCGGTCCGCCGTGGTGCGCGTCAGATCCTGCACCAGCGTGTTGATCATGGCGCGAATGACCTCGGACACCAGCCGCTTGGGGTCGGCGTCCGGATAATGGCGCAGCACCTGCTCGTGATGCGCAGCGAAGATGTCCAGGTGCAACAGTTGCGGCACCGTGATCAGGCCCGAGCGCAGGCCATCGTCCACATCGTGGTTGTTGTAGGCGATCTCGTCGGCCAGATTGGTCAGTTGGGCCTCCAGAGACGGTTGGGTGCCGTCCAGGAAGCGCACGCCGATCTCGCCCAGCCGCCGCGCATGGGCGCGAGAGCAATGCTTGAGGACGCCCTCGCGGGTCTCGAAGCACAGGTTCAGGCCATTGAAGGCCGCGTAGCGTTCTTCGAGCTCGTCGACCACCCGCAGGCTCTGGAGATTGTGCTCGAAGCCCCCGGCCTCGGGTGCCAGTTCGCGCAGGCAGGCGTTGAGTTCGTCCTGGCCCGCGTGGCCAAAGGGCGTATGGCCCAGGTCGTGGGCCAGGGCGATGGCTTCGGTCAAGTCCTCGTTCACGCGCAGATTGCGCGCCAGCGTGCGCGCAATCTGCGCGACCTCGATGCTGTGCGTCAGGCGGGTGCGGAACAGATCGCCTTCGTGGTTGAGAAAGACCTGGGTCTTGTATTCCAGCCGGCGAAAGGCCGAGCAATGGATGATGCGGTCACGATCGCGCTGGAAGTCGGTACGACCGGCCGGCGGCGGCTCGGGATGGCGGCGCCCCCGGGAAGCCTCCGGGCGGCAGGCGTAGGGGGCGGGATCAGTCCGGTGGGTCATGTCTCGATGCCTCCCTGGGTCAATAGGCGCGCCTGTGGGCTCGGCAGACGCGCGTCAAACGGACCGTGCTGCGTCCGGCAGCAGCGGCCGCACCTGATCGTCGGCCACCGCCCGGACCTCGGCCCGCCCCAAGGCCGGCAGCAGCACGTAGCGGATCTGTCGACCTTCGTTTTTCTTGTCCACCCGCATCAGTTCCAGCCAGCGGTCGGTGCCCAGACCAGGCGGCTCGACCGGGCAGCCGATGGCCGCCACCAGCGCCCGGATACGGTCCACGGCCCCGGCATCCAGTCCGCAGACCCGGGCGGACAGTTCCGCCGCCATGACCATGCCGCAGCCCACGGCCTCGCCATGCAGCCACTGGCCGTAGCCCAGGCCGGATTCGATGGCGTGGCCGAAAGTGTGACCGAAGTTGAGGATGGCGCGCAGGCCGGATTCGCGTTCGTCCTGGGACACGACCCAGGCCTTGAGTTCGCAGGAACGGCGCACGGCGTGCCGGATGGCCTGCTCGTCGAGCGCGCGCAGCGCATCGACGTGGGCCTCGCACCAGTCGAAGAATTCGGGATCGGCAATCATGCCGTACTTGACGATCTCGGCCAGGCCGGCGGAGATTTCCCGGGCCGGCAGCGTCGCCAGGACGCCCGGATCGATTTCCACGGCCAGGGGCTGGTAGAACGCCCCGATCATGTTCTTGCCGCGCGGATGGTTGATGGCCGTCTTGCCGCCCACGGACGAATCCACCTGGGCCAGCAGCGTCGTCGGCACCTGGACGAAGCGGATGCCGCGCATGTAGCACGAGGCCGCGAAGCCGCAGATGTCACCCACCACCCCGCCGCCCAGAGCCACCAGCACGGCCTTACGATCCAGGGCTGCCGCCAGCAGCGCATCGAAGATGCGGTCCAGGGATTCCCAGGTCTTGTATTGTTCGCCGTCGGGCAGTTCGATGATCTGCAGCGGCTTGCCGGTGATCTCCAGGGCCGCGCGCAGCCGATCGCCGTACAGGGCACCCACCGAGGTGTTGGTGACGACGGCGATCGCCGTGGCGTCGGCCGGGATGCTGTCCGCGACGGCGTCCAGCCTGCCTGCGCCGATGTGAATGGGGTAGTGCCCGCCGGGCGTCTCGACCTGGACTGTATGCATGGGTTCCTATTCCGTGAGGGGCGCCTGGACCGCCGACTGGGCGGGCAGCAGCGGCAGCAGGTTGCGCAGCACCTGGGCAACCGGTTGGTCGCCCGTGTCCAGCGTGATGGTGGCCACGCTTTCGTACAGGGGTTCGCGCTGGGCCAGCAGGTCGACGATGCGCTGACGCGGATCGTCGGCGCGCAGCAGCGGCCGGTTGCGATCCCGGGCGACGCGCCGGTAGAGCTCGTCGGCCCCGGCCCGCAGATAGACGACGCAGCCGCGCTCGCCCAGCATGCGGCGGTTTTCTTCGGCCAGCACGGCACCGCCGCCCGTCGCCACGACCAGACCGGACCGGCGCGTATATTCATCCAGCGTGGCCGTCTCGCGGCGACGAAAGCCCGCCTCGCCCTCGATGTCGAAGATGGTGGCGATACGCACCCCGCAACGCGCCTCGATGACATGATCCAGGTCGACGAATTCTCGTCCCAGCGCCGCCGCCAGCTGACGGCCGATCGTGGTCTTGCCCACCCCCATCATGCCGACCAGGAAAATCGGCCGCGCACCGCCCTGCCCCTCGGGGGGCATCCAGGTCGAATCGGCGGGGCATTCCATCGTCATGGCAGGGCATCAGGCGGTTTGTTTGCGTGTATTATCGCATCAGCAGGCGCCGCCGCCGGCGACCCGGCCGGCCTCACCCGCGCGCACATCCTGTTACACAGACCCCGTCCCCGCCCCCTGGTCCGCTCCGGCCAGGGCTTACAATCGCCTCTGATGAAATCCACCACTACCTCTTCCAAGCAGAAGGCCCCGGCGGCCCGCTCCTGGTTCACGCGGTTGGTCCTCAAGGTCATCGTGCTGTTTGCCGGCCTGGGCCTGTGCGGGGCGTTGCTCCTGAGTCTGGCGCTGGCGCTGGCATGGCCCAATCTGCCGGACCTGACGGCGATGATCGACTACCGGCCCCGCGTGCCGCTGCGGATCTACACCGCCGACAAGGTCCTGATCGGCGAATTCGGCGAAGAACGCCGCAACGTCCTGCGCTTTGACGAGATCCCGGACGTCATGAAGTCCGCCATCCTCGCGGCCGAGGACGACCGCTTCTACCAGCACGGCGGCATCGACTGGACCGGGGTGCTGCGCGCCGCCCTGGCCAACACCATCCACATGTCCAAGACACAGGGGGCCAGCACCATCACCATGCAGGTGGCGCGCAACTTCTACCTGTCGTCTGAAAAGACCTACACGCGCAAGTTCTACGAACTGCTGCTGACCTTCAAGATCGAGGCCACCCTGACCAAGGATCAGATCCTCGATCTCTATATGAACCAGATCTTTCTGGGGCACCGGGCCTATGGCTTCGCCGCCGCCAGCCGCGCCTATTTCGGCAAGCCGCTGGCCGACATCACCCCGGCCGAAGCCGCCATGCTGGCCGGCATCCCCAAGGCTCCGTCGCGCTTCAACCCGATCTCCAACTTCGAACGCGCCAAGGCGCGCCAGGCCTACGTGCTCAACCGCATGCGGTCCCTGGGCTACCTGACAGACGCCGAATACCAGCGTGCCGTGGACCAGACCATCGTGATCCGCTCGGCCGCCAACACGCCTGGCGGACGCTACGGCGTACATGGCGACTACCCGGCGGAACTGGCTCGCCAACTGCTGTACGGCGTCTACCAGGACGACATCTATTCGCGCGGCTTCAACGTCTACACCACCATCGACTCCAAGGGCCAGGAAGCCGCCTACCAGGCCGTGCGCGAGGGCATCCTCGATTACACCCGCCGCGCGCCCTACACAGGCCCCGAGGAAAACGTCGCCCTGCCCCAGGGCATCGAATCCAACCCCGAAGCGCTCAACGACCTGATCGACGAGCAGCAGGAAAAACACCCTGATAACGGCGATCTGCTCATCGGCATCGTCCTGTCGGCCAGTCCGACCGAGGTCCGGGTCGCCCGCAGCGCCAGCCAGATCATCGACATCACCGACAAGCGCGCCCTGCGCGTCGTGGCGCGCGGCCTGACCGCCAATGCCAAGGACGCCGTACGCATCCAGCGCGGCTCGGTGGTCTACGTGCACAAGACGGCGGAATACTGGGAACTGATCAACAAGCCCTCCATCCAGGCCGCCCTGGTCTCGCTGAGCGCCCAGGACGGGGCCATTCAGGCCATGGTGGGCGGCTTCGACTTCGACGAGGGCAAGTTCAACCGTGTCACCCAGGCCTGGCGCCAGCCGGGCTCGTCCTTCAAGCCCTTCATCTACGCCTCCTCGCTGGAACGCGGCCTGACGCCCGCCACGCAGATCTCGGACGAACCCTTCTCCCTGACGGCGGAACAGACGGGCTCCAAGGCCTGGAACCCCAAGAATTACGGCCGATCCTACGAGCCGATGCTCACCATGCGTCAGGGCCTGTACAAGTCCAAGAATATGGTCTCGATCCGCATCATGCAGGCCGTGGGCCCTCAATACGTGCAGGATTACGTCACTCGCTTCGGCTTCGACCGTTCGCGCCAGCCGGCCGTGCTGCCGCTGGCCCTGGGCGCCGGCAGCGTGACGCCGCTGCAGATGGCCGGCGGCTACGCGGTCTTCGCCAACGGCGGCTACCGCGTCCCGCCCTACCTGATCGACTACGTCACCGACAGCGCCGGCAAGATCATCATGCGTTCGCGGCCGACCGTGGCCGGCGACACCCTGGCACGTGTGGTCGATCCGCGCACGGTCTACGTCATGAACGACATGCTGCGCGGCGTCGCGACCTCCGGCACCGGCGCTCGCGTCCACCGCGAACTCAAGCGCAACGACATCGGCGGCAAGACCGGCACCACCAACGACTCCCAGGACGCCTGGTTTGCCGGCTTCAATCCAAAACTGGTCGCCATCGCCTGGATGGGCTTCGACCAGCCCAAATCCATGGGCCAGGGCGAAACCGGCGGCGGCGCCGCCCTGCCCATCTGGGTCGATTACATGCGCGTTGCCCTGGCGGGCCAGCCGGAAATCCCGCCCGGTCCCATGCCCAGCGGCCTGACGCGCACCGATGGCGACTTCTATTTCACCGAATTCCCGCCGGGCACGGCCATCGCCCGTGTCGGCCTGCCTGCGCCGGGCGACCCGGTGCCTGGCACGCCCGGCGACGGCCTGGACGGCATCGGCACGCTGCTAGACCAGTTGCACGGCGACTCCAATACCGACTCTGATTCCGGCGTCGCCATCCCCCAACCCGTTCGTGTGCCCTTCTGATGACACCTCATCTCCTGTTCCCGAACGCCGCGCGCCTCCTGACCGGCGCCGGCCTGGCTCTCGCACTGGCCGGCTGCGGCATGAAAGGCGATCTGCGTCTGCCCGACCCACCGCCTCCGGCTGACGCCGCGCTGGCGGTTCCGCCCTCCGTCACTCCGGCGCCCGCGCCGGACTCACGCCCTGCCTCGCAGCCCTGATGACGCCCATGACCGTAGACTCCCAGTTCCCCCTCCGGGACGGCATCCTGCATGCTGAAAACATCCCGCTGCCTGAACTCGCCGACCGCTACGGCACCCCGCTGTACGTCTATTCCCGCGCGGCGCTGCACGCCGCCTGGCACCGCTACGCGCAGGCCATCGACGGGCACGACGCGCTGATCTGCTACGGCGTCAAAGCCAACTCCAACCTGGCCGTCCTGCACGAATTCCAGCGCCTGGGCGCCGGCTTCGACATCGTCTCGGGCGGCGAACTCGAACGCATCCTGGCCGCGGGCGCCAGCCCCGACCGCGTCGTGTTCTCCGGCGTGGGCAAGCAAGGCTGGGAAATCCGCAAGGCGCTGGCCGCCGGGATCAAATGCTTCAACGTCGAATCGGCTGCCGAGCTTGAACGCCTGGCCGACATCGCCCAGGAGCTGGGCGTGCGCGCGCCGGTGTCCCTGCGCGTCAACCCCGATGTCGACGCGCGCACCCATCCCTACATCTCCACCGGCCTGAAGGAAAACAAGTTCGGTGTAGACATCCGCCGCGCGCCCGAGCTGTACCGTCAGGCCCTGCAACACCCGGGACTGGAGATCGTCGGCGTAGACTGTCACATCGGCTCTCAGATCACCCAGATCGCGCCCTATCTGGACGCGCTCGACAAGCTGCTGGACCTGATCGACACCCTGGCAGCCGACGGCATCGCCCTGCGGCACCTGGATCTGGGTGGCGGCCTGGGTATCCGCTACATCGACGAAACCCCGCCCGACCCGGCCGAACTGCTGACGCCGGTCTTCGCCACACTGGCAGCCCGAGGGCTGGACCATCTGCAGCTCATCCTGGAGCCAGGCCGCTCCCTGGTCGGCAATGCAGGTGTGCTGCTGACCCGCGTCGAATACCTCAAGCGGACCGAAGCGCGCAATTTCGCCATCGTGGACGCCGCCATGAACGACCTGATGCGCCCGGCCCTGTACGAGGCCTGGCATGGGGTCGTCCCGGTCGCCCCGCGCGCCGGCACGCCCGTCGAGACTTATGACGTCGTCGGCCCGATCTGCGAAAGCGGCGACTGGCTGGCACGCGGCCGCGCCCTGCCCCTGGAACAGGGCGACCTGCTGGCCATCCAGTCCGCAGGCGCCTATGCTTTCTCCATGTCCAGTCAATACAATACGCGCCCCCGGGCGGCGGAAGTCCTGGTGGATGGCCAGGACTCCTGGCTGATCCGCCCGCGCGAGACACTCCAGGACCTGTATGCCCAGGAGCGCATCCCCCATCGGCCCTAAACTTCTCCTGTTTCCGGACGTCAATCGCCCATAACCCCGGTTTGTGCCTCCGCCTAGCCGGCCAGTTGTCCAATCTTTCCGTTGCATGGCGACCAAGACGCTTAAATCCCGCCCGCCCGGTCCATCCATCCACTCCGCCGCCGGGCGCGTCTGGTCATACCTCCTGTATGTCGGTATTCCGATCCTGTTCGGACTGGGGCTGCTCGCCGCGCTGCTGCGCCCGCACCCCGGCGATCACGCCGGACAGCCGCTGACCGCCCGATTCCTGCACACCGACGCCAGACTCGATCCGGCGCAGGCGCTGGAACGGCTCCAGTCACGCCCCACCCGGCTTGCAGAATCCGCACCGGCCGGCACGATATGGCTGCTGGCCGATTTGCCCGCCGACCTGGACACCGACTCGCTCGGCCGATTCTCCCTGCTGGTGCCGATCCATCCCATCGTCCCACCAGAATGCCGGCTGACCCACGACCGGTCCGGCGCCCAAACCTCGCCCGAGGCAGCATCCTGGGAAATCCTCGAGGCTCGGGACGACCTGCTCGGGCAGCAGATGCGGCTGCCCAGCGCCTCGATGGCCGACCAGGTCCTGTGCCGAATCAGCCTGCCGTTCCCCACCCGGCTCTCCATCGAGCATTGGCAGCGTCATGAACTGGACGACACGACGACACACACCGCCCAGGGTATCGGCCTGCTGGAAGGCGGGCTGCTGAGCCTGGCGGCCTTTCTGTTCGTCATTGCCCTGACCACGCGCGAACCACCCTACATCGTGCTGGCCTGCTGGATTCTCTGCAATCTGCGCCTGGGCGCCTGGGCGCTGGGCTGGGACCACCAATTTCTCGGTGCCGCCATCTCACCCGACGTCCTGGTCTGGATTCGCAAGCTGACCGTCCTGATCTACTATGTGCTGACGATCCAGCTCTTCACCTCCCTGTTCCAGCCCAGCCTGGACGCCACCACGATGAGCCGCCTGCATCTGGTCGGCCGCTCGACCGCGATCTGCCTGCTGCTGGCCCTGTTGGCCCTGCCCTACGACTGGTTCCAGCTCACGACCTTCCTGACTGCCTGGCTGGCGACGGCTCTGGTCACAGTCACCCTGGTCCACGGCCTGTTCCGCTTCAATACGCGCTCCCAACTCTGGCACACGGTCGGCGTCTGCCTGGCCCTGACCGTCCTGCTGACGGGCCTGGTCCTGATCGGCCTGGGGCACGCAGCCCTGATCGCGCCCTTCCCGGGCGCGGCCGCGCTGCTGCTCTGCAACCTGCTGATCGCCCTGGCGGCCGCCGACAAGATGCGCGAAGAGCGGCAGTTGCGCCTGCGCCAGCGCAACGACCTGATCGCCCGCGACACGCTCACGCCGCTGGGCCTGTTCACCCTGGGCGCCACCCGGCACTTCGAGCACCTGAATCCGAACGCGCGCGAAATCCTCGACCTCTCCCCGGAATCGGACCTGCATACACTCGCCTGGGGCGATTTCTTTCCCAAAGTGGACTGGCTGGAAATCTCCGTGGCCACGGAGCAGGGCCGCGATACGGAGATTCAGCGCATCCAGACCTCGGCAGACACGCCAGCGCGCAATTTCCTGTTGCGCGCCACGCTGGTGGGCAGCCACATCGAGGGCTCTCTGCAGGACATCAGCGCGCGGACTGAAACCCTCCGCAAGCTGCGTCTGATGGCCGACAACGATCCGCTGACCGACACGCTCAACCGGCGCGGGATCGAAAAGACCATGCAGAAGGCCATTGAAAGCCTGCAACAGGCCAACACCCCTTGTGCCCTGGCCTTCCTGGACCTGGATCACCTCAAGCGCGTCAACGACCTGTTCGGCCACTCGACGGGCGACACGCTGCTGCAGATGGTCTGCGAACGGCTGAAATACTCGCTGGCCGATGAGCAGTCTCTGGGTCGTATCGGCAACGACGAGTTCATCGTCCTGTTCCCCGGCATGCGGGCCGGCGAGGCCCGCCGCCACGCCCAGGACATGATCGAGAGCCTGAACGGCTCGGCCCTGTACATCGGCGAACGCGCCTTCCAGCTCAAGAGCGCCATAGGGCTGATCGACATCGACCGCACCATGACGCCCAAGGACGCCATCGCCGCCGCCAGCCGCGCCTGCCGCGACGCCCGCAAGCAGCACCAGGATGTCGTCCTGTACGAGGAAAACGCCCGCGAACTGTTCGATCACATCGACGAACTGCACCTGTTCGAGCAACTGGAAAACAAGGGCACGTCCGAAGACGTCTTCCTGGAGATGCAGCCCATCATGTCGCTGCGCCATCCTCTGCAGACCCTCAATTTCGAGGCACTGCTGCGGGTACGCAACACCGGCGCGCGGCCGCTCCAGACCGGCAAGATCATCCAGGCGGCCGAAGACAGCGGCATGATCACCGCGATCGACAAATGGGTGTTCACGACCCTGCTCGACTGGATGTCCAAGCACCACCTGAAGCTCGGCCAGACCCGCCAGGTCAACGTCAATCTCAGCGGCGTTTCGCTGAACGACGACCGCTTCATCAACGTCCTGTTCGGCATCCTGAATCAGCAGCCGCAATTCACCCGGCGCCTGTGCGTGGAAATCACCGAAGGCGTAGCCTTGCAGGACCTGGAGCGCACCCGCCAGTTCATGCGGCGGCTGCAGCGCATGGGTGCCCGCGTGGCCCTGGACGACTTCGGGGCCGGCTACACCTCATTCTCCTACCTGAAGGAACTGCCGGCCGACATGATCAAGATCGACGGCACCCTGATCCGCGACATGCTGGCCAGCGAGGCCAATATCGCCATCGTCAACAGCATCGTGGACCTGGCCCACAATCTCGGGATGGAGTGCATCGCCGAGTGGGTCGAGGACGTCGCCACCCTGCGATCGCTGGCCGACATGGGCGTGGACTATGTCCAGGGATATGTGATTTCGGGGTCGCGGCCGCCGATGGACATCCTGGCCTGCGACAACATCCTGCCGCTGGTCAAAGACCCGGCTGCCCGCGCCTATATCGAGGAAATCAGCGGACGGCGCCTGTCGTAAGGGCCGCCCACGCAGATCGCCGGGCTCTCTTGCGGCATCGCCCCGGAACGGTCCGGAGCGACCCGCAAGGCATCACAGTTCGCCGTACGAGTGCAGGCCCGACAGGAACATATTGACGCCCAGGAAGGCGAAGCTGGTCACCAGCAGGCCCGACAGCGCCCAGTAGGCGGACATGGCGCCGCGCAGGCCCTTCATCAGGCGCATGTGCAGCCAGGCGGCGTAATTCAGCCAGACGATCAGCGCCCAGGTTTCCTTGGGGTCCCACTGCCAGTAGGTGCCCCAGGCATCGGCCGCCCACAACGCCCCCAGAATCGTCGCCACGGTGAAGAAAGCAAAACCCACCGCGATGGCCCGGTACATGATGTCGTCCAGGATTTCCAGCGAGGGCAGACGCTGGGCGATCGGTGCGCGGAATGCCAGGATCGTGCCCACGATCAGCGCGCCGATGCCGAAATACAGCATCCAGGTGGCCGACAATTCACGCGAGCCGAAGATCAGCGGCTCGGCGCACAGCACCGCCCCCAGGATGAACACCGGCACCAGCGGCTTCCAGGTGCGGGTCTCGCCGTGCGATTTGACCAGGTAGGCGAAACCCACCATGGCCGCCAGACTGAAGGTGCCGTAGCCGATGAAATTCGCCGGGACGTGCAGCTTCATCCACCAGCTTTTCAAGGCGGGGACCAGGGGCTGGATCTGGTAGGCGTCCCGAGTGAAGGAATACCACAGCAGGAACACCACCAGCGAGCTGATCACCAGCAGCACGAAGCCGCCCAGGGCACGCGTGGCGTAACGGCGTTCGTAGTACAGGTAGAACAGCGCCGTGACCAGGCACAGCAGGACGAAGACCTCGTACAGATTGCTGACGGGGATATGTCCGATGTCAGGCCCCAGCAGATGACCTTCGCGCCAGCGCACCAACAGCCCGGTCACCCCGGCGTAGACCGCCGTCCAGGTCAGGACGCTGCCCAGCCAGGCCGCCGTGTCGCTGGCATAGCCGATCCAGTAACAGATCGTCGCCAGCGCAAACAGCGCGCACATCCATAGAATGGCCGATTGCGAGGAGATCAGGTATTTCAGCAGGAAGACGCTCTCGGCCCGCGACAGATCGCCCTGCAGCAGCACGCCTGTGGGGCTGTAGAGCCAGACCGCCAGCAGCGCCGTCAGGCCGGCGGCCACCATCAGGGTACGCAGCGGCCGCCACAACCAGCCCATCCAGCTGAACAGCCCGACCGCGCCGATCAGGATCAGCTTTTCGTAATAATCCATGAACGCGCTGTAGTCCGTCAGCACGTGTGCGGCGCCCGCCGCCAGCAGCAGGAAGAAGCCGAAATCCGTCCAGTCGGGCCGACCCCGTCGGCCTCGCCGGTCACCACTGGCGTTCATGTGTTGCGGCCAGGCGGCCGCGCCGCGTGCGGCGATGGAATCAGACGTCATGATTGTGTCCTCCGGACAGGCGGCGCAGGGCATCCCGCAACCGTTCGAATTCGTGGTTGAAATCCAGGGTGCGCCGCTGGGTGGTCATGGCGGCCAGCCAGGTGCTGCCCCCATCCTGCGGCCGGATCCACACCCAGACGCGGCGCTCGCGGATGTAGAACATAGAGAACACCCCCAGCACCAGCAGCAGGCAGCCGATGTAGACGACGTTCTTGCCGGGGCTGCGAGCCACCTGAAAGACACTGGCCTGGACCTGCTCGAAGCCGGTCAACTGCAAGGCCACAGGCGCAGGATAATCCGGCAGCGTTGCCAGCGCCAGCACGGCCAGGCGCATCCACTGGCGCTCGTGTTCCGCATCGGGCCCCTGGAGGTCGAGCATGGGCTCGCCGTCGCGCGCCCGTGCGAGGTTGCGCAGTTCGGTCAGACTGAGCTGGATCATGGGCACGGCGAAATTCAGGATCTTTTCCCGCTGGTCGGCGGGTGCGGCGTCGATGATGCCGTTGAAGCCGTCGCGCGCAAAAGTCCGCAGCGCCCCGCGCGCGGCCTGGAACATCAGCTCGCGCTGCTCGCCCTCGGGCGCATTGTGGTCCGCGAACCGCTGCGCGGCCTGATCGCGCAGATCGGCGTCACCCAGCGCGGCGCGCAACCGCATGAATTCCGCCATCGTGCCCTGACCGTCCGCCGGGACGCGCAGATAGCGATAGGGCTGCGAAGCCGTGTCGCGCACCCCCATCAGGAACACCGGGGAGTCGTCGATCTTCACCGGCAGCAGGTACTGGTTGAATTCGTGCGCCTGGCCATCGGCACCGATCAGCCGGTACTGCACGCTGGGCCCGACGTTACGCAAGCCGTCGTCGCGCGGCCGGGCCGCACTGCCGGTCACGGCGGCCACGTGCGCGACCACGTCGGCCGGCTGCGGATTCTGGCCATCGCCCATGTTCTCGACGTTGATCACGCGCAGGCCGGTATAGTCCACCGTCACCCCGCCCAGGCTGCCGGGCAGTTTCGACTCGGTGCCGACCTTGCCGGAAACATCCACCGGCTGCGCGGCGGCGCCCTGCAGAGGCCAGGCCTTCAGTTGCAGGCTGCTGCCGCCATCATCGAAGCTGGACTGGTAGACGGTGACGCCACGGTAGCGCAGCGGCTCGTTCACCTGGATCGTCTGGTCGAAGGTCTTGCCGGTCGCCAGATCGGTCACCGTCACGTCGCTGCGAAAGTCGCTGGGCATGCCGGTGTCGTAGTAGGCGATGTGAAATTTATTGAGCTTGAGTGTGAAGGGCAACGGTTGCAGCAGCACGCCCTGGCCCGCCGACACGATGCCCACGCTGCTCTGCTTGCCATCAGGCACCAGCATATTGGCGCGGAAGCTGGGGTTGCGCGCCGACAGGCGGCCGGACTCGGGCACGTCGGAAATCAGCATATTGCCGATCACAGGCTGCTTGTCGAACAGCCAGGTCTGCAGCCGCACCGGCAGTTCGCTGTCCAGCAACCCACCCAGACAGATCACCACGATGGCCACGTGCGCAAAGATGTAGCCCAGGCGGTTGGCCGCACCCTTTTTCGCGGCCACCATACGGCTGTCGCCGTCTGCGCGCACCCGGTAGCGAAAGCCCTGGGCCTGCAGCAGCGCGCCCACCTCGGCACAGGCCTGGTCGGGCGTGCGGGCGCTGTCCAGTTCGACCCGGTGATGAAAGGCCTTGAGGCTGGAGCCGCGCACATATTCCCGGAACGAGCGCATGTCACGCAGCATCTTCGGCGCGTTGCGCAGCACGCACAGCGTGGTCGACAGGACCAGAAAAGCCATGATCAGCAGGAACCAGGCGCTGTTGTAGATGTGCCAGATGGAGAACTGATCGAAGACCGCGAACCAGAACGGTCCGAACTGATCAACGTAGGTGTTGGCTCCCTGGTTCTGCGGCAACACGGTGCCGATCAGGCTGGCCACACAGATGAACACCAGCAGGCTGATGGCGAAACGCATCGAACCCAGCAGTTCGATGACATCGGCGCCCAAGGCGCGGGAACTGGAAGAAGACGCCACGGCGGCCCGGCTCACGAGAAATAAAACGAATAAAATGCCCCCGCGCTGCGCCTTCGGCTTGCCGCCCCCCAAGGGGGCGCTTTTTGCCTTGGGGCGGCCCGGCGGTAAAAAAACGGGGGGTGCGCTTGCGCGTGCCCCCCCTCGATCCAGAATATTTTAAGTTTTAACGATACTCCGGTACGTGCCGGGATCCCTCCAAGACCCTGTGCACGACCGGGAAATACGCCCGCACCTAGCGCAGACCGGCGGCGTAGTCAGCGACGGCAGCCAGGTCCTTGTCGTTCATGCGGTCGGCGATGTCGTACATGATGCCGTTGGCCCGGTCGCCCGAGCGGAACAGCTTGAGCTGATCCAGCAGGTATTCAGGATGCTGGCCGGCCAGACGGGGAAATTCGGCCGGCAGACCGGCACCATTGGCCGAGTGACAGGCCGCACAGGCCGGAACCTGGCGATCGGCGATGCCGGCGCGCCAGATGGTCTGGCCGCGCTCCACGGAGGCTTCTTTGCTGGCGGTGCCGGCCTTGTCCCAATCCATCTTCTGGTGCGACAGGTACAGCGACACGTTCTGGATGTCCTGAGCCGTCAGCGCCGGCGCAATGGTGGACATGATCGACGGCGCGCCGTCAGCCCCCGTACGCACGGCGGGCTTGTCGCCCTGCGGTGCAAAATCGCGCAACTGCTTGGCGATGTATTCATGCGGCATCGCGGCCAGATTGGGGTTCATGGGGATGGTGCTGTTGCCGCCGTCCCCGTGACAGGTGACACAGGCCAGCACACCGCGCGCCATATCGCCGTTGACATACAGCTGTTCGCCGGCCTTGGCATCGGGTTTTTGCGCATCTTCGGCATGGGCGAGGCCGGGCAGAGCGCCGGCGAGAATCAGGCTGCCGGCCATGAACACACTGGAAAGCGCACGCTTCATGAGATCCTCGGTGGTGATTCGTTCACAGCGCCGGAGGTCGGCGCCTGACAGGGCCGGCATCGTATCCGCCCGGGATACGCGATGCGCGGCAACATTCAATCCGAAATTATACAATAGGCTTCACCCGCCCCACTTGTCGAGCCCTCCCTAGTGTCCCTCCTCCATCGCGCCCGGTTTACCGTGTCCGCCGCCCGGCTGGACCAACTGCCCGCCCCGACCACCGCCGAAGTCTGTTTCGTCGGCCGCTCCAACTCGGGCAAGTCCTCCGCCATCAACGTGTTGACCAACCAGCGGCGGCTGGCTTTTTCCAGCAAAACGCCCGGCCGTACGCGTCTGATCAACCTGTTCGGACTGCCCGACCCGATCGATCCGGATGCCTGGCTCGGCTTTCTGGTGGACCTGCCCGGCTACGGCTATGCCGCCGTGGACCGCGCGGCACGCGACGAGTGGGCCGAGGTCCTGGGCGGCTACCTGCACGAACGCTCCAGTCTGGCGGGCGTGGTGCTGCTGATCGATATCCGCCGGGGGGTCACCGACCTGGACCGACGCCTGTCTCGCTGGATCGCCCTGCGCGGCCTGCCGACCCTGGCACTGCTGACCAAGGCCGACAAGCTGCCCTACGGTCAGCGCATCCAGGCCGCCGCACGTGCGCGTAAAGACCTGGCCGACATCGGCACCCTGACCGCGCTGCCCTTTTCCGCCACCCACCGCATCGGCCTGGACGAGGCCGCCGTCCATATCGAAAACTGGATTTCGCCCCAGGCCGTGCCCTGAGCGCGCCGACGACCCGTAGCCCTTTCACCGCCCCGCCGCGTACGGCGGATGTTTTCCGGAGTACCGCATGACCGCCTTCCTGCCTCCCGTCGATTTCCCCACCGCGCGCCTGCGCCGCAACCGGCGCGACGATTTTTCCCGCCGCCTGGTGCGTGAAACTCGCCTGTCCACGGACGACCTGATCTATCCGGTCTTCGTCTGCGAGGGCCGCGATGTGCGCGATCCGGTGTCCTCGATGCCCGACGTGGTGCGGCAGTCCCCCGACGTCCTGCTGCGCACGGCCGAACAATGCCTGGAACTGGGCATCCCCGTGCTGGCCCTGTTCCCGCACATCGATCCGTCCCTGAAGACGCCCGACGGCCTGGAGGCCGCCAACCCGGACGGTCTGATCCCGCGCACCGTGTCGCTGCTGAAATCGAACTTCCCCGAACTGGGCGTGCTGACCGACGTGGCCCTGGACCCTTACACCAGCCACGGACAGGACGGCCTGATCGACGCCGACGGTCAGTTGCTGAACGAGCCCACGGTGGCCATGCTGGTGCGCCAGGCCCTGACCCACGCCCAGGCGGGCGTGGACATTGTCGCTCCCAGCGACATGATGGACGGGCGCATCGGCGCCGTGCGCCAGGCACTGGACGCCCAGGACCGCATCCACACCCGCATCATGGCCTACTCGGCCAAGTACGCCAGCGCCTTCTACGGGCCCTTCCGCGACGCGGTGGGCTCGGCCGCCAACCTGGGCGCCTCGAACAAGTTCACCTACCAGATGGACCCGGCCAATCGCCTGGAGGCCCTGCGCGAAGTCGCCGCCGACATCCGCGAGGGCGCCGACATGGTGATGGTGAAACCCGGTCTGCCCTATCTGGACATCCTGCGCGAGGTCAAGGACGCCTTCGGCATGCCCACCTACGCCTACCAGGTCAGCGGCGAATACGCCATGATCAAGGCCGCCGCCGCCAACGGCTGGCTGGACCACGACAAGGTGATGATGGAATCCCTGCTGGCCTTCAAGCGCGCCGGCGGCGACGGCATCCTGACGTATTTCGCCATCGCTGCGGCGAAGATCCTGCGCGGGCAGGGGTAGGCCGCTTGCGCCCACCTCGCGGCCTGCATGCCGCTCGGATTCGTCCGGCATAGGACAGTCGCAAGGGGACTGTCCTATGTCCCGCCTCATCCCGTGCTCAGGCGTCGCACGACGTCGGGGACGGCTCCGCCGCCCCCCCGGTCCCCTCGGCGTCTTCCGTGCCGTGGACACAGTAACGGTTGCGGCCCTGGGATTTGGCCTGATAGAGCGCCTGGTCGGCATGCGACAGCAGCTTGGCCAGACCGGCCGGCGGGCCCTGCCGGTCGTGGACGATGCCGATGCTGACCGTGAGCCGCAGGGGCTCGTCGCTGTCGAGGTAGAGACGGATCTTTTCCACGCAGGCGCGCAGTCGTTCCGCGATCTCGGCGGCATCCTCGGGCGAACAGTCGGGCAGCATGAGGCCGAATTCCTCGCCGCCCAGCCGCCCGAACAGGTCCTCGGGACGAATGGCTTCGCGGATGGTGCGGGAAAATTCGCGCAGCACATTGTCCCCGGCGGCATGGCCGTGCTGGTCATTGATCCGTTTGAAATGGTCGATGTCCAGCATCATCAGCCCGTTGCCGTAAGGGGCCGGGGGAATCCGTTGGAGATATTCCTGAGCGCCCCGTGTGAACGCCGGGCGGGACAGGGCCTGCGTCAGATCATCGTGGTCCAGCGCGCGGTTCAGGGACACGATCAGGTCGCTGCGTGCGGCCAGCACGCTGGACATGAGCAGCGGCACGATCATCAGCAACAGGACGCCTATCTGCAGTGAGACCCGGCTCCAGGCGAACAGCGACAGCAGGCCGCCCGGCACCAGGGCCCAGACGGCCTCGAAACCGAGCAGCACACCCAAGGCCGACAGCAGCGCCAGCCAGGCTACCGTCCATTGCTGATACGCGTGCGTGCAGTACAGCAGGGCGCCGAACGGCAGCATCAAAGCGCCGGGCCCACCCAGCAGAAAACACAAGGCCAGGCTGGCCGCCAGCAGCAGCCCCGGCATGCGCGCAGGCCAATCCCTCAGATGCTGCAGCAGTCCTCGATCCCGATGGCGGCGATCATCCCCGGGCAGCGCCATCGCGGGCAGCAGCAGGATGGGCAGCAGGAACAGGCAATAGCCCAGCCATTGGCCGAACAAACTGCCGGCGATGTTTTCCAGAGACGCCGCAGCAGGAGGCCGCCAGAAGCCGGTGAGCAGGCCGAGGGTCACCGTGGCCGCCGCCGCCGACAGGCCGGCCAACAGCATCCGGACCACGGCCCGGGGCGTGCGCAGATTGTCCAGCGGCCAGAAACGCCCCAGGAGGAGCCAGGCCACCCCGACGCCCGCCAGATCCGCCAGGCCGCCGGCCACGGCCTGGGGAGCCCCCAGACTCAGGCGCGCCAGCATCAGGCCGACGCCCATCAGCGCCCAGGACAAAGGGCGGATGGGTGCCCCGTGCCGCAGCAGCAGACCCACCAGAATCGCGTTCGCCGGCCACAGGGCCACCCGGGCGAACGCCGGCTGGAGCAGCAGGCTGGCCACGGTCAGCAGAAACGCCGCAACAGCGACCCACGCCGCCTGAATGGCCGTCGTATCGAGGGAAATGGTCTGCGGGCGCATCATCCTCATGCCGTTCGGATACCGTCTGGAGCCGTCCGCCGGACGGACTCATCGGCACCGCCACAGCCTTGTTTAGAATGTAACCGTCAATGATAGCCAGTTTCTGCAATCGTGAAAATCACATTCGTGGTGCAGGCCGCCGCACACGTGAAAAGGCCGCCCTGAACGGGGCGGCCCGGCGCTAAAAAGGCAACACTCAGCCTTTTCTGCGCCGTAACTGAGCCAGCATCAGCAGCCCGAGCACCAGCAGCGTCGGCAGCAGCATCCATTCCGGCGCAGGCCGGTCGTTGGGCACTTCCAGACCGGTGATCGCGTAGCCCTGGCCGACGCCCATCCGGTCCGCCTGGCTGCCGAAGCGCACGGCGATGATGTCCAGCCGGTCGCCGTTGACCAAGGTGCGCAGTCCCGTTTCCTGCAACCGTGCGGGCGCGGGCCCCGGCTTGCCCAGGGTCAGCAGGACACCCTTGGAAATCAGTCTGCCGTCCAGGTCTTCGCCTTCGATCCAGAGCCGCAGGGGATGCTCTGCGGGCGCTTCCTCGACGACCGCCATGACGCGGCTGGCGGGCTCCAGCGTGTAGGGCGGAATCACCCGATCCATCCAGAACCCCGGCCGGAACAGCGAAAAGGCGATCACCAGCAGCGCCAAGGTTTCATACCAGCGGTTGCGTGCCAGGAACCACCCCTGGGTGGCCGCCACGAAGACCAGATTGGCCGCAATGGCGGAGGCAATCGTAATGACCAGTTGGACAGGACCGCCGATGTCGATCAGCAGCAGTTGCGTGTTGAAGATGAACATGAACGGCAGCACCGCCGTCCGGATGCTGTAGCCAAACGCCGTCACGCCCGTCTTGATGGGGTCGGTGCGGGCAATGCCCGCGGCGGCATACGAGGCCAGTCCCACGGGGGGCGTCACATCGGCCATCAGGCCGAAGTAGAACACGAACATATGGACGGCGATCAGCGGCACCAGCAGCCCGCTTTGCGCACCCAGTTCCACCACCACGGGCGCCATCAGGGTGGAGACCACGATGTAATTGGCCGTGGTCGGCAGGCCCATGCCCAGGATCAGGCAGATGACCGCCACCATGATCAACATGATGAACAGATTGCCGCCCGAGATCATCTCGACGAACTCGGTCATGACCAGCCCCACGCCGGTCAGCGTAACCGTACCGACGATGATGCCGGCCGCCGCAGTCGCCAGACCGATGGCGATCATGTTGCGCGCCCCGGTGACCAGCCCGCCGAGCAGATCGCGGCCGCCCTGGCGCAAGGGCGTCTCCAGGTCCTGGTGTCCCCGGAACCAGGCGATCAGGGGGCGCTGGGTGACCAGGATGAAGATCAGGAATACCGTGGCCCAGAAGGCCGAGGTGGCAGGCGAGAGCTGCTCGACCATCAGGTTCCAGATCAAGGCCACCACCGGCAGCAGGAAGTACAGGCCGGACTTCAGGGTCGGCCCGATATCGGGCAGCGTCTCCAGTGGCTGCTCCGGGTCGTCCATCTGCAGTTCCGGATAGCGCGTGCTGAATTTCAGCAGACCGACGTAGGCGCCCCCCAGCAACAAGGCGGCGATCAACACGGAGGCATCGCCCGCAACGGTCTTGATCCAGCCGAAACCGTAATACACGATCGCAGCCAGGATGATCAGGCCGCTGACCGTCATGCCCATGGAGATCAGGCGCTGCGTCCAGGGCGCGGCATGCGCGCGCGGAATCCCGTGGATGCCGGCCTTGATGGCTTCCAGATGCACGATGTAGAACAGCGCAATATAGGAGATCAGAGCGGGCAGGATGGCGTGCTTGACCACCTCAGAATACGGGATGCCGACGTATTCCACCATCAGAAAGGCGGCAGCCCCCATGACGGGCGGCATGATCTGCCCGTCGACCGAAGCCGCCGATTCGACCGCGCCGGCCTTGTCCGGTCGGTAGCCCACCCGCTTCATCAACGGAATGGTAAAGGTGCCGGTGGTCACCACATTGGCAATCGAGGATCCCGAAATGACCCCCGTCGCTGCCGAAGCCAGCACGGCGGCCTTGGCCGGACCGCCCCGCAGGCCGCCCAGCAGCGAAATCGCCGATTGGATGAAGTAATTGCCCGCGCCGGCCGTCTCCAGCAAGGCGCCGAACAGCACGAACAGGAAGATGAAACTGGTGGACACGCCCAGCGCCACACCATAGACGCCTTCAGTGGTCAGCCACAGGTGGGACATGCCCTTGCTCAGTGAAATCGCCTGGTGAGCGATCATCTCGGGCATGTAGGGACCGAGGAAGATGTAGCCGATGAACACCACCGCCATGATGACCAGGGGCATGCCCAGGGCGCGGCGGGTGGCCTCCAGCAAGGTGAGCAGGCCGAGGACGGCCACGACCAGATCCTGAGGGGTCGGCAAGCCCGGTCGGCTGGACAGGGCCTCGTAGAACACATACAGATAGCTGGCGCAGAAGGCGCCCACGACGGCCAGTACCCAGTCTGCAACGGGGATCTGGCGGCGCGACGAACGCTTGAACGCAGGGAACAGCAGAAAGCCCAGAAAGACCGCGAACGCCAGGTGGACGGCACGCGACTCGGTGGTATTCAGCACCCCGATGCCGAAGGTGAACGGCAGCGGCGAAGCAATCCAGAGCTGAAACAGGGACCAGGCCAGCGCAGTCAGCATGACGAAGCGGCCGATGACGCCTTGCGGGGAGCGTCCCCCCGTATCGGCTTCGGCCACCATCTGCTGCAATTGTTCGCGGCTCAGGCTCGGGGAAGCGGTTTCATGATCGCGTGGGAGGGCCAAACGTCAGTCTCCTGTGACAAAAGGTGCAGCCTGCGCAGCAGACCGCACCCTGGGTAGTTGGCGTGAAGCGGCGCGGAATTACATCCAGCCCTTTTCTTTGTAGTACTTGACCGCGCCTTCGTGCAGGGGAGCCGACAGACCGTCCTTGATCATGTGCCCGGACTCCAGATTGGCGAAGGCTGGGTGCAGTTTCTTGAACTCATCGAAATGCTCGAACACTGCCTTGGTCAACTGATAGACGACGTCGGGCGAGGCCTTGTCGGAAGTCACCAGCGTGGCCAGCACGCCATAGGTCGTCACATCGTCCGGATTATTGGCGTAGGTGCCGCCCGGGATGGTGGTGCTGGCGTAGTAGGGGTACTCGGCGATGAGCTGATCGATGGCCGGTCCAGTGACATTGACCAGTTGGGCCGCGCAGGTGGTGGTCACGTCCTGCAGGTTGGCGGACGGGTTGCCGACCACATAGGCGAAGCCGTCGATCTTGTTGTCGCACAACGCCGCGCCGTGCTCATCCGCTTTCAGCTCGGACGCCAGGGTGAAGTCCGACTTCTGCAAGCCCAGCTTCGGCAGCAGCTGATCGACCGTGGCACGCTGGCCCGACCCTGGGTTACCGATGTTGAAACGCTTGCCCTTGAAGTCCTGGAACTGTTTGACTCCGGATTCCTTGCGGGCCGCAACCATGAGCGGTTCCGGGTGGATGGAGAAAATGGCGCGCAGGCCGTCCATCGCCCCCTTGTCCTTGAACTGGCCCTCCCCCTTGGTGGCGTTGTACTGGACGTCGGACTGCACGACGCCGATATCCAGTTCCCCGGCTCGGATGGTGTTGACGTTGTAGACGGAGCCGCCCGTGCTTTCCACCGAACAGCGGATCCCGGTCTGGGCGCGGTCCTTGTTCATCAAGCGGCAGACGGCGCCGCCGACGGCGTAATAGACCCCGGTCACACCACCCGTGCCGATCGTGACGAACTGGGTCTGCGCCGACGCAGGGGTCGCGCCCAGCGCAAGGCCGGCGGACAGCGCGGCGGCGGCCAGGACGTTCAGTTTGATCATGTCATCTCTCCTTCGTGGATGTACTGAAGCATTTGTTGCGTAAGGCAGTAGTTTACGCAACATACGGTGTCATAACATCCGGGATTTCCTGATGCTCGGCTTGCCAGCAAGGAGGTTTTAGGGGGCTCAGAAGCGAAAACGCCGCCCGGATGAATGGGGCGGCGTTTTCGTATGAATCGGACTGGTGCCGGCTAGAGGAATCGAACCCCCGACCTTCTCATTACAAGTGAGCTGCTCTACCAACTGAGCTAAGCCGGCCAAGGATCGTCATTCTACAGGACTGGAAATCCTATTTGACGACCTTCAAGTGGGATGGTTTGGGCGCGTCCGGGCCATCATCCGACGGCGCCGGGGTGCCACTGGCCGGAGCCGGCTGCGGCGCGGGCTGCTCGTCACCGCCCGGGTAGGGGCGCGAGGCCACGACCTCGAAGCCCATGCCGGCACCGGTTTCACGGGCGTAGACCGCCGACACGGCCCCCACGGGGATGAACAGGTGTTCTACCGCACCGTTGAAGCGGGATTCGAATTCGATGTATTCGTTGCCCAGCGTCAGACGATTGGTGGCCAGGTGGCTGATGTTCAGCGTGATCTGGCCGTCATGGACGTGGGCAAGCGGCACCACGGTATTGTCATCGACAGTGACCACCAGGTAGGGGGTGTAGCCGTTATCCGTGCACCACTCGTGCAGCGCACGGATCAGATACGGTTTGGTCGAAGATTCCTGCATGGTCAACGGCGCATGACCTTTTCGGACGGCGTCAGGGCTTCGATGTAGGCGGGGCGCGAAAACAGGCGCTCGGCGTACTTCTGGATCGGAGCGGCACTCTTGGGCAGTTCGATGCCGTAATGGCCCAGACGCCACAGCAGCGGGGCCACGGCCACGTCCAGCATGGAGAATTCTTCACCCAGCATGAACTTGTTCTTGACCAGCAAGGGGGCCAGTTGGGCCAGGCGGTCACGGATATTGGCGCGGGCCGCGTCACGGATCTTTTCGTCGGTGATGCTGCGGTTTTCCAGCGTGGACACGTGAACGAACAGTTCCTTTTCGAAGTTGTACAGGAACAGACGGGTGCGCGCCCGCATGATCGGATCGGCCGGCATCAGTTGGGGATGCGGGAAGCGCTCGTCGATGTATTCGTTGATGATGTTCGACTCGTACAGGACCAAGTCGCGCTCGACCAGGATGGGCACCTGGCCGTAGGGATTCATCACCGCGATGTCTTCGGGCTTGTTGTACAGGTCGATGTCACGGATTTCGAAATCCATGCCCTTTTCGAACAGCACGAAGCGGCAGCGTTGCGAAAAGGGGCAGGTCGTTCCGGAATAGAGCACCATCATGTCGTGGGTTCCCATGCAAAAAAAGACAAAGAACACGCGCGGTCCCGAAAACACAAACCAGGCGTGACAACGCCTGGCTGGCATCTCGGCCCGCGCGGCCGAAGGGTCATGCGCCCCGCCAGGGGGCGCGATGATCCTTAGCGGACGTGTTTCCAGTATGCCGCATTCATGCGGATGGCGACAAACAGGAACAGGAACAGGAACAGCATGACCCAGACACCGATCTGCTTGCGTGCCAACTGGCCAGGTTCCGCCATCCAGCCCAGGAAGTTGCTGAGGTCGGCGACGTCGCTTTCGAACTTGCTGAAGGTCTTGGCGTCGGCGGAGTCGAAGCGCGTCACGCGCGTGGCCTCGCCGGTGTAGTCCTTCAGGGCTTCGGACTTGACGGTCGGGATGCCGTCGGCGTCATAGACCGTGGTGGTGCGTTCCCAGTGCGGATTACCCTGGGCATCGGCGACCTGATGGACCGCGATGTCGGTGAAGCTGCGCGGGCCTTCGAGTTCCCAAAGCGCGTTGGGCATGCCGACGCTGGGGAAGACAACGTTGTTCCAGCCGGTCTTCGTGGTGGAATCGCGGTAGAAGGTACGCAGATAGGTGTAGATGTAGTCCACGCCCGACGGGCCGAAGTTGGTGCTCTTGGCGCGCGCGATCACGGACAGATCCGGGGGCGCGGCGCCGAACCATTTCTTCGCGTCAGCGGGGGTCATGGAGATCGTCATCAAGTCACCGATCTTCTCGCGAGAGAAGAGCAGGTTTTTCTTGATCTCGTCTTCCGACAGACCCAGATCCATGAGCTTGTTGTAGCGCATGGAATTGGCGCTGTGACAGTTCAGGCAATAGTTGACGAACAGTTTGGCGCCATTTTGCAGCGCCGCCAGGTCGGTGATGCGGTCGGGGGTGCGATCCAGGTGTGCGCCGCCCTCGGCGGCGAGAGCCAGCGTGCAGGTCAGGGACAGGGCCAGGGCACCGAGCAGTTTTTTCAGCATGATCTTTCCGTGACAGTCAGTGGTTCGGCCTTCAGTGGGCCCGGAAGGTGACGCGGTCGGGAACCTGTTTGAAGGTACCCAAGCGGCTCCAGACGGGCATCGCCAGGAAGAACGCCAGATAGAGGACCGTGCCGATCTGGCCGATGAGCGTGGCAGTGTCCGAAACCGGCTGCGTCCCCAGGTAACCCAGGATCAGGAAGTCGACGATGAAGATCCCGTACAGCACCTTGTGCCAGTTGGGACGATAGCGGATCGACTTGACCGGGGAATGATCCAGCCACGGCAGGAAGAACAGGATGACGACGGCACCGCCCATGGACACCACGCCCCAGAACTTGGCGTCCAGGACCTTCAGCAGGATGGCGACCACGACCAGGATGCCGGGCACGGCCAGGCGCCAGATGCCCGAGAGCTTGCCCTTGGCGAACAGCGCCACGGCGGCCAGCAGGGCACCCGCAGCCAGCACCCAGGTGAAGTCGCTGGTGGTGGCGCGCAGCATGGTGTAGAACGGCGTGAAATACCAGACCGGCGCGATGTGCGGCGGTGTCTTCAGCGGGTCGGCCGGGATGAAGTTGTTGTACTCCAGGAAGTAGCCGCCCATTTCAGGGCCGAAGAAGATGATCGCGGCAAACACGATCAGGAAACCCGCCACGCCGACGATGTCGTGCACCGAGTAGTAGGGATGGAAGGGAATGCCGTCCACGGGGTGGCCGTTCTTGTCCTTCGGACCCTGCTTGATCTCGACGCCGTCGGGGTTGTTGGAACCCACTTCGTGCAGCGCGATGATGTGCGCCACGACCAGGCCGATCAGCACCAGCGGGATGGCGATCACATGGAAGGCGAAGAAGCGGTTCAGGGTGGCGTCGGACACGACGTAGTCGCCGCGGATCCACAGGGACAGTTCAGGGCCGATGAAGGGGATGGCCGAGAACAGGTTCACGATCACCTGGGCGCCCCAGTAGGACATCTGGCCCCAGGGCAGCAGGTAACCGAAGAAGGCCTCGCCCATCAGACACAGGAAGATGCCCACGCCGAAGATCCAGACCAGTTCGCGCGGCTTGCGGTAAGAGCCGTAGAACAGGCCGCGCAGCATGTGCAGGTAGACCACGACGAAGAACATCGAGGCGCCGGTGGAGTGCATGTAGCGGATGAACCAGCCGCCCGGCACTTCGCGCATGATGTATTCGACGGACTCGAAGGCGAAACGCGCATCGGGCTTGTAGTTCATCACCAGGAAGATCCCGGTGACGACCTGGATCACCAGCACCATCAGCGCCAGCGAACCAAAGAAATACCAGAAGTTGAAGTTTTTCGGCGCGTAGTACTCGGACATGTGCTCCTTGAACATTTTGCTCAAGGGGAAGCGGTTGTCCACCCAGCCCAGCAACCCGGTCGTCTCGACGTTTTTATCGGCCATGAAAGGCTCCTAGATTCAATATCGCAAAAGAATGAACGCGGACGTCCATCAGGCCTTGTTGTCTTCGTCGACGCCAATGGTGATACGGGTACCATCGGCGGAGAAGGCGTAGGGCGGGATTTCGAGATTGTCAGGGGCCGGCTTGTTGGCGAACACCCGGCCAGCGAGGTCAAACGTGGAGCCGTGGCAGGGGCACAGCCAGCCACCGGGCCAGTCGGTCGGCAGTCCAGGCTGGGCTCCGGTCTGGAAGTGCGAGGTCGGCGAGCAGCCCAGATGGGTGCAGATGCCGATGCAGACGAAGTATTCGGGCTTGCGCGAACGGTATTCGTTCTTGGCCCATTCCGGCGTGTATCCGGGACGGTCGGACTGGGGATCGGCGAGTTCGGCGTCGTGCTTGGGCAGGTCTTCGAGGGTGACCTTGGAACGGCGCAGAATCCAGACCGGCTTGCCCCGCCATTCGACCGTCATCATCTGGCCTTCGGCCAGCCCCGAAATGTCGGCCTCGACCGGCGCACCGGCTGCCTTGGCCTTTTCGGAAGGCGCAAACGAACCGACGAAAGGCACGGCCGTAGCGACGCCGGCGACTCCGCCCAGCGTACAGGCCGACGCGACCCAGAAGCGGCGCGAAGGATCGGGGGGCAGGTTCGGGTCGACTGCGCCCTGCTCGTCGGACTGTGTCGGATGCTGACTCATTCTGTTATCCCTGGTTGCCGCCCGTGGGGCGGAGCATTTTGAACGTGATCTGCCTGTGCGCGGGACTGCGCAAACGCCGTCCCACAAGGTTCTTCAACCGCGTATTATAGCGTTACGCCCAGTGGGGTAAATGGATAGAGGGATACCAAAATGAGCGCAGCCAGGGGTTTTATCAAAGAATTCCGAGAATTTGCCATCAAGGGCAACATGATGGACCTGGCGATCGGGGTCATCATCGGCGGCGCTTTTGGCAAGATCATCGACTCGGTCGTCGCCGACCTGTTCATGCCGCTCATCAATTTCATCCTCGGGGGCAACGTCAATTTCGACAACCTGTTCTGGGTGCTGCGCCTGCCCGAAGGCTACGCCGGCGCCATGACGATGGCCGAACTGAGCAAGGCGGGCGCGGTGGTGTTCGCCTGGGGGCATTTCCTGACCATCTTCGTCAACTTCCTGCTGTTGGCCCTGGTGGTCTTCCTGATGGTGAAGCTGATGAACAACGCCCGGCGCCGCTTCGAAGCCGAACCGGCACCCGCAGCCCCTCCCGCAACCCCCGAAGACGTCCTGCTGCTGCGCGAAATCCGCGACGCCCTGAAAAAATAGGCCGCACGCTCTAGACGGGATTATCGACATCCACAAAGGTGCAGGGCACCCCGAAGCGGGCCTCGATGGCCGCGCCCAGCGCCTGGACCCCGTAGCGTTCCGTCGCATGATGGCCGGCGCTGATGTAGGCCGCGCCCGTTTCGCGGGCCAGATGCACGGTGGGTTCGGAAATTTCCCCGCTGACGTAACAGTCCGCGCCGGCAGTCAGGGCCGCGTCCAGCATGCCCTGGGCTGCCCCGGTACACCAGGCCAGCCGTCGCACGGGGCGCTCGGGATCACCGATCACCAGGGGTTCGCGGCCCAGCCGACGGGCCACGTCGGCGGCCAGCGCCCCCACCGTCAGGTCCCGGGCGGGCGCGCCCAGCCAGACCAGATCGTCCGGTCCGCAGCGCCGGGGCGCGCCATCGGGGCGAATGTCCGGAACCCAGTCCATGACGCGCGCCAACTGGGCGTTGTTACCCCATTCCAGGTGTGCATCCAGGGGCAGATGGTAGGCGAACAGATTGATCTCGCGCGCCATCAAGGCCGCCAGGCGGCGGTGCTTGGTGCCGCGAATGCAGGGGTCCTCGTTCTTCCAGAACCAGCCGTGGTGGACCAGGATGGCGTGCGCGCCCTGATCGACGGCGGCCTCGATCAGGGCCTGCGAGGCCGTCACGCCGGTGACGATGCGGCGGATCTCGTCGCGCCCCTGGACCTGCAGGCCGTTCGGGCAATAATCACGAAAGCATTCCGGCTGCAACACGTCGGTCAGCCAGTCCGCCAGAGCCTGGCGGGATACGTGGGCACTCATGGAAGATGTCCTTTACTTTAGTATGTGCGTTTCGCCGCGTCCCTGCGGTGGGCGACCGCCCATGACAAACCGAGATCATTCATGTTCATCAAGCGATTGTGGCTGATTTTCGCCCAGACCGTGACGATCTGCCTGGGCATCCTGTTCCTGGTGGCGACCTTGCGGCCCCAGTGGCTGCCGGGCGGCGCGCCGATATCAAGCGTGCTGGACAACGCGCCTGCGGCGCTCCAGGCCGGCCCGGCCGCCGCGCCGGTCAGCTACGCCGCCGCCGTGGCGCGGGCCGCACCGTCGGTGGTCAACATCTACACCTCCAAACACGTGGACGTGCCGCTGGTGCCGCTGCCGGCCGACCCGCGGCTGGAGCAATTCCTGCGCGGTCTGCCGGGGTTCACGCGGCGCGAGGCATCCACCAGCCTGGGTTCGGGCGTGATCGCGCGACCCGACGGCGCAATCCTGACCAACTACCACGTGATCGAGGCTGCCGACGCGATCGAAGTACGCCTGCGCGACGGCCGCCGGGCCACCGCGAAGCTGATCGGCGCAGACCCCGAAAGCGATCTGGCGGTGCTGAAGATCGACCTGCCCGACCTGCCCGCCATCGCCTTCGACCCCAATCCGGCGGTGCACGTGGGCGACGTGGTGCTGGCGATCGGCAATCCGTTCGGCGTGGGCCAGACCACGACCCAGGGCATCGTCTCCGCCGTGGGACGCAACCGCCTGGGGCTGAACACCTACGAGGATTTCATCCAGACCGACGCGGCCATCAACCCGGGCAATTCGGGTGGCGCGCTGATCGACACCCGGGGCGAACTGGTCGGGATCAATACGGCGATCTATTCCGAGACCGGCGGCTCGCTGGGGATCGGTTTCGCCATCCCGGCGACCGCAGCCCACCGCATCCTGGACGAAATCCTGGCTCACGGCCGGGTGCGGCGCGGCTGGCTGGGCCTGGAACCACAAGACATCACGCCCGATCTGGCGCAGGCCTTTCACCTGAAAGACACGCGCGGTGCCATCACCGCCCGCGTCCTGCCCGGCGGCCCGGCGGCACGCGCCGGGGTGCGGGTGGGCGACGTCCTGCGCGCGCTGAACGACCAACCGGTCGAGGACGCCTACGACCTGCTCAACCGGCTGGCGCCGCTGCCGCCGGACTCGACAGCCCGGCTGACCCTGCTGCGCCAGGGCCGGACGCTGACGCTGGACGTCAAGGTCGGCATCCGGCCTCCGGTGCGCGGGCCTGGCCACTGACGACGCACGACCACGAACGGGCCGACGGACACACTCCTGTCATCTCCCGTCCCTAGACTGCGGGTTCCTCCTTTGTGACTTCAGGAAGATCCCATGCAGTTTCTCCGTACCCCCGTTCTGGCCATGATCGTCGGCTGCGCGCCCTGGGCCGTCATGGCCCAGCAGGCGGCGCCCGCCGTCCTGCAAGGCCACGCCGTGCTCCCGGCCGCCAGTTTCGTGGCGCCGCCCGCCGATGCGCCCGCCGACCTGACGGTCTCCGGCAAGTACACCAGCAGCCTGCGGGTCGACGCCCCCGGCGCCGTCATGGGCCGATCGGCCGACCGCGACACCGGCCTCGCCCTGCCCGTCAAAGGTCAGGTCCGCCAGGGCCATTCAGGCGTGAAGGTCATGCCCGACGGCACCCTCTGGATTCTCACCGACAACGGCTTCGGCAGCAAGGCGAACTCCATGGACGCCATGCTGTACCTGAACCGCTACCGCGTCGACTGGCAGGCCGGCACGCTGGCGCCGCTGGACACGATGTTCCTGCACGACCCGGACCGGAAGATCCCCTTTCGCATCGTCCATGAGGACACTGCCGAACGCTACCTGACCGGCTCCGATCTGGACACCGAGAGCTTTCAGCCGATCGGCGAGCATTTCTGGATCGGCGACGAATTCGGCCCCTACCTGGTCAAGACCGACCGCTCAGGCAAGGTGCTGGCCCTGTTCGAGACCCAGGTCGACGGGCGGACCGTCCGCTCGCCCGACCACTACGCCGTCGCCACGCCCGGCACCCCCGGCCAGACCTACCAGGGCGTCACGCTCAAGCGCTCGAAGGGCTTCGAGGGCATGGCGGCGTCGAAGGACGGCAAGTTCCTCTACCCCCTGCTGGAAGGCCCGCTCTGGGACGAAAAGACGCAGGCCTGGGAACAGGTGGACGGTAAAACCGTGCTGCGCATCCTGGAATTCAGCGTCGCGGACGAGCGCTGGACCGGCCGTTCGTGGCTCTATCCGCTGGAGGGTGCGGACCACGCCATCGGCGACTTCAACATGATCGACGCCACGACCGGCCTGGTGATCGAACGCGACAACGGCGAAGGCACGCCCGACAAGGCGTGCGCAAAAGGCGCCGACACGCGAACCTGCTTCTCGAATCTGCCCCGCTTCAAGCGCGTCTACAAGATCGAATTTTCGGACGCGAACGCGGGCAAAGCGGTGCGCAAGCTGGCCTCTGTGGATCTGCTCGCCATCCAGGACCCGGATGGCAAGGCCCGCAAGCCCCTGACGGACGGCGTGCTGCAGTTCCCGTTCTTCACCATCGAGAACGTGGACGTCGTGGACGCCGATCACATCATCGTCGGCAACGACAACAACTTCCCATTCTCGTCCAGCCGGGAACCGAATCGCCAGGACGACAACGAATTCGTGCTGCTGCACACCCCGGAACTGCTGCGGAGCCGATAACACCATGAAAACCTTCGATCTCGACGACATCCCCGCCAATCCGTCAACGGCGGAATCCCTGGACCAGGTGCTGGCGCGCCTGGACGGCCGCCGCCGCTTCCTGAAGGGCGGCCTGGGCCTGGGCGCCGTAGGCTTTCTGGGCGGGCTGCTGCCGGTCGCACGGGCGCTGGCGGGCGACACCGGCCAGACCACCGCACTCCTGGGATTCAAGGCGGTTCCCATGAGCACGGCGGACACCGTGACCGTGCCCGAGGGCTATGCCCACGCCGTCCTCAACCGCTGGGGCGATCCGCTGACGGCAGGCGCGCCGGCCTTCAAGGGCGACGCCAGCGATGGCGGCGAGGCCCAGGCCGCGCAGGTCGGCTACAACCACGACGGCCTGCACTTCTTCCCCCTCGACGGCCAGGACGGTGTCCCGGGCAGCAGTACCGAAGGCCTGCTGGTCACCAACCATGAATATGTCACGCCCCATTACTTCTTTCCCAAGGGTGTGCAGCCCGGCGCAGAAGGCTGGTCCCTGGACTGGGTCCGCAAGGCACAGCATGCCCAGGGCGTCTCCATCGCCCACATCCGCCTGGATGCACAAGGCCAATGGCAGCGGGTGGCCGACTCGCCCTACAACCGCTCCGTCCATGCCAACACGCCCATCCGTCTGACGGGCCCCGCCGCCGGCCACGCCCTGCTGCGCACGCAGGCGGACCCCGAAGGGGTGCGAGTGCTGGGCACCTTCGGCAATTGCGGCAACGGCTGGACGCCCTGGAACACCTACCTGACCTGTGAAGAGAACTTCACCGATTACTTCGGCACCGGCACCCGCCCGGCCGAACAGGCAGACTATCCGGACGAAGCCTATCGCCGGCACATGCAACGCTACAAGGGTGGCGGCAAAACCGCCGATCCCGAATACGCCTGGGACGCGCTCGATGCCCGCTTCGACTGGACGCAGGAGCCGAACGAATACAACCGCCACGGCTGGATCGTCGAAATTGATCCTTTCGATCCCTCCGCCGCGCCCCGCAAGCTGACCGCCCTGGGCCGCTTCAAGCACGAGAACGCCGCGCTGAGACTCGCCGACGACGGCCATGTGGTGGTCTATATGGGCGATGACCAGCGCAGCGAATACATCTACAAGTTCGTCTCGGAGGACGCGTACCGCCCCGGCGCGGACAGCAACCGGACGCTGCTGGAACGCGGCACTCTGCATGTGGCCCGTTTCGGGGATGACGGCAAGGGCACCTGGATCCCGCTGACGCTGGACACACCAGCCACGGACGGTCGGCGCCTGGGCGAACATTTCAACGAAAGCATGGGCGAGCTGCTGATCAAAACGCGGCAGGCCGCCGACGCCGTGGGCGCCACGCCCATGGATCGGCCGGAATGGATCGCCGTACATCCGCGCACCGGCGAAGCCTACGCCACCCTGACCAACAACAGCGATCGCGGCAGCGGCAAGGCGCGCTGGCCGGACGGACCGCAGCATCCCGACGCCGACGCGGCCAACCCGCGCGACAAGAACATCTACGGCCACATCGTGCGCTGGCGCGAAGCGGGGCAGGACCCGCGCGGCACCGCATTCGAGTGGGACATCTTCGCCCTGGCCGGCAACCCGACCCGCTACACCGACGGTGATCCGCGCCGGGGCTCGGCCAACATCTCCGCCGAGAACACCTTCAACAGCCCCGACGGCCTGGGCTTCGACGCCCAGGGCCGACTGTGGATCCTGACGGACGGCAACTACAAGAACGGCGGCGACTACGAAGGCCAGGGCAACAACCAGATGCTGGTCGCCGACCCGGTATCAGGCGAACTGCGCCGGTTCCTGACAGGCCCGAAGGGCTGCGAAGTCACCGGCATCACCTGGACGCCGGACCAGCGCTTCGTGTTCGTCAACATCCAGCATCCGGGCGAGGGGCCGGACCTGGACAAGGCCCAGGCGGAACCGCTTTCGGTCTCGAACTGGCCGGACGGCCCCCGGGCGACGCGGCCGCGTCCCGCAACCGTCGTGATCTGGAAAAAGGACGGCGGCACCGTCGGAAGCTGACCGGTCCGGACGATCCTTGACCCCCATCAATACGGGCAGGCAATAACCATGTTTTCATTGTGGAAATAATCACTCCACAAGGGGAACCTCATGAAGCAGCACGCCTCCCTCCTCCTGGCGGCCGGCCTCGCCCTGGCCGGGCCCGCCGCCCTGGCCGCCGGTGCGCCTGCCGCCGACACGGTGCGCCAGACCGCGAAACAATTCTTCCAGCCCATCCCCACGGCCGAAGCCGTGATCCAGGAACGCAATATTTCCGCTGACAGCATCGAGCTGGGCCGCTGGCTGTTCTTCGAACCGCGCCTGTCGCGCAGCCACATCATCAGTTGCAACTCCTGTCACAGCGTCGGCACGGGCGGGGCGGACAACATCCAGACCTCGATCGGCCACGGCTGGCAGCACGGGCCGCGCAACTCGCCGACCGTGCTCAACGCGCTGTTCAACGGTGCCCAGTTCTGGGATGGCCGCGCCGCCGACCTGAAGGAACAGGCCAAGGGCCCCGTGCAGGCCAGCGTCGAGATGAACAACACCCCGTCCCAGGTCGAGGAAACGCTCAAGAGCCTGCCGGAATACGTCGCCCTGTTCCAGAAGGCCTATCCGAAGGACAAGGAACCGGTCAATTTCGAGAACATGGCCCACGCCATCGAAGCCTTCGAGAGCACGCTGTTGACCCCCAACTCGAAGTTCGACCAGTTTCTGGCGGGAGCCGACAGCCTGGACGAGCTCGAGATCAAGGGCCTGGACCTGTTCATGAGCAAGGGCTGCGTATCCTGCCACCAGGGCATCAACGTCGGCGGACAGGGTTACTTCCCCTTCGGGGTGGTGCAAAAACCCGGCGCGGACATTCTGCCGCCGGACGACAAGGGCCGCTTCACCGTGACCAACACTGCCAGCGACGAATACGTGTTCCGCGCCGGGCCGCTGCGCAACATCGCCCTGACCGCCCCCTACTTCCACAGCGGCGACGTCTGGTCGCTGGAGCAGGCCGTGGCCATCATGGGGTCCAGTCAACTGGGCCAGGAACTGAACGGCGACGAGGTCAAAGCCATCACCCGATTCCTGCACACCCTGACCGGTGAACAGCCTCAGGTCGTCTACCCCACCCTGCCGCCGAGCACGGCCGCCACGCCGCGGCCGCAGAAGTAGGGTCCGGTTCCGCCCGCGCGCGCCGGTCCTGGAGGGCGGCAACTCCCTTTGCGCCCACGGGGCAGGCTCGCGCAGGGCGGACCGCCGTTGGACTACGATCCGCCGGCGCCGCCCCCCGGCGCCAGCGCGCATTCGGCCAGAATCTCATAAAAAGACCCATCCGGGCTCGGCGCCGAAGCCGCCAGCACGCAGCGGCGCGGCGTCCAGTCCAGGGGCTCGGGTATCGGCAGCGCATCCGGATCGCCCGGCCCCGCCCGCCGCAACAAGGACACGTGCGGGCGGAAAGGCTCATCCGGCCGCTCGAACCCCCGGCGCGCCAACGTCCGCCACAGCCATCCATGCAGTGCGTCCAGCCAGGGCGCCGTCGCCGACGAGCCGGCCCAGACGATCCGCGGGCCGCGAAAGCGCCCGTAGCGGTCCAGGCGCAGAGTCCCGCCGATCAGGGAGTCCTCGTCCAGCAGGGCCGCCAGTTCCGCCACCCTGTCGTGGGGCACCGTACCCAGAAAGGCCAGGGTCAGGTGCAGCGTGTCGGGCCGCATGACGCGTCCGCCGAACGCCGCGTGGGCGCGCTGCGCCCAGCCGGACAAGGCCTGAACGGTCGCTTCATCCGGCCACAGGGCAAAAAACACGCGGCGGCCGGCGACCTCGCCCCGCGACGAACGGGCCGGACCGGCCGTCATGATCCCCCCGGCACAGGCGAGGACACGGCCGATGGCGCGACCTCGTCCGTCTCATCCTCATGCAAACCGATGATGATCCAGCCCGCGGCGGGCTGCAGTTCCTGATCCAGCGTGAACGGCTGCGCGTAGCCCTTGGGATTCAGCGCAAAGAGCGGAATCACGGCATGGTCCGGGCGGGCGGCCAGGAACTGCGCGAAATCGAAGCTGTCCGACAGGCGCGTGGCCTTGATCCGGGCGCCGGCTGCCAGCCGGGCGGACAGGTTCCAGTAGCCCAGATCCGGGGCGAACAAGGTGCGCCCGCGATAGGCCGCGTCCAGCAGATGCTTTTCGGCCTGACCGGCGTCCCGCGACCGGGGCAGGCTGAAGACCTTGCGCTTGCCGAACTCGTCGCGGGCGCGCGCCGTGATCACCTGGTTGGCATCATCGCGCGCGCCCAGGGCCAGCAGGCGGCCCAGGCCGGTCGTGTCGAGGTTGCGCTGGGCATGCTCGGAAACCGGGTTGCCGTGATACGTGGGCAGGCCCATCATGCGGGCCAGCGACAGGCTGTACCAGTCGCTGTCGCACAGGCGCACCGGCACGCCCTGCTCGTGCAGCGCCTGGCCGATGGCCCGGGCCACGGGATTGGCGCCCGCGATCAGAAACCCCACCCGGTCCGGTTCGGCGGCTTTCAGCAGGCGGGCCACGGGCCGCGCGGTCAGGCTCTGCCAGATCACCGTGCCGATGATCAGCAGGAACGTCATCGGCAACAGCCGGTCGGCGTGGGGCACGTCCATCTTCTCCAACCGCAGGGCGAACAGGGCGGACACCGCCGCCGCCACGATGCCGCGCGGCGCGATCCAGGCCAGCAGGCTGCGTTCGCGCCAGTTCAGCCCCGATCCCCAGGTGGAAAACAGCACCTTCAGCGGCCGCCCGACCCACAGCATCACCACCAGCACCGCCAGCGCGGGCCAGCCCAGGTCGAACAACTGGCTGGGCGCCACGCGCGCCGCCAGCAGAATGAACAGCGCCGACAGCAGGATCTGGCTGAGCGTTTCCTTGAACTCCAGGATGTCGCGCACCGGCACGCCCGGCCGGTTCGCCAGCCAGATGCCCATGACGGTCACGGCCAGCAGGCCGGATTCGTGCTCCAGCGCATTGGACAAGGCGAAAGCGCCGAACACCAGCGCCAGCACCGACAGATTGATCAGGGAGTCCGGCACCCAGCCGCGCCGCAGCAGCGTGCCCAACAACCAGCCGGCGGCCACCCCGACGCACAAGCCCACGGCCAACGTGGCGCCAAAGACCCATAGGGCATGACTCCATTCGTGGGTCATGCGCAGGGCCACCATCAGGTCGTAGGACACGACCGCTAGCAGGGCGCCGATCGGATCGATGAGGATGCCTTCCCAGCGCAAGGCATGGGCCACGGGCGCCACGGGGCGCACGGTCTTGAGCAGCGGCGCGATGACGGTCGGCCCGGTGACGGCCGTGATGGCGCCGAACAGGACAGCCAGGTCCCAGGGGAAATCCAGGAAGACATGCACCGCCACGGCCGCCACGGCCCAGGCGATCAGCGTGCCGCCCGTCACCAGCCGCCGCACCACCCGCTCCAGCCCGCGCGTCTGGTGGAATTCCAGCGTCAGGCTGCCTTCGAACAGGATCACCGCCACCGACAGGGACACGAGGGGAAACAGCAGATCGCCGAACAGGGCGTCCGGGTCCAGCCAGCCGGCCAACGGCCCCACGGCAATGCCCGCCAGCAGCAGAAACAGAATCGCCGGCACCCGCAGGCGCCAGGCCAGCCACTGGGCCCCCATGGCGGTCAGGCCGATCCCGGCCAGCATCAGTTCAGGATTGGGCATCGTTCCGGTCTCCTCCGTCGGCGGGCCGCCCGGCACCCAGCCAGGCCCGCCAGCCTCGCGTCCGCACCTGGCGCCAGCCCTTGAGCAGGCCGTAGGACAGGCGCGTCTTTTCCTGGCCGACCGGGATGTCGGGCCGTACCCGCATCCAGGATGACTTGGCGTATCCCAGGCGCTGGTCCGGATAGACGCTGCGATGGCCGATGATCAGGTAGGCGGCGATGGCCGAACCGGCCGCGTACAGGGTGCCGACCGCGCCGCCGAACAGTTCAACCCCCATCAGGATGGCGGCCAGCGGCGTGTTCGACGCGGCGGCCACCACCGAGACCAATCCCACGGCGGCGCCGAGCGTAGGACTGATGCCGAACAGGTGCGCGAAGGCGTTGCCCGCCACGGCGCCGATGACGAACTGCGGCGTGACGATGCCGCCGTAGAACCCCGAGCCCAGCGTCACCGCCACCAGGATCGTCTTCCACAAGAAACCGGCGTAGGGCATGGCCTCGCCCGCCAGCGCCCGGTCCATGAGCGGCAGGCTCAGGCCCAGATAGTCTGCGGGAATGGCAAAGGAAACCAGCAGCGCCAACACCAGGCCCCCCATCAGCGGCATCAGCGGCGGCCAGATGGCCCAACGGGCCTGCAGCCGATGGCAGGCATTGCGCACGGCGTAGATCAGGTCCACGAACACGCGCGCCACCAGCCCGCACAGCATGCCGACCAGGATGGTGCGCAGGAACAACGACTCGGAAAACACCGGCAGCACGTCGACGGCGTAATGCTCGTAGGGAATCCCCAGCGCCTTGCTGACCTGGTACGAAGTCACCCCCGCGATCAGCGCGGGAAACAGGAAATCGTGCCGGATACGGCCGATGATCAGCATTTCCACCCCGTAGAGGGCGCCGGCGATGGGTGTGCCGAACACGCTGGCGAAGCCGGCGCTGACCCCGCAGGCCACGATGCGCTGGCGCAGATCGGCGTTCAGGCGGAACACCTGACCGATCACGGCGCCCAGGGACGCCCCCAGATGCGAGCAAGGGCCTTCCTTGCCGGCCGAGCCGCCGCTGGCCAGCGTGATGACGGCCGCCACCGGCTTGATCCACAGGGTGCGCCAGGGCATGCGGCCGCCCTGCTCGTGCACGGCGGCGAAAATGGAATCCTTCAAACCCGACGCCTCCAGGCGGCGGCGCGCATAACCCATCAGCAGGCCGTTTGCCAGGCCCGCCAGGGGCAGCAGGAGCCAGTAGGTCCAGAGCGGCACGGACTGGGTGCGGCCGGTCGCGAAGAACAGCGCATGCAGGAACAGGCTGGTGCCGGCACCGACCACCAGCCCGGTCAGGGAAGCCAGGATCAGCCATTGCAGCACCGTCGCCAGCATCACGGCGGGTTCCAGCAGATCGATACGGGACGCGGAAGGCAGTTTCATGGGACGGGCGGCGGCCGCGTCCGGGACGGGCCTGATCCAGGGCAGTATAGCAATCCCCTGTTTTTTCTAGGGTGATTACGGAGTGGTGCGACGGGCGACCCTTGGTACCATGCAGGTTGTCATTTCCATCGCAACAGAAGAGGAACCCAACCATGTCCATCAACAAATGGCTGGCCGCGTGCGCGGTCGCGGTCACCACCGCCATCGCCGCCGCCCCCGCGCAAGCGGACACCAAGTTCATCAACATCCTGACTGGTGGCCAAAGCGGCGTCTACTACCCGCTGGGCGTGGCGCTGTCCCAGATCTACAACAAGCACATCCCCGACGCCAAATCCACCGCCCAGGTCACCAAGGCCTCGGCCGAGAACATGAACCTGCTGCAGGCCGGACGCGGCGAACTGGCCTTCGCGCTGGCCGACACCGTGGCCGACGCCTACACCGGCAACGCCGAAGCGGGCTTCAAGGCCCCGCTGACCAATCTGCGCGGCATGACGGGCACTTACAACAACTACATCCAGATCGTCGCCAACGGCGATGCCGGCATCAAGACCCTGGCCGACCTCAAGGGCAAGCGCATCTCCGTGGGCGCCGCCCGTTCCGGCACGGAACTGAACGCCCGCGCCGTCCTCAAGGCCGCCGGCCTGACCTATGCGGACTTCGACAAGGTCGAATACCTGCCCTTCGGCGAATCGGTCGAGCTGATGAAGAACCGCCAACTGGACGTGACCCTGCAGTCCGCCGGCCTGGGCGTGTCCTCCATCCGCGACCTGGCGACCTCGGTCAAGATCGTGATCGTGCCCATCCCGGCCGACGTCATCGCCAAGATCGGCAACGAAGCCTACCAGGCGGCCACCATCCCCGCCGGCACCTACGAGGGCCAGACGGCCGACACGCCCACGGCGGCGGTGCCGAACTTCCTGGTGACCGCGTCGACGGTGCCCGACGATCTGGTCTACCAGATGACCAAGGTCTTCTACGAACAGCTCGACACCCTGAAATCCGCGCACAATGCCGCCAAGGCCATCCAGCTCGACAACGCCCTGAAGGGCATGCCGGTGCCCCTGCACCCGGGCGCCGAGCGCTACTACAAAGAAGTCGGCCTGATCAAATAATGATCAGCTCCGTACGGACGCCGCCCCACTGCCGGGCGCGTCCTTCGGGGCCCTCGCGCCCCATGCCCTCCGGGCGGTTCGGACCTGTGTCTGAACCGCCTTTTCAGTTCTCAGGTTTCTGCTTATGAGCTCCCCTCACGACACCGCGGCCCAACCCCTGCCGCGCGCCATTTTCTGGATTGCCATCGTCTTTTCCTGCTTCCAGGTCTGGACCGCAGCCTACAGCCCCTTGTCCAGCCAGGTGGTCCGATCGGTCCACGTGGGCTTCGTGCTGCTGATGGTCTTTTCCCTGTATTCCAGCGGCGGCCGCATCCATCGCGCCCTGGGCTGGGGGCTGGGCATCCTGGGCTTCGCCCTCAGTTTCTACCATTGGATCTTCGAATCCGATCTGACGGCGCGCGCCGGCCAGATGACCGACGCCGACATGGTCGTGGGCATCCTGACCGTGGTGCTGGTGTTCGAGGCCACCCGCCGCATGATGGGCTGGGCGCTACCCATCATCTGCGGCCTGTTCCTGGCCTACGGCCTGTTCGGCCAGTACATTCCCGGCCCCTTCATGCACCGGGGCTACGGCTTTGACCAGATCGTCAGCACCCTGGGCTTCGGGGTCGAGGGCATCTACGGCACACCGACCTACGTGTCGTCCACCTACATCTACCTGTTCATCCTGTTCGGCGCCTTCCTGGAACAGGCGGGCATGATCCAGTTGTTCAGCGACTTTTCCATGGGCATGGTCGGCCACACGCGCGGCGGCCCGGCCAAAGTCTCCGTGGTCAGTTCCGGCCTGATGGGCACCATCAACGGCTCGGGCGTGGCCAACGTCGTCACCACCGGCCAGTTCACCATCCCGCTGATGAAGCGCTTCGGTTATTCCTCCGCCTTCGCCGGCGGGGTCGAGGCCACATCCAGCATGGGCGGGCAGATCATGCCGCCGGTGATGGGGGCGGTGGCCTTCATCATGGCCGAAACGCTGAACATCCCCTACGTGGAAGTCGTCAAGGCCGCCCTCATCCCGGCCATCCTGTACTTCACTACCGCCTTCATCTCCGTCCACCTGGAAGCCGGCCGCCGCGGTCTGCACGGCCTGGACAAGAAAGACTGTCCCGATCCCTGGAAGGCCGTGCGTGCACGCTGGTACCTGCTGCTGCCCCTGATCGGCCTGGTGGCGCTGCTGTTCTCCGGCTACACGCCGCTGTTCTCCGGCACCATCGGCCTGGGGCTGACGGTGATCCTGATCTTCGGCGCCGCCGTCATCCAGGGCGCCTCGCAGCCCGTGCTGCGCTACGTCTTCTGGCTGCTGCTGGGTATCGCCTGCGCGGGCTTCGTCCAGTTCGGCGTCACGGACTTCTTCGTCATCGTCGCCGTGCTGGGCCTGGTGCTGCTGATGCGCAAACACGGGCGCGACACCCTGCGGCTGGCCTTGAATTCCCTGGCCGAGGGCGCGCGCAACGCCCTGTCGGTCGCGGCGGCCTGCGCGCTGGTGGGGGTCATCATCGGCATCATCAACCTGACCGGCGTGGCGGCCGAGTTCGGCGGCCAGGTCATCGCCATCGGCGAGAACAATCTGTTCCTGGCGCTGTTCCTGACCATGATCACCTGCCTGGTGCTGGGCATGGGCATCCCGACGATCCCGAACTACATCATCACCAGTTCGCTGGCCGCGCCCATCCTGCTGAAGCTGGGTGTGCCGCTGATCGTCTCGCACATGTTCGTGTTCTATTTCGGCATCATGGCCGACCTGACCCCGCCGGTGGCGCTGGCGGCCTTCGCCGCCGCCCCCATCGCCCGGGAGAACGGCCTGAAGATCAGCATCCAGGCGCTGCGCGTGGCCGTGGCGGGCTTCGTCATCCCCTACATGGCCGTCTATTCGCCGGCCCTGATGCTGCAGGGCGGCGACGCGCTGGACGTGGTCTACATCGTCTTCAAGGCCCTGATCGCCATCACGCTGTGGGCGGCCGGCGTCACCGGCTTCCTGCTGACCACCTTCAACAGGCTGGAGCGGCTCTACGCCATCGCGGCAGCCATCCTGCTGGTGGCGGCGCTTCCGCTGACCGACGAGGTCGGCTTCGTGGCCACGGCGCTGTTCCTGGTCTGGCACGTGGTGCGCGCACGCCGTGCGCGCGCGGCCGCCGCGACGACACCGGCCTGATGATGCTGGGCGCGCTGGGGGTCTGCCTGACCCTGGCGGCGGCACCCGGCGTGCCGCCGCGCTTCGTCCCGGTCCGGGCCTTCACCCTGGCCTGGACCCATTCGATCGAAAAGATCCGCTGGGAAGAGGACTACACCGTCCAGGCCGACCCGGACGGCCGCCCGCGCCTGGTCCCCGGGCAGGCGCGCATCCGGGGCTCGGGCGCGGGCATGGAGCCGCCGCCGGACGCCGTGCTGCGCCGCGACGGCTGGTACGTCTACCAGCCGCATACCCGACCGCTGGACGAACTGCGGCTGACACGCTCGCCCTATGTGGCCGACTACGACTGGTGCGTGGACGGACGCTGCGAACCCCTGCGGGCCGTCATGCCGACGGATGGCGACGTGACGCTGCTGCGGCCGTGCCAGGGGCGCTGACGCCGCCTCGTCACACAGGCCCAAACGCCCGCACCGCGCGGCAAAGTGTGGCCATTCGAACACCTCGCTGAAACCGCTTGCCATTCCCATGATAAAAGATGATAATCATTCTCATGTATATTTGTGTATGCAACGCAATCAGCGAACATCAGGTCCAGGACGCCATCGCGCAAGGCGCGTCGGACCTGGGCGATCTCCAGGCCCAACTGGGCGTGGCGACCTGCTGCGGCTGCTGCGCCGAGACCGCGACGGAATATCTGCCCGGCGGCCGCTATGCGGCTGACGTCGGCGCCGCCCCGGGCGGGCTGACCGGCGAGGTCGAAGTCACCGTTCTGTCGCGCACCGCCATCCGCCACGTCGCCTGATCGGCGTTGCGCCCTTTGCCCGCCCCTGTTTCCGAGGCGCGCGGGTCGTGCTAGCCTTGTCGTTCAGGTCTGTCCGATTCTGGCCGGACCGCGCACCAAGGAGGCACAGGCCATGAAGGGCGACAAAACCGTCATCCGCTACCTGAACCAGCAGCTGAAAAACGAACTTTCGGCCATCAACCAGTATTTTCTGCACGCACGCATGCTGCGTCACTGGGGCTTCGAAGCACTGGGTGAACACGAATACAAGGAATCCATCGGTGAAATGAAGCATGCCGATCTGCTGATCGAACGCATCTTCATGCTCGACGGACTGCCAAACCTGCAGGATCTGCACAAGCTGCTGATCGGCGAAAACGTGCCCGAGATCCTGGCCTGCGACCTGAAGCTGGAAACCGCCGCCCAGGCCACGGTGAAAGAAGCCATGGCCTACTGCGAATCGGTGCAGGATTTTGCCTCGCGCGACCTGTTCCTGACGATCCTGAACGACACCGAGGAACACATCGACTGGCTGGAAACGCAGATCGGTCTGGTCGAACAGCTTGGGCTGCAAAACTACCTGCAATCGCAGATGTGACGTCATCATTCGGATGCATGGGCTTGTCAGGCAAGGCGCAAACCGCAGCGATAGTCAGACTATCGCGAGGATTTGGAACGCAGCATGGCGAGTCCAGGCGCCGAATCAGAAACTGGATTTCTTCGCGGGGCAGTCGGCGACCTTGCCCCAGGCGCCGTTGGGTTCGCAATATTTGTTGCGAGCCGCCCACGCGCACGAAGGCCGCGAGAAGAACCCCAGCGCTTCACAGGCCTTGAGTTCCTGCTGGAAGTCGGCCTGCCAATGGCCACTGGCTGCGGCAGTCTGGGTTGCCGCCGGAGACGGCGGTGTCGTGACATCGATGGGCTGCACGATCTGGCTGCTCCCCAGGGCACCGAACTGGGCAATGCCCTGCAGCCCGTCGCCCAACTGATTCTGAGACGCGAGTGCGATGGCCTCGTCCATCGAGATCGTGGTCGTCGCCAGAGCGATCGGCCGGCCGTCATCCAGCAGGGAGTCCTGCTGGACCTTCCAATCCACGGGTGGAGCCTGTTCCGGCACTCCCTGGCGGCCGTCCGGCAGCACTTGCGGAGCAGAAGCGACGTAAGGCTTGCCATTGGCGTCCAGCACGGCGCTCTGATCCAGTTCGGGGTGCGGCGCCGGCATCTGGGTCTGTGCCGGCCCGTGCGAGATCAGCCAATCGCCCAACTGCAGGCCACCCCAGGCGGATGCGCCTGCGGCCAGCAGCAGAAAAGCGAAAATCAGACGCCAGGACATGGACGGATCGCCTCGTCGATCAATGCGGATTCTGCATTGTATAGGATGCCTCGGCGATGGCTGGATACGGCTTGTGTCGGTAGCGGATGAAGCCACGCCGCCGAGTCATCTCTGGTAGCGGCATCTCTCCACCTCGCGGCCTGCATGCCGCTCGGATTCGCCGGACATCGGGCAGTCCGCAGGGACTGCCCGATGTCCGGGTTCATCCTAGGCAAACACCCGCCCGGCATGTTCGCGCATGGCATGGAATTCGATGTCGGGGTAGCGTTCCTGGGCGACCCGCAACTGGGCGGGAGAACTGGCCAGGAAAGCGACCGCATCCACCACGTCATAGGCGATGTTGGCGGCGTTGGCGTCCATGAATTTCTTCAGGGCCTTGGGATCCTTGCTGGTGATCCAGCGCGCCATGTTGTAGCGCGCGGGCATCAGGCGGGCGTCCACACCGTATTCGGTCTTCAGACGATGGGCGACCACCTCGAACTGCAGTTGGCCCACGGCTCCCAGCAGCAGCGCACCACCTGCGGCCTCGGGGCGGAACACCTGGATGGCGCCCTCTTCGCCCAGTTGCGTCAGGCCGGTGCGCAGTTGTTTGGTCCGCAGGGGATCCTTGACCTCGACCGCCTGGAACAGTTCCGGCGCAAAGAACGGCAGGCCCGTGAACGTCAGGGATTCGCCTTCGGTCAGCACGTCGCCCAGTTGCAGGATGCCGTGATTGGGGATGCCGATGATGTCCCCGGCGTAGGCTTCCTCGACGATCTCGCGCCGCTGCGACAGGAAGGACACGACGTTGTTCGGTCGGATTTCCTTGTTGTTGCGGGCAACCTTCAGGCGCATGCCGCGATCGAACTTGCCGGAACTGACACGCACGAAAGCCACCCGGTCGCGGTGCGCCGGGTCCATATTGGCCTGGACCTTGAACACGACACCGGTGAACTTGGGCTCGGTCGGCAGCACGCTGCGTTCCAGCGCGGCGCGCGGGCCAGGCGCGGGCGCCAGTTCCACCAGGGCGTCCAGCACTTCGCGCACGCCGAAATTGTTGATCGCAGAACCGAAGAACACGGGCGTCTGGCGGCCTTCCAGGAAGGCCGCATGGTCAAACTCCGGTACCGCGCCCGTGATCAGCTCGATTTCCTCGCTGGCCTTGGCGTAGGCGTCACCGAATCGCGCCGCCAGCTCCGGATTGTCCCGTCCGTCGATGGCCTCGTCGTCGTCCCGGTGGCGCTCCGCGCCCGGGCGGAAGACCCGCATCCGATCGTGGCGCAGGTCGAACACCCCGCCGAACTGGCGGCCCATGCCCACCGGCCAGGAGAACGGGATCGCGTCCATGCCCAGGTGGCCCTCGATCTCGGAGAGCAGTTCCAGCGGCTCGCGTACTTCGCGGTCGAGCTTGTTGATGAAGGTGATGATGGGCGTGTTGCGGGCGCGGCAGACCTGCAGCAGGCGGATGGTCTGGGGCTCGACGCCGTTACCGGCGTCGATCACCATCAGCGCGGCGTCCACCGCCGTCAGCACCCGGTAGGTATCTTCCGAGAAGTCCTGGTGGCCCGGGGTGTCCAGCAGATTGATGACGCAATCGCGGTATTCCATCTGCATGACCGAGGAAGCCACCGAGATGCCACGCTGCTTTTCGATCTCCATCCAGTCAGACGCCGCATGACGGCTGGCCTTGCGCGCCTTGACGCTGCCGGCGATCTGGATGGCGCCTGCGAACAGCAACAGCTTTTCGGTCAGGGTCGTCTTCCCGGCGTCGGGGTGGGAAATGATGGCAAAAGTGCGTCGGCGGGCGACTTCTTCGTTCAGGCTCATGGTCAATCGGCTTTACGGAGCAACGCGGAACGGCCGGACGAGGCCGGACGAGCATCCCGGCGCGGGGCCTGGGGCGCACCGCCTTCGCGGGCCGGGCGGCTGCCCGGGGCACGGCCACCCCCGCTGCGG
>NZ_JBASAD010000034.1:0-87134 GCF_049650445.1 Castellaniella sp. | reverse complement strand
ACGATGCAGGACATCGTCGACGGCATCAACCGCGTCACCGACATCATGGGCGAGATCAGCGCGGCCAGCCGCGAACAGACCACCGGCATCGAGGAAATCAACTCGGCCGTCACCCAGATGGACGACGTCACCCGCCAGAACGCCAGCCTGGTCGAAGAGTCGGCCGCCGCCGCCACCAGCCTGCAGGAACAGGCCGATACCCTGGCTCAACTGGTCGCCACCTTCACCCTGACCCAGACCGACGCCGGCTCCAGAGCACAGCCTGGCGCCCAGACCCGCACGCAATCGAGCGCCCACGCGGGGGCCGCTCCGGGGGCGGGTGCCGCGCGTCCCGCACCGCCGGCGCGTCTGCCGTCGGCGCCGGAAAAGGTCGTCAGCCCGGCACCCCAACGCCCCCGTAGCGCCCCCGCAGCCGATGCGCCCGCCTCCCGCGCGGCCGCCAAACCGGCGCTGCGCGCCCCCGGCAAGCCGGCACCGGCGTCCGCCGACACCGAGGAATGGACCGAGTTCTAAGGCGCTCCACGCTTTTCATTACAATCATGTGAGATCGCGCACGGCCTGCTATCGCGGGCCGTGTTTCATTCAGGAGACATCCGCCGTGAACATCCGCATCCCTGGCGCCGCCCTGGCGGCCGCCCTGGCTCTGGCCCTCCCGTCCCTCGCCCATGCCCAGGTCAAAGTCGGCGTGGTCGTGTCCGCCACCGGCCCGACGGCCCTGGTCGGCATCCCCCAGAAGAACACCGTCCCGCTGCTGCCGGCCCAGGCAGGCGGCCAGACCATCGAATACATCACACTGGACGACGCCAGCGACCCGACGCAGACGGTCACGGCCTTCAAGAAGCTGATCACCGAATCGCACGTGGATGCCCTGATCGGCCCGACCGGCTCGCCCAACGCCATGAGCGTGCTGCAATTCGCCGCCGAATCCGGCACGCCGATGCTGGCCCCCGTGGGCGCGGCCTCGGTGGTACTGCCCATGACTGAGCAAAAGAAGTGGGCCTTCAAGACGACCCAGAACACCGACATCATCGCCGAGGCCCTGATCCAGGACATGGTCAAACGCGGCATCAAGACCGTCGGCTTCATCGGTTTTTCAGACGCCTACGGCGAAGACTGGCACCAGGTCTTCAGCCGCATGGCCAAGGACCATGGACTGAACCTGACCGTGTCCGAGCGCTACCAGCGCACCGACAGTTCCGTCACCGGGCAGGCCCTGAAGCTGCTGGCTGCCAAGCCCGACGCCATCCTGATCGCCGGCACGGGGGGCGCCGCCGCGCTACCGCAGACCACGCTGGCGCAACAAGGCTACCAAGGCCGCTTCTATCAAACCCACGGCGCCGCCCTGCCCGCCTTCCTGAAATTTGCCGGGAAATCGGCCGAAGGCACCATCCTGGCCGCCAGCCTGATGCTGGTGCTGCCCGAAATCCCCGACAGCAACCCGTCCAAGCCCATCGTCCAGGACTACATCCAGCGTTACCAGGCCAAATACGGTGAAACACCGGCTACCTTCGGGGCCAACGTCTACGACGCCGGCCTGCTGCTGCAGCATGCCATTCCCATCGCCTTGCAATCCGCCCAGCCGGGTACACCGGAATTCCGCCGCGCCCTGCGCGACGCCCTGGAGCAGACACACGAACTGGTGGCCACCCAGGGGGTCTATTCCATGACGCCCGAAGACCACAGCGGCTTCGACCAGCGTGGCCGCGAACTGATCACCGTCAAGGACGGCGCCTGGGCCTTGCTGCACTGACGGCCGTTCGGCGCGCCTCGGCTCGATCAACCTTCACGCCGAGGCCGCTGTGCAAGCGACACGCGTCACTTCACGCCGCCATAGGGATAGGGGATGAACTCATATCCGGCGCCCATGCGCCGGATATGACCCAGGCCCGGAAACGGCAGATGCGCAGCAGCCACGAGGGCGCGTTCTTCCGCCACCTGGGAGAAGACTTGCGCGCGCGTCTTGGCGGCCGCCGGCGAGTCGGTATCAAAAGCGATGGTGACCTGCGGCTGTGCGAACTGGATGGCGCCCACGTGCATCACATCCCCCCAGACCCGCATGTGCAGCCCCTCCGATTCGACGTCGTACACCGTGTGGCCGAGTGTATGACCCGGGGCTGAAATGGCCCGGATGCCAGGCACCAGTTCGACGCTGCCCTCAAAGGGTTTGATGCGCCCCGCATCCTGATATGGCTTGAGCGCGGATACGGCCATCTGAAAGAACGGGCGTTGTGCTTCCGGCGCCTGTTTCGCCCGTTCAGCATCCGTCCAATAGGCAAGTTCACGGCGGTCCAGACGGATGACGGCATTCGGGAATGCCTCGCCCCCCGGAGCAAGCAGACCTCCGACATGATCTGGATGGACATGGGTGAAGTACACCTCGTCCACCTGCCCGGGCTGATAGCCGGACGCCACCAGGTTCTGCAGCATCTGGCCCAGGCCAGGCCCCAAGGCGCCGCTGGAGCCGACGCCGCTGTCGATCAGCACGAGCTTCTCACCCGTATTGATCAGAAAGGCGTTCACCGAGGTGGGGGTCACGGCCCCCTGAAACGCCGCATCCAGCGCTTTCTCGACCTGCGGGGCGGTCGTGTTGGTCAGCAGTTTTCCCGGCTCGAGATCAATGGCCCCGTCATGCAGGACGGTGACCTCGAATTGACCCAGCATCATTCGATAGAAGCCAGGCGCCTGAAATTTCTGCAAAGGCGCAGCGGCCCAGGAGGCGCTCGTGAGTACGGCGAAGAGGATCAGGGAGGCGCCAGACAGCGCCAGCTTTGTCTTCAACATGGTACTTATTCCTTTCTGGGGCGGCGCGCTGAACTGCTCAGATGGTCTCGCGCACCTCGTGGATCGAATGAAACACAATGCACAGCCAATCGAAAGTGTTGATCACGGCCTTCATCTGCTCGGGCGCTTCAGCAAAGCAGCCCATGCAAGCAGCGCAGGGACTAACCTTTCTGCGCATCCAGCTTCTGCTTCAAGGCCTCCAGCGGCAGGGCACCGTTGACGCGGGTGCCGTCGGCGAAGAACAGGGCTGGCGTGCCTTGCACGTTCAGCTTGCGCCCCAAGACTAGATTGGACTGGATCGGCGTGTCGCATTCGGCCTTGGCCGGGTCCTGGCCGTCCAGCATCCAGGCCTTCCAGGCCTTGGCCGGATCAGCCGCGCACCAGATATCGCGCGAGCGGGTGGTGGAATCCGGCGTCAGGATCGGGAACAGAAAGGTATAGACCGTGACGTTGTCCACGTCTTCCAGGGTGCGGTGCAGTTGCTTGCAGTAGCCGCAGTTGGGGTCTTCGAACACGGCGACCTTGCGCGCGCCGGTGCCCTTGACCTGCTTGATCGCATGATCCAGCGGCAGGCTGTCAAAAGCCACCTGTTGCAGGACTTCGAGCCGTTCGGCCGTCAGGTCGCGGCGCGCCTGGGCATCGATCATCGAACCCTGCAGCACATAATCCACCTGGGCGTCGGTGTACAACAGGTCCATGCCCACCTGGACCTCGAAGATCCCGCTCATGGGCGTCACCCGGACTGCGTCCACGTGAATCCCGGGGAAGCGCTGCTCGAAGGCACGGGTGACAGCCTGCGCCGAATCGGATTGGGCGGGCGCGGTGGACAGGACACGGTCCTTTGTTCCGTCACGCGCGGGGGCGGACGATTCGGCAGGTGCAGCCTGGGTGGACGATTGGGTGTTCAGGACTTGGTCGCCGGACGGTTCCGCCAGCGCGGGTTGGGCCAGGGTGGACAGGCTGCCGCACAGCAGCAGCGCGGCCAGGCTCAGGGGGTATTTCATGGAAAACCTCAAAAAATAAAACCGGTGCGTTCAGTCACCGACAGCGGCCCGGATCAGGCAGCGTTTCAGAAAAGGCAGGTTGTCGACGAGACGCATGCCCTGGTTGCGTGCCCAGGCCGTCGGCGCATTGGAAGCGCCAAACAGCCGGTGCAGGCCGTCAGTGACCAGACTCATGGCCCAGACGGGCTCGGCCCGGCGGCGGCGATAGCGCGCCAGGACCCGGGGATCGCCCAGCGCGCGTTGGGGTTCGCGTGTCCGCAGCACGTCCAGCAGGTCATGCACATCGCCCAGGCCCAGGTTCAGGCCCTGCCCTGCAAGTGGATGGACACGATGCGCGGCATCGCCCACCAGGGCGACACCTGGCGCCACCATCGCGCTGCGCTCCAGCGTCAGCGGGAAACCCTGGGGGCGCGTACGCAGGCGCAGCGGCCCCAGACGATCGCCCGTGATGGCCCGCGCGTGCGCGGCAAAAAACGCCTGCTGGGCGTCGGCATCCAGCGCCTGCCATTCGCGCGCCCGGCCTTCGGGCATGGACCACACCAGAGACGCCTGCGGACCATCCGCCGTATCCGGCATGGGCAGCAGGGCGAACACGCTGTCGCCCGTGAACCACTGGCAGGCACGATTCTGATGGGGCAGACCAATGTCCAGGTGCGCGACCACCCCCATGTCGCCATAGGGCGTGTAATGATGTTCGATCCCGGCCGCCAGCCGCACCGGCGAGCGCGCACCGTCGGCGCCCACCAGCAGCACCGCATCCAGCGCACGGCCCTGGCCGGTCGTCACCCGCACGCCCAGGCCCCGGGTTTCCAGGCGCTCGAAGCGGTCTTCGTGCCATTCGATGCCCATGACCTGCACGGCCTGCTGCAGCGCACGTTCGATTTCCCCGGATTCAACGATCCAGGCCAGCGTATCGCGCGCGTCCTGCCAGGCGGACAGGTCCAGGTGTCCATCGGCATCGCCCTGGATTTCCATGGCCTCGACAGCCGTGACGCGGCGTGCGTCCATCAACCGCCAGGCGCCCAGGCGGTCGAGCAGGTCGCGGCTGGCCGGCGAAATCGCGTAGACACGCGGATGGTAATCGTCGGCCCCGCGCGTGGCCGGGACCTGTCGCGGCCCCAGCAGGGCGGCAGGCAGGCCTGCCCGGGCCAGCCCCAGCGCACAGGCCAGGCCGGCGATGCCGGTGCCGCAAACGAGGATAGGTTCCTGATTTTTCATGTGCACATCCTAGCGCGCCGACGGTGCCCCGGCCCGCGCAGGCCACAGCAGCCACATCCGGCCGGATTGTTTCATGCGGCCGGCGCGCGCACCGGCCTCGTCGCCGGTGCCCCAATAGAAATCGGCCCGGGCGGCCCCCTTGATCGCCGCGCCCGTGTCCTGGGCGAACACCAGCCGCCGCAGCGGCTCCGCGCCGCCCTGGGGGCCGATTTCCAGGAAGACCGGCGTCCCCAGCGGCACGAAGGCCGGATCGACCGCAATCGCGCGCTGCGGCAACAGCGGCACCCCATAGGCGCCCCGGGGGCCGAGTTCCGGATCCGTGATGGCTTCCTCGCGGAAGAACACCATGGCCGGATTCACATTCAGCAATTCCGGCACGCGGTCGGGATGCGAGCGCGCCCAGGCCTTGATGTTCTGCATGGACGTCTGCGCCAGCGGCATCTCGCCCTTTCGGGCGAGCCACTGGCCGATGGAGACGTATGGCCGGCCGTTGTGGTCGGCATACGCCAGCCGCAACACGCCGCCGTCAGGCAGCACGGCCCGCCCCGACCCCTGGATCTGCAGAAAGAAGGCTTCGACGGGATCGTCCGCCCAGACGATCACGGCCGGCTGGCGGGCCGGGTCGGCGGTGATCTGGGCCCGGGTGTCGTAGGGCACCACCCGGCGACCGTCGAGCTTGCCGCGCACCCGCTTGCCGGCCAGTTCCGGATAGACCGACCCCAGGTCTATGGTCAAGAGATCGTCCGGCGCAGTGTAGAGCGGCCATTGATAGGCCCCTGCGCGCGTACGCGATGCGCGGATGAGGGGCTCGTAATAGCCCGTCACCGTCCCGCTGGCCGCCAGCCCGGCACCATCGTCCAGTCGCCAGGGGCGCAACTGATCCTGCAGGAAGCGGCGCACGGCCGGGCCGCCGGCCTCGGCCCCCAGGCCGGATTGCAACGCCGCCTGGCAGACCGGCTGCCAGGCCCGGGGCGCCGCGCGCGCAGGCATCGCCAGCGAACCCGACACGGGCCGCATCAAGCCCCGGCAATCGTTCAGCAGCCCCTTCCAGACATGGGTCAGATCGTCGTTGACCCAGCCCGGCACGCTGTCCCAGGAAACCGCCGTATAGCGCCCCTGCAGCGGTCGCGCAGGCGTTTCCGGCAAGGCGGAGAGCGGCGGAACGGTCAGGGGCTGCTCGACCGACACGGCGCTGCCGGATTCACGGCCGGGAATGGGTTCCTCGAGCGGCACCGAAGAACAGGCGCTCAGGAGGGCCAGCGCGGCCACAGGCCACCAATGGATTTTCATACGCACGGAAATGACACCCGGGGGTGCACTAAAATGAAAGACTGCAAACCGTCATCATGACATATCCGGACCCTCTTTCGCCATGACCGCACTGCCCGCCGCCCGCATCGCCCCCAGTCTGCTGTCCGCCGACTTCGCCCGTCTGGGCGAGGAAGTCGTCAACGTCGTGGCCGCCGGCGCCGACTGGATCCACCTCGACGTCATGGACAATCACTACGTCCCCAACCTGACCGTGGGCCCCATGGTGTGCGCCGCCCTGCGCCCCCACACCACGGCCCCTATCGACGTGCACCTGATGGTCGAGCCCGTTGACGCACTGGTGCCCGCCTTCGCCAAAGCCGGAGCGGACATCATCAGCTTCCATCCGGACGCCTCGCGCCACGTCGACCGCACCCTGGCCCTGATCCGGGACCACGGCTGCCGCGCCGGCCTGGTGTTCAACCCGGCCACTCCGCTGGCCTGGATGGACCACGTCATGGAACGCCTGGATCTTGTCCTGCTGATGTCGGTCAATCCGGGGTTTGGCGGCCAGTCCTTCATCCCCCACACGCTGGAAAAGCTCGCCCAGGCGCGCACGCGCATCGACCGCTGGCGCGCCGAAGGCGGCCAGGCGATCGACCTGGAGGTCGATGGCGGAGTCAAGGCAAACAACATCGCCGACATCCGCGCCGCCGGGGCCGATGCTTTCGTGGCCGGCTCGGCCGTGTTCGGTCAACCGGACTACCCTCGCGTGATCGCCGCCTTGCGCGACGGCATCGCCCAGGGCGACGCCCGGCGTCAGGCACAGCGCTGATCGGGCGTGTGCCGTTCAGGCGGTCCAGAGCGTCCAGACCGCCGTTCGACCGGTTCAGACCACTCAAGGTTTGTCACCAAAAACAGGACGGCCCATCCCTCTGATAATGATACGATGACGCCCGCCGCCGGCAGTCTGGTCTCCATCTGCTTCGGCACCCTATGATTTACCTGGCCGCCAATCCGGTTCGGCCGTTTTCCCCGGCACGCGACATCATGCAATTTTCCGGAATTCTGTTCGATCTGGACGGCACTCTGCTGGACACCATCCCCGATCTGGCGGATGCTGCCAATGCCATGCGCCAGGACATGGGCCTGGAACCGATCACCGAAGACATCATCGCCACCTACGTCGGCAAAGGCGTGGAACAACTGGTCATCCGCACCCTGGGCCACGAAAGCAAGCCCGCCAGCGTGGACATGGTCATGCGCGGCCTGGCCCGTTTCCAGGACCATTACCGTGCCCTGAACGGTCAACGCAGCCGCCTGTATCCCGGCGTGCTGGCGGGTCTGCAGGCCTTCCGCGACCAAGGGGCCCGTCTGGCCGTGGTCACCAACAAAGGCACCGAATTCACCGGTCCGCTGCTGCGCCAGATGGGCCTGGACGGCTATTTCGACGCCGTGGTCTGCGGTGATACCTGCGCGCGCAAGAAACCCGACCCCATGCCGCTGTTCCACGCCTGCGACCTGCTGGGCATCGCGCCCGCCCAGGCCCTGTTCATCGGCGACTCGATCAATGACGCCCTGGCCGCCAACGCCGCCGACATGCGCGTGCTGGCCCTGCCCTACGGCTACAACGAAGGCCGGCCCGTGCAGGAGCTGCCGGTGGATGCTATAGTGGCCTCCATCGTCGAGGCCGCGCAGTGGGCCGCCGACGCGACCTCACAGACCGAACACGCATGAACATCATCCGTTATTACCCGATCACCGCTGGCGCCTATTGGCGCTGGTGGTGTTTTCGTTCCGGGTCATAACGGTCACTCGGCGCGCGGACCTTTCCGCGTCGCCCACCCCCGCAGCCCGGACCCCTGATCGGCCGGGCTGTTTTGTTTCTGTCCCGGTCCCTATCCCCACCCAGAGACCACCATGACGGAAATCGAATTCAACGCACTGGCCGCTCAAGGCTACAACCGGATCCCACTGATCGCGGAAACCTACGCCGATCTGGACACGCCGCTGGCGATCTACCTGAAGCTGGCCCACGCAGGGCCGGAGGCGGGGCGCAACAGCTGCCTGCTGGAATCGGTGGTGGGGGGCGAGCGCTTCGGCCGCTATTCCTTCATCGGCCTGCCTGCCAAGACCCTGATCCGCGCCACCGGCACCACCACCGAAGTCGTCACCCGCGGCCAGGTCGTGGAAACCCACGAAGGCGATCCGCTGGCCTTCATCGAGTCCTTCCAGCAGCGTTTCCGCGTCGCCATGCGCCCCGGCATGCCGCGCTTCGCCGGCGGACTGGCGGGCTATTTCGGCTACGACACCGTGCGCCACATCGAGCCGCGCCTGGGGCCGTGCGTCAAACCCCGGCCCGCAGGCCAGCAAGCCGGCACGCCCGACATCATGCTGATGCAGGTCGACGAACTGGTCATCGTCGACAATCTGGCCGGCCGCACCTACCTGATCGTCTACGCCGATCCCCAGCAGCCCGAGGCCTATGCCCTGGCCCGCCGCCGCCTGAAGGCGCTGCGCGAAAAACTGCGCACGCCCGTAGTCATCCCCTATGCCTACGCCAGCATGCAGACGCCCATGGAGCGCGACTTCAAGAAGGACGACTACCTGGCCGCCGTGCGCAAGGCCAAGGACTACATCGCCGCCGGCGACCTGATGCAGGTCCAGATCGGCCAGGTGATCGCCAAGCCCTTCCGCGACTCGCCGCTGTCGCTATACCGGGCCTTGCGGTCCCTGAATCCCTCGCCCTATATGTACTACTGGAACTTCGACTCCTTCCACGTGGTGGGCGCCTCGCCGGAGATCCTGGTACGCCAGGACCGCGAATTCGAAGACGGCCGCGCCCGCGAAATGGTCACCATCCGCCCCCTGGCCGGCACGCGCAAGCGCGGCGCCACCCAGGACGACGACCTGCGCCTGGAACAGGAACTGCTGGCCGACCCCAAGGAACGCGCCGAACACGTCATGCTCATCGACCTGGCGCGCAACGACATCGGCCGCGTCTCCAAGGCCGGGACGGTCGAAGTCACCGACACCATGGCCATCGAGCGCTATTCCCACGTCATGCATCTGGTCTCCAACGTGCGCGGCGAACTGAACGACGGCATGAGCAACATCGACGTGCTGCGCGCGACCTTCCCGGCCGGCACGCTGACCGGCGCGCCCAAAGTCCGCGCCATGGAAATCATCGACGAACTGGAACCGGTGCGCCGGGGCATCTATGGCGGCGCCGCCGGCTACATGAGCTACGGCGGTGAAATGGATCTGGCCATCGCCATCCGCACCGGCATCGTCCGCGACGGCATGCTGTACGTCCAGGCCGCCGCCGGCATCGTCGCCGATTCGGACCCCGAAAAGGAATGGCAGGAAACCGAGGCCAAGGCCCGCGCCCTGCTGCGCGCGGCGGAACAGGTGCAGTTCGGGCTGGACGAACCCATCTAAGGGCGCTCTTCGGCCAAAGCAGCAGCCCTTCACCGCGCAGTCCGCAGACTGCGCGGTTTTGTTTTGCGTGGCGTTGATCCTTCCATTCTGAAACCAATCGTTTCATGTGATAATCCGGCGCAACACGGCGCCGACTTTCTTGTTCCCTGCGGTTCGGCCGCTCCAACCGTCCTTCTCCTTGAAGCCCCCCTTGAAGCGCTTCCTTCCCCTGGCGCTGTGCCACGCTCTGGGCCTGTGCGCTCTGCTATGGACGCCCCTCCCAGCCCAGGCTTCACCCCTCGCAGGCGGTGACGAGGGCGGCGGCTCGTACTTCGCCCGCTGCCCTGACGCCTCCGCCGGCACCGACGCTCCGGACGACGGCACCCCGGGGGCCTGCGCCCCAGACGGCGAGCCCCTGTCCATCGCGACAACGGGCGGAACGATCAGCAGCACCGCCACTGCCCAGGGACACCTCCATGGCAGCCACCGCCTCCACGGCACCAGCTACCGGAACGCCGTCCTGATCGGGGGGCACGCATCCCTGCATGGGAATAACGAGGGAGGCCGCAGCTTCGTCGGCGGCGACGCCGGCAATCACATCATCCTCGGCGACGCGCCCGATCTGCCGAACAACACGCCGCAGGGCGGCGCCCACCCGGACCGCGAGCCCCCTCCGGAACACACCAAAGCCCCCGCCGAAGGCCGCGCCAGCGCCATGGCCCTGGTCTCGCAAGCCGGCGATCTGGTCGGCGGCGCCGGCATGGCCCGCGCCCTGGCGGCCACCGACGGCGTCAGCGGCACCGCCACCTTCGGCGCAACCGCAGAAGACGGCTCCCGCTACCATGCCGGTTCGCACATCGACGCAGACAGTCTGAACCTGATGATCGGCGTGGCCGGACGCTATCCCGCAGTCACCGGCCACTGGATGGCCGGCGTCTTCCTGGAAGGCGGCTACAGCAGCTACGACACGTACAACGACTTCTCCGGCCAGCCCTCCGTGCAGGGCTCCGGCACGAGCAGTTACTTTGGCGGCGGTGTGCTGCTGCGCCGCGACTGGGCGGATGAGGGGCAGGCCGGCCCTTATGCGGAGGGCTCGCTGCGTGCCGGCCATATCGGCTCGGACTGGGAAAGCAGCGACATGATCGGCAGCGATGACGCGTCCTATGGCACGTCCACCCTGTACGTCGGTGCCCATCTGGGCGCAGGCTACGCGCTGCCGCTCGACGACGCCACCTCTCTGGATGCGTACGCCAAAGGGTTCTGGACACACCTGAACAGCAACACGGTGACGATCGCGGACGCCCCCTACGGATTTCAGGCGATGGACTCTCTGCGCACCCGTCTGGGCCTGCGGCTGAACCATGCCGTCACTGAACACGTCACTGCGTATGTGGGCGCCGCCTGGGAACATGAGTTCAGCGGCAAAGCCCGCGCCACCGCCTACGGCCGGGACACGCCCGCGCCCAGCCTGCAAGGCGACACCGGGGTGTTTGAGCTGGGTTTCGATCTGAAGCCCCGGACCGACGGCCCGCTGACCATGGGCCTGGGCCTGCAGGCCTACACCGGCATCCGTCAGGGCTTTGGCGGAACAGCCCAGTTGACGTGGGTATTCTGAACGCTGAACGCGTGCAGGCTCAGGCGCGCACCAGCAAATCCCGCGTGATGTCGGCAATGGTGCGCGCGCCGGTCAGCGTCATGGCCACGCGCATTTCCTTCTCGATCAGGTCCAGCAGATTCGCCACCCCGGCCTGGCCGTCCGTCGCCAGGGCATAGAGCCAGGCGCGGCCCAGCAACACCGTGTCCGCGCCCAGCGCCAGCATGCGCACCACGTCCAGGCCGGTGCGTACGCCCGAATCCGCCAGCAGCGTGATGTCGCCCTTGACCGCGTCGGCGATGGCCGGCAGGGCGCGGGCCGTGGACAGCACACCGTCCAGTTGCCGCCCGCCGTGGTTGGACACCACGATGCCATCGGCCCCGAAGCGCACGGCCTCGCGCGCGTCGTCCGGGTCCAGGATGCCCTTGATGATCATCGGCCCCTTCCAGAAATCGCGGATCCACTGCAGATCCTTCCAGGAGATCGAGGGGTCGAAATTGGTGCCCAGCCAGCCGATGTAGTCCTCCAGACCGGTCGGCTTGCCCAGGTACCTGGAGACATTGCCCAAGTCATGCGGCCGGCCCAGCAGGCCCACGTCCCAGGCCCAGCGCGGATGCAGCACGGCCTGGACATAACGGCGCAAAGCGGCGTACGGACCGCTCATCCCCGCATGGGCATCGCGGTAGCGGGCGCCCGGCACCGGCATGTCCACGGTGAACACCAGCGTCGACACCCCGGCCGCCTGGGCGCGCTCCAGCACGCTTTTCATGAAGCCCCGGTCTTTCAGCACGTAGAGCTGGAACCACATGGGCCGGCTGATCTCGGGCGCGACTTCTTCGATGGGGCAGACCGACACGGTGGACATGGTGTAGGGGATGCCCTTGCGGTCCGCCGCTCGCGCCACCTGGACCTCGCCCCGGCGCGCGTACATCCCCGTCAGTCCCACCGGCGCCAGGGCCACCGGCATGGACAGAGTCTCGCCGAACAGCCGCGTGGACAGGTCCAGTTGCGACATGTCGTTCAGCACCCGCTGGCGCAGCGCCACGCCCGCCAGATCGCTGACGTTGTGCTGCAGCGTGTATTCGGCGTACGCCCCGCCGTCACCGTAATGGAACAGGAAGGGAGGCAGGCGGCGCCGGGCGGCTTCGCGGTAATCGGTGGAGGCTGAAATGATCATGATGTCAGTGTAAAAGGAGGCAAACGGGAGAAACGGGCGAGGCGCGCTTCGTCTTCGTCAAACTTGCGCACATGACCGTGCACGAATTCCAGATGCTGCCAGACCGCGGCCCGGGCGGCCTCGGCGTCACCGCGCAGGATGGCGTCCATCAGCGCCTGATGCTGGGCCGTCAACTGATCCTGGGTATGCCGGACCACGTACATGCGCTGGCGGTTTTCGGTCACGGTGACGCGCAGCAATTCGAACACGCCACGCATCATCTGCAACAGCACCACATTGTGGGACGCTTGGGCGATGGACAGGTGGAACTGGACGTCGGCCTGCGCCGCCCGTTCCGGGTCCCCCTGCTCCTGAAAATGCAGCATCTCCTCGAAACACCGCTGAATCGCCTGGCGATCCTGGTCCGTGGCGCGCAAGGCGGCATGCCAGGCAGTGCCGCCCTCCAGGGCATGACGGGCTTCCAGCACGTCGTAGCGGTATTCGGGGTCGTCGGACACCAGTTCGTCCAGCGGGCGCATCAGATGCCGGTCGGGCCAGTCCCCAGCGGCGGATTCACGGGCCTGGACGTAGGTGCCCCCGCCCTGCCGGCTGCGCAGCAGCCCCTGGCTGGCCAACTGGCGGATGGCTTCGCGGACCGAGGGCCGTGAAGCACCCAGTGCTTCGGCCAGCCGGCGCTCGGCCGGCAGACGGTCGCCGGGCTGCAGGCCCTGTTCGTCGATCAGGGCCCGGAGCTGTTCCGCGAGTCGGTCAGAAAGGCGCATGGGGCGGGGGTTCGCCTTATTGGTCTTACCATATGTCCGCTTTTCGGACGAACCCCCGGATTATATGGACACACTCCCAGTGGGTCAATGATTTAAATGGTATTACCAAAATTCCATCCAGCACGGTTCCTCTGGAAAATCGGGTGCTGCAGCCACCCGGTATTTACCCCGCTCGACAGCGCCCGCGGCCCACAGTAGAATGTTTGCCATGATTTCACACGCGACCGTGCACGCTTCGTTTTGGTGGCGCTCCTCCTAGGGGCGGCATCCTCATGCGTGATTCATCGCACCTTGCCGCCGTTCTGGCAGGCATAGGTCTTCGTGAATCTATCTCCGGTGCGGCGGCTCCTGACTCCAAGGAAGACCATGTCCGTATCGCTCTCTCCCTCCCGTATTCTTCAGCCCTCACGGCCCGCTCCGGTGTGCGCGCTCGTTTCCCGACACTGACCAGGACGACCCGATCATGAAGCTGCTGATGCTGGACAACTACGACTCCTTCACCTACAACCTGGTGCAGTATTTCGGCGAACTCGGCGCCCAGGTCCAGGTCGTGCGCAACGACCAGATCGACCTCGCCGGCATCGAAGCCATGACCCCGGACCGCATCTGCGTGTCCCCCGGCCCCTGCTCGCCCGCCGAAGCCGGCATCTCCATCGAACTGATCCGGCACTTCGCCGGCAAGAAGCCGATCCTGGGCGTCTGCCTGGGGCACCAGGCCATCGGCGCGGCCTACGGCGGGCGCATCGTGCGCGCCCGGGAAATCATGCACGGCAAGGTCTCGCCCATCACGCACCGGGGCACCGACGTCTTCTCGGGACTGCCCTCGCCCTACACGGTCACCCGCTATCATTCCCTGGCGATCGAGCGCGCCTCGCTGCCCGACTGCCTGGACATCACCGCCGAGACCGCCGACGGCGAAATCATGGGCGTCGCCCACAAGACCCTGCCCGTCTACGGCGTGCAGTTCCATCCGGAATCCGTGCTCAGCGAACACGGCCACGCGCTGCTGCGCAATTTCCTGGAACTCTGACGCCCCCGCGCCGACCCACCTGAACAGACACGAAGACAGAAGGAATCAACCATGCCGCCGATCACCCCCAACGAGGCCCTGGCCCGCTGCATCGAGCACCGGGAAATCTTTCACGACGAAATGCTGGAACTGATGCGCATGCTGATGCGCGGGGAAATGTCCCCCCAGTTGGCCAGTGCCCTGCTGATGGGCCTGCGGGTCAAGAAAGAAACCGTCGGCGAGATCACGGCCGCCGCCCAGGTCATGCGCGAATTCGCGCTGGGCGTGGACACCCCCTACCCCGAGGAACTGCTGGACATGTGCGGCACGGGCGGGGACGGTTCGCACACCTTCAACATCTCCACCGCCGCCATGTTCGTGGCCGCCGCGGGCGGGGTCAGGATCGCCAAGCACGGCAACCGCAGCGCCTCGTCCTCGTCGGGCAGCGCCGACGTCCTGGAGGCCTTGGGCGTCCAGGTCACCGCCACGCCGGCACAGGTCGCCGAATCCATCGAGGCCACCGGGATCGGCTTCATGTTCGCCCCGGCCCATCACGGCGCCATGAAGAACGTCGCCGCCGTGCGCCGCGAACTGGGCGTGCGCACGATCTTCAACATCCTCGGGCCGCTGACCAACCCGGCCGGGGCCGCCAACCAGCTCATGGGCGTGTTCCACCCCGATCTGGTCGGCATCCTGGTGCGTGTGCTGCAACGCCTGGGTTCGCGCCACGTGCTGATCGTGCACGGCAAGGACGGCATGGACGAGGCCTCGCTGGGCGCGGCTTCCCTGGTGGGCGAACTGAAGGATGGCGAGGTCCGCGAATACGAGATCCATCCCGAGGATTTCGGCATGACCATGGTGTCCAACCGCAGCATCAAGGTCGCCAACCGCGACGAATCCGCGCAGTTGGTGCGCGCCGCACTGAACAACACCGCCGGCACGGCCCGCGACATCGTCGCCCTGAACGCCGGCCTGGCCTTGTACGCCGGCAACCGCGCCGACTCGATCGGCGCCGGCATCCGCCAGGCCTTCGAACTGATCGCCTCGGGCGCCGCGCGCGACAAACTGGAACAATTCCGCCAATACACGCAAAGGTTCTCCGCATGAATGACATCCTGGCCAAAATCCTGGATACCAAGCGCACCGAAGTCGCCACCGCGCGGCAGATGCGCAGTGAATCCGAAGTCCTGCGCGAGGCCCAGAGCCGCCAGGACATCCGCGGCTTTGCGCGCGCCATCGAAGACAAGATCGCTCAGGGCAAGCCCGCCGTGATCGCGGAAATCAAACGGGCCTCGCCGTCCAAGGGCGTGATCCGCGAGGACTTCCGCCCGGCGGACATCGCCGCCAGCTACGCCTGTCACGGCGCGGCCTGCCTGTCGGTCCTGACCGACGTGCAGTATTTCCAGGGCGGCTACGATCACCTGCGCCAGGCACGCGCCGCCTGCAGTCTGCCGGTGCTGCGCAAGGATTTCCTGATCGACCCCTATCAGGTCATCCATGCCCGAGCGCTAGGCGCCGACTGCGTGCTGCTGATCGCCGCCGCCCTGGCGCCCGCCCAGATGCGTGAACTGGAAACCGTGGCTGCCGACCTGGGCATGGACGTGCTGGTCGAGGTCCACGACCGCGAGGAACTGGACGCGGCCCTGTCGCTGAACACCCCGCTGATCGGCATCAACAACCGCAATCTGCGGACCTTCGAGACGCGCCTGGAAACCACCTTGGCGATGCTCGCGGATGTGCCGGCAGGCAAGCGGGTCGTGACCGAAAGCGGCATCCTGCTGCCCGAGGATGCCGACCGCATGCGCGCGCACGGCGTCCAGGCTTTCCTGGTCGGCGAGGCCTTCATGCGCGCGCCGGATCCCGGCACCGCCCTGCACGAACTGTTCTTCGCCCGCTGACCGCGACCCGTCCCTGCGCCCGCCCCGGCGGGCGACAGGCCCCGTCAACACTTCCGTCTTTTCCATGACCTTTTCTACCGACTGCCCGCTCTGCGTGCCGAACCACGACACCCTGCTCTGGCAGGACGATAAATTGCGTATCATTCGCGTGGACGATCCCCGGCACCCGGGCTATTTACGCGTCATCTGGCACCGCCACGTGGCGGAAATGACGGACATCGACCCCATGGACCGCCTGCACCTGATGCGCACCGTGTTCCAGATCGAACGCCTGCAGCGTGCCTTGCTGAAACCCGACAAGATCAATCTGGCCAGCCTCGGCAACCAGGTGCCCCATCTGCACTGGCACCTGATCCCCCGCTGGCGCGGCGACCCCTGCTTTCCGGACGCGATCTGGGCTCCGCCCCGGCACGACGACGCGCGCGCGACCGCCTGGGCGCAGGCCTGCACCAGACTGGCGCCGCAGGTCGAACGCCTGCAGCAGATCCTGACGGCCCACGGTCCGGAAACAGACATTCCCGACGCTGACCGCGCCCCTCGAAGCGGCTGAAAAGCGCGGGCACGACCGAAGCGCCTCCGACCCTCCACGCATCCCTCTCCCATGCCCGACTCTCCTGCCGAATCCGGCGCCGCGCCCGAGACCCTGGCACGCAGCCTGCAGAACCGCCACATCCAGATGATCGCCCTGGGTGGTGCCATCGGCACCGGCCTGTTCTACGGCTCGGCCGCCTCCATCCAATTGGTCGGCCCCGGCATCATCCTGGCCTACCTGATCGGCGGCCTCGCGATCTACCTGATCCTGCGTTTTCTGGGGGAAATGTCCACTCAGGAACCCGTCAGCGGCGCCTTCAGCCATTTCGCCTACCGCTACTGGGGCGGCTTCGCAGGCTTCCTGTCCGGCTGGAACTACTGGCTGCTGTACATCCTGGTCAGCATGGCCGAGCTTTCGGTGGTGGGTCTGTACGTCAGCTACTGGCTGCCGCAGTTCCCGGCCTGGGCGAGCGCGCTGATCGTGCTGCTGAGCGTCACCGGCCTGAACCTGCTGAACGTACGCCTGTATGGCGAAAGCGAATTCTGGCTGGCCTTCATCAAGATCGCTGCCATCATCGGCATGATCCTGCTGGGCGGGGTGCTGATCGCACGCGGCACCGGCGGCGCGAGCGTCGACAACCTCTGGGTTCACGGCGGTTTCCTGCCCAACGGCGTCCACGGCCTGCTGCTGTCCCTGGTGGTGGTGATGTTTTCCTTCGGCGGTACGGAACTGATCGGCATCACCGCCGGCGAGGCCGACGATCCCCAACGCAGCATCCCGCGCGCCGTCAACCAGGTGATCTGGCGCATCCTGATCTTCTACATCGGAGCCCTGGCGGTGCTGGTGACGCTGTATCCCTGGAACGAGGTCGGCCTGAACGGCAGCCCCTTCGTGCTGATCTTTTCCCGCCTGGGCATCCCCGCTGCGCCAGACATCCTGAACCTTGTGGTGCTGAGCGCCGCGATCTCGGTCTACAACAGCGGCATGTACAGCAACGGCCGCATGCTTCGCAGCCTGGCCGAACAGGGCAACGCGCCACGCATCTTTCTACGCCTGAGCCGGCGACAGGTGCCCTGGGTCGGCGTGCTGTTCTCATCGGCCTGCACCCTGGCGGTCGTGATCGTCAATTTCCTGGTGCCCGAAGGCGCCTTCATGCGGATCATGGCCGTGGCGACGGCGGCAGCCGCCACGACCTGGATGATGATCGTGTTGGTCCACCTGCGGTTTCGCAAGGCCCATGCGCGCGATGCACTGCTGTTTCCCGCGCCCTTTTACCCCTGGACCAACTACCTGTGCGCCGCCTTCCTGGTGCTGCTGGTCGGGCTGATGACGCAACTGGACGACACCCGCCCGGCGGTCTACGTGCTGCCGCTGTGGCTGGGGATACTGTACCTGGGATATCGGCTGAAGCGGCCGGCCGCCTGAGCGGCGCAGTGAACTATCCGGGCTTGCGCGGCCGCGTGCCCAGATAGGTGCCCACCATCACCGCCACCAGGCCCGCCAGGTGATTCCAGCCCAGATGCTCGCCCAGCAGCAGGGCGGCAAAAGCCGCACCGAACACCGGCACCCAGTACAGGAACACGGCGGCGCGCGCCACGCCGATGCGGGCGATGGCGTTGTTCCAGATCAGGTTGACGATGGCGGTCGACACCGCCCCTGAAAACACGATCAGGAACCAGAGCCACACGCTATCCGGCAGCACACCGTCATAGCCCGCTCCCAAAAACCCGGCGTGCCCGATCAACATCAGGGCGCCCAGCGCGTAGATGATGCTGCTGATCGTCAAGGCATCGAGCCGGCGCGCGATGCCCTGGATCAACACGCCGCCACAGGAAAAACTGAAGACACCCGCGATCACCAGCAGATCGCCCACGCCCATCACGGCCAACCGGGCCCCGCTGTGTCCAAGGATGATGACGGCGACGCCGCCAAAGCCCAGCGCCACGCCGCACAAGCGCACCCAACCCAGCCGCTCGCGAAAGGCCAGCGCGGCCAGCAGCGCCGACACCAGCGGACCGAGCGCCATGAGCAGGGCGCCGTTGGTGGCACTGGTACGCACCATGCCTTCGGTGAAGAAGATCTGGTTCAAATAGACCATCAGGAAGGCGCAGGCCGCCAGGCCGGCCCACTGGCGGCGGTCGAGGCGCACCCGCGCCGGGCGGCGGACCAGCCAGATCGAGACCAGCGTCGCACTGGCGACCAGCATGCGCAGCATGGCAATCGTCGACGGATCGAGCGCGCTCGTGAGCTGTTTGACGAGCGTGATGTTCAGGCCCCAGATGGCCATTGAAACCAGCAGGACCATCTGCACGGCGAGCGCACCGCGCGCACGGATCATCATGGTGTCTTTTCCTTGAGCGCGCGCCCCCGGAAACGCCGGGCCACAACCAGGGACAGCGCCAGCAATCCCGGTCCGACGAGGGCGAAGATCAGCGTATCCGATCCGTGATCGGCGATCCATGCGGCCGCCAGCACACCCACCGACTGACCCAGAAACAGGACGCAGGCGAACAGCGCCATGGCCGCGCCACGCGCCGAAGGCGCCATCTGGGTGGCATTGGTCTGCAGGGTGTTGTGCAGGCAGTAGAAGCCGAAGCCCGACAACGCACAGGCGGCGGGAATCCAGACGAGACTGGGCGCATAGGCAAAGATCAGAAAACCCAGGCACAGCGACGCGCCACCCAGACCGGCCAGCCCCGCTTCGCCCATGCGGCGCAGCAAGCGGCCGGCCACCCGCGAATAGAAGAATCCGCCGGCGCCATAAAACGCCGTCAGGCCGCCGGCCAGCGAAAGCGAAGCCCCATGATGGCGCTGCAGCAGGCTGGGCATGAAGGCCAGGGCGCCAAAGGCCATGGCCCCTTCGAGCGCGGTGACGATCAGCAGCCAGCGCGCCGGACGCAACGCCAGAATGCCCAGCAGCGCGGGCCGCCCCTGACGCGCCGTCCTCGCCGGGAGAAGGTCACCGCGTGCCGCGCGCAGCAGCAGACCGCCCGCCACCAGAAACAGCCCTGCCAACAGCGCAAACATCGGACGCCAGCCCACCCATTCGGCGATCAGCCCGCTCACCCACTGTCCGGCCAGCGTGCCCAGCACACTGGCACTCACCAGCCGCGCCAGGGCCACCTGGCGCTCGCCGTAGGCCACGTTATCGCCTACCCAGGCCATGGCCATCGGGTAGATGCCCGCCGCGAAAGCGCCCGAGACGATACGCGCCGCCACCAGCCAGTCCAGGGTCGGAGAGAAGAAAGCGATACCGTTGCCGATCACGCAGGCCAGGGCGCACAGGGCGATGACTCGCAGTTTGCCGTAGCGATCGCTCAGGGGACCGAAACAGAGCTGGAACACGCCGTAGGCCACCGCAAAAACGAAGATGACCCGGGACGCCTGCCCCACCGTGACAGAGAACTCGTCCGCGAGCGCGGGCAGCAGCGTGTCGCAGGCCCGCATCGAGGCGATGCTGGCAAAGCAGCAGGCGCCCAGCAGCCACGGAACGGCGGCCTGGGGCCTGCGGGCCGCGCCGGCGCGGGGCGCGGTGAGGTCTTGGGGGTGGGATTCGATCAGTATTCCCCTGGGCGGGACACCCTCTGCAGCGGTCCCGCCGAGACGATTTGCGGCGCACGGCTTTCCTCGACCTTGAAGACCGCCACAGCTTGCGCCAATTGCAGCGCCTGGTCCTGCAGCGAAGCCGCAGCCGCAGCCGCTTCCTCCACCAGCGCGGCGTTTTGCTGCGTCACGCTGTCCATCTCGCTGACGGCGATATTGATCTGGCCCAGCCCATCGCTTTGCTGCACTGACGCCGTGGCGATTTCCTTGATGATCGTCGCGACCTCGCCAATCGCCGCAGAGGTGCGAGCGATGATCTGGTCGGCATGCTGAACCTTCGCCGTGCTGGCCTGCGCCAGATTGACGGAATTTTCGATCAGATCCTTGATTTCGAGCGCCGCCGCCGAACTACGCCCCGCCAGCGTGCGAACCTCGCCGGCCACCACCGCGAAGCCCCGGCCTTCTTCACCCGCACGGGCAGCCTCCACAGCCGCATTGAGCGCCAGGATGTTGGTCTGAAACGCGATCCCTTCGATCGTGGCAATGATTTCGCCCATCTTCTGCGAGCTTGCAGTCATCTCGCCCATGGACTCCACGATCGCGTTGACGGCCGCGTTGCCCTCGCCCGCCATGCCCGCCGCGCTGGAGGCCAGGCCATTGGCCCGTTCCGCATTGTCCGCATTCTGGCGCACCGTGACGGACAGTTCCTCCAGGCTGGCGGCCGTTTCCTGCAAGGACGCCGCCTGCTGTTCGGTGCGGGAGGACAGATCGGTATTGCCCTGCGCGATCTGCGTCGCCGCCGAGGACACCGACTCGCTGTTGGCGCGGATGCCCGAAATCACGCCCATCAACTGCGTCTGCATGTTCTTCATGGCGTTCAACATGCTGGACTTGTCCTGCGGGCGCACCGCAATCGTCGACGTCAGATCGCCCTTGGAAATCCGCATCGCAATGTCAGCCGCATGCGCCGGCTCGCCGCCCAGCGGACGAATCACCAGCCGCTCCAGCGCCCAGGCCAGAATCAGGGACACGATCAGGATGCTGACGAAACCCAGCGCCAGCGAGGTATTGCGCATGGCATCGACATGCGCCAGCACCCGGCTCAGCGGCACGGTGACGGCCAATGTCCAGACATTGCGCGACTCGCCGATACTGACCGGTACGGTCACGGTGTAGGTCTTTTCTTGCAAGAAACGATCATGGTCCGTAGTGTAGCCCTGCACGCCTTCATGCTGCAGCAGTTGCCCCAGCGGGGACTGCGGGTCCTCCTTCGTGCCAATGAGCGCCTTGTCGGGGTGGCTGACAAAGCTGCCCTCGCGGGTCAGCAGCCGGGCGTAGCCGATCTCATAGGGCTTGATCTCGTCGACGCGCGCCTGGAGCGTATCCATCGTGATGTCCACCCCCACCACGCCCAGCGCCTTGCCATTGTCGAGGATGGGCGTCACCAGACTGGTCATCAGCACGTTCTGTCCATTGGCGAGCGTGTAGCCATAGGGGTCGAGCACGACTTCCTTGCCACTGTCTCGCGACCGCAAGTAGAAATCACCCGCACCCGGCTTGTCGTAGTCGACCAGGAGCTCCATCACGAGTTTGTCCTGCTCCCGGTGCCAAAAGGGGATGAAGCGCCCCGATCCGTCGTGGTTGGGCTGCTGAGCGAATCGAGCGTCCTGGCCGTCGAAGGCGTTGGGCTCCCAGACCGACCAGGTACTGAAAAACGAGGGATTGGCCGCCAGGACATTCTGCAGCATGGAGACCGCCGTGTCGCGATCCGCCACACCCGCACGCATGCCCAGAAAGCTTTGCGCCAGGGTATGTGCGGCGTTCCGGGCGCGCTCGGCCTCGCGCGCGACGGATTCCGCCTCTCCCACCGCCAGCGCTTCGACATAGTCGTAAGCCGCTTCGGTTTGCGCGGATGCGGCCTGACGGACCATCACCAGAACCGTCACGATGAATCCCAGGGCCACCATGGCAACCACGACTGAAAGCATGCGCGCGCGCAGGCTCATTTTGGACCACATCACGTTCCCTCTCCCAGAAATCAAGGCGTTGTCGTATTTTTTAATCGACCAAAAACCATTATGACTGCCTTATCAGCAGGGTTATTGATGAAACAAGCCGGTACTCAGGCGCTACAAGAGGGATGGTTCCACCTTGGGGCGGCCCGGCGGTAATAAAAAGCCCCCACGCCGCGCAGGCTTCGCCTGCTTGCTGCCCCCCAAGGGGGCGCTTTTTGCCTTGGGGCGGCCCGGCGGAAAAAGAAAAAGCGCCCTGTCGGGCGCTTTTTCTTGACTGCGAAAGACCGGATCAGTGCGAGCTGCGCTTCTGGCTGAACTTGCGCGCAGCGGCGGCCTGGGCCGCCAGCATGGCGAGTTCGGCCTCGACGACGGCGATGTCGGCCTTTTCCTTGGTGTTGCGCAGGGCTTCCTCGGCGCGCTCGCGCGCGGCGACGGCCTTGGCCTCATCCAGATCGGTCGCACGAATGGCCGTGTCGGACAGCACCGTCACGGAATTCGGCTGGACTTCCAGGATGCCACCGGCCACGAAGATGTATTCCTCGGTGCCGTCGTCACGCCGGATTTTCAGCGTGCCGGGACGCACGCGCGAGATCAGCGGAGTATGCCCCGGCAGGATGCCGAGGTCGCCCGACTCGCCCGGCAGGGCGATGAAGGCCGCCTCGCCGGAAAAGATCGAGGCTTCCGCGCTGACCACTTCGATGTGCAGAGTCGCCATGTGCAATCCTTATTGGAGGGTCTTGGCCTTCTCGAAGGCCTCGTCGATGCCGCCCACCATGTAGAAGGCCTGCTCGGGCAGCGCATCGCACTCGCCCTCGACGATCATCTTGAAGCCGCGCAGGGTCTCTGTCAGCGGCACGTACTTGCCGGGCGAGCCGGTGAAGACTTCGGCCACGTGGAAGGGCTGCGACAGGAAGCGCTGGATCTTGCGAGCGCGGGCCACGGCCTGCTTGTCTTCCGGCGACAGTTCGTCCATGCCCAGAATGGCGATGATGTCGCGCAGTTCCTTGTAGCGCTGCAGCGTCTGCTGCACGCCACGGGCGATGTTGTAGTGCTCTTCGCCGACGACCTGCGGATCGAGCTGACGGCTGGTCGAATCCAGCGGGTCCACGGCCGGGTAGATCCCCAGGGCGGCGATGTCACGCGACAGCACCACGGTGGAGTCCAGGTGGAGGAAGGTGGTGGCGGGCGACGGGTCGGTCAAGTCGTCAGCAGGCACGTACACGGCCTGGATGGACGTGATGGAGCCGGTCTTGGTGGACGTGATCCGTTCCTGCAGCTTGCCCATTTCTTCGGCCAGCGTCGGCTGGTAGCCCACGGCGGACGGCATCCGGCCCAGCAGGGCGGACACTTCGGTACCAGCCAGGGTGTAGCGGTAGATGTTGTCCACGAAGAACAGCACGTCGCGGCCTTCGTCACGGAACTTTTCCGCCATCGTCAGGCCGGACAAGGCCACGCGCAGACGGTTGCCGGGAGGTTCGTTCATCTGACCGAACACCATGGCGACCTTGGATTCCACCAGATTGTCGAGCTTGATGACGCCCGCGTCGGACATTTCGTGGTAGAAGTCGTTGCCTTCACGGGTGCGCTCACCCACGCCGGCGAACACCGACAGACCGCTGTGGGCCTTGGCGATGTTGTTGATCAGTTCCAGCATGTTGACGGTCTTGCCCACGCCGGCGCCGCCGAACAGGCCGACCTTGCCGCCCTTGGCGAACGGGCACACCAGGTCGATCACCTTGATGCCGGTTTCGAGCAGCTCGACCGAAGGCGACAGTTCGTCGAACTTCGGGGCGGCCTGGTGGATGGCGCGCTTTTCGTCGGACTGGATGTCACCGCGCTCGTCGATCGGGCGGCCCAGCACGTCCATGATGCGGCCCAGGGTGCCGGTGCCCACGGGCACGGAGATCGGCGCGCCGGTACCGGCCACGGCCATGCCGCGGCGCAGGCCGTCGGACGAACCCATTGCGATGGTCCGCACGACACCGTCGCCCAGTTGCTGCTGGACCTCGAACGTCAGGCCTTTTTCCGCGAAGGCGGAGGACTCGTCGGTCAAGGTGAGCGCGTCGTAAATGTTGGGGATGCTGTCGCGGGGGAACTGAATGTCCACCACGGCGCCGATGCACTGAACGATGGTACCGTTGCTCATGTTTAGTCCTATAAGTATCTCTGGGTTGCCGGTGCTTGCGTCGATCAGACCGCGGCGGCGCCGCCCACGATTTCCGAAATTTCCTTGGTGATGGCCGCCTGGCGGGTCTTGTTGTAGACCAGCTGGAGGTCGCCGATGACTTTCTTGGCGTTGTCAGACGCGGCCTTCATGGCGACCATCCGTGCGGACTGCTCGCTGGCCATGTTTTCCGCCACAGCCTGGTAGACCAGGCCTTCGACGTAGCGCAGCAGCAGCTCGTCGATCACGGTCTGGGAATCCGGCTCGTACAGATAGTCCCAGCCATATTGGTTCTTCAGGGCTTCTTCGTCCTGGGAACCCGTCTGGAAGGGGTCTTCCAGGCCCGAAGGCAGCGGCAGCAGGCGGATGAAGCCGGGATCCTGCTTCATGGTGTTGACGAAGCGGCTGGTCGCCAGATAGACCGCGTCCACCTTGCCATCGACGAAGTCGTCGAGCTGGACCTTGATGGCACCGATCAGACGCTCCAGGTTGGGCGCATCGCCCAACTGGACTTCCGAGGACACCACGTTGACACCGACGCGGTTCAGCAGCCCCAGACCCTTGGAGCCCAGTGCCGTTGCCTGAACACGCACGCCCTGCTGCTCGAATTCCTTGATCCGCGCGAGCACCAGGCGCGAGATGTTGGTATTCAGACCGCCGCACAGGCCCTTGTCGGTGGTGACCAGGACGACGCCCACGGACGACAGCTTCTCGCGTTCCACCATGTAGGGGTGGGTGTAGTCCGGGTTCGCCTGCATCAGGTGGGCCGCGATGGCGCGCACCTTGGTGGCGTAGGGACGGCCCGTCCGCATCCGGTCCTGCGCCTTGCGCATTTTGGATGCGGCGACCATTTCCATCGCCTTGGTGATCTTGCGCGTGTTTTGCACGCTCTTGATCTTGGTTCGAATTTCCTTGATTCCGGCCATTCCACTATCCTGTCAGGGCTGTCCGGGACACGCGTCGCGCGCCCCGGCCGCTACTTAAAACGTGCCGTGCTTCTTGAATTCCAGGATCGCGGCGCCCAGAGCGGCGTCGTCTTCCTTGGAGAGTTCCTTCACGTCTTCGATGCGCTGGATCAGGGCTTCGTGCTTGGCCTTCAGGTAGTCCTTCAGGGCCTTTTCGAAGGCCAGCACCTGACCGACTTCGAGGTCGTCCAGGTGGCCGTTGTTCACGGCGTACAGTGCCACCGCCAGTTCCCAGACTTGCTGCGGCTGGTACTGCGGCTGCTTGAGCAGTTCGACCACGCGCTTGCCGCGTTCGAGCTGGCGACGGGTGGCGTCGTCCAGGTCGGAGGCGAACTGCGCGAAGGCGGCCAGTTCACGGTACTGGGCCAAGTCGGTCCGGATACCACCGGACAGCTTCTTGACGACCTTGGTCTGAGCGGAACCGCCCACGCGCGACACCGAGATACCGGCGTTGATGGCGGGCCGGATACCGGCGTTGAACAGGTCGGTTTCCAGGAAGATCTGGCCGTCGGTGATGGAAATCACGTTGGTCGGCACGAAGGCGGACACGTCGCCGGCCTGGGTTTCGATGATCGGCAGTGCGGTCAGCGAACCGGTCTGGCCCTTGACGGCGCCGTTGGTGAACCGTTCGACGTATTCGGGGTTCACGCGGGCAGCGCGTTCCAGCAGACGGGAGTGCAGGTAGAACACGTCACCGGGGTAGGCTTCGCGTCCGGGCGGACGGCGCAGCAACAGGGACACCTGGCGATAGGCCCAGGCCTGCTTGGTCAGGTCGTCGTACACGATCAGCGCGTCTTCGCCGCGATCGCGGAAGTATTCGCCCATGGTGCAGCCCGAGTAGGCAGCCAGGTACTGCATGGCGGCGGAGTCGGACGCGGCGGCGGCCACGACGATGGTGTATTCCATCGCACCGTGTTCTTCGAGCTTGCGCACCACGTTGTTGATGGTGGAAGCCTTCTGGCCGATGGCGACGTACACGCAGGTGACGCCCTTGCCCTTCTGGTTGATGATGGTGTCGACAGCCACGGCGGTCTTGCCGGTCTGGCGGTCACCAATGATCAGTTCGCGCTGGCCACGGCCGATCGGCACCATGGAGTCGATGGCCTTCTGGCCGGTCTGCATCGGCTGCGACACGGACTGACGCGCGATCACGCCCGGCGCGACCTTTTCGATCACGTCGGTTTCTTTGGCGTTGATCGGGCCCTTGCCGTCGATCGGGTTGCCCAGCGCGTCAACGACGCGACCGCGCAGTTCGGGACCGACCGGCACGGAAAGGATCTTGCCGGTGGTCTTGACGGCGTCGCCTTCGGACACGCCGATGTAGTCGCCCAGAATCACGGCGCCCACGGAATCGCGTTCCAGGTTCAGGGCCAGGCCGAACTTGTTGTTGGGGAATTCGAGCATTTCGCCCTGCATCACGTCGGACAGACCGTGGATGCGGGTGATGCCATCGGTGACCGACACGACCGTGCCCTGAGTGCGGACATCAGTGGACGCGCCCAGGCCTTCGATGCGGCTCTTCAGCAGTTCGCTGATCTCGGACGGGTTAAGTTGCATGGTAAGACTCCTGGAATCCTGTTGTATGGCCCGCCATCACGCGGCCAGCGTATCGCGCAGACCGGCCAGCCGGGCCTGCACGGAAGTGTCGAGCACGTGATCGCCGACGGCGACACGCACCCCGCCGATCAATTCCGGGTCGACCGTCACTTCAGACTTCAGCTTGAGGCCGAACTTGCGTTCCAAGCCCTGCAGCAGACCGGCCACCTGGGCGTCGTTCAGCGGGTAGGCGCTGGTGATACGCGCCAGGGCGGTGCCCTCGAGCTTGTTGCGCAGCAGTTCGAATTGCTCGGCTACCTGGGGCAGCGCCTGGACGCGGCCATTTTCGACCACCAGAGCGACCAGATTGACCGCCTGCACGGGCAGTTCCTGGGGAACCAGCCCCGTCAGCAGCGTGGTGCGCTGGGCGTCGGACAGGCGCGGATCGGCCATGGCCTCGAGCACGTCGGGCATGCCGGACACCTGGGCCAGCAGCGACATCACGCCAGACCAGTATTCGAGCCCGTGTGCATCATTGCGCACGGAGTCGAACAGGGCCTCGGCGTAGGGCCGCGCGATAGTAGACAGTTCAGCCATGACTCGCCCTGGTTCAGAGTTGCGCCTGGAGCTGGTCGAGCAGCTCGGCGTGCGCCTTGGCATCGACTTCGCGACGCAGGATCTGCTCGGCGCCCTTGACGGCCAGTACGGCCACTTCGGCACGCAGCGTTTCACGCGCACGCTGGACTTCCTGAGCGGCGTCCTGGCGAGCCTGGGCGACGATCCGGGCCTTTTCGGCTTCGGCTTCGCGGCGGGCTTCGTCGATCAGCGCAGAAGCCTGCTTTTCGGCTTCGGCCAGACGTGAATGGTTTTCCGTTTTGGAGGCAGCTTCCATCAGACTGACGCGGGCCTGGGCCTGGGCCAGATCGGCCTTGCCCTTTTCGGCGGCGGCCAGACCGTCGGCGATTTTCTGGCGACGATCATCCATTGCCTTCGTCAGGGGCGGCCAGATGAATTTCATCGTAAACCAACCCAGAACGAAAAACACGATCATCTGGAAAAAGAGAGTCGCGTTTAAATTCACGGTCGTTTTCCTAATTTACCCGTTCGTGCCTTGCGGCGATTCCGCAAGGCACCTAATCCGGCCGTCCACAGCCCGCAGGCCGCCGACGAACCCCTGGCCTGCGACCCATTGCGCAGGCCTGTGCCGTCATCAGCCCACGAAGGGGTTGGCGAACGCGAACAGCATGGCCAGACCGACACCGATCAGGAAGGCCGCGTCGATCAGACCGACCAGCAGGAACATCTTGGTCTGCAGGGTGTTCATCAGTTCAGGCTGGCGCGCGGAGGCTTCCAGGTACTTGCCACCCATCATGCCGATACCGATGCAAGCGCCGATGGCACCCAGACCGATGATCAGACCGCAAGCGAGAGCAACGAACGCAACGTTGGTCATAACAACTCCTTGGTAAGTAAACGTTGTTTAGTAAAAATCAAAAAATCAGAAATCAGGGCAAGCCCCGCGAGCCCGCCCGGGAAGCCCCAGGCGAATTTTTAGTGGCCTTCGTGCGCCTGCCCGATATACACCAGGGTCAGCATCATGAAGATGAACGCCTGCAGCAGCACGATCAGGATGTGGAAGATCGCCCATGCCGAACCGGCGAGCACGTGTCCGAACGCAAGACTGATACTGGAAGCATTCGCCCCCGTCCAGGCACCACCCAGCAAAGCGATCAGCATGAACAGCAGTTCGCCCGCATACATATTGCCGAACAGCCGCATGCCCAGCGACACGCACTTGGCCGCATATTCGATGAGGTTCAGCAAGAAATTGAAGGGCGCCAGAATCAGCGCGGCGACACCATGCGCATGGAACGGCGCGGTGAAGAGTTCTTTGACGAAGCCGCCCGGGCGCTTGATCTTGATGCCGTAGTACAGCATCAGCGCCAGCACGCCCATGGACATGCCCAGGGGAATGTTCAGGTCGGCCGTCGGCAGGATTCGGTGATAGTACAGCGGATCCGAGTGATCGGCACCCAGACCGGTCATCTTGAAGATCCAGCCGAGCAGGTCGACCGGAATCAGGTCCAGCGTGTTCATCAGCGTGATCCAGAGGAACACGGTCAGGGCCAGCGGCGCGGCGAACTTGCGCGTGGTTTCATTGGGAATGATGCCCTTGGCTTCTTCGTGGACCATGCCCACGAGCATTTCGATGGACATCTGGAAGCGGCCCGGCACGTCGGTGGTAGCCCGGCTGGCGGCGCGCCAGAGAAAGAAGATGACGATGGCGCCCATCAGGACCGACCAGAACAGCGAGTCGTAGTTGACGACGTCGAAGTTGGCGATGATGTCCTGCTTATGCCCGAGATTGTTCAGGTGAACCAGGTGGTGCTGGATATATTCGGACTGAGGCGTCGTTACAGCGTCGGTCATCGGAAACCCTCTTTCGTATTCAAATCATGGCAGGCGGCGCAAGGCCAGCAATACCACGTACCCCTTCATGACGCCCAACAGGCCCAACAGGAAAGCCAGCCAGTGCAGCCAGCCACCCCACTGCCACGCCACCAGGACCACCACCCCCGCCACCATCAGCAGCTTGAGGAATTCGCCCCAGAAAAAGGCGAGCGATCCCGGGCGTTTCGGCCCGAAGTACCCTAGCAGCAGCCGCAAGGCGAACAGCGCGTTGGGTACAAAATAAGCCGCCGCCCCGATCAGGGCAGAGAACCCGGCGTCCTTCCCAGCAATTCCCCAGGCGCCCAGCACCACCAGCATTCCCGTGAATGCCTGCGCCGCCAGCGCCCGAAACAGACCAGCCCGTGAACGACGGGCGATCAGCGCGCGTTCCGCGTCGTTGAGCACCAGCGGTTTGGCTTCGCCCGACGAATCATCATCCAACCCATTGCGCGGATCCGATGCGGCCCGATCACCCATAACAACCCGTTCACGACCTGACAACGAAGTCACCAGACAGTCTGGTCAAACCGTTGAATTATAGCGTTTTTTGGCACGAGGTTCATGACCCCACCCCAAAAGGCGCACCATTTTAACTCAGTTTGTCATCCGATGCTCAACAGCACGGAACACCCCCTGACCCGCCTTCTTCTGCGCATGGATACGGCCGCAGCGCCAGCTACATGACGACACAGGCTGAAACGATATGGCGATATTTTTAGGGAAATCATAACCGCCGATGCGCTCCATTTGGATGAACAATATACCGTCGCACCACTTGGAGCCATGCGGAGTGCGGGATGGTGACCATTACCGTCGTAGAACCCAACACACTGTTGCGCCTGGGCCTTCTCAACCTGCTGAAAACGCTGGACTGCCATGCCTCCAGCCGAGGCATCGACTACACACAGCTGTTCGACCACGGGCAGCCGCCCCCACCGGACACCGACCTGATGCTGCTGTCCGTGCCGACCGCCTACGATCATGTCAAGGAACTGGTCGCCGCCGCGCAGCAACGATTCGCTCCGCGCAGGATCCTGCTGCTCTCCGACACCCTGGAACCATCCTATTCGCTGCTCAGCCTGTCTCCGGCGCTGGCAGGATACGTCTGCAAATTCGCATCGCAGGATGCGCTGAAGGCATCCATCATGCTCGTCCTGGCAGGCGGCAAATGCTTCCCCCACCCGGCCTTCCCACACGCCGACACGCAGGACACACCGTCCGCCGACATCGATGCCGCCCCCAGGCGGCGCTGGTACGACTTTGACGGCGCAGCCCCTTGCCCGCCGGCCGATGATCCGGCCACGAACGCCCCGCCCCGTCCGCCGACCCTGGTCCGCCAACCGCCGGGCAACCTGCTGGCGGCGCCACCGGCAACGACAGAGGAACAGGCCGACACGGGCCTGGGCCCGGCCCTGACTGCTGAACTTGCCAGACAGGAAGCTGAATTGCTGCGCCTCACGCCACGCCAATACGGCATTCTGGCCCTGATGGCCAGAGGCTACCCCCTGAAGAAGATCAGCCGGGAACTGGCGATCTCCGTGGCGACCGTCAAGACACATACCGAAGCCCTGTACCAGCGCCTGGGTGTCAATAGCCGCAACGCCGCAGTCTATGCGGCGATTTCACGCGGCGCCACGCTGGGATGCTGGCAGGATCCGCGAACCTGACCCATCCCCCCCTGCGGCGCAAGCGCCTGTAGCTACCTCGGGGAGGGAGACCCGCTCATCTGACTAGAACGTCATGGGAACGCGCAGCAACAGTTCCGCGTTGGGCGCATATCGGGTCACGCCCACGCCCAAGGTCAGGTTGATATTGGTTTTGGGCGTGAGCTGATAGCCATACCCGATCAACAACTGCCCCGCCTGGATGGATTGAGAGTCGGCCGCCGAGTTGCCGTCGTATTTCGTCGGCATGACGTAAGTGTGCTGGTAGCCCAGGCTGAGCGAGGATTTTTCATTCAGCGACATGCCCATGCCGAAGTTGAACTTGATCGAATCGCCGGGGTCCACCGTGCCGATCTCCATGGCACCGATGGTTTTGCCGACATTCCTGGATGGCCTCCAGACATAGTCCAGGCCGCCGAAGAATACGACCGGGTCGGACGGATAGATCGCCAGTATGCCGGCATCGAATGCGTAAAAGCCGCTGCCGGTGGGTTGTTCTTCCGGTACCGGCAACCCTCCGGGCGAAGTGCCATTGAGGGAATAATCGATATCGAAGGGGCCTTTACCGGTCGGCAGTGACGCCGTCAGGGAACCGATGAGGTAAGGCGTGTTCAGCCCGCCGTCGTTGAATTGATAGCGCGCGCCCAGTTGGATGTCACCGATCCCCCGGCCGGAATTGCTGAATACCTGATCGTTGGCGGCACCCTCGGCAATCGGTCGCGTAATGGTGTTCTGGCGGCCATACACATAGGGGATCTTCGCATTCAGTTCCAGCCGGTTCGTCAGGCCGTAGCGAACGGCGGCCGCCGCCGTCACCGTCGTCGTGTCGACCTGGCGCACGTCGATCAGACCGACGAGAATGGCCGGCAGCACGCTGAAGCCGATGAGATTGATCTGATTGTCGGACGAATAGTCATATTGCAGCGACGGTTCTATGGCGAACCGGCCACGCGGCGTCAAGATGCCCGGCTGATCCAGAATCGGAGCGACTTTCGAGGCCTCGACCTCTTGAGGGTGAGGCGGTGCCTTGCCGACAGCATCCTGCTCCGTGGCCTGATAGTCCACCGGACCCTGCACGGGACCGCTGCCGGGCGCCTGCATGCGGATCTTCAGGCGCTCAAGGCTTTGACGGGTCTGTTCCAGCATCTTCTGCTGTTCGCTGAGCTGTTGCTCGAGCTGCTGGATGGTGGGTGCGTCTTGCTGAGCATGCACCGGCAGCGCTGCCACCAGAAGCGCCAGAAGAGTTGCATTGGGCAATATCTGTTTGACGTTCATGGGCGCTCGCTATCAGTTAAATGACATCTCGCAATGTGAATTATTCTACGAGTAACAAATGACATGCACTACTGTCATGCCGATGAAAACGCCGATTCAGTGTAGAAATCGCAACAGTGTATTTTGAGTCAGGGACTGCACGGCCATCGTCTGCGCCAGCATCTGACTGGTGATGGTGATATTCAAAGTATTGATCGAGTTGATCACCTGATCGTTCAGGCTGTTCTGAATCACGGTATTCAGCGAACCGCTGGGGATGCCGTTCAAGACCCCTGAGCCGACCGAATTATCCAGCCCCTGCTGGATAACGGTCGTCGTCCCGCCGGACGATCCGGTGGCCTGCTGTCCGGACACGGCATTTCCGTTGATCATGTTGACCTGGATCAGGTTCATGGCCAACATCAACTGACCGAAATTGAACTCCATGGAAAATCCACCCCGGATATGATCCAGGGCCTGCGTGCTGACCGGATTCAATCCGTCGAATGCATCGGCACTCGCAGGCGTCTGAAACGCCAGGGCACCAACCGCCAGGGCCAGCGCGGCCCCACTGCGCATAGATGAAGACATCATGCCTCTCCTTGCATCCACCGCTTCAGAACACGCCCGGTCTGGGGCTGACGAAGACGGTTTCCTGTGCCAGCCGAGCCGCCGACATTGCAGTCCCGAGCGGAGCCAGGGGTTCCGTGCGCCAATCGGTACGCCCATTGAATGTGGCTCGCTGGCGTTGATCGGTAATGACGAAGACAATCGGGGTGACGAGTATTTCCTGAAAACGTTCGCGGGACATCACCCGGGCCCCTGCGGACGGATCGCCCAGCAGCACACGATCTTTGCTGAGCCCCTTGATCACGACGAAATGGTTATATCCATGATCGCTGATCAGCATGACGGCCGGCACCGAGTTCTCGATCAGTTTTTCAATCGGCACTTCGTAGCCGTTTGATTGATAGCCACGCGCATCCAAGTAGCGTTTCATGTCCAGCAGCGAGAAACCATCCTGGCGGATTTTTGCCTGATCACCATGATCCCACATGGCCTGGAATACATCTTGCTCAGTAACCGGATCGCCATATTGGTAAGTCAGCAATGTCGCGACCGCGGCAGATCCGCAACTGAAATCGAACTGCTGATGCACCGTGCGGCTGAACGCTCTTTCCCGAATACTTTCAATGCCAGGCACGTTGATGCCGCCCAAGGCAGGCACCTGTACACTGCCCGCTCGTGCGGCACCGGCAAGGCACAACAGCAGGATGGCTGCCAGCAGTTGCGTTCTCATGGCGGACGCTCATTGCATCTTCACGTTGACGACCGTGGAGTTCTGGATCAGGACGTTGTTCCCGGAATTCTGAATGACGGTTGAAAACCCGTTCATGCCCGAAAACGCCTGTCCGGTCACCTGATTGCCCCCCGAAACGGTATTTGTCGCCTGGTTGTTATACAGCTGTCCATCCGTGTCTTGCATATTGAAGGTGATGTCGCGGGCACCACGGTATTGAGAAAGTGCCGACTCGGTTACCGGCACACCCAACTCCGAGACCTTGGACGCCTCAGCCTGAGGAGCTCCGGCCCAGGCGAGCATTGGCGCAACGCCCATCATCACGACAACAAAGAATTGCCGCCCGTTCATATTGACCTCCTAGCGTACAAAACGCTGTGGGGTGCCCAGGACGCGGCGGTTTCCGGGCGCATCCTGGGTAAGAACTACCACACTGCCGGCCGCTTACCGGAAACTGACGTTCCCCTGGACCGTCACACCCTGCTGGGTCAACGCGTTCGAGCCTGTGTTCTGGCTCACGTTCATGATGCCGGCCGCACTGGCAAACGAGCTGTTGGCGATGGAATTGGACACGGTGAAGTTGCCGGCCGCACCGCCATTCGCGGAACCGCCATTGCCGCCTGCTGCGCCGTTGCCGGTGGCAGCCATGGCCAAAGCGCCACTGGCAACCGCTCCGATGGCAGCACCGCCGTTGCCCGCCTCACCACCCGAACTTCCGTTATCGCCGTGCTTCTTGTCGTCGAAAACGAAACCCTCACCGCCCCCATGATGGCCGCCGCCGCTGGCGCCAACGCTACCGCCGTTGCCGCCATCGCCACCGATGGCCTTGCTGTGCGCATGGGCGTCGGCATCGCCATTGTTACCTACGCCGCCGTAGCCACCGCCGCCGCCATTGCCGCCCATATTGCCGTTGATCCCATCGGAACCATTATTCTGCACGGTGCCATTCAGCGTGGTGGTTGCATAATACATTCTGAGAGACACATCACCCAATTTGACGGACGTCGCACTGGCATGATCCGTCGCGACGGCACTGTGGTCGTTGTCACGAACGTAATTGGCGATGCCCTGACTCTGGTGTTTGCCAGTATGCTGCTGACCCTCACCCCCATGATCACCGGCAAATACCGGGCCACTAACAGCCATTGCCAGGGCAGCCCCCACCCCGGTCGCAATCAGCGATGCTTTGAACTTTTTCATGATGACATGCTCCTACACTTAGACCTGCTGAACAGGTGGAAACTACTCTGGAAACAGTCGAAATGGCACATGATTCAAATTGCAGCAACTGGTCATTTCCCAACTGCGGCTACAGTATGCGCTCAATCAAAAGTTGGAATTAGAAAAAAAATTTATCGTTGCCAATTATCATAATTGTGTCCCAGGTAACGACATTCGGTATTTTCTGAAACCGATGTTTATCCTGAGTAACCAGATATGATGGAACGCATTCATGGAAACTGATACCCGGTTGAAGGCAGGATCGACGAATTTGCCGATTTTCCACACAGGAATTCAATGACCGGGAGACGCAGAATATTCACCGTCTGCCGGCATCCAGGCGCGGCGGCGCCGACCAGCCCCGCGCGCCCAGAGCGCACGGCAGCAAGTCTCTTTTTCAATATCAATTCATTCAAAAGGGCAATGCGCGATCACCGCAGGACGCAGCGATGCCGGCCACGGTGCGCGAGCACCGCACCCGATATTCCGGATTGGCGCACCAACGACTTATTCTGAGTTTATATTGTCAGGCCGCGTATATTACCGGGCCTATGCAACCGGGCCCATATCATGATTGACTGGATAATCAAGCTGCGACGGCATGGTGTGCCGACAGGCACCATTGCGCCAAAGACCGCGCGGCCTGGCTGGCGATCGCATCGGGCATATAACGGGTGACCGGCTTCTTGCTGGCCAATGCCTCGGGCAGGCTTTCGTCGGAATAAATGGTCTGGGGCAACACCCGTGCGCCATAGTGGTGCTGCCAACCCGTCAGGACGTCGCACTCCAAACGCCTGGTCGGATCGAAAGCATTGATCAACAGATAGCTGCTTGTTTCGAAATCGATCTGGGACAGCAATTCCCGGGCCGCCATATCCGGGTGCACCACCATCAAGTCCAGAGAACTGCGAAACCGCAGCGCGGACGCCATCCGATGCGGACAAGGCGGGCAATCGAACAACACCCAGTCAAAGTCCCGGCTCAGGCTCGGCAATACCTGGAGCCAGAAGTCATCGCCCCGCAACAAATGCGAGACGCCTGACTCCTCGATGGCCTTGCGCCCAAACGGCGCCAGCACCAGGCCGTTGTCCAGTTGGAACGCCTGCTGGCGCCATTCGTCCGGAAACAGGGAAGCCACCCACCCGCGACCGTCCGCATGAGGGATGTCGAAATGCATCCGCAAGAGATCGGACGCATTCAGATCCACCAGCAGCACGCGCTGGTTCAGCGCATGCAAGGCGTCCCCCAGCATGCCGACGATGGTCGTGGTGCCGCCCCCTCCACGTACCCCGGTCAAGGTCACAAGGTCCATGGCGTCCCCCTGAACCGATCAAAGAAAAATTGCATGACTTGATCTCCTGCCACTCACCGCAAATCTTGCACATTCACAACACTCTGTGTCTGATGACAATAAATGTTCTGCGTTTGTTGTGGCGTGGGGCAGATGCCCGATCAGCCATTCGGCCTAAACCATGGGGGGGACGGCTGAACCGGCCTAGCGGTGCTTGAAGTCCGGTTTGCGCTTTTCCACGAAAGCGCGCATGCCTTCTTTCTGATCCTCGGTGGCGAACAAGGCGTGGAAATTACGCCGCTCGAACAGCAGCGATTCGCTCAGCGGCGCCTCGTAGGCGCGGTTGATGCATTCCTTGGCCATCATGACGGCGGGCAGCGACATCGAGGCGATCGTCGTGGCGGCCTCGAGCGCCTCGTCCAGCAGGCGCTCGGCCGGCACGATGCGCGACACCAGTCCGGCACGCTCGGCCTCGGCGGCGTCCATCATGCGGGCCGTCAGCACCAGGTCCATGGCCTTGGCCTTGCCCACCGCGCGCGGCAGACGCTGGGTACCGCCATAGCCGGGAATCACGCCCAGCTTGATTTCCGGCTGGCCGAACCTGGCATTTTCGGCGGCGATGATGAAGTCGCAGAGCATGGCCAGTTCGCAGCCCCCGCCCAGAGCGTAGCCGGACACGGCCGCGATGAGGGGTTTGCGGGTGCGGCGCAGCGCGTCCCAGTTGCCGCCCAGATAGTCGGACTTGTAGACGTCCATGTAGGTCCAGTCGGACATGGCGCCGATGTCGGCCCCGGCGGCGAAGGCCTTCTGGCTGCCGGTCAGCACCATGGCGCCGATGCCGTCGTCGGCTTCGAAAGCGCGCACGGCGGCCGCCAATTCGTCGATGACCTCGTTGCTGAGGGCGTTCAGGACCTCGGGACGGTTCAGGGTCAGCAGGCCGACGCGGCCCCGGACCTCGACCTTGACGAACAATTCGCTCATGGTGCCTCCAAAGTAAACTACCGACATGAAAAATGAACAGATGATCCAATACCAGGTGCGGCTGGCCGACCCGGCCGGGCACCGCTACGCCATTCGTCTGACGATTCCGCGCCCCGATCCGGCCGGACAGAACCTGCGCCTGCCCGCCTGGATTCCAGGCAGCTACCTGATCCGTGATTTTGCCCGACAGATCGAAACTTTGCAGGCTTCGTCCGGCGGTGCCCCGGTGGTCTCGCGCAAGACCGACAGTCACACCTGGCACTGCGCCCCCTGCTCCGGACCGCTGACCGTGGACTACCAAGTCTACGCCTGGGATCTGTCCGTGCGCGGCGCACATTTCGACGAAAGCCACGCCTTCTTCAATGGCTGCAGCCTGTTCCTGGCCGTCGTCGGCCAGGAAGCGCAGTCCTGCCTGCTGGATCTGTGCCCGCCCACGCATGCGCGCGGCTGGCAGGTCTACACCAGCCTTCCCTCCGCCGCCGGACATCCCGACGCGGCCCCCTTGCGCGGCTTCGGTCTGTACCAGGCCCGCAACCACGACGAACTGATCGACCATCCCGTCGAAATCGGCACGCCGCAGTGCGTCAGTTTCGAGGCCCACGGCGCGGTCCACGATCTGGTCTTCACCGGCCGCGTACCCAATCTGGATCTGGAACGCGTCGCCGCCGATGCGCAAAAGATCTGTGCCGCTCAGATCGAACTGTTCGAACCCCGCACTCGCCGCGCACCGTTCCTGGATGGCGCCGAACGCTACGTGTTCCTGGTGACGGTCACGGGCGATGGCTACGGCGGTCTGGAACACCGCGCCTCCACAGCCCTGATCACCCGCCGCGCCGACCTGCCTGCCCGGGGCTGCACGGTGCCCGAGGGCTACGTCACCTTCCTGGGCCTGCTCAGCCACGAATACTTCCACACCTGGAACGTCAAGCGCATCAAACCCGCCGCGTTCGTCCCCTACGACCTGAGCCGCCCAGAGCACACGGAGCTGCTGTGGGTGTTCGAGGGCTTCACGTCCTATTACGACGATCTGATGCTGCTGCGCGCGGGCGTGATCGACGAGCCCGCCTACCTGAAGCTGGTCGGCCGCACCCTGGATCAGGTGCTGCGCGCGGGCGGGCGCCTGAAACAGTCCGTGGCGGAAAGTTCTTTTGACGCCTGGACGCGCTACTACAAGCAGGACGAGAACTCGCCCAACGCCCTGGTCAGCTACTACACCAAGGGCTCACTGGTGGCCTTGGGCCTGGACCTGGAAATCCGCCGCCAGTCCGACGGCGCGCGCAGCCTGGACGACGTCATGCGCCTGCTGTGGCAGCGCTATGGCCGCGACTTCTATCGGGGCCGCCCCCGAGGGGTGGCCGAAGACGCCATGCCGGCGCTGATCCACGCAGCCACCGGTGCCGACGTGACGGACTTCATCGCCCGCCACGCGCTGGGCCGCGAGGACGTACCCCTGAAAGCCGCCCTGGCCCGCGCCGGCATCGAACTGTCCGCGCAGCCCGAGCACACCCGTCCCACGCTGAACGTCCGCACCCAGGCGGACCCGGCGGGTCTGCGCCTGGCCACCGTCTACGAGCACGGCCCCGCGCACCGCGCCGGCTTGTCGGCCGGCGATCTGCTGATCGCCGCCGACGGCCTGCGCATCACCGACGCGGCCAGCCTGGACCGCCTGCTGGACGCGCGCCGGCCGGGCGAACGCCTGAGCCTGCACGTGTTCCGACGCGACGAACTGCGCCAGCATACGGTGCGGCTGGGCAAGCCTGCCGCCCTGCGCCACCAGTTGCAACGAGTCGGCAACGAGGCATCTGCATGAGCGCAAACACCCGGCGCGTGATCCTGGACGAGTTGCGCGTCCAGGCGCCCATCGGCATGCTGGATCATGAACGCCAGGCCCCGCAGCCGCTGGTGATCCGGGCGGAATTCGATACGGACGCCGCGCGACCCGTGGACGACGCGGACATTGGCACGGTGCTGGACTACCGGCTGCTGCGCGCCGCCCTGATCGAGGAAGCCACCCGCGCCCACACCGACCTGCTGGAGACCCTGGTGGACCGCACACTGGACCGCATCCTGCGCGACTTCCCGGCGGTCCTGGGCGTTAAAATCCGCATCTGCAAGCCGCAGGCCTTCGATGATTGCGCCGTCTGCATCGAACAGGCCCGCTGCCGCTGAACCCACCCCCTGCCCGCCCCATGAACACATTCTTTTCGGCGCAGTCCGCTGCGACTTCCTCCTCCGATCCGACCCCGACCGCTCCCACGCCGGAATCCGACGCACACGCCCTCCAGCGACGCAGCGTCAACGAGAACAAGCTCGTCAAGCGCCTGCTGCGCGAAACCGGCAAGGCGATCGGCGACTACGGCATGATCGAGCACGGCGACCGCGTCATGGTCTGCCTGTCGGGCGGCAAGGATTCCTACGGTCTGCTCGACATCCTGCTGACACTGCGCGAACGCGCGCCCATCGATTTCGAGATCATCGCCGTCAATCTGGACCAGAAGCAGCCCGGCTTTCCCGAGCACGTCCTGCCCGACTACCTGCGTGCGCGTGAGATCCCCTTTCATATCGAGAACCAGGACACTTATTCCATCGTCAAGCGCCTGATCCCGGAAGGCAAGACCACCTGTTCCCTGTGCTCGCGCCTGCGGCGCGGCATCCTGTACCGCGTCGCCCGCGAACTGGGCGCCACCAAGATCGCCCTGGGCCACCACCGCGACGACATCCTGGCGACCTTCTTCCTGAACCTGTTCTACGGCGGGCGCATGAAGGCCATGCCGCCCAAGCTGGTGTCCGACAACGGCGAACACGTCATCATCCGGCCGCTGGCCTACGTGCGCGAAAAAGACCTGGTCGCCTACGCCAGACTGCGCGAATTCCCCATCATCCCCTGCAATCTGTGCGGCTCCCAGGAAAACCTGAAACGCAAGGAAGTGGGCCGCATGCTGGAGGAATGGGACCGCCACTTCACCAACCGCACCTGGAGCGTGTTCCGTGCCCTGTCGCACGTAGTGCCCTCGCACCTGATGGACCCGGCGCTGATGGACTTCGCCGGCCTGAAGCCCACGGGCCAGGCCGACGCCGACGGCGACCGCGCCTTTGACGAGGAAGACTTCCCCCCGCCCTCCTTCGCGGCGGACGAGGACGGACACGACGAGGCCCCGGACGCGGACGGCCCGGCGGAACTGGTCGTCGCCCGCCCGCGCGTGCGCCGGCCGGACACGCCCTAACAGGCGCCGGGCCGGTGCGGACGCACACGCCGGGCACAGCGCATCACGAGACACGAGGCGCGCCATGACGATACGCTGGACACTCGCGCTGCTCGCCCTGCTGGCCATCCTGGCGGCGGCCTGGTGGGTCAGCATCAAGCCCTCGAACGACCGCGACTGGGCCGACGAGGTCTCCCGCACCCTGCGCGGCAGCGTGCGCGGCTCCCTGGTCACGCTGCACGACATCCGCGATTTCGACTGGCGCAGCGACACCGACTACACCGCGCGCTGGCATGACGGCGTCTACGACCTGGACACCCTGACGTCCGTGGACATGGCGCTGTCCTACTGGATGGGGCCGGCCATTGCCCACACGCTGGTGTCCTTCGGCTTCTCGGACGGGCGTCACCTGGTGTTCTCCGTCGAGATCCGCCGCGAGCGCGACGAGGCCTTTTCCACCCTGGGCGGTTTTATCAAGCAATTCGAACTGTCCATCGTGGCCGCCGAAGAACGCGACATCCTGCGCGTACGCGCCGGCCCCCGGGGCGAACAGGTGTTCCTGTATCCGGTCCACATGCCGCCGGACGCCCGGCGCGCCCTGTTCCTGTCCTACGTGGAGCGCGCCAACCGGCTCGCGGACGAGCCGCACTTCTACCACACGCTGACGGCCAACTGCACGACCCTGGTCTACGACATGGTCCGCCCGCTGGTGCCCGGCCTGCCGATGGATTACCGGCTGATCCTGTCGGGCTACCTGCCCGAATATCTGTACAAGCACAGCGGCCTGGATACGAGCCTGCCGCTGGACACCCTGCGCGCCCGGGCCGACATCACGCAGCGCGCCGGACAGCCGGAAGCCGCACAGGATGCCGCACGGGTCTTTTCACGGCGCATCCGGGCGCCGCAACCGGCCGCCGGCCCCGCGCAGAACAGCACGGGCCCTTCACCATGAACGCCTCTCGCACCGAACGCAGAGGCGCGGCCCTGGCCCATTTTCCGCGCAGAATCGGCCTGCTGTTGATGATCGGCCTGATGGGCCTGCTGGTCGGCTGCGCCGGCGTGCGGATCAAGCCCGTCAGCACCCAGGAATTCATTGCTCAGCATCGGGGCGACATCCTCAGTTCCGGCACGCTCAGCATCGCCGCCCGCAACACCTTGTCCATCGTCGGCCAGGACCCGGCCCCCTGCCGCCTCGATCCCTCCCTCTGCATCGGGGCGCTGTTCAACCCGACGGGCCTGGACGAGGAGCAGCGGCTGTCGGCGCTGGCGGAACTCTGGCTGGTCCAGGCCTTGAATCAGGGCCGATCGGACGACTCGACCGGCCTGGACCCCTACCTGCAGGCAGCCCGGTACGCCTACGCCTATCTGTTCTACACCTCGCGGCCGCCTGCGCGGCGAGCCTTCGAGGACCGCCAGACCCAGGTCCGCGACTACTACAACTATGCCACCGAGCAGGTGTCCCTGCGAGCATACCGCCATTATCAGACTCATCCAGGCGAGGCTCCGCTCAACGGCGCGGCGCTGCAGACCGCGGAATGGCGGCTGCGCATCCGCAACGCCGACGTGCGCCTGCCCGAGGGAGAACGTCTGCCCGACGAACTGATTCCAGCCAGCACGCTGACGTTCCGGGGCCTGCGCAGCATCTACCGGCGCGACGGTCTGGGTGCCGAACTGGTCGCCGTCACCCAGTCCAATCGCGAGGACACGGGAAATTTTCCGCATCCCTGGAGCGAGCCTGCCTTCCCGGCCGTGACCGCCGTGCTGTCCTTTCCCGGAGGCGACCTGGAGGCCATCCTGCGCGCCCGCGAAGCCACGCTCAGGGTCTACGATCCCTACAAGCACGACGCCATCCGGCTGGCGGGCGATACGGTGCCGCTGGCGGCCAATTTCACCTCCGGCTACGGCCTGTGGCTGGCCCGCTCGGATTTCGCCAGCCAGGCCATCCGCAACGTCCTGGGCAGCGCGGACGGCCTGCGCGAGCCGCACATCTATCTGCTGCAGCCCTATGACCCCAAGCGGCGCATCGTCCTGATGCTGCACGGCCTGGCCAGCAGCCCGGAGGCCTGGGTCAATGTGGCCAACGAAGTCCTGGGCGACGAAGATTTGCGCCGCAACTACCAGATCTGGCAGGTCTACTACCCCACCGGCCGGCCGCTGGCCTACAACAACCGGGCCATTCGCCAGACGTTCCAGGCCACCCTGGATCATTTCGATCCCGATCATACGGCCCCGGCAGGACGCGACATCACGCTCATCGGCCACAGCATGGGGGGCGTTCTGGGCCGCCTGCTGGTGTCGTCCTCGGGCAGCGTCCTGCACGACGCCATACAGGCCCGCTACAGTCTGGAGCCCGAACAGCAGGCCCGCCTCCTCAACGACTACTCCGGCCTGCTGTATTTCACACCGGTCTCAGGCGTCAGCCGCGCGGTCTTCATCGCCGCGCCACATCGCGGCACCGCCTACGCCAACAACCACCTGGCGCGATTCGCCTCGTCGCTGATCCGCCTGCCCCTGGCGATTTTCCAGGATCTCAGCGGCCTGACCCGCATGACGCAGCGGGGCCAGGCCCAATACGACCGGGCCCTGATGTCCAACGGCATCGACAATCTGAGCGACCAGGACGGATACCTGCGCCTGAGCAACGCCATGGCGATCTCACCTGCCGTGCGCTATCACAGCATCATCGCCCGCCGCTCGGAGGACGGTCCCCTGGAAGACTCTGACGACGGGCTGGTGCCCTGGCGCAGCGCTCACCTGGAAGGCGCATCATCGGAAAAAATCATCCCGGGCACGCACAGCATCCAGGAAACCCCGCCGGCCATTCTGGAAGTCAGGAGAATCCTGCACGAACATCTGCGGGCCCTCGAGCCGGATCGCTGAGACCGCGATTACGGGGCCGGGCGTGCGTGCCGGGCCCGCCATTCGCTGGGCGACCCCCCGAAGCGGCGCCGGAAGGCGTGGCTGAACACCGAGGTGTCGATGAACCCATGTGCATACGCCAGTTCGCCGATCTGCCGGGTACAGGCGGGGTCCGCCAGCAGATCCCGGCACCGCTCCAGCCGGGCGCCCAGGATATAGTCCGCCGGGGTCAGCCCCCGGGCGGCAAACAGCTTGTACAGATAACGGCGGGACATCCGGAAACGCTGCGCCAGCGTATCGGCGTTCATCCCGCTGTCATGCAGGTGTTCGTGCACGTGGCGCAGGATGACGCGCAACTGTCCCTGGCGGACTTCCTCGAGGCTGGAGGCGCCGCCGCCATCGGCATGCTCGCCCAGGCTGAGCGCGAACAGCCGCATCACGGTCGAGGAGACCTCGAAGGCCAGCGCCGATCCCAGCGCCGGCCCCTGCGATACCAGCGCCCGCAAGGCATCCATGGCGACCCGCGCGCTGCCGTGCTCCGAACCGAAGCGCCGGGCAAGCTGGGACTGGATGCAGGGTTCCCACACGGAGAGCACGTGGGCCGGAACCTGCAGCACGAGAAAATGCGCGCTCGGTTCCTCGCAGATTTCGTAGGGCCGCGACGTGTCGTAGATGCCCCAGTCGCCCGGGTCGAGCAATGCCGAACGGCCATCCTGCTCGATCTGGGTGCGGCCGGAGAGCTGGACGCTGAATTTGTATTGTGCGTTCTCGGAGCGGCTGGCCAGCACGCGTGTGCGCCGCACCCGCTGCGCCGCCGTCACCAATTCGGAGACCTGGAGACAGCCGAGCATCTCGTTGGCCGCCAGGTTGCGGAACGCGCCCGTGCTCCTGGCCTCGACCTCCAGGGGCACGAAATGCTCGGAGATGCTGTCCGCCCAGGCGCCGCGCGTGTCGAAGCGCCGCAATGGCGTGCTCAGCCACGTGGGCTTGAACGGGGGCGCCGCGGACTTGGGCATAGGCGCGGACATGGTGTCGATCCTCACTTCCTGACTATCGGGAAATCTAGCCTCCCGGCACAATTCCGGCTAGCGGGACAAACCCCTAGCCGGACAGCCCCGAAGCCGAGTGACGATCGAATCCACGCACGCCGGGAAAGGGGTGGCGCTCCCGTGCGCTCAGTTTGACCCATAGAGATACGGGGCTGGCGTCAGGCCCAGCTTCTGAAGCTTGGCTTCCAGTTGCCGGCGCGAGGCCACCACGTCATCGAAGCGATAGGGCCGGACCGCCCCGACCTCGCCGGCCGTGAAAGGCCTGAAGTCGGGTGCCACCGCGTCCGGACTGTAGTTGGCAACCATCCAGTTCAGCACGTCCGCGAGCTCGGCGTTGCCCAATTGCGACTGGGCGGCACCCGGCACGCGGATCATGTATTCCCGGCCTTCGGGCAGACGGGTGAACAAGCCGATGGAGTTGAGAAAACTGGGCACCGCATTGCGGGCCACGCCCTGGCCGTCGTAGCGGTGACAGCCCCCGCAATTGAGCATGTAATCCTTGTAGGCCGACTGGCTGGCCGCCATGGATTCGAGCATCGCATGCGGGGCGGACGCGGCCTCTGCGGCCCAGACCGGGACCGACGGGGCCAGCCCCAGGCAAAGGAACAGACCAGCCCGGAACCCGCGTACGTACTTGGACATGATCCGCTCCCCCTTCTAGAAGGTCAATTCTTGCCCAGCCCCACGATGGTGGAGACGGTGCAATGGTAGGTCGTGTTGCTGTTGGCCATGCACCAGTTCACATCATTGTGCAGGAAGAACTCGTAGCCCGGCCGTTCACGCACCTGGCCGCCGCAGTAGCACCGGCCGCAGGCCGTCTTGCCGCAACAGTCATGGTAGCTGACCAGGTAGTCCTTGCCATCCTTGGGATTGTGGCAGGTGCCGACCCACGAGATGGGCGAGGGCTCGCTGCCCGGCGGGCAGGTCGTCGCCGAACCGCCGCAGCAGGTGCACAAAAAACCGTCCACCGCGCAATAGCGCCAGTAATCGCAGGAAGAGAGTTCCGCCTCGGTCGCGGTGTCCAGGTCCGTCTTGGGCGCCGATTCCGCAGCCTTCGCGATCCGGGCGACCGGCAGGACCGGCATGACGAAGGCCGTCCCGACGAACACCTTGCCGATCGAACACAGCACGCTGCGCCGCGACGAGGCATGGGCCACCTTGCGTGTCAGGGATTCACCAAAATGATCAAGCCATCGCATTGCCATTCTCCTTGCGAGTAATTTCCTGGACCGTCGTGCCGCGCTCCAGCCATTCCTGGGCCGAGGCCACACCGATCTCCTTGGCCGTGAACAGGCTTTCGAGCTGTTCACGGGAATTGATCAGGCCCTTGGCCCGAACGACGCCCTGCTCATCGAGCAAAATGGCATAGGGCAGCTTGCTGACCTGGAAACGCATGCCGATCTCGGTGGACAGCGCGTAGGGGAAGGCTTCCAGGCCGGCCTTGCGATAGAAGGCCAGGTGCTCGGGCATCTCGCCGTCGCTGGCCAGCACGATGTCCAGCCAGGCACCCTCGGTCCGCGCCACCGATTTCAGGATGGGCAGCAGCTTCTTGCACACCGGGCATGTGGGGGACACGAAGAACAGCAACTGACCACGCCCGCCGCCATGACCGATGCGCAGGGGACGGCCCAGCAGGTCGTCGAGTTCGAACCGGGGCGAGGCGGCGCCCACCGCCGGTCCCTTGTCGATGGTCAGGGCGCCCATCGGGGCGACCCGCTCGTACAGGACGCCAATCTGCCGGGACAAGGCCAGCACCACCAGCAGCAAGGCCAGCGTCACGACCCACAACACAATATTCGATACGATCAATGCCGTCATGATTGACTCCTTTTACGCATCTCGAGGTGAGATGCGAGCAACTGATTGAAAGCGAGGTAGAGGCCGAGCAGGGCCAAGGACATGCCGAAGAAGGTGACGCCGTCCAGCCAGACGAGGTCGCGCGCCGCAGCGCCGCCGCCCTCCGGCCAGGCCAGCAGGGCCAACAACGCCAGCAGGCCATTGCGCGCCACGACCCACCAGGACAGGCTGGTCGGCGCCTGGGACAGGCCGCCGCAACCGCAGTCGATATCGGTGCGGCCCCGCAGCAGGTTCACGGTGACGCCCAGCGAGGCCGCCGCCAGGACGGCCAGCGCCACGGCGACACCCGCCGCACGCGCGGCGGGCCACAGCAACAGCCCCCCCGCCAGCAACTCAGCCGCAATGAAGACGAGAGCGAACGGCCGGTGCAACACGGCAGGCAGCAGGCGGTAACCCGCCACGGCCGCCTCGAACCCGGTCCAGTCCCGCAGCTTGTGCAAGGCGCCCAGCCAGAAGATCGCCGTCAGCACCGCCAGCGCGGCATATGCAATGACAGGATCACCCATTGCCGCCTCCCGCATAACCCATCAGTTGCAAGGAAGCCTCGGCCGCCTCCGGGATCGTCAGGACTTCTTTGGGCTCGGGCTTGGAGATGTCATAGACGTTGACGTTCCCACCGTCGATGGTCAGCAACTGGGGCTTCTTGCCCGGGATGACGGACATGGACAACGCACTCTTGCCGGGCACACGGGCGATACGCTTGCGGGTCTTCAGATCGTAGACCCAGATCTCGGCAGCAGGATTCTTGTGCGAGCCTTCGACACCATCCGGGTGCATGAAGATGTACAGGCGCTCGCTGTGCGGCTCGACCGCCAGCAGGTTGTAGCCGCCCGGAACCCAGTGCTTCGCCCGGTCTGCGTCATCGAGCAAGGACCAGACGGGGTCGAATTTCATGTCGCCGTCCTTTTGCGGCCTGGCCGTGTAGACATTGCCATAGAAGGAGACGAACACCAGCGCGTTGGACAGGCGGCCCGGGGTGATGAAGACGGGATCGTCCTTGACCGGGAACATGGGCTCGCTGCGCTTCTGGGACGCCACCTTGCCGTCGTCTCCCAGCGCGATCGTCAGCAGGGCACCGTCGCCGCAGACCGTGGAGAAGCTGCGCGGCGTACCCGGGACGGGAATGATGCTCCAGCAGCCTGCCGTGGCGGTGATCTCATCGGCGAAGGCGTTTTTCCGCATGTCGACCACGCTGACCGAAGCAGCCGGCGTGGCATTCTGCACCAGGACGAAATGGCCGTCCCCCGTCTGGCGGAAAATGCCGTCGTAGTTCAGTGAGCCGGCCCGCTTGGGCGGAATCTTGATCTCCCGCACGAAGCTGAGCGTCTCGTTATCCCAGACTTCAACCACGTCCGTGCGTTCGCCGCGCGTGACGCGCTCGAAGTACGTGGTGGTGACATAGATTTGCTTGCCGTCCTTGGAAACCTGGGCCTGGCCGTTGAACGCGGTGGGGATCATCCCCAGGAGTTTCCCGGTGCTGCGATCGAACTCCTTCAGACGGCTGTCGGTCAGGTGGAAAAACACCGAATCCATCACATAGATGCGCTGGTCCGGGGCGACCTTGACTGAATGGCCGCCGGTCAATTGCTCAACGGGTAGCGGCGGAGCGGCCTGGACACCTGAGGCGGTGCCCAGCAGCAACGCCGCCGACAGCAGGCTCAGCCCGGTCGAGATCCTGAATACTGGTTTTTTCATGGCATGAGTCTCCTGGGTCCAGCCTAGAAGGCATAGACATAACGCATCTGCACACCGCGCATGCGCGGGCCGTTTTCGACCTTCAGGTCGTGGATGTACTGCAGTTGCACTTGGTTGGCGTCATTGATCTGGTGGGTGATCTCGAAGGCCAGCTGGTGGTTCCTGGCGCTGGATACCGTCTCGACCCCGTCGACTTTTTCGCGACCGCCCGTTTCGTAGCGGTAGCGCATGCCCACGTAGGTGCTTTCGGTGATGTTGGTCGACGCCAGCGCCATCAGACGGATGGCCGGCGCCTTCTTGAGCGTGCCGCCGTAGTAATTGGTGTTGTCACCGAAGAACTCGAATTCGGCCACAGCCTCGAGGAAGGTCGATTCGCCGATTCCCTGCACGAAGGCGAAGTCCTGGAGCGTCGTCCAGCGGTTTTTCCCCGGCGAAGCATCGGCGTGGTTGCTGTGATATTTGCCTGTGGGTACCGTGATGAAGGGCTCCCAGGCGAACCAGGTCTTGCTGGCTTCATTGTTGATGAACCAGACCGCTGCGCCCAGTTGGGCATCGCCCACGCCGGTGACACGGTCGTCGGGCGCGCCGCTGACCCCGATCGTGGTGCGCATGGCGGGCAGGATCAGTTCGTACTGGACGGTCTTGCCCATGATCTCGCTGAAATACATGGGGCGCAGGACCATGCCCCGCACGTCCACCGTGGGCCCGTCATCGATCTGGTTCCCACGGTCATAGAAACCATGGGAATTCAGGCCGAGCAGGTAAGCCGCGAACACACTGGTGCCCGGCGGCGCCGGAATCCAGTCTCGCGCGCTGGGATCCCCCGCATGGGCGGAACCCGCTGCCACCAAAGCTGCAGCCAGCGCAAGCCGGCGCATCGTACGCATCATCGTCATGCATGTCTCCTCGTGGCCGGCTTCCAAGCCGGCTCTGTTGGAATGAAAAAACCGCTGAAACCCAATCGTCAGACAGCGCCTGGATAGGCGATGCAAACCGACTTGGTCTCGATGTAGTTGTCGATCACGGCGCGGCCATGCTCGCGCCCGACCCCGGACTGCTTGTAGCCGCCGAACGGCATGCTCGGGTCCAGCATGTTGTGCGTGTTGACCCAGACCGTGCCGGCCTGGATGCGCGGCACCAGGCGATGCACGCGGCCCAAGTCGTTGCTCCAGATGCTGGCCCCCAGACCAAAGCGCGTGTCATTGGCCAGGGCCACGGCCTGGTCCTCGTCGCGGAACCGTGCCGCCACGACGACGGGGCCGAAGATTTCCTCGCGCACGATCGTGGCATCGGGCGCTGCGCCGTCGAATACCGTCGGCCGCACGAAATAGCCCGGGCCATCCCAGGCCTGTCCACCCGCCACCACGCGCGCGCCCGAGGTGCGCCCGGCCGCGATGAAGTCGGAAACCCGCTGGCGATGACGGGCCGACACCATGGGGCCGATCTGCGTGTCCGGATCGAAGCCGGAGCCGATCTTGAGGCTGTTTGCAACGGCCGCCAGGCCTTCCAGCACCTGGTCGTAGATGCCTTCCTGGACGAACAGCCGCGAACCGGCCGTGCACACCTGGCCCTGGTTGAAAAAAATGGCCCCGGCCGCGCCCTGGATCGCCTGATCGATGGGGCAATCATCCATGATCACGACCGGCGACTTGCCGCCCAGTTCGAGCGAGATCCGTTTCATGTCGTCCAGTGCGGCATGACCGATGAGCTTGCCGACTTCGGTGGACCCGGTGAAGGAAATCTTGTTGACGCCGGGATGGGCGACGAGCGCCGCACCGGTCGTCTCGCCCCGGCCCGTGATCACATTGATCACCCCAGGCGGGAAACCGACTTCGAGTGCGAGTTCCGCCAGCCGGATGGCCGTCAGCGGGGTTTCCTCGGCCGGCTTGAGCACGACCGTGCAGCCCGCCGCCACGGCAGGCGCAATTTTCCAGACCGCCATCAGCAGCGGAAAATTCCAGGGCACGATCGCGGCGACGACCCCCACCGGCTCCGCCCGGGTATGCGCGTGATACTGCACACCCGGCGGGAACGGAATCGACAGGTTCAGGGTTTCGCCCGTGATCTTGGTCGCCCAGCCCGCCATGTAGCGCAGCCATTGCGCGCTGGCGCCGACTTCGAGCATCTGGGACAAGCCCAGCAGCTTGCCGTTGTTCAGCGTCTCGAGGCGCGACAGAGACTCGCCCTCGGCCTCGACGCGATCCGCCAGCGCCAGCAGCAGGCGCTCGCGGCCCGCCGGCGTCATGGTGCGCCAGGCGGAAGATTCGAAGGCACGGCGCGCGGCGCGCACCGCCTGATCCACCTGGGCGGGACTGGCCTCGACCTGATGGGCGATGATGTCGCCGGTGGCCGGGTCATAGACGGGCAGGCGGCCTTCCCCCTGGGCGCAAGGCTTGCCGTCGATGATCATGTGTTCTCGAATGGCGGCCTGCTCGGGGCGCGGATCCGTCGCGATCATGTCTACCTCTTCTTCGCATTGATTTAGGCGAAGAATACCTGCGACCGCCCACCGCCAATTGTCCCGCCGTGCACAGAAAGATGTCACGCCGTGCACGCCCGACCTCAGGAGGCCGCTTCCGCAAGAGTCTAGACCTGCGCCGCCTCGGCCGCGCCCGACAGAATGTCCACATCCGCGAGCCGTTCCTTGACGAAGTCGATGAAGACCCGCGCCCGAGCCGGCATCATCCGCGACGGAAACAAGGCCACCATGGGGACGGGCGCAAAAGACCAGCCCGGCAATACCCGGATCAGACCGCCGCCCTTCATGTCCTGAATGGACAAGGGCACGATACCCATGCCCGCCTCACCCATGCGGCGCAGCATCAACACCTGGTTCAAGGCGATCCGCCCCCTGACCCGAACCCGCTGTTCCTGGTTGTCCCCGGAAAACAGCGTCCAGATGGAATCCACCCGCTCGGCGGTGGCGCGCAGGCACTCATGACGCGCCAGGTCCGCCGGACTGGCAGGGGCTCCCTGCGCGTCCAGGTATTCCCGGGACGCGTACAGCCCCAGGACCAGCGTGCCGAGCCGCCGCGACACGATCCCGGAAGCGGGCGGCTCGCCCACCCGGATCACCACATCGTAGGGGTCCGACTGCAGATTGATCCGGCGGATGCTGAGGTCGTACTCGCATTCGATCTCCGGGTAGCGCAGCGAGAATTCCCGCAAGGCGTTCGAGAGCAGGGACATGGCCAGCGTGGACGGCATCGACACTTTCAGGCGTCCGCGCGGATTGCTGGTCTCGTCCATGAGCACTTCATGGGCGATGCGCGCTTCTTCCACGATGTGCTGACAGCGCGCAAAATACGCCGCGCCCGCCTCGGTCAGACTCACCTTGCGGGTGGAGCGGTTCAGCAAGCGCACGCCAATGGATTTTTCCAGCGCCGAGATCCGCCGGGAAATCGTGGACGCCGGCATGTCCAGCGCCTCGCCTGCGCGGGTAAAACCTTGGCTGCGCGCCACCTCGACAAACAGCTCGATATCGTTCAATGAAGGAGACATGACTTCTTTCCTGGGCAAGATTCGGCCCGAGCGTGACATTGTCCCGCATTCCCACCCCGATTGCCTTCACAAATGGAAAACTGAATTCGCATTCAGCCTGTTTATCGCACAACAGCGGCAGTGCAGAATACGTTTCATAGGAGCAGGACATAGCGCGCAAAACGGAAAGCCCGCAGCGCCCTGCCTCATTTATCCATCTGATTGAAGGAAACCATCATGAAAGTCACCGCCACTCTTGCCGCCCTCTCGCTCGGTCTCGCCTCTGCCGGCCTGGCTCAGGCCGCCGATCTGTCTCGCGCCGAAGTCGTCCAGCAACTGCACGCAGCCCAAGCCCAGGGCATCGTGACCCTCGGCGAACAAGGCAACTACCCGATCGAAAGCACGCCCAGTACCCTGAGCCGCGCGGAAGTGGTCAACGCCCTGCGCCTGGCCCAAGCCCAGGGCCAGGTCGAGTTCGGTGAACACACCCAATATCCCCAGATCCAGCACGAAGGCGCGTCCAAGACCCGCACCCAGGTCCTGAGCGAATTGGCCACCGCACGCACCGACGGCGCAGTGATCATCAGCGACAACGAGCAGTATCCGCTGTAATCCTCGTATCCTTGTCCATCCTGCCCCCGCCCGCCGCGCCATGCGGCGCGCGGGGGATGACGGGACGGGAAGGCCCCCCGATCGCCTGGTAGAGAGTCTGGTAAAAAGGCTGCTTATGCCATCCCGCCCGCGATCGTCTCGACCTCATTGCACCCGTTGCCTCAGGCCCCTGACACATTGCCTGTGCGCTCATGTCACGATCGTGCCCAACCGTACGCGCGTACTGATTCTGCAGCACCCTGATGAACAAAGGCACCCACTGAACACGGGGCGACTGGCGGTACTGGGCCTGCAGCAGGCTGAACTGCTGATCGGCGAATGCTTTCCACAACTCGACGACATCATCGCCACGGCGCCATCGGTATTCGTGCTGTTCCCGACACAGAATCCGACCCTGCCGCGGCCGCTGGGTGCTGCCCATGAAAAATCGGCCGCCCTGCTGATCGTGCCCGATGGCACTTGGCGTAAAGCGCGCAAGATCATGCAGGCCAACCCCGTATTAGGCACCCTGCCCCATTTGAGTCTGCCCGTGGGCGCCCCCTCTCGCTACCGGATACGCCAGACTCAGGAACCCGCAGCCGTTTCCACCATCGAAGCCATCGTGCGCACACTGACCGTGCTGGAGCCTGAAAGCGACTTTCAGCCGGTATTGAAGCCATTTGAAGTCTTGATCGATCAACAGATCCAGGCCATGGGGCCGGACGTCTACAGGCGTAACTACCGTGGGGCCCCGAAGGGGAGCAATGACGCGCAGTCCGACGCTCAAGCGACTGGCATAAAGAACAAAAGCCATATCAGCTAAATGCATGATATGGCTCTGTGCTCTGGAATTCTGGTGGGCGGTACTGGGTTCGAACCAGTGACCCCTGCCGTGTGAAGGCAGTGCTCTACCACTGAGCTAACCGCCCAATCGCGCTGTTCAGGATCCGCGTGAAACGCACGGGACCAGCCGACTGGAAAGACGGCAATTATACATAGTTTTGACAGGCGGCGCAGAGCCCGCCTCAGACCACCGTCGCGTCCGTCTCGGGAGGATTGTCGATCTGCCGCCACAGGCAAGGCTTGCCGCCCGCCTTGTCCAGGCCATCCAGATAGGCTTCGTGCGCCTGCATGGCCTGGGCATCGACCTGGATGACTGCCAGACCGGAAGCATCGAAACGCCCCTGAGTTCCAGCCGCACCGGCGCCGGAACCGGTGGCTGAATCGTCGGCGCCCTCATCCAGCAGGGAATCCTGTCCGCGCGTCATGGCCAGCCAGACTTCGCCCAGCAACTCCGAGTCCAGCAAGGCGCCGTGCAGGGTCCGGTGCGCGTTGGAAATGCCGAAGCGTTCGCACAGCGCATCCAGATTGTTGCGCTTGCCCGGGAACATTTCGCGCGCCACCATCAGCGAATCGGTGACCTTGCCGCACAGTTCTGTGAAGGGCGGCAGCTTGGCGCGGCGCAGTTCGGCGTTCAGGAACTTCACGTCGAAGGCCGCGTTGTGGATGATGACCTCGGCGTCGCGCACGAAATCCACCAGTTGCTGGGCGACCTCCGGAAAGCGCGGCTTATCTGACAGGAAATCGGTCGTCAGGCCGTGGACCCGCAGCGCCTCGGGATCGCTGTCGCGGTCCGGGTTCATATACAGGTGCAGATGTCGTTTGGTGACCTGCCGGTTGAGGATCTCGACGCAGGCCATTTCCACCACGCGGTGGCCCTGCTCGGGCTCCAGGCCCGTGGTTTCCGTATCCAGAACGATTTGACGCATGAGATTCCTTGCCAGCCCGCCAGGACCGGCCATATCGCGAGCTTCAGGAGGCGCGGACGCCCTGCGGGTCCTCGACGCCAAGATTGGCCAGGGCATCCGCCCGTTCGTTGCCGGGGTCGCCGGCATGGCCCTTGACCCACCGCCAGTGTAATTCATGCCCGGAGGCCAGCTCGTCCAGGATCTGCCACAGGTCGGCGTTCTTTACCGGCTTCTTGTCCGCCGTGCGCCAGTCACGCCGCTTCCAGTTGGGCAGCCACTCGGTCATGCCCTTTTGCACGTAGGAAGAATCGGTGTGTACCGTCACGACGCAGCGCCGCTTGAGCGCCCGCAGTGCCTGGATCACCGCCATCAGTTCCATCCGATTGTTGGTCGTGTCCGGTTCTCCGCCATGCAGCGATTTTTCGTGCGGTCCCTGGCGCAGCAATACGCCCCACCCGCCCGGACCGGGATTGCCCTTGCAGGCGCCGTCGGTCCAGGCGTCCACTCTGGGTTCAGCCATGATGATCCTCATTGATTCGGTTGGCGACGGGCGCCACGGCGCCCCGGCGCTCGCGGCGGCGGCGCGGCTTGCGCCATGCCGGTCCGATCAGACGCATGCCCGACACCCGCTTGACCGCTGCGATCGCATACACGGCGCCGCCAGCGGGCCACCAGCGGTCGCCCGCATGTTCCATGAAACGCCAGCGATGCAGCCAGGCCTGGGTCGTGCACAGGGGCGTATAACAGCCGAAACGCCCCCGGTCCAGTTCGAAGGACAGCAGCTTGAACCAGTCTTTCAGGCGGGCGGGCGACACCTGGGACGGCACCGGCACCGGCAGGCGCAATTCCAGGCCCGGCAGGGACTCCCGCAGACCCCACAGGCTGTAGGGATTGAAACCGGTCAGCACCACCCGGCCCTCGGGCATCAGGACGCGCTCGGCCTCGCGCAGGGTCTGGTGCGGGTCTGCGCACCATTCCAGGGTGTGCGGCATCACCAGCAAGTCGATGCTTTGTGTGTCGAAGGGCAGTTGTTCGGGTTCGCAGACCAGGCGCCCGGCCCGCGTGCCAAAAGGTGCGCTGGAACTATGCGCCCAGGCCTTGTAGGGAATGCGGTTGGCCTGCAGCAGGTTCCAGTGCGGCAGCCCGATTTGTATGGCATGATAGCCAAACGTATTGCCGACCATGGCATCGACCTGGCGCTGCTCCCAGGCGCGCACGTACTGCCCCGCCGGGGTTTCCAGCCATTCAGCCAACTCGATCGGCAGTTCGCGCTGCGATGCCACTATGACTCCCTAGACATGAACACGTCCGCCCCCATCCAGGCCGCGCCGGCCGTCCTGACGCCCATCCCGGCCCTGTCGGACAACTACATCTGGATGGTACAGAAAAACGGCCACGCGATCGTCGTGGACCCCGGCGAACCCGGCCCCGTCGAATCTCTGCTGCGCGACGGGCTGATCCTGGAAGCCATCCTGATCACGCACCATCACGGCGACCACGTCGGCGGGGTGCGTGCATTACAACAGCGAACCGGGGCGCGCGTCTACGGGCCGCGCCACGAAAACATCCCGCTGTGCGACGTGCCCCTGGCCGAAGGCGACACGGTGGACCTGCCCGGCGCGGGGCTGCGCTTCAAGGTGCTGGACATCCCCGGCCATACGGCGGGCCACATCGCCTACACCGGCTTGCTGGAACCCGGCCGGCCCGTGGTCTTCTGCGGCGACACGCTGTTCGCGGCCGGTTGCGGCCGGCTGTTCGAAGGCACCCCGGCCCAGATGCTCGACTCCCTGGACAAGCTCGCCAGCCTGCCGCCTGACACCCTGGTGTGCTGCGCCCACGAATACACGGCCTCCAACATCCGCTGGGCCTTGCAGGTCGAACCCGATAACGCCGCCTTGCAGCAGCGCGCACTGGACGTGACGCATCTGCGGGCTCAGGGCCAGCCCACCCTGCCCTCCACGATCGGCCTGGAACTGGAAACCAATCCGTTCCTGCACAGCAGCCAGCCAGCCGTCCGCGCGGCCGCTGCCCGACAAACCGGGGCTTCCCTGGACACGCCTCAGGCCGTTTTTGCCGCGTTGCGCCAATGGAAAAACGACTTCCGCTAAAGGCTGGCCTGACAGGACGAGTCCGGCAATTTCTCACGTATTCCGCACAAACATGTGATTCCCTGGGTAAAATCGGGAAATTCGCGCCTTGAAATTCCCAATGATCCACCCATGAAAATCCTGCGACTTCTCCTGCCGCTGATCCTGGTGGTGCTGGCCGGTTGTGCCACTCGCCATCAAACGGCCGATCAGCGCCAGGCCTATGACGCGGAAGACACCTCGCGTACCGTTGACCTGACCCATCCGCCCCGCGACATGTGGGACCGCATTCGACGTGGTTTCGCCATCCCCAATCTGCGCAACGAGCGGGTCGACTACTGGACGGACTACTACGCCTCGCACCCGCAATCGGTGCTGCTCATGAGCCAGCGGGCGGGCAAGTACCTGTACTACATCGTCGACGAGCTGAACCGGCGCGGCCTGCCCACCGAACTGGCGCTGCTGCCCTTCGTCGAATCCGCCTACAACCCCAACGCCCTGTCGCGGTCCCAGGCCTCCGGCCTGTGGCAGTTCATTCCCAGCACCGGACAGCACTACAAACTGGAACAGAACTGGTGGCGCGACCAGCGGCGCGACCCGGTCGCATCCACCCAGGCGGCGCTGGACTACCTGAGTTACCTGTACGATTTCCAGGGCGATTGGTATCTGGCGCTGGCCTCGTACAACTGGGGCGAAGGCGCCGTGAAACGCGCCATGGACAAGGCCGCCAACGCCGGCAAGCCCACCGGCTACACGGCCCTGGACATGCCTGACGAGACCCGCAACTACGTGCCCAAGCTCCAGGCCATCAAGAACATCATCGCTCGCCCGGACAAATTCGGCATCACCCTGCCCGGCGTCAGCAACACCCCGTACTTCACCACGGTGCACAAGTCGCGCGACATGGACATCGCCGTGGCCGCCGCCCTGGCGGAAATGCCGCTGGAAGACTTCCAGGCCCTGAACCCCTCGTACAACCGGCCCGTCATGCTGGCCGCGCACAACCCGGCGCTGCACCTGCCGCTGGACAAGGTCGGCGTCTTCAACGACAACCTGGAATCCTATACGGGCAGCCTGTCGTCCTGGCAGGTCGTCCACCCGCAAAAGGGCCAGTCCCTGGCCAGCATCGCCAAAACGCACGGCATCACGCTGGACCAATTGCGCCAGGCCAACAGACTGGGCCCGAAGCAGACCCGCGCCACCGTCGCCACCCTGCTGATCCCCGCCCGGAAAGCCCCCGCAGGCGGCCTCATGCTGGCGTCCTACGCCCCCCCCGGCGCGGAACCGGCGGCCGAACCCAGGACGATCCGGCGTGTCGAAGTCCCAGCCCGGGCGTCTGCCAAGCAGAACACGCAGGACCTCCGGCCCAAGCCCGTCGTCCGCACGCATACGATCCGCCAGGGCGACACCCTGTATTCGCTGGCGCGGCGCTACAACACATCGGTGGACGCGCTGCGCAAACTCAACAACCTGAAGAGCTCCTCCCTGTCCACCGGCCAGCGCCTGCGCGTCCCGGGGACCGAGGTGCAAGGATAAGGCGGGACACGGAACAGTCCCCTGCGGACTGTTCCGTGCCTGACGAATCCGAGCCGCTTGCAAGCGGCAAGGTAGAGAGTTCTTCGCTTCTAATTGAACCCTTCTAGACTGGACACAACCATGGGCTTTCTGAACGGCAAACGCATCCTGATCACCGGCGTACTCTCGAATCGATCCATCGCCTACGGCATCGCGCACGCCTGTCGCGCCCAAGGCGCCGAACTGGCGCTCACCTATGTCGGCGAACGCTTTGAAGGCCGCGTGCGCGGCTTCGCCGAAGAGCTGGGCAGCAGCATCGTCATCCCTTGCGACGTCGCCGACGATGCCCAGATCGAGGCCACCTTCACCTCGCTGCGCGAACACTGGGATGGCCTGGACGGCCTGGTGCACTCCATCGGCTTCGCTCCCCGCGACGCCCTGGAAGGCGACTTCCTGGACGGCATGACGCGCGAGAACTTCCGCATCGCCCACGACATCTCCGCCTACAGCTTCCCCGCCCTGGCCAAGGCCGCGATGCCCATGCTGGAAGGCCGCAACGGCTCGGTCCTGACCCTGAGCTACCTGGGCGCTGAAAAAGCCATCCCCAACTACAACATGATGGGCCTGGCCAAGGCGTCCCTGGAAGCCAGCGTGCGCTACCTGGCCAAGTCCATGGGCAAAAAGGGCCTGCGCGCCAACGGCATTTCCGCCGGTCCGATCAAGACCCTGGCCGCCAGCGGCATCCGCGACTTCTCCAACATGCTGAAGTACGTCGAGTCGCAATCGCCGCTGGGCCGCAACGTCACCATCGAGGACGTTGGCAACGCCGCGTCCTTCCTGCTGTCGGACCTGGCCGCCGGCATCACCGGCGAAATCCTGCACGTGGACTGCGGGTTCTCCAATACCGTGCCGGGCATGGACTGATCTCCGGTGTCGGGCCCCGGGCGTGAGGCAGATTGCTTCCGCCCGCCGTTGCGCCCAGGATGTGATCTATCCGTATCCGTGGAAACCGTCATGAACGACGATGCCGACATTCACTCCACCTCCCGCCCGCTGCCCGAGTCGGCCACGCTGCTGAGCCGTATTTCCGAATCCGTGACCGAGGCCCGCAGCCTGGAAGACCTCACGCGACCGTTCCTGGAAATGCTGGAGGAAGCGACAGGGCTGGAATCCACCTACCTGACGACCATCGATCTTGACGCGGGCACGCAGCACGTACTGTACGCGCACAATACCAGGACGATGCAGATCCCCGAAAATCTGACGGTGGCCTGGCAGGACACGTTGTGCAAACGTGCACTGGACGAGGACAGGCCGTTCAGCGACGCCGTCGGCGAACACTGGGGCGATTCCCAGGCGGCGGCCGCGCTGGGCATCCAGACCTATGTCAGCACACCCATCTATGCGGGCGAAGGCATGCTGTTCGGCACCCTGTGCGCGGCCAGTTCCAGCCGCCGCCAGATCGACGAGCAGGCGCGCCGCCTGCTGAAACTGTTCGCCCGTCTGATCGGCAACCAGGCCGAACGCGAGCGGCTGCTGACACACTTGCTGAACGCCAATGCCCAGCTCTCGACCCTGGCGGCCACCGATGCGCTGACCCGGCTGCCGAATCGCCACGTTCTCCTGGATCTTTTGCAACGCCAGCTTGCACAGGCCGATCGCCAGGATACGACCGTCCTGGTCGGCTTCCTGGATCTCGACGGATTCAAGGACATCAACGACCGCTACGGGCACGCGACCGGAGACCGGTTCCTGAAGGACATGGCCGATCGGCTGCGGCAGGCACTGCGCGCCCAGGACATCGTGGCCCGGTATGGAGGCGACGAATTCACCGTCATCGGTCCCGGACCCGCGCCCGGCGCGGATCCGGAGGCAGCGCTGAAAGCCTTCATCGACCGCATCACCGACGCCACGACGGGCGAATTTTCCTATCCGCAAACGACGATCCACTACGCGGGCGCAAGCGTCGGCGGCATCATCGTATTACCGCGCACGCTGGACGCCGCCACCGCCCTGGAGCAGGCCGATCAGGCCATGTATCAAGTCAAGCTGACGCGGCGTGCAGCCCGAAGCAGGGTTCAGGGCTAGGCGACCAACCCGGACGCCCCATGAAAAAGCCCCCGACTCTTCCGGAATCGGGGGCTTTTGTATCCTGGCGGACAGAGGGGGATTCGAACCCCCGATACGCTATTCACGTATACACGCTTTCCAGGCGTGCGCCTTCAACCACTCGGCCACCTGTCCTGCACGTCTGCACGCCATAGCGGCAGACGAAGTCCGCTATTCTAGCAGAATAATGCCAAACCCGTCAGCCGCCCTCTGTGGAACCGGGCCCTGCGATCAGGCAACGCCCAAGCCACCGGGCGCTGCCGCACCCATGCCGCCCACCATCCGTTCGACGTAACGGGCGATCAGATCGATCTCCAGATTGACGGGGGAGCCGACCTCCAGGTTGCGCAGGGTCGTGACCTGGACGGTATGCGGGATCAGGTTGATGGAGATTTCGGTGCCTTCTTCCTGGTCATCCACGCGGTTGACCGTCAGGCTGACGCCATTGACCGTGACCGAGCCTTTGTACGCCAGGTATTTCGACAGGTGGACCGGGACGATGATGCGCAGTTCGGTTGATTCCGCCACAGCCTCGAAGCAGGTCACCCGGCCCACGCCATCGACGTGGCCGGACACCAGATGTCCGTCCAGGCTGTCGCCCAGCCGCAGGGCGTGCTCCAGGTTGACCTCGCCGGGCCGGTCCAGGCCGCAGGTGTGGTCCAGGCTTTCGCGCGACACATCGACCTCGAAGGCATCGTCGTGCAGGACGACGGCCGTCATGCAGGCGCCCTGGATGGCGATTGAATCACCCAAACGGGTCGCCGCCAGCGGCAGGCCGCCGGCCTGGATCGACAGGCGCACGCCCGCGTCCTCACCGTCTCCCAAGGGACGGACTTCGGTGATGCGGCCCACGGCCGCGACGATACCAGTGAACATGAGGCTATCCTTTATTTATTGCGCAGGCCGCAAGCCCGGACCAGCGCCTGCCATCGCGCCGTATCGCGCAAATGCAACCGCATGTCCGGGGACAGGAACTGAACGTCCAGGAACTCATATCGATAGGCCTGGTCCAGGTCCGAAATCGGAGCCGGCAGCGCCGCCAGGCCCTGGCCATCCCCCAGGATGCAGGGCGCCACATACGCCACCCACTCATCGACCAGTCCCGCCTGGACCAGCGCGCCCTGCAGACGTGCGCCGGCCTCGACGTGGACCTCATTGATCTCGTGATCCCCCAGCCAGCGCACCAGCGCCTCCAGGGACAGACCGCCACGATCATCCGCAGGCAGCACGATGACGCGCACATTGCGCGCCGCCAGACGGGCGGCCTTGCCGGCGTCGGGCCGTGTCGTGAAGACCCAGACCGGATCGCCATTGATGATCCGGGCCTGCTCGCCCAGAACGAATTGCGTGTCCAGCACGGCACGGATCGGCTGGCGCGGGGTCTCGACCGCACGCGCATCCAGCATGGGATCGTCGGCCAGCACCGTACCGATGCCGGTCAGCACCATGCAGGACCGTGCCCGCCAACGATGTCCGTCCTCGCGCGCGGCGTCACTGGTGATCCATTGCGAACGGCCGTCCGGCAGGGCCGTGCGCCCGTCGAAGGACGACGCCGACTTCAGCCACAACCAGGGCGTGCCACGCGTCATCCGGGCAAAAAATCCGGGGTTCTGCGTCAAGGCATCCTCGGCGAACAAGCCGACGTCGACCTGGATGCCGGCGGCCCGCAGCCGCACGATTCCACCACCCGCCACTTTGGGATTGGGGTCCTGGAGTGCGATCACGACGCGCGCGACACCGGCCGCAATCAGGGCATCGGCACACGGCGGCGTGCGGCCGGTATGACTGCAGGGCTCCAGCGTGACGTAAGCGGTGGCTCCGCGCACGTCCACGCCCTGAAGGGCGGCCTCGTGCAGGGCCTGGGCCTCGGCGTGCCGGCCGCCTGCCCGCTGCGTGCTGCCCTCGGCCAGCCAGCGGCCGTCGCGCACCAGCACGCAGCCGACGCGAGGATTCGGGCTGCTGACGAACAGGGCCTGCTCGGCCACCGTCAGGGCGCGCCGCATCCAGCGGTGGTCTTCCGTGGAGAAGGTACTTTCAACCCGTGTCATCGGTCTCATCCGCGCGGCGGAATTCGTCGATGGCCTGGACGAATTCGCGCAGATCCTCGAAGCTGCGATAGACCGAGGCAAAACGCACATAGGCCACGGGATCGAGCTGACGCAGTTCCGACATGACCAGTTCGCCCACATGGTCGGACGGCACTTCGCGCTGGCCGCTGGTCAGCAGGCGTTCCTGGATGCGCGCAACGGCAGCGTCCAGAGCCGTCGCGCTGACCGGGCGTTTGCGCAGCGCCAGGGACATGCTGCCGTGCAGCTTGGACGGATCGAAATCCGCGCGGGTTCCGTTGCGCTTGACGATGGCCGGCATCATCAGATCGACCCGTTCATAGGTCGTGAAGCGGCGGTCACAGGCCGTGCACCGGCGGCGGCGACGGATCGTGTCGCCTTCCTCGGAGACCCGGGAATCCACGACCTGGGTTTCGGGGCAATTGCAGAACGGACACTTCATCTGCGCTGCGGGCGCCCGCAGGCGCCCGTTCCGGTTGGATTAGCGATAGACCGGCAGGCGCGCGGTCAGTTCGTTGACCCGCGCGCGAACCCGGGCGACGTTGTCGGCATCGTCGGGATTGTCGAGCACGTCGGCGATCAGGTTGCCGGTGAGTTCGGCCTCGGCTTCCTTGAAGCCGCGCGTGGTCATGGCCGGCGTGCCCAGGCGGATGCCGCTGGTCACGAAGGGCTTTTCCGGATCGTTCGGAATGGCGTTCTTGTTGACCGTGATGTGGGCCTCGCCCAGCACGGCTTCGGCAGCCTTGCCGGTGATGCCCTTGGCACGCAGGTCGACCAGCATCACGTGGCTTTCGGTGCGGCCGGACACGATCCGCAGACCGCGCTTGACCAGGGTGTCAGCCAGCACACGGGCGTTGGCGGCCACCTGGGCGGCGTAGGCCTTGAAGTCGGGCTGCAGGGCTTCGCCGAAGGCCACGGCCTTGGCTGCGATGACGTGCATCAGCGGACCACCCTGGATGCCGGGGAAGATCGAGGAGTTGATGGCCTTTTCGAACTCGGCCTTCATCATGATCACGCCGCCGCGCGGACCGCGCAGGGACTTGTGCGTGGTCGAAGTGACGAAGTCGGCATGCGGCACCGGATTGGGATAGACGCCGCCGGCCACCAGACCCGCATAGTGGGCAATGTCCACCATGAACAGTGCACCGTTGTCATGCGCGATGCGCGCCATGCGTTCGAAATCGATGTGCAGCGAATAGGCCGAGGCGCCGCCGACGATCAGCTTGGGCTTGTGCGTGCGCGCCAGTTCTTCGAGCTGGTCATAGTCCAGGACTTCGTTGGCGTCCAGGCCATAGGAATGGAAGTTGTACAGCTTGCCCGAAGCATTGACCGGCGAGCCGTGCGTCAGGTGACCGCCTTCGGCCAGGCTCATCCCCAGCACGGAGTCGCCCGGCTTCAGAACCGCCATGTACACGCCCTGATTGGCCTGAGACCCGGAGTTCGGCTGCACGTTGGCGGCTTCCGCGCCGAAGATCGCCTTCAGGCGATCGATGGCCAGTTGCTCGACCACGTCCACGTATTCGCAACCACCGTAGTAACGCTTGCCGGGATAGCCTTCGGCGTACTTGTTGGTCAATTGCGTGCCCTGGGCCTGCATGACGGCCGGGCTGGCGTAGTTTTCCGAGGCGATCAGCTCGATGTGCTGTTCCTGGCGGGTGTTTTCCTGCTGGATGGCGGCCCAGATGTCCGGGTCGGCCTGATCGAGAGTGCGGGAACGGTCAAACATGGGGTAATGGTCCTGAAGGCAGAGAAGTCGGAAGGATAGGAGGAAACCGGGTCATTCTAGCGCGAACGCCTATAGAGCCTATACGGCCTATAGGGCGTGCAGGCGGGGATTCAGGGTATAGGTGCCGGTCAAGGACGCCTGTGCCAGGATGTGTCCCCGCATGGCGGCCAGGGCCTGCGCGCCGGTGAAGCGGCCGGACACGCCGAGCTCGGCCACATCCAGCGCGTAGACCGTGAAAACGTAGTGGTGGACACGCGCATCGTTCCAGGGCGGGCAAGGGCCGTCGTAGCCGAAGTAATCGCCGTTCATGTCGCGATCGGCCGCGAACCAGCCGGTGTAGTCATTCAGGCCCTGGCGCGTGCCGTCCAGGGCGAGAGGGCCGGCCTTGCCGCGCGGCGTGATGCCGTTGGAATAATCGCCTTCGGCGATGGCGCGCGCATCGGGTGCCACGTCCACCAGAACCCAATGAAAAAAGTCGGTGCGCGGCAGATCGGCCGGGACTTCGCGGCCTTCCTGGTTGACGTCGTCGGGCCGCGTCGGCACGTCCGGATCGACACACAGGACCGCAAAGGATCGCGTGCCCTCGGGCACGTCCGCCCAGGCCAGGTGAGGATTACGGTTGCCGGCCAGGGCGACGCGGGTTTGCGGATCGACCCGCGCAAAGGCGTTGCGCTCGGGAATGACCCCCTGATTGGGGAAAGAGTCGCTATGCAGTTTCATGGGGGGTCCTCCGTGAGTGCTTCGGGCTCAGGTCAGGGTGACCCGGGCGAACTTGCGCTTGCCGACCTGCATCACGTAGGTGCCCGCCGGCAGCAGCAGAGACTTGTCCTCGACGCGATCACCGTCAATGCGCACGCCGCCCTGTTCGATGTTGCGCTGGGCTTCGGAGGCCGAGGCCGCCAGCCCCGCTTCACGCAGCACCTTGAGGATGCCCATGGGCGCAGCCCCGGCGGTGACTTCGGGCATGTCCTCGGGGATCACACCGTCACGGAACCGCGCGGTGAACTGTTCCAGCGCACGCGCGCCGGCCCCGGCACCGTGGAACCGGTCGACGATTTCGCTGGCCAGAGAGACCTTGGCGTCGCGCGGATTGCGGCCGGCGGTGATTTCCGCCTGCAAGGCGCTGATGTCCGCCAGCGAACGGAACGACAGCAGCTCGAAATAACGCCACATCAGGGTGTCGGAGATCGACATCAGTTTGCCGAACATGGAATCCGGCGCCTCGGTGATGCCGATGTAGTTGCCCTTGGACTTGGACATCTTTTCGACGCCGTCGGTGCCTTCGAGCAGAGGCATCGTCAGGACACACTGGGGTTCCTGGCCGTATTCCTTTTGCAATTCGCGGCCCACCAGCAGGTTGAACTTCTGGTCGGTACCGCCCAGTTCGAGGTCGGCCTTCAGGGCCACGGAGTCGTAGCCCTGCAACAGCGGGTACAGGAATTCATGCACCGAGATCGGCACCCCGCCCTTGAAGCGGCGGGTGAAGTCGTCGCGCTCCATCATGCGGGCCACGGTGTAGCGCGACGCCAGCTGGATCAGGCCGCGCGTACCCAGCGGATCGCACCATTCTGAGTTGTAGCGGATTTCAGTGCGGTCCGGATCCAGCACCAGGCTGGCCTGGGCGTAATAGGTCTTGGCGTTTTCGCGGATCTGTTCCGGCGTGAGCGGCGGCCGGGTGGCGTTGCGGCCGCTGGGATCGCCGATCTGCGCGGTGAAGTCGCCGATCAGAAAGATCACGGTATGACCGAGATCCTGCAGTTGGCGCATCTTGTTCAGGACCACCGTGTGGCCCAGGTGGATGTCGGGAGCGGTGGGGTCCAGGCCGAGCTTGATGCGCAGAGGCGTGCCGGTGGCGCGGCTGCGGGCCAGTTTGGTGGCGAATTCGGAGACGACGAGCAATTCGTCGCAACCCCGTTGGGCCACACGCAGATCTTCGGCGATCCGGGGGTCGACGGGGTCGGATGGGGACGGCATGATATACGCTTTTATCAGAAAGAGATCAAAAAATTTGAAAAATCGCTCGAAAAAACGACAAGTATGCGCTAGCATAACGTGCCATCGCAGCTTTTGTACAACACATTCGACGCCACTTCGGGCGACGAGGACTTCATGTTAGCAGAAGCCCTCTTCCCGCCCGGAATCAGCGCAGCCTGAATCCACCACACCCATTCCGCCCATGATGCCCGAGGCCCACCAGCCACCACGCCGCCGACACATCACCCGCAGTCTGTTGTTTGCCGCCGGCGGCCTGTTTTTGACCGCGGCCGCACTCGCCGTCGTCCAGCCCTCCCCCCCTCCTGAACCCGTTTTCCAGGCCCGCCAGACGCTCGACCTGCCGCCCTTGGGTGCCGGAACCAGCCACGATGCCGCGCCCTACATTGCCTCGACCCGCATCCGCCGGGGCGACACGGTGGCCGATCTGCTGAACCGCCTGGGGGTGAACGAGGACGGCCTGCTGACCTTCCTGACGCACGATCAGCGCGCGCGTTCGATCTACAAGCTCTATCCCGGCCGCACGGTGCAAGCCGCCCTGGACGATCAGGGCCGGATGATGTGGCTGCGCTACGCCCACACACCAGGCACCACCGCCAAAGCCGGGGTTGATTCGGCCTGGCTGGAAGTCCGGCCTGCCGACAATGGCTTCTCTGCCCAGGAACGCACCATCGCCGCCGTGCGCGAGACCCGCATCGCCGAAGGCGAGATCACCAGTTCCCTGTTCGGCGCCGCCGATCAGGCCCAGATCCCGGACGCCATCACCATGGAAATGGTGGACATTCTGGGCAGCCGCATCGACTTCCTGAAAGACCTGCGCAAAGGCGACCGCTTCCGCATCGTCTACGAAGCCTATATGCACGACGGTGAAGAAGTCGGCACCGGTCACATCCGCGCCCTGGAATTCATCAACAAGGGCAAGACCTACAGTGCCGTCTGGTTCCAGAACGGCCAGCAACCGGGCGGGTATTACGACTTCTCCGGCGCCAGCCTGAAGGGCGCCTTTCTGCGCACCGCCATCAAGTTCACCCGCATCAGTTCGGGCTTCGGCATGCGCATGCATCCAGTCCACAACAAATGGACCGGCCACAAGGGCGTGGACTATGCCGCGCCCTCGGGAACGCCGATCTACGCCACGGCCGATGGCTCGGTGGAATTCATCGGCCGACAGAACGGCTACGGCAACGTCATCATCCTGAAGAACTTCGGCAAGTATTCCACGCTGTACGCCCATCAGAGCCGGTTCGCCAAGGGCCTGAAAAAGGGTGACCGCGTCCAGCAGGGCCAGTTGATCGGCTACGTGGGATCGACCGGCTGGGCGACCGGCCCGCACCTGCACTACGAATTCCGCATCGACAATCGGCCAGTCGACCCGCTGGCCGTCGACCTGCCTGTGGCGCGCACACTGGACTCGGCCGACCGCAAGGCCTTCCAGGCGATGGTGGCCCGCTACCAGCCGCAGATCGAACTGATGGCGCGGCTGCAGGAAAGCCGCATCCAGATCGCCCAGCAATAAGCCGTCAGGAACACCTCCGCATGGCCCCCGATCGGGTGATCGAGCCGTACATCGGCCTGATGTCGGGCACCAGCACGGACGGCGTGGACGGCGTGCTGGCGGACCTGGCGGACGGCACGATCCGCGTGCTGGCCAGCGCCAGCCTGGCGCTGCCAGACGGGCTGCGCCACGAATTGCTGGCGCTGAACGCACCCGGCCCCGACGAACTCGCCCGGGCCGCGCAGGCGGCCAACGCGCTGGCAGACTGCTACGCAACCGTCGTCCGCGACCTGCTGACGCAAGCCGGCCTGCCCGCTGCCCGTGTCCGCGCCATCGGCGCCCACGGGCAGACCGTGCGCCACGCACCCGAATCGGGCTACACCATCCAGATCAATGCGCCCGCGCGGCTGGCGGAACACGCCGGTATCGCAGTGGTGGCGGATTTCCGCAGCCGCGACGTCGCCGCCGGCGGCCAGGGCGCCCCACTGGTGCCGGCCTTTCACGCGGCGCGTTTCGGCTGCGGCGAGGGCCGCGCGGTCCTGAACCTGGGCGGCATCGCCAATCTGACGGTGCTGGAAGATCCGGTGCGCGGCTTCGATACCGGTCCGGCCAACATGCTGATGGACGCCTGGATCCTGCGCCATCGGAACCAGCCTTACGATCAGGACGGCACCTGGGCGGCGCAAGGCCGATGCCATGACGGGCTGCTGGCTGCACTGCTGACCGAGCCCTGGTTCGGCCTGGCACCACCGAAATCGACCGGGCGCGACTTGTTCAGCCTGGCCTGGCTGGACGCGCGGCTGGACGCACTGCCCGGCGGCGACCGCCCGCAGGCCGCCGACGTCCAGGCAACCTTGCTGCGCCTGTCAGTGGACACGATCGCGGATACCGTACGCCGGCATGCGCCGAACACACGGGAAGTCCTGGCCTGCGGCGGCGGTGCGCGCAACCCGGTCTTCATGGCCGCGCTGGCGCGCGCCTTGCCCTGCACGCTGACGACCACGGACGCCTACGGCGTACCCGCCCAGGACGTCGAAGCGCTGGCTTTCGCCTGGCTGGCGCAAGCGCACGTTCAAGGCCGTCCCGCCTGCCTGCCCGCCGTCACCGGCGCGCGGCACGCGACGATTGCAGGGTGTTTTTACCCTGCCTGATCAGGCCTGGCGCCAGGTTGCGGCTTGCACGCCGCCCGGATCAAGGCGTGAAAGAAGAACCGCAGCCGCAGGTGGTGTTGGCGTTGGGATTGCGGATGACGAACTGAGAGCCTTCCAGATCGTCCTTGTAGTCGATTTCTGAACCGACCAGATACTGAAAGCTCATGGGGTCCACCAGCAACTGGACACCATCGCGTTCGACCGTGGTGTCGTCTTCGGCCACGTCTTCGTCAAAGGTGAAGCCATACTGGAAGCCCGAGCAGCCGCCCCCCTGCACGAAAACCCGCAGTTTCAGGCCGGGATTGTTTTCCTCGACCAGCAGTTCGCGGACCTTGGCGGCAGCGGCGTCGGTGAAGATCAGAGGGCTGGGCGGAACGTCGAGAACCGCGTGTTCGATGGTGCTCAAGGCAAGACTCCTGCGCGGCCGGGAACCGCACGATTCAAAGCAGCGTCCTGGGCGGCCCGGACCGTGTCGCCTTCGAGGATTTCGAGGCGGACTGACTCGATCGTCAGGTCCGGCACCTGTTGCAAGACGCCCGTGCTGCGCTGGAACTGGTCAAAGACCAGGGCCAGAGGGTCCGCCCCCGGGGCGGACGACGCAGCAGCCTCGCCGGTGGCGGAGGCCACCGGCGGGTTTAATTCTATTTTAACGGCTTTACCGTGCGAACGGCCATTGGCCACAAACCGCATGCGACCTTTGAAGGGCTCTGCCTGGGGCGCGGCGTTGCGCGTCAGCAGCACCCGGTAGCGCAGGAACTCGCCATCGGCCTGGATGTCGAAGGCGCGCACCGCCACAGCGCCCGCCGGCCCCGGCGGAATCAATTGCTCGTAGAAGGCCAGTTGATCGCGGGTACGGCCCAGTTCCTGTTGTAGTTCGGCATTCTTGTCCTGCAGTACGCGCTGGGTGCCCGCCTGGACCTCGGCTTCGCTGCGGCGGGCCGCCAGGTCGGCCTGGGCGCGGGCCAGTTCGGCCTGCAGGGATTCGACCTGGGATTGCCGCGCCTGGAGGTCGGCGTGTTCGCCCGCATGCATGCCGAAATGCATGGCCAGCGCCCCGGCGGCGAACACCACCAGCAACAGCATGAGCCGGGACAGGCCGCGCACCAGCCAGCCGCTGAAACCGCCACCGCGCGCCGTGGAGGGTTGCGTCATCCGTGTCCCCTATGGCTCAGGGCAGCACCGCCACGTGCTGCAGACCCGTGGTTTCCGGCAGTCCGAACATCAGATTCATGTTCTGCACGGCCTGACCCGCAGCGCCCTTGACGAGATTGTCCTGGACCACCAGCACCACCAGGGTGTCGCCACCGGCGGGCCGGTGCACGGCGATGCGCAGCATGTTCGAGGCGCGCACCGAGCGCGTCTGCGGCAGACTGCCGGCCGGCATGACGTCGACAAAGGGCTCGTCGGCGTAGCGCTGTTCGTACAGTGCCTGGAAATCCGTGTCCAGGGCGTCGGGCAGGATGCGCAGATACAGGGTAGAGAACATGCCCCGGATCATGGGCACCAGATGGGGCACGAAGGTCAGCCCCACGGGCGCACCCGCGATGCGGGCGAGACATTCGGAAATTTCCGGGTGGTGGCGGTGTCCGGCCACACCATAGGCCGAAAAATTGTCGGCCGCCTCGGAGAACAGAGAGCCGACTGCAGCCTTGCGCCCCGCCCCGGACACCCCGGATTTCGAGTCGGCAATGACGTGCGTGGTGTCGATCAGGGGCCGGCCCGCCTGCAGCACGGGGGCCAGGCCCAGCAGGACCGTGGTCGGGTAGCAGCCGGGATTGCCCACGACCCGGGCCTGACGGATGCGGTCACGGTCCAGTTCGGGCAGCCCGTAGACGGCTTCTTTGAGCACGTCGGGGCTGCTGTGCGGCATCTTGTACCACTGCGCGAAGGTCTCGACGTCCTGCAGGCGAAAATCGGCTGCCAGGTCGATGACCCGCACGTCATGGTCCAGCAGACCGCGCGCCTGTTCCATGGCCACGCCGTGCGGCGTGGCGAAGAACACCACATCGCACTGGTCGAGCGCGGCTTCTTCGGGTGTCTGGAAACACAGATCCACGTGGCCACGCAGATTGGGGTACATGTCGGCCACCGGCATCCCGGATTCCTTGCGGGACGTGATGGCATGCAACTGGACATTCGGGTGCTGCGACAGCAGGCGCAGCAGTTCCACGCCCGTGTAGCCGGTCCCGCCGACGATGCCGGCCTTGATGGGGGTGGAGTTGTTCGTGCTCATGCGATGGAATCCTGTCTGCTATCCAAAAATGATCCGCCCGCCATGGAAGCGGGCCGAGGGATTTTCCTAGATTATGGCACGCACCGGCCTCCCAAAGAAAAACGCCGCCCGAAACCGGAGCGGCGTTTTTCTTCGCGCCGGGTGGCAAGCCACCCGGATGCAGGATCAGCGCTTGCTGAACTGCTTGCGCCGACGGGCCTTGTGGAAGCCGACCTTCTTACGCTCGACTTCGCGGGCGTCACGGGTCACCAGACCCGCTTGCTTGAGCGGCGACTTCAGGGTTTCGTCGTAGTCGATCAGGGCACGCGTGATGCCGTGACGCACGGCGCCGGCCTGGCCGGATTCACCGCCGCCGTGGACGTTGACGTGAAAGTCGAACGATTCCAGGTGGTTGGTGAGCGCCAGCGGCTGACGCACGACCATGCGGCCGGTTTCGCGAGCGAAGTACTCGTCGACGGGACGACCGTTGACGACGATCTTGCCCGTGCCTTTTTTCAGGAACACACGCGCCACAGACGTTTTGCGGCGGCCAGTGCCATAATTCCAATTACCGATCATGATGGCCTATCCTCAGAAGTCCAGGGGTTGCGGCTGCTGCGCGGTATGCGGGTGCTCGGCACCGGCATAGACCTTCAGCTTTTTCGCCATGGCGTAGCCCAGGGGACCCTTGGGCAGCATGCCCTTGACGGCCTTCTGCAGGGCGCGCCCGGGGAAGCGCTGCTGCATCTTCTGGAAGTTGGTTTCCGTGATCCCGCCCGGATAGGTCGAGTGACGGTAGTAGCGCTTGTCTTGCGCCTTGGCGCCCGTGACGACGATATCGGCGGCATTGACGACGACGATGTAATCGCCCGTGTCCACGTGCGGCGTGAATTCCGGTTTGTGCTTGCCACGCAGGCGGCGTGCGACTTCGCTGGCCACACGACCCAGGACCTTGCCCTTGGCGTCGATCACAAACCAGTCACGCTTGACTTCATGCGGCTTGGCCACAAAGGTCTTCATGATGGTGTTCCTGATTAAATGAATGAATGAATTCCGTCCGAACCGCCAGGGTTTTATGTAAAACGGACTCACGTTTATGTGAAAACCGCCCCAACCCGTACGGTGTGAATCCAAACGGAAATCCGACCATTGTATCTCGCACAGGGCAAGTAAGCAACAGCCGGTGCAGGAACCCCGGACGACCGGGCGGGCGGCGGCAGGCCGCGCACTGGTTCGTCGCCCCATGAAAAAAGCGCCCGAAGGCGCTTTTTTCATCCGCAGGAAAGATTACTTCTTGCGAGCCAGGGCGGCGCCCAGGTAGTTGTCGTACGAACCTTCGGCCACACGGAACCAGGGCACGATGTTGTCGCGGAAGGCCATGTAATTGTCGAAGATCTTCTTGAAGCCCGGGTCCTTGTCGCAGAATTCCTTGTAGACCTGATTGGAGGCCTCGAACGAGGCATCCATCACGTCACGCGGGAAGCTCTTGAGCACGGCGCCCCCGGCGATCAGGCGGCGCAGGGCCTCGGGGTTGTGAGCATCGTAATCCTGGACCATCTTCGAGCCCGCAGCGCGCGACGCGACGTCGATGACGTGCTGGTAAGCCTTGGGCAGTTCGGCATAGGCCTTGTCGTTGACGTACAGCGACACCTGGGCGGAGCCTTCCCACCAGCCCGGGTAGTAATAGTATTTGGCGACCTTCTGGAAGCCCAGTTTTTCGTCATCCACGGGGCCGACGAACTCCACGGCGTCCAGCGCGCCCTTTTCCAGGGACGGATAGATGTCGCCGGGAGGGATCTGCTGGGGGATCACGCCCATGCGCGACAGGACCTCGCCCGCGAAACCGGCCGTACGCATCTTCAGGCCCTTCAGGTCCTCGATCGACTTGATTTCCTTGCGGTACCAGCCGCCCATCTGGGTGCCGGTGTTGCCCAGGGGGAAGTTGACGATGCCGCGCGGCGCGAACAGTTCACGCATCAGCTTCAGGCCATCGCCCTCGTACATCCAGGCATTCATCTGACGCACGTTCAGGCCGAAGGGCACCGCCGTGTCGAAGCAGAACGAAGGGTTCTTGCCATAGTAATAGTAAGACGCGGTCTGGCCGCATTCCACGGTGCGGTTGCCGACAGCGTCCATCACACCGTAGCCCGGCACCAGTTCACCGACCGGATACAGGCGGATGTTGAAGTTACCGTCGGTGATTTCCTTGACCATGTCGCAGAACATCTGCGCCGTCGAAAACAGCGGCGGCAGCGACGGCCCATAGGTCGAGGTCATCTTCCAGTTGATCTGGGGGTTCGACTGAGCGATGGCCGGGGCGGCTACGGCCGCCGTACCCGCTACCGCGCCCAGGCCCGCCTTTTTCAGAAATGCGCGACGCTGCATGATGGAGGATCTCCTGTCTATTGGAATGAGGATGTGTGTAGAGTTTACAGGCCGGCGACTGCCATGTCTTCGATTAATACCGAGCCGGTGGATTTGGCGCCGCGCGCATACACATCGGCCCCCACGGCGACGATCCGGCGGAACATGTCGGCCAGATTGCCGGCGATGGTGATTTCCTGGACCGGATGGCGGATGACGCCGTCCTGCACCCAATAGCCGAAAGCGCCCCGCGAGTAATCACCGGTGACGTAGTTGACCCCCTGGCCGATCAGTTCGGTGACCAGCAGGCCGGTGCCCATCTTGCGCAGCAGCGCGGGCAGGTCGTCGTCCGGGCGGGTCAGGCGCGAGCGCAGGTTGAGATTGTGCGAACCGCCCGCGTTGCCGGTGGTCGTCATGCCCAGCTTGCGGGCCGTATAGGTGGACAGGAAGTATCCTGTGAGCACGCCCTGATCCACCACCCGGCGGGCCTGCGTGCACACCCCTTCGGCGTCGAAGGGCGAGCTGCCCTGAGCACCCGGAATGTAGGGATTTTCGACCACGTCCAGATGATCGGCCAGCACGGGCTTGCCCAGCGTATCCAGCAGGAAGCTGGCCTTGCGGTACAGCGCGCCGCCGCTGGTGGCCTGGACCAGCGCGCCCAACAGGCCGACGGCCAGGGGGGCCTCGAACAGCACGGGGTAGTGGCCGGTCTTGACCGGACGGGCGTTCAGGCGCGACAGGGCGCGTTCCGCCGCGTAGCGGCCGACCTCGGCCGGCGCGGACAGGCCATCGGCCCGGCGTGCGGACGTGTACCAATAGTCCCGCTGCATGCCGTCGCCGCGCCCGGCGATGGGCGCCACCGACAGGCTGTGGCGCGAATAGGGATAGCCCCCCAGGAAACCGCGCGAATTACCCAGGACGAAATGGCCTTCCATGGTGTCCAGCGAGGCACCTTCGGAGTTGGTGATCTGCTTGCTGGTGGCCAGCGCGGCGCGTTCGGCCTGGATCGCCAGACGGGCGGCGCCTTCTGCATCGATCGCCCAGGGATGGTGCAGGTCCAGATCCGGATAATGCCGAGCGAAGAGTTCGGGTTCGGGCAGGCCGGCGGCCGGGTCCTCGGCCGTGTAGCGGGCGATGTGCCAGGCCGCGTCCACGGTGCGGCGCAGCGCCTCGGCCGAAAAATCGGAAGTCGAGGCCGAGCCACGGCGCTGGCCCGCGAACACCGTCACGGCCATGGACCGGTCGCGGGTCTGCTCGATGGTCTCGATGGCGCGGCGGCGCACCGAAACGGACAAGCCCCGGCTTTCGGAGATTTCCGCGGCGGCGTCCGTGGCGCCAGCCTGCTTGGCGTAGCGCAGCGCATCGCCGACCAGTTCGCGGAACTGGGCCTGCTGGGCGGGGACGTCGAGAAAATCATCGTTATTTGAGTTCATGCGGCGGGTCACTCGGTGTGGGGCGTCTGGATGAGACGGTTATCATAGACAATCACGGATCATTTTATGCCCGAACCCATGGACGACACGCTCCCGCCCACCTCACCGGACGACTTTCCGGATGACCGGCCTCCCAGCAAATCCCAGGTCAAGCGCGACATGCACGCCTTGCTGGACCTGGGCCGCGAACTGATCGCGCTGCCCCCCGCCAAGCTGGCCAAGCTGCCGCTGAACGAATCGCTGCGCGAAGCCATCGCGCTGGCCCAGCGCATCCACAGCAACGAAGGCAAGCGCCGCCAGGTGCATTACGTCGGCAAGCTGATGCGCCAGGCCGACGCCCCCGCCCTGCGCGCCCAGCTCGATGTCTGGGCCAACGGCTCGCGCGAGGAAACCCGCTCCATGCATCGGCTCGAAGAACTGCGCGATCGCCTGATCGACAGCGACGACACCCTGACGCAACTGCTGGAACGATTCCCCGGCCTGGACATCCAGTCCCTGCGCGCCCAGATCCGCGCCGCCCGCAAGGAAACCCGCGACAACGCCGCCCTGCCGGAAGGCCGCGAACCGGCGCGCAAGCATTTCCGCGCCCTGTTCCAGACCCTGAAAACCCTGAATTTCGAGGACGAACCTTTCTGATGCCGACGCCGACACTGGAAACCATCGAACGCACCACGGGCCCCGAGCCCACGCACAGCGTGATCTGGCTGCATGGCCTGGGCGCCGACGGCCACGACTTCGAACCCATCGTGCCCGAACTGGCCCATCCCGGCCTGCCGGCCCTGCGCTTCGTGTTCCCGCATGCGCCAGTGCGCCCGGTGACGCTGAACCAGGGCATGCCGATGCGCGCCTGGTACGACCTGTACGGATTGGACCGCGACGCGCGCGAAGACATCGACGGCCTGCGAGCCGCCCGCCATGCGGTCACAGAGCTGATCGAACAGGAAAACCGGCGCGGCATCCCCGCCGAACGGATCGTGCTGGCAGGCTTTTCGCAGGGCTGCGCTACGGCCCTGTACACCGGCCTGCGCCACGCGGAACGCCTGGCCGGCCTGATCGGCCTGTCGGGCTACCTGCCGCTGCGCAACACCCTGCCTGCGGAACGCCACCCCGCCAACGCCGCCACGCCGGTCTTCATGGCGCACGGCACGATGGACATGGTGGTGCCCATGACCTACGCCGAAACCAGCCGGGACGCGATGACCGCGCAGCAACAACCGGTGGAATGGCACACCTACCCGATGCCGCACGGCCTGCATCCGCAGGAACTGAACGACATCCAGGCGTTTTTGATGCGGGTGACTGCGGGCGCCTGACAGACCTCAAGGGTCTCTCGGGTCGGAGCATCCACCTCCCGGCTTGCAAGCCGGTCGGATGAACCAGGCACACAATAGTCCTCAAGGGACTATTGTGTGTCCAGGTTCATCCACAGCCTTCTCATTCCCGGGTCTTCTTCGTCGGGGTCGTTGCGCATCCCCAGGGACATCATCAGGCCCAGCATGGGGCGGTTGGTCGCCAGGACGAGACCCTCGATGTAGCTCAGGCTCTGGCGGCGCGCAACGTCCAGCAGGCTGTGCATCAGCGCAGCACCGACGCCACGCCGCTGCCAGTCGTCGGCGATCACCAGCGCGTATTCCGCCCCCTGGCCATCGGCATTGCGCAGATAGTGCGCAAAGCCCACGATGCGCTCGCGCAGCAGGCCGCGGTTTTCCGGATTGGGCACCTGCGCCGTAGCGACCAACGCGACCTCGCGGTCGTAGTCGATGCGGGAATAGCGCGCCAGCATGCGTGGCGTCAGTTCGCGCAACATCGACACGAAGCGCATGTAGCGCGATTCATCGGACAGTTCCCGCACGAACTCCTGCAGCAGCGCGGCGTCTTCCGGACGAATCGGCCGCAACAGCCATTCCTGCCCGTCCTTGCGGATCTGCGGCTGGACCAGGCGGCGCGGATAGGGGTGAATCGCCATATGGCGGTAGGCGCGGTTCTCGGGACGCTCGCCGTCGTAGTCCGGGTCCAGGCCGACCCGGATACCACCGACGTACAGGTTGGTGTCATCCCACCAGAGCGGATCGATCGACAGGGAGCGGATGCCCGGCAGCTCGCTGACGATTTCGGAGATCCGCTCCAGCGATTCGCGCAGTTGCTCGAACACCGCCGGCGTCAGGTCGCGCTCCAGCACGCGCGACCAGAACTTGCCCCGCTGTATCAGTTGGCGCGCCAGATAGTTGTTCAACGGCGGCAGTTCGATTTCCCGATGGGGAGACGCCAGCCGGGCGGAATCGCCGCCCGGGCCAAACTGGATATACGGCCCGAAACGCGCGTCCTGTTGCACCCGGATGGCCATGGACACGTGTTCGCGCGCCGCATCGGGCACGGGCTGATCGTCCGGACGGATCGGCACGTGGAAACAGTCCAGCAGCCAGCGGCAACTGGCCGGGTCCAGCTCCGAGCGGCCCGACATGATGGCATCGTTGAGCAGCATGCGGGCCTCGTCCAGACGAGGGGGCCGGCTGAGCATTTCCGGCGGCAGCGTCTGCTGCGCCAGGGTCTGGTTGTACTGATAGGTGGCCAGGATGCCGAAGGCGTTGGCGGCCGATTCCGGCGTGCGGAAGGCCGGCAGCCCCACCGAGTCCAGCCGATGGCGCTGGGAGCGCATCGAGGCGTCACCCAGAAAGCAGGACATGATGGGCTTGGGCGAGGCCTCGGAGAACCGCGCCAGAGCCTCGACTGCACCATCCATGTCGGACAGCGCATCGGGGGCGATCAGCACCAGCACCCCGTCCACATTGGAGTCGCCCGCCAGCACACTCAGGGCCTGCTGCAGCCGGACGGAATCCAGCGGCGCATGGCTGATGACTGGGTTGCCCAGGGCCGCCCCCGGTTCCAGGATCGTGGCCAGATCGCGTCGCGTCTGCGTGGACAGGTCCGCCCGCGCCACCGGACCGCTGCCGCCCATGACGTCCAGCGCCAGATGGGCTGCGCCGTAGCCGTTGGAGAACAGCGCAATGCGGCGTCCCCGCTGGCGCTTGGCATGAACCAGGACCTTCAGCGCCGAAAACAACTGCACGAAGAACCGTATCCGCACCGCGCCGGTGCGCCGCACCAGGGCATCGAACACCGCATCGGCGGCCGGACTGCTGTCCGAACGGCCGGCCTTCAGCAGGATGACGGGCTTGACGCTGGCGGCGGCCATCAGCGCGCTGGTGAAGCGGCGCGAGGAATCGGCTTCCTCCAGATACAGCACGATGCTGTCGGTACGCGAGTCCATCGACAGGTATTCGAGGACATCGGCCACGGTAATGCCGTCTGCGTCGCCCGCCGACACCACGGCGGAAAAACCGAGCTGGATGTCGCCTGCCCAATCCAGCACGGCGGCGGCCACCATGCGAGACTGCGCGACCAGAGCGACCCGGCCCACCGGCGCGCCGTGCGGATCGAGCCCCAGATTCAGCCCCAGATGCGGACGCTGGATGCCGAGGGCGCCGGGTCCGAGCACCAGGCAGTCATTCATCCGCCCCCAGGACTGGCAATAGGTGCGCGTCTCGAGGGGGTCGACCGAAGACGTCGAATGCGGCAGCAACACCAGGACGCGGGGCTGATGTGCCTTGAGCGCCCCCAGCACGGTCGGCAGCAGCGCGGGGTCCAGGCACAGCAGCGCCATATCCAGGCGCTGTCCGTCTTTCAGGCCCTCCAACTGCGGCGGCATGCGCCAATGGCCGTCGTCCCCGACCCGCACGTCGGTGATCCTGCCCTGAAGCAGGGCGGGCGGCGTACGCACGACGGGCAGTTCGCGGGAACTGAGGATCAGCAGAGAACGCGGCTCGAACAGGGCCGCCAGGCGGTGGCGCAGCATGAAAATGACTCCGGACGCCCCTGGGCGGGCCGTCCCTTAAAATAGCGTATCGACCCTCCGATTCTACAGGGGTTTTCCGGTTTTTTTGTTGCAGTGCAACAAGCCCTTTCAATCCATCGCCATGACAGACTCCTCCTCGCGCCCCGTGCGCACGCGCTTCGCCCCGTCCCCCACCGGCTACCTGCACCTGGGCGGCGCCCGCACCGCCCTGTTTTCCTGGGCCTTCGCCCGTCACTTCGGTGGCACCTTCGTACTGCGCATCGAGGACACGGACCTGGAGCGCTCGACCCCCGAAGCCGTGCAGGCCATCCTGGACGGCATGCAATGGCTGGACCTGCAGGCCGACGAGGGCCCGTTCTACCAGATGCAGCGCATGGACCGCTACCGTGCCGTGATCGCCGACATGCTGGCCCAGGGCACGGCCTACCATTGCTACAGCACGCCTGAAGAAGTCGAAGCCATGCGCGAACGCGCCCGCGCCGTCGGCGCCAAGCCGCGCTACGACGGCACCTGGCGGCCCGAGCCGGGCAAAACCCTGCCGCCGATCCCGGCCGGCGTACAGCCCGTGGTGCGCTTTCGCAGCCCGCAGGACGGCGTCACCGCCTGGGATGACCTGGTCAAAGGCCCCATCAGTTTCGACAACGGCGAACTCGATGATCTGGTGATCGCCCGGCCCGACGGCACCCCCACCTACAACTTCTGTGTGGTGGTGGACGACTGGGACATGCAGATCACCCACGTCATCCGCGGCGACGACCACGTCAACAACACCCCGCGCCAGATCAACATCCTGCGCGCTCTGGGCGGCGAACTACCGCGCTACGGCCACGTGCCGATGATCCTGGGTCCGGACGGCGAAAAACTGTCCAAGCGCCACGGTGCCGTCAGCGTCATCGAATATGACCGACTGGGCTACCTGCCCGAGGCCATGGTCAACTATCTGGCGCGGCTGGGCTGGAGCCACGGTAACGACGAACTGTTCTCCCGCGATCAATTCGTGGAATGGTTCGACCCGCGCAACCTCAGCCGTTCGGCGGCTCAGTGGGATCCGAAGAAACTGAACTGGGTCAACGCCCACGCGCTGCGCGCGCTGGAGCCCGCCGATCTGGCCGCCCGCGTCGCGCCGCGCATCATCCGCCGCGGCGGCAACCCGGAATCCGTCGACCTGCTCGCGATCATGGCGCTGCTGCGCGACCGCGGCGAAACGCTGGAAGACCTGGCCGAAGGCGCGCTGCTGTTCTGCGGCCCTTACACGCCGGCCGACGAGGCCCTGCGCGCCGAGGTCCTGGATGACGCGGCACGAGTGCTGCTGGCCGATTTCCTACAACGGGCCGGCACGCTGGCGGACTGGACCGAAACGGAACTCGACGGTCTCATCAAGGCCGTCCTGAAGGACCACGGGGCCAAGATGCCGAAACTGGCCATCCCGCTGCGAGTAGCCGTCACCGGCCGCAAGCAGACGCCGGCCATCGGTGCCGTGTTGACGCTGCTGGGCCGCGACGTGGTGCTGTCGCGCCTGACCGAGAGCCTGGCCTAGAACGGCAGGCGGTAACCCGGCGACATGCGCCGCGCCTGGACGGCGCCGTCCGGGCCGCTCAGACGCAGATCCGTCGCATTGGCCCGGTCGACACGATAGCGATTGGTGTAGATCGGGTCGTCCAGGTTCACGGACGAGCCGTTCGATTCCAGGGTACGCAGGATCAGCGTCTGGCCTTCGTGTGACCAGCAGCCGGATTCGTCCAGCCCCTGGGACGGCGTGCGCGGCCGCTTGACCTGCTCGACGTAGTTCATGGTGCCGTCGGAATTCAGCGTATAGAGCCGGCGCACAGAGCCCGCGACGCCTCTCTGTGAACTGACCGACAGCCAGTTGCCCACTAGAGGGTCGCCCGCCACAGCCGCCGTGCAGGACGGCCGCGCGGCGGCGGGCTCGGCCGGTGCCGGGGCCGGCTTGATCGGCGCGCAGGCGGCCAAGGCGCCCAGAACGGCCGCGCACGCGACCCAGGCCTGAATACGAATGCGGTCCATTGCTTGATTCCTATCCATGACAAATGTCATTCAATACCCGGGATCGGCGCAGGGCTGCAACGGATCGGTGAAGCCGGTCAGCCTACAATTTCCCGGTGCACGCACATCCTGCGGGCAAGCCATTATTCTACCGACATGAGCCACTCACTACTCGTTACGCTGCATCTGTTCGCCGCCATCCTGTTCGTGGGCACGGTGTTCTTCGAAGTCCTCATCCTGGAAGGCATCCGCAAGCCCCTGGGCCGAGAGGCCATGCGCAACGTCGAGCTGGCCATCGGCCGGCGCGCACGGCGCATCATGCCCTTCGCCATCCTCGTGCTGTTCGGCGCGGGCCTGGGCATGGCCTGGGGATTCCGCGACTCGCTCGCCCACCCCTTCGCCAGCAGCTTCGCCACGCTGCTGTGGATCAAGATCATCCTGGCCTTCAGCGTGCTGGGTCATTTCATCACCGCCATGACGCTCAGCGGCACCGGCAAACTGAAGTCCCGCCATTTCCAGATCATCCACATCAGCGTGTTCTGCCACGTGATCCTGATCGTGTTTCTCGCCAAGGCGATGTTCTACCTGCAATGGTGAAATCAAGAAGTCTCCACGCTGCGCAGCCTGACGGCAAAAAATAATGAACGCGACTTTTTCGAGACAGGCGCAATCGAATATCGACGCATCGGACGCTACGCCGGGAATAATGCTTGGAACGCGAGAGGGCTTACGATAGACTTGAAGGCGCGCAGTATTCATGATATTGCGCGCCTGCGCCATTTGAGATGAGCCGCACATCCCGTGGGGGTCATATCAAATGGGTGGACACTCTCTTCGACCCCAAGGAGCATGACGATGGCAATCGCCAAGAAGGCCGCACCCGCCAAGAAAACCGCAGCCCCGAAGCCCGCATCCAAACCGGCAGCCAAGAAGTCCGCCCCGGCAGCCAAAAAAGCCTCTCCCTCGGCCACCGCCAAAAAGGCCGCGCCCGCCAAGAAAGCCGCGCCCGCTAAAAAAGCAGCGCCGGTGAAGGCTGCAGCGAAAAAGGCTGTCGCCAAAAAAGCCGCTCCGGCGAAAGCCGTCAAAAAAGCCGCGCCCGCCAAGAAAGCTGCGCCCGCCAAGAAAACCGCCGTGAAGAAGGCCGCTAAAAAAGCGGCGCCGGTCAAGGCCGTAGCCAAGAAGGCGCCCGCAAAAAAGGCCGTCGCTAAAAAGGCCGCACCTGCCAAAAAGGCCGCCGTGAAGAAGGCCGCAGCGAAGAAGGCTGCACCGGCCAAGAAGGCCGCCAAGCCCGCCGCGAAAAAGGCAGCAGCGAAAACCGCCGTCGCGAAAAAAGCGCCGGCGAAAAAAGCCGCTGCCAAGAAGGCGCCTGCCAAAAAGGCAGCGAAGCCTGCTGCCGCATCCGAGCCTGCCTCGGGCAAGCCTGCCGCCAAGAAGGCCGCCAAGCCCGACACGCCTGCGCCCGAAGCCCGCACGGACACCAACCCTGCTGGCGCCTGGCCATTCCCAACAGGCAAGCGTCCTTAACTGACGCATGCAGTGATCTTCTAGCAGCACACTCGGGCCCGGCGAATGCCGGGCCTTTTCATTCGCAGCGGCGAGGTGGCAGCGCCTCATAACAGCGGTCTTTTCGCCGCCGGGCCGCCCCAAGGCGAAAAGCGCCCCCCGTGGGGGGATAAGCCCGGACACAAGGCAGTCCTTGAGGACTGGCTTGTGCCGGGCGCATCCGAGCGGCATGCAGGCCGCGAGGTGGGTGATTTGATGCGACAATGATCGCTTCTTCTCGCAGCCTACGAGCGCCGCATGGTCCAAGACATCCTGCTGTTTCTGATCGATATCGTTTTCCCGCTGTTCGGCATCGGCCTGATCCTGCGAGCCTGGATGTTCGCGATCCGCCTGCACCCCTTCAATCCGTTCTCCCAGGTCATCCTGCGGGCCACGGAATGGCTGGTGGGACCGATCCGGCGCGTGATCCCCGGCAGCGGCCGCTTCGACTGGCCCAGCATCCTGGCCTGCTGGGTGACCGCGATCCTGTATCTGCTGCTGACCTGGCTGGTCGCCATGGGCGGTCTCATGCCCTCGGCCTCGGCCATCGGTCCTCTGCTGCTGTCAGGCCTGCTGGCCGGCTTGAAATGGGTATTCAACGTGATCGTCTGGGTCACGTTGATCCAGGCCATCCTGTCCTGGGTCAATCCCCTGTCGCCCATCATGCCGGTGCTCTACACCCTGACTGCGCCGCTGCTCGACCCCATCCGCCGGATGCTGCCGCGCATGGGCGGGCTGGACCTGTCGCCCCTGGTGTTGCTGGTCGTGGCTCAGATCGCCATGATGGTGCTCAATCATCTGGTCTTCACGACCTTCGGCGCCTGACCGTATCGGCCTGAGTGCCGATACGGCGTGCATACGGCACCAAAGCAAAGGCCCGGCATCTGCCGGGCCTTTGCGCATCCGGAAGCCGGAGCGATTACATCGGCACCACGCGGGTCGGGCCACCGCCGCTGATGACCTGGACGCGCTGGCCGGAACTGAGCGCCACGTCGGCCGCCTGGGCGATGACGCGGGTTTCGCCATTGTCCAGACGCACGGTGATTTCGAGACCCTGGGTCTTGCCGACCTGATTCTCGATCGCGTTGCCAGCCAGGCCGCCCAGCAAGGCGCCGCCGATCGAGGTCAGTATCTGGCCACGGCCACCACCGATGGCGCTGCCGGCCACCCCGCCCAGCGCCGCGCCGCCCAGGGCGCCGACACCGGAGGACTTATCGGACTGAATGACCACGGAGCGCACGGACACCACCGTGCCATAACGCACGATCTGTTCCTGCTGGGCCTGGCCATAGGTGTAGACGGAACTGGATGCGGACTGATTGGCACAACCGGCCAGCGTCAGCACCGAGAGGGAGATGCCGGCAATGGCGACAAGGCGCACCGTGCGGGACGAAAAAGCATGCGTGGGGATCGCCATGGGCTGACTCCTGGAGTGAAAACAAATACCAAAAAGGGGCCGTGTCCGGATCAGGCGAGCAAACCCGCATCGATACCGTAGTGCGTCTGCAGAACCGCCGCCACATCGGCACGCGACGGGCTGTGATTCTGCGGACCTCTGTGGGCGATTTTAAAGCCGCCCATGACGTTCGCCAAGCAACAGGCGTCCCGCAAAGACCAATCGTGTGCCAGGCCATACAGCAGGCCGGCACGGTGTGCGTCACCGCAGCCAGTCGGGTCGACGACGTCGGTCACGGGCGCGGGCGGGATGTCGGTGCACGTGTCGCCGACGAACAGCGAGGCGCCATCTGCGCCACGAGTCACCACCACCGCCTGCAGGCCGGCGGCCAGTTCCTGGAGCGTGCGTCCCGTGCGTTCCTCGATCACGCTGGCTTCGTAGTCGTTGGCCGTCAGGATGTCGGCCATGCCCAGCATGCGCCGCAGATCGTCGCCGTCGAACAGCGGCATCGCCTGTCCTAGATCGAAGATGAAGGGAATGCCGGCGGCCTGCAGGCGCTGGGCGTGAGCGAACATGCCGTCCTTGGCGTCGGGCGAGACGATCGCCCAGCACGCGGCGTTGCCGCTCAGGTCATTTTCAGCCGACCGCAGCATCGCCCCAGGGTGGAACGAGGCGATCTGATTATTTTCCTGATCGGTGATGATGTGGCACTGTGCCGTGAAGGTGTCGGGCAGCACGCGCACCAGGCGGGTATCGATGCCCAGGTCGCGCAGGCGCTGCAGATAGTCGTCGGCGTCCTGGCCCACCGTGCCGACCGGCACGGGCTGGCCGCCCAGCAATTTCAGGCTGTAGGCGATATTGCCCGCACAGCCGCCGTATTCCTTGCGCAGCAAGGGCGCGAAGAACGACACGCTGAGGGACTTGAGACTGTCAGCCAGGATATGGTCGCGGAAACGACCCTCGAACACGGCAATGGTGTCGAAGGCAATGGACCCGCAAATCAGGACGTCCTTGGACATGGCGATGAAATTCCTTCAGGGATAAAAGAGGTCGAGCTGGTAGCCGTTGATGCGCACGCCGCTCAGGGTCAGAGGGACGCGCACCAGGACTTCGCTGCGGGCCGCGAAAGGCTCGGCCGCGCGGGACGGCCCGAGATAGTCGGCAGGAGCCAGGTTGCGGCGCACCAGAAGCGTGCCGGCAACGTCTTTCAGATCCAGGACCAGGGTCGGCCATTCCTGCGGCTGCTCGGCCTGGTTGCGCAGCGTGGCGTGCAGCACGAAATGCTGTTCGGCGGTGTCCTGAGCGCCGGAGGCGGGGCCTGAGGGAACGTCGGTATCGGCCGCCTTGAGGGCAGAGCCGGTGATGGCGAGCCGATCGATTTCGCGGGCATAGGGCACCCGGCAATGCAGCGGCTCGCAGGCCCGTTCAAGCACGGGCCGCAGCGCCGGCACCATCCGGGCGATACCGCCCCGATAAACGTAGACTGCCTGAGCAGCCAGCAAGATCAGCAGCAGGATGAACAGCAAGCGGGCGCAGAAACGCACCAGCGCGTCCCACCAGTCCAGGGCATCCTCGTCCCGCAGCAGGGGCGCGGCGGACCCGCCCTGGCTGCGATGGCCCGGACGCCCCTCGACCACGAACGGCGCCGCCTGGGCAGGCGGATCGTCGCGACCAAAGACCGGTGCAACCCCGGAGTCGGGCACCCAGCCTTCATCGGCCAGGATTTCATCGACCGGACGAGGCGCGTCGCGGCCCTCGATTTCGCCGATGAGGGGTTCGGGGCGGTCGTCAGGCCAGGGCGCGACACCGATGCGAAACGCGGAGGCCGGATCGGATGGCGGGGCCGGGGGACGGCCGGAGCGGATGACCTGGGGCGGCTCGGAGGACGGCGGGATCACGGGCTCGACGGCCTGGTGCGGCGGCGGCACGGACGGGCCGGATGATCCGGCCGCAGGCGCATCAGAAACCACCTCGGCATAGCCGTCGAAGATGTGCGCGCACTGTACGCAACGGATATAGCCCTTGCGAAGTTGCAGGTCCGACAGGCCCGCCTGGAACACGGTCCCGCATTTCGGGCAGCGTGTGGTCAGGTCCATCACCACACGCTCCGTCAGGCCCTGCGTCCCGCCAGGCAGACCCAGCCATCGCGGGCTGCCCAGACCCGCAGGGGCAGGTGGGGCGCATAAGCCTGACAGACCTCGTCAGCCTGACGTTCCAGAACACCGGACAACGCCAGCCAACCGCCGGGAGCAACCCGGGCGGCCAGCATGGGGGCCAGGAGTTTGAGCGGATTGGACAGGATGTTGGCCACCACCACCTGGCTGGTCCCGGCCGGCAGATCGTCGGGCAGACAGGCCGCGACGTCCACGTGATTGGTGTCCGCGTTGCGGGCCGTCGCCAGCACCGCCTGCTCGTCGATGTCCACCCCGCGAGTCGGACCGGCGCCCAGCAAGCGCGCGGCGATCGCCAGGATGCCGGAACCACAGCCGTAGTCCAGCACGGTCTCGCCGCCTTGCAGATGGGCCGCCAGCCATTCCAGGCACAGGTGCGTCGTGGGGTGGCTGCCGGTGCCGAAGGCCAGTCCGGGATCGAGCTCAATGCGCACGATGCCGTCCCGGGCGCCGACCGAGGGCAACCCGGCGTCATCGCGATGCCAGCTCGGCACGATCCAGATGCGCTCGCTGACCACGATGGGGCCGAACTGGGATTGCGTCAGGCGGACCCAGTCGGCGTCCGGCACGTCGCGCAAGAACCAGTCACCCGCCACGGGCGCAGGACCTGCCAGACCGTCCAGCGCGGCCAGCAACTGAGCGGGGTCATCGCCGTCAGCCAGCAAGGCCACCAGGCGGTTGCGCCGCCAGGCCAGGACCTCGGGCTCGGTGCCCGGTTCGCCGAACAGCGCCTGTTCGTGCTCCGTATCACCGTCGGCGTCTTCGACCGACACGGACAGGGCACCGGCTTCCAGCAAAGTGTCGGACCAGGCCTCGGCCTGGCTTTCCGGGCAGTTCAGCACCAACTCTCGCATGCCGGGCCTCAGGCGCGCGCAGCGAGCTTGTGTTCGAGGTAGTGGATGCTGGTGCCGCCTTCGATGAATCGGGCATCCTGCATCAACTCGCGGTGTAGCGGGATGTTGGTGTTCACCCCCTCGACGATCATTTCCGACAGGGCGATGTCCATGCGCATGATTGCCTGATGGCGGTCGTCGCCATAGGTGATCAGCTTGGCGATCATCGAGTCGTAGTAGGGCGGCACGGTATAGCCGGTGTACACGTGCGAATCCATGCGCACGCCCGGGCCGCCCGGCGTGTGCCAGTTGGTGATCCGGCCGGGGCTGGGCGTGAACTTGTAGGGGTCTTCGGCGTTGATCCGGCACTCGATCGCATGACCATGCAGATGGATGTCGCGCTGGCGCAGGGTGAATTTCTCGCCGGCGGCGATCCGCAGCTGCTGCTGGACCAGATCGATGCCGGTGATCATTTCGGTGATCGTGTGCTCGACCTGGATGCGGGTGTTCATTTCAATGAAGAAGAACTCCCCGTTCTCGTACAGGAACTCGAAGGTGCCGGCGCCACGGTAGCGCATCTTGCGGCAGGCCTCGGCGCAGCGTTCACCGATGCGCTCGACCAGCGCACGGTCGATTCCGGGGGCGGGCGCTTCTTCGATGATTTTCTGGTGGCGGCGCTGCATGGAGCAATCGCGCTCGCCCAGCCAGACGGCCTTGCCCTCGCCGTCGGCCAGGATCTGGATCTCGATGTGGCGCGGGTTCTCCAGGAATTTTTCCAGGTAGACCTCGGGATTGTTGAAAGCAGCGCCGGCCTCGGTACGCGTCATGGCGACCGAGGTGAGCAGGGCCGCCTCGGTGTAGACCACCCGCATGCCGCGTCCGCCGCCACCGCCCGCCGCCTTGATGATGACCGGGTAGCCGACCTCGTTGGCGATGCGCTGGATTTCCTTGGGATCATCGGGCAGCGCGCCGCCCGAGCCCGGCACGACCGGCACGCCGGCGGCGATCATGGCCTGCTTGGCGCTGACCTTGTCGCCCATGGTGCGAATGCTTTCGGGGCGCGGTCCGATGAACACGAAGCCGCTTTTTTCCACGCGCTCGGCGAAATCGGCGTTTTCCGACAGGAAACCATAGCCGGGGTGAATGGCCTCGGCGTCGGTGACCTCGGCGGCCGAGATCAGCGCCGGCATGTTCAGATAGCTGTCACGCGGCGTGGCGGGCCCGATGCAGACGGACTCGTCGGCCAGACGCACGTACTTGGCCTCGCGGTCGGCTTCAGAATGCACCACCACGGTCTTGACGCCCAGCTCGCGGCAGGCACGCAGCACCCGCAGGGCGATTTCGCCGCGATTGGCGATCAGAATTTTTTCGAACATGGCACTCAAGCAATGATGAACAGCGGTTGGCCGTATTCGACAGGCTCGCCGTTTTCGACGAGGATTTCCTTGATCACGCCGGACTTGTCGGCTTCGATCTCATTGAGCAGCTTCATCGCTTCGATGATGCACAGGGGATCGCCTTCCTTGACGGTCTGGCCGACTTCGGCGAAGGCGGGAGCGTTCGGATTGGGCGCGCGGTAGAACGTGCCCACCATGGGCGCCTTGACCTGATGACCCTGCGGAGCGGCGGGTGCCGGCGCGGCGGCTGCGGCCGCCGGTGCCGCCACGACCTGGGCG
>NZ_JBASAD010000033.1:0-148713 GCF_049650445.1 Castellaniella sp. | reverse complement strand
ACGCGATTACAACGAATATCGTCCCCACGAATCGCTGGGGAACGTTCCACCGGTGCAGTTTCTGCCTCGGTTAACAACGGCCCCGAACCTCTATCAAGCGATGTCTACTTGACGGGGGAGCTTACGCCTGCACCGAACCGTGCCTGGTCAAGAGCGTCTTGGCGCGCACGCCGTTGCGCTCATCGGTCTGCGCGGCAGGCTTGTCCTCGCCGGGGCGGTAGCCCAGATGCACGTTCATCTCGGCGACCATGGCCCGCTCGATGACCGCACGGCCAAAGGCGTCGATCAGGTCCTCGACCTCCATGGCTGACATCGGGCCTTCCACCAGACCGTCCAGTAGGTGCTCAGGCAGCTAGGGCAGCCGCGCGGGCGGCCGCCTGGGCTGCGGTGGATGGTTTCTTGTGTTTCACGGGCATATCCATGATCGGTTTCTCTCATGCTATGCCTCGCCCACGAAATTCCGGACAATATTCGATCCCGATTTTCAAAAAATGCCGATTATCAAATGCTACCGATGAGAGTCCTCTGAAAAACCGCCAAATCACTTTGAGTATCGACTTCCCCCCACTTTCCTTCATATCTTAAAGCTTGTACAGGCACGTTACCTCGTTCGACCATAGCCTGCAGGGTTCCTGTGCAGTGCATTCTGTCTCGCTGTGCAGGATTGAGCTCAGCGCGTATGTTTTGAATTTCGATCCACGATTGCGGGGTGAACTTTAGTAGCCCCATGTATTGCCCTTGTATGTCCTGGACAGACCTGGGTTTTCTCCCGATTTCCACGAGAGTGTTACTTTCTTTGATGCGGAAGGTTTCGGCATCCAATAATGGGTCGCCAAAGCGCGCCGTCCAGAGTGACAGCCAGTTGGGATCATAGGTGATCGCCATTGTGGCTGTGCTTTCCACCAGGAGCTTTACCGCTGCAGGTTCGTAGAAAATGTCAGAATAGCTGACGATGCAGGGCTCACTCGTTAGCCATTCTTGTGCGCATTCCAGTGAAGTAACCATATTGGTCTCCGCCCAGCGTGGGTTGTGGAATTCTTGTAAGCCATAACTGGATAGCAATTCTCGCCGGTAGCCGGTGACGATGCCGATATCTTCAATGCCAGCGGCTTTCAATGCTGCGAGTTGCCACTCCAAGAGCGGTTTCCCTTGTAGGCGGACAAGGCATTTTGGTGCGTCATCCGTCATCTCCTCCATACGGCTACCGCGACCGGCAGCCAGAATCAGTGCTTTCATAATAGCTTCTCCGGATAGTCTTGGAGAGTGAATTGATCGATGGTGTATGGCGCACGAAAAGCGATGAGCCGAGGGTTGCGGCGGCGGGCCTTGCCGTAGCGCAGGGGTTCTTTGCGATGCCAATCGAGTACTGCACCGCCCACTGCCTCCAGCACGGCTTGCCCTGCTGCGGTGTCCCACTCGGAGCTACCGATAAGACGTGGATATACATCGGCCTGCCCAGTGGCGAGATAGCCGTATTTCAGTGCGGATCCGACGGCTACTTCGCTGGCAATAGCGTTGTGTTGCGCGAAAGTGGCGTTGTCTGGGGGGGCGTGGAAACGACTCACGGTCATGCGACATGTGGCGTTTGCAGGCAGAGGCGCGCAGACGGCTGTTTCTCGCGTATTCGTGTAGGTTGCACCAAGGCTGATGCCGCCGGCGTACATTTCGTTGGAGGCTGGGGCGAAAACGACGCCAAGTACGGGCCGGTTTGCTTCTATTAACGCGATGTTGACAGTGAATTGATCATTTTTGGCGAGAAAATCCTTGGTGCCATCCAGTGGGTCTACCAGCCAGTATCGGTAGCTATCGAGTTTTAAGTCACCACCTTCTTCAGATACGATGTCGATGCCCGTTTGCGCTAGGAGATCACTGATCAGAGCATGGGATTTCTGATCGGCAATCGTCAGTGGTGAGCCATCATGCTTGAGATTGACTGTCGAGGATAAGTGGTAGTACTTCAGAATTTCCGTACCCGCACGACGTGCAACTGTAGCAGCATAATCCAGCAGTTCATGCATAGAAAATTTCTCGTGCTCGGTTCAGATCTCGTGCAGAAAAGGGGATTTCCCGTTCGGGATGCCACATCCAGCCTTCGAAGGGGAGTTGGCGATGATGGATCGCTTCAATAGCACCATCCTCTGACGTAGCCAGCACCACATATCCATCGGGGCAGGTTTCAAGTGCGTAGTTATGAAAGCTGTTGGCCTTGCCAGCTAGGGCTCCGGAAAGTGTGTGGTGGGTGCGAACATGGCCTTCGATCTGCACCAGACGTGCACCGGCTGTTAGCCCCATCATTTGCATTCCTCTGCAGATGCCAAGCACAGGCAGGCGCCGTGTGGTGGCCCAGACTAATAGTGCACGTTCCGTGTTATCGCGATCCGGCTGTGTGCCGATATCGTTGCCTCCGGATAAAACAAGCCCTTCGGGTGAGACGGCATCAAGCCATGTATCGAGTTGGCCGGCAGCATGCAGAGTATTGGGTACGGGGAAGGCCAGTGCGCCGATTGCATCGAGGAAGCAGGATAACCTCTGATCGACGGCATCGTGCCGTTCACCCCGATCGGCCAGGGTATCGATACGTTGGCTGATAAGAATCCGTTTCACGTCACAAGCTCCACGCGCCGCCCTGCGCAATCGATATGCAGACGCTGGGCGCTTGACCACCGGCGGTAGAGTACCTCGCCTGCGCCGATGACCGCAGGAAGGCCCAATTCGCCTGCGCGGATGGCCATATGCGAGTTTGCACCGCCCCAGGCCGTAATCAAACCTGCTATGGGGTGGGAAAACAGCCAATCGAACCCGGGATCCGCATTTGAGATGCATACAATGGCCCCTGCCAGCGAACTCTTGTCATCGCAGCTGACGACGGGGGCCGTTACTTGTTTTTGTGTGATGTAGTTTGGAGCCGTTTCTGGCCATTCAAAACCCCAGACATCTTCTGGTGCGGCAATCAGCGGCGGCATCGACAATTGTTTGGTTTCGTGATGGCGCTTGCGGCCTTGCTCGATGCTTGTAGCCAGCAATTCCCTGGCATCGACTGCAGCAACGTGCATTTCACGGAAAACGGCGACATCGCTATAGGCCAGATCGTCCAGGGTGAAGCCGTATTGTGCACCCACTTGCGCCATCAGCGCCATGGCATCGGAAAGGTTGCGGGTGAAGTGAAATTTCGCCAATTCGCGCAACTCGATCCCCTCTTGCATGAAATCCATTAGTCCTACGGCATCTGGTTCTAGGCCATGTGCTGCCAGCAGGTGTACCATTTCGCGCATTTGCGGTAAGGTTAACGAAAAAGGTTGGGCTGCGGAGTGACTGGCGACAGGCCTTTGCTGCCAGTCAAAATAGAGGTCCGGTGTTTCGTCGTAGCGAGGCGATAATACGTCATAGGTGCCGGGACGCAGATGCCCGTAGCGTGATAAGAATGTCGTCTTGTCCAGAATGGAGCGATCACGGGCGAGTTGCCCGCTGACTGTAGAGACGGAGGCCACAAAGGCATCGTAGTCCTGTTGGCTGAAAACTCCGACTGTCACCAGCGATTTCAGCATCTGAATAGCGATAAAGCCAGCACGCGCCAGCCCGGCGAAGGGGAGGGTGCCGTAGCGTTTACCGTCTTCCAGCAGCCAGTAGATTCGCTCCAGCGGATCGCTGGGGCCTGCCAGCAGGGCTTCGCGTCGTGCCTGCAACGTGTCCAGTTTGCTTGCATCGGTGCGCCATAATCCGTTCTGCTGATTGATAATGCGGTTGGTCAGTCGGCGGAGGCTTTCAGCGATCTCGTGCTGTTCACTCGTATTGAATCCGGCTTCAGCCAGTTTTTCGACGCGCTTTGGCAGGTCTAGGGTGTAGCAGGAAAAAACAACCTCAAATTCTACCTTGTCATGCAGTGAAGGCTCGGCCAACAGTCGGTCAATATAGTAATCGACCAACCGCGCGGCTAGACCCTCGTCAAGATCGGCGGGGATGAAAGAATTGAAAGACAGCCTGACATCCACGTAGGGCAGGCCGAAAAAATGCGGCATGAGTGGGAAGCTGCGCAGGTTGCGATAGCCGTAATTGTTGCGCTGGTAGGCCCAGATCGAATCAGTGACCAGCTCACGGTAAAGCGATAAAGCTAGCGGCTTTGGGCGCACGCCGATGATTTCGGCAGGGTTCCAGTCTGGCATGACGCCATAAACTGTGCGTCGGCCCATCACAAAAGGATGTGGCTGCATCCCTCGCCGCACTTTTTCTTCGATCTGCTGCAGCCGGTGCGCTTGCGCCTCGGTTGCTTGTGGGCGTTGACGCAGCACCAGAGGCCGGGCCTGCAGCAGCCACAAATCCTCAGCGCCGGCAGAGCCCTGGGTCATGGCAAATTCGCAGTCAATGGCTTGGTCATCGAAAAGCCGCAGCAACTCATCCAGCATGGGAAAGATCAGAGCTAGATGGCCGGGCGGCGGCACCGTAGACAGCGCAGCCCGTTGATAGATGCGCCCGCCCGCACCGCTTGTCACGACGGCGGTGTCGTCGCCCTCGCTCCAGTTGATCATCCGATAAGGGGCTGAAGTGTTAGGATCGTGTGTGAAGGCAACACCAGATCGCGTCACGCCAGCCAGCATCGGCTGAATCAGCACTTCGTCGCTTTCTTCTGCATCACCGTAGGAGGCGATGACTTTCTCGACAGCGTGTTCGACATCGCCAGGCAAAACATTGGCTAATGACAGGAACGCGCCTGCGTTCGATTCCATGTCGCCATCTTCCCGGCCGCAGCTCGACCGCACGATGACCGACTGCACCTCCAGATCTTGCCGGATTTTGAGCAGGCAGGCCTGTCGATCTTGGTGCCATTCGGCAACTGAGAAATGGACGAGCGGCAGAATGTGTGCTGAAGTCAGCTTGCCGCGCAGGGCGGCCAGCGTACGAGCTTTGGTTGAGAACTCAAGCGACATGGCAGAATCGTGTATTAATGCAACTGGGCGATCCAAATATTGGTGGTGTAGGGAATTTGGATGGAATGAGTTCCCAGTCCCTTCAGGTATGCCTCGATCTCATTGATGATGGCATTGAAGGCTGCGCCTGCCTGTCGTTCCAGCGTTGCATGCGAGCGCCAAGCTTCGACGCAGTCTTTGATGGATTGGATATGGATAACGCGAGAGTCGAGATGGGTCACTGGGCCAAACAGGCCGCTGGCATCGACGATGGCAGTCTGATCTTCACGGCGTGAGCCGTAGTTGTAGGCATCAATGTGTGATTTGATAATGCTTTCGATACGAGATTGGATTGGATCATCCAGGTAGCGATGGTTCCACATGCAGGCGAACCAACCCTTCGGCTTGAGAATGCGCGCAGTTTCCTTGAGGGCTGCAGGGCGGTCGCAAACATTGAACGAGCTGCCGAAAGTCACCAAGGAAAAGGCTTGGCTCGCTTGCCCGGTCTGTTCGCCGGTGCCTTCGTGCCAGCGCACGTTTGTCATCGAGCTAGTGCGCTTGATTCCGTTGGTGCGCATGGCATCGTTTGGTTCAACCGCTGTTACCTCAAAGCCGCGCGCACCCAGCATAAGAGTCAGGTGGGCAACACCTGCGCCTACATCGCAAATTGTTTCTCCGGTCGTGGCGCCCGCAATCTTGAGCATGGAGTCAATGGCTGCGCCTGAGTAATCAGGGCGTTGCAGATAAGCATCAGCCAGGGAAGTGTAGTCCCATTCAGTTTTCATTGGTTTTCTCGCATTAATTTTAAGAAAATATACTCAGCCGTTTCGTCGGGTGAGCGGCTAGGGTTGAATTCGATCAGGATTTCTGGCTGTGCCGGTTCGTCGATAGAAAAATCCAGCCCTGCCACATTGTGGACTTCGCCTGCTGCGTGTCGGTGGTAGATGCCTTTTGGATCTCGGCGACGAAGTTCTTCGAGAGGAACTTTGAGATAGATCTCAAAATATCCAGGTTGATTTTCGCGATTCCAGTCATGTATTTCTCGGAACAAGGAAATCGTTGCTATAACGACTGTAAACCCTTGGGATGCGAGCAGACGACACAGGCGTGCATAGCGCGTCGCCAGAGCTAGCCGTTGGTTTCGATCGTGATGGCTGCCGTCTCGTGAGTCGGCTGCCAAGACTTCGCGCAATTCGTCGCCATCGAGGAAGATGGTCTTCGGCTCTATGGCGCGCAATTTGCTCACCAGGATGGCGGAAAGCGTGGATTTCCCTGCTCCCGAGAGGCCTGTAATCCAGATGGTTCGCCCGTTCATGCTGCTATCTGCATGCTATAAGAAATTTCACCGAAGGCGTCAATCTGAATGACGTCTTCGGTCGCCGTGTTGCCACCTAGAATATTCGAAAAATACTCAGTCTGAGGACTTTTCAGGAAAAGTTCCTTATTGCAATAATTTTCGTAGTGGCTAAATAGTTCGTTTTCATTGGCGGCGGCTAAGTAGTGGATATGCTTTTCGAGTTCAGAGATGGTGTGTGCCATGGGGACATGCTCGCCTATACTATCTACAAACCAGCGAGTGATATGACTATCGAGTGCTTCGGTTGGTACGAAATAGATGGGTGGCATGGCTCTCCGTAGCATGAAGGAAGTGCCACCAGTGGACGCGTCTGTGATGACGAGATCGCATTTGTCGTAGAACGTGGATGATGGGCTTTCCGGTGAGTCGATGGTCACATTTCCTAATTTGATTAATGTTTCGCAAAGCTGCTTGATGCTTGGCATTGTTTGAAAATCGTTTGGGTAAGGGCGAAAGACGATCTTGCTTTGCGGAAATTTACAGAAAAGCATCTGAATTATTTGATCGATGCTGCGGTAAAGCGAGACTTTTTCTTGAATCGCGCCTATCGCTGTTGGTAGCAGGCCGATTGTAAATTTTTCCGTGCGATCTGTCCCTCTTGGTGTTTTTGTATGTTGCTTTTCCTTCTTCATCGGGCGGGTTGGCATGATGAATGTTTTTCTGAGGTCCGATCGAATCAAGGGGCCATTGACGTTGATCTTGAGATCGCGCCTTTGTGAGCGGTAGAAAGACATGCCGTTAGCCAGCATTTGCATGCTGGCCTTGGATGCAGATGTGACTATATCAAAGTAGGAGATGAGTTCCGCAAACATGAAGTCGTTGTTTACGGGCATGACCGATGTGCCATGCATAATTATCGCTGTTGTGATTGACGGGTCAATATATTGACCTAAGGATGCTTCGTTGGAAAACAAAAAATCAACATCTTGCCCACGCAATTTTGGTAGTAATTCAAGATCAACATCGTGGGTTTGCCGATCAATGATCTTGGATACTTGGTTAGCGCTCATTTTTGTTTTTGCCGGTATATTCAAGGCAACTACATCTGCGTTTTCAGGTAGATTTAGTGATGCTTGTCTCAAGTATTCAGTATAGGTTTCGCCACCGTTTAAAACTCCGTTCAGGAGTAAAATTTTTTTGGGGATCATGAGTGGGTCTCGAATTGTTCAAAAACAAGCTGAGGGTGATGAGAGGCGTGGCAGCTCTCTAGCATAGATTATTTTTTTGACTTGGCTCCTGCTGGCGTCAGTCTGAAGTTCCCCGTTGTTCGATTAATTGACTGGCTCCTGCCTCTTATAAAATGTGCATGGAAAGTTGTGCCTGTGTGTGTTCTGTAATGTTGAGCACAGACGTACGACTGGGTGTAGAAGTGTGGTCTAATTTTCTAATTCATTGATTTTGTTGGATTAAATTTTCGAGGTTCAGTTGCTTCCTAAGCTCTTTTGCGCACCTGTGCACCACCTTCTCCTGAACGACGATCGTCCTTACAATCGAAGCGACTCCAATGAAAGTAGTCATCCTTGCCGGGGGTTTGGGTACCCGTATCTCCGAGGAAACGCACCTGAAGCCCAAGCCTATGGTGGAAATTGGTGGCAAACCTATTCTATGGCATATCTTGAAGATGTACTCGCATCATGGCATCCGGGATTTCGTGATCTGCTGCGGTTACAAGGGCTATGTGATCAAGGAATACTTCGCCAACTACTTCCTGCACATGTCGGATGTGACCTTTGACATGAGCACCAATCGCATGGAAGTCCATCATCAGCATGCCGAACCTTGGCGGGTAACGTTGGTAGACACCGGCGAAACCACGCTGACAGGCGGGCGGCTGAAGCGAGTGCGTGATTATGTAAAGGACGAAGAGGCCTTCTGCTTCACCTACGGGGATGGGGTCAGCGATGTGGACATCAATGCTTCAATCCGCTTTCATCGGCAGCATGGCCGCCTGGCGACGGTAACGGCGGTGCAGCCGCCGGGGCGCTATGGCGCGCTCAGGCTGGATGGCGATGAAGTGACCGGCTTCACGGAAAAGCCTCGGGGCGATGGCGGGCTGATCAATGGCGGCTTTTTTGTATTGTCGCCCAAATGTCTTGATCGCATCGAAGGTGACCAGAGCAGTTGGGAGGGTGAACCACTGACGTCACTGGCGCGAGACGGCCAGTTGATGGCCTTCGAGCATAATGGCTTCTGGCAACCCATGGATACTCTGCGGGAAAAGAATCTGCTCGAAGACCTGTGGGTGTCGGGTAGGGCGCCGTGGAAGACCTGGGTGTGATGCGCACAGACGATACCGTCCCGGTCAATCCAGACCCCGCTTTCTGGCGGGGGCGGCGGGTGTTGCTGACCGGCCATACGGGGTTCAAGGGCAGTTGGCTGGCGCTGTGGCTGCACCGGTTGGGTGCGCAGGTGACGGGCATTGCGCTACCGCCCGCCGGCGCGCCGAATAATCTATATACGCTGGGGCGTATTGATGAACTGTGCGACAGCCACTTCATCGACATCCGTGACCCCCAGGCTGTGACCGACCGAGTTCGTCAGGCCGAACCCGAAATCGTTTTTCACTTGGCTGCGCAGGCGCTGGTGCGTGCCGGCTACGAGGATCCTCTGGCGACCTATGCTACCAACGTCATGGGCACGGCTCATGTGCTGGATGCGCTACGCGGCCTTGATTCCGTGCGTGCTGCAGTGATGGTCACGACCGACAAGGTCTATCGCAATCTGGAACAACCGTATCCCTATCGAGAGAATGATGCGCTAGGGGGGCATGATCCCTACAGCGCTAGCAAGGCTGCCAGTGAGCTGGTGATTGCCAGTTACCGTGATGCTTATCTGGCTGCCCAAGGTGTGGCGGTCGCCTCCGCGCGAGCGGGAAATGTGATCGGTGGAGGGGACTGGGCAGAAGATCGTCTCATTCCCGATGCTGTCCGTTATTGGCAAGAGGGTCAGGTGTTGCCAATTCGCCGTCCGCAGGCGATCCGGCCATGGCAGCACGTGCTGGAACCCATCTGTGCCTATCTGCTTCTTGCGGAGACTTTGTGTATGCAGCCTGCTGCGGCGGACGCCTATAACTTTGGTCCGCTGACACACGAAGCCGCGACTGTGTGTCAGGTTATCACGCAGGCGCAGCAGGCCTATGGCGCTGGAGAAATCCAGTGGGGTGACGGCACCGAAGGTCTGCATGAGGCTGGTTGGTTGACTCTGGAAACGGCTCGTGCCCGTACTGTATTGGGTATTCAACCGCGCTGGGACTTGAGGACGTCGGTTCATAGAACCATGATTTGGTATCGAGATCAGCGCGAAGGGCGTGATGCTCGTGTGCTGTGCCAGACTGAAATTGATGCTTTTACGACCTTGCCCGAGTTATGACAACCATAGAGTCAACGCGTTTTAGTTTCCGGTCCAGCCCTCTGCCAGGTGTGTGGGAAGCTGATCGCATGCCCATTTTTGATGCTCGCGGATCCTTTGCCCGGTTTTTCTGTCGGGACGAGTTCTTGAAGCTAGGTATGGACATTTTTCCTACTCAGATGAATTTTTCAAAATCCAATCTGGCGGGCACTATTCGAGGCATGCACTTTCAATATATGCCTAATGCGGAAACCAAGGTTGTGACTTGTATGAGTGGCAGCGTTTTCGATGTTGCTGTGGATCTGCGCTACAACTCTCCCACCTTTTTGCAATGGTTTGGTGTTACTCTCTCTTCTGCTCGGCAGAATAGTCTGATTATTCCTCCGGGGGTTGCTCACGGTTTTCAGAGCTTGGTGGATCAGGCTGAGATCCTATATATTGTTACATCCACATACAGCAGTAGTTTGGAAGGTGGCCTGCATCCTCTGGACCCGGGAATTGGTATTCATTGGCCATTGCCACCTGCAGAAATTTCCGAACGAGATATGCAGCGTGACTATATTGACGTCACTATGTATGCAGGGTTGACGCAACAAGGGGGGCGTCGATGAGTGTTAATCGTTTCACTGTTCTTGGCGGTGCAGGCTTTATTGGTAGTCATTTAATACAGCATCTGATCCGCGATGGTCACGACTATTGGGCTCCAGGCAGGCGTGAGCCTTTAGGGGCACAACCGCTAGGGCATGTCATTTACTGCATTGGTCTGACCGCTGATTTTCGTCAACGTCCACTAGAAACAGTAGAAGCGCATGTTTGCGTGCTGCGGCGATTGCTGGAGCAGGGAAATTTTACATCCCTTACTTATCTTTCCAGCACCCGTGTCTATGCTGGCAGCGGAGATACTCGTGAGGATGGCTCGCTGGTTGTAAATCCCAACGTATCGGGTGACCTTTATAATCTTTCTAAACTGATGGGGGAGTCACTGTGCTTGCATGGTGGCCATCCACGAGCCCGTGTGGCGCGCTTGTCGAATATTGTAGGCCTGCGTCCTGATCCTGATATTTTTATTGACCAACTTCTTGAGGAGGGTGCACGTACGGGACATGTCCGCCTCCAAACATCGCTTGATTCATGTAAGGATTATCTTTGTATCGATGATGCTGTGCGTATGCTGGTTTGTATTGCTGCCTCGTCTGTAGGTGGCGTCATCAATGTGGCCAGTGGCCAATCCGTAAGCAATCATGCAATTCTGAGCATGTTGTCTCAATATCTGGGTTTTTCCTTCGATGTTGTGCCTGACGCTCCTGCCTGGGAATTTCAGTCTATAGATATCACACGGTTACGTACGGAATTTAATTTTTCCCCCCGTGCATTCGAAGATTATTTTCCTGAATTTCTTTACCAATATCGCAATAAAAAGGGTCATTCATGAGTTATCTGGAAACCACTCCCACGGCGGCTGAAGACTATCGTACTGAAAAGCGTGAGCGTATTGCCCGCTTTGCTAATGACAAGGATTTCCGCGCCCTATCGGTCGATTGGCGTGCAAAGGCGTTGGAGCGTAAGTATATGAACAATTTTTCATGGCTTGGTCGGCCTATGATTCAACTGCCGACCGATGCTATGGCTATGCAGGAAATCATCTGGGCTGTTAAGCCTGATCTAGTTGTGGAAACTGGCGTGGCGCATGGGGGGTCCGCTGTTCTTTCGGCTTCGATTCTTGAGATGTTGGGGCATGGCCGGGTCCTGGGTATTGACATCGACATTCGGGCACACAATCGAGCAGCTATCGAGGCCCACCCTTTGGCGCATAGAATATCATTGTTTGAGGGCTCCAGTGTTGATCCTGTCATGGTTTCTAAGGTTCACGATTTAGCGCTTGGAAAGCGAGTGTTAGTATTTTTGGACTCTAATCATACGCATGAACATGTGCTAGCTGAGTTGAATGCTTATGCTGACTTGGTTGGTGTGGGTAGCTACTGCGTGGTGTTCGATACATTTGTAGAGGATCTGCCTGATGATTATATCTGGACGGATCGTCCCTGGGGCAAGGGAAATAATCCCAAGACGGCTGTGTGGGAGTGGCTGAAGACACACCCTGAGTTTGAGATTGATAAGTCCATTGAGGATAAAGTACTGATTACTTCAGCCCCAGATGGATTTCTAAGGCGAATTTCCTGATCCGCTAGTAGAGATGCCGCAGTTGGAAAATATATGATCGAGATTAATGAATCGGCTGTCATTTCACATTTAGCGGATATTGAGGATTCCGTGAGGGGGTCGCGAATTGTCATTGGCGCTCGATCTGTGGTCGACTCTTTTGTGAAGATCAAGCCCGCTGGTGGAATGGGGGACTTGGTCGTTGGGGCTGATGTGGTGATCAATTCAGGGTGTGTTTTATACACTGGAAACGGAATTTCCATTGGAAATAGCGTGGCGATTGCTGCTAATTGTACGTTTGCGCCGGTGAATCACGAATATCGATCACGCGGACGTCTGATTCGGAGTCAAGGATTTCGACCCAGTAAGGGAGGGATCATTGTTGAAGATGATGTTTGGATTGGGGCCAATTGTGTGTTGCTTGATGGAGCATGCGTGCACCAGGGGGCAGTCATCGCGGCAGGGAGTGTCGTGCGTGGGGAGCTCGAAGCCTATGGTGTATATGGCGGCAGCCCCTTGCGACGCCTGGGCAGTCGGTCAAGTTAACCCATTTTCGATTTTCTAGATGGATTCTCGAAAATTAAGGTATTGTATGAATTCTGCAAGCGTGACGAAATTTCCTGAAATTCCCAGGACTGCGAAATTTGCCATTTTAATTCCTACAGTCCGTTGGGATGACAAGGCAAAGTCCACCTTGGCTTCGTTTGTTGGAGTGGCAAGTGAAGATGTTGTGGTCTTGATTTCTGATAATAGCGAAAATTATGAAAAACGTGAATTTCTAAAAAAATTATCAGAAGTAAATAAAAATATTCTATATTTTGTGCATGAAAAAAATATCGGCGCATTAGATAATTTTTATTTTTTATATGAGTGGTGTGCTGATATTGATTTCAGTGCGATTATGGCGGATGATGATTGTGCGTCCCCTACGTATTATATAGATGCATACCGTGCTTTGCGCGAAAACGCGAGCGCCTCCTGCATTTCCGCAGGAAGCTCGTTGGTTGATTTTGGTGATGGTCAACTCCGTTCCATTAATCAACCATCGATGGTTGGATCCAATTTTATTGAAAGAGTGAAAAGCTGGAATGGGTGGGCGGCTCGTATGACTATGTATAATGTCAGTCGACGAGCATCATTGAGTAGAGCGATCACGTATTTAAAAAAGACCCCCATGCAGGGGGTTACTCTTTTGGAAAATATTTTTGAATTGAGTCGCCTTGCGGTTGGTGATTTTTGTCAAGTTCCTGGCCAGGGATTTTTTGTCCATTATCCTTTTCATGGTGGAGGGGGAGGGGAGGAAAGTGCAGAGAGATTGCACAAATTTCTCTGCGAGAAAGTTGGGTTGCGATTCCCAATGATTCGTTTCATGAAAATTAGCACTGCTATTCAATGTGCTATTTTTATTCTTGGAAAATACTCTCCTGTTGCTGATGAGTCGCAGCGGGCTTTGTATGCTGAGCATGTTTTTAGACATCTATTTTTCGATGGCTTTATTACCGCTGATTTGTCCGGAGATGGGGTTCGGGCATCTTTAAGAGATCTTCTTAAGAATAGCGATGCTGCTGTGGCAGGGTTCGATTATTATTGCGAACTGAAAGATAAAAATTCTATTGAATTTGATCTTGGTGTTGTAAGGTGGTTCTTGGAGATAGTTAAGGTATTTGAATCTTCTGCTAAGAAGAAAGAAGAGCTGCTTTCGGAAAAGTTTGCCAAATTTTGTGCGAACGCTTTGGGAAAAAGTGTCTCGGATATAAATCAAGCGATTATTCCGAGGGGTTCTGATTCAACTTCAGGTGGTAAAAGTGTTTTGCAGTGGTCTATCCCCGATTGGATGAATGATCGCACTCCATCCGCCGCCCGCATCCTCGCCATCCAAACCATGCTGCAAGCCAACCCCGACGTCGGGACGCTAGGTGTGGCCGTGGTTGTGCCGGATGACTCAGACCCACGTGCCCTGGCCGACACCCTGGATAGCTTGGCCGCGCAGCATCGGCGCGTGGACGGAGTCTGGCTCATCGGTCCGCAGATTCCGCCCGAAGCAACGGGCGGAATAGTTGAAGCGGTCATTGGTGATGAGCCCTGGCCTGTGCTGCTGTCTCGTAGAGTAGAGCAGGATGACGCGCCGGACTTCATCTGGATTCTTTACGCCGGCGACCAACTGCTGCCTCATGCCACCCTCACGCTCGGCGAGTACCGCCTGCGCAATTCAAATCCCCTGGTCTGGTATAGCGATGAGGCTGTCTTGAAGGATGGCGTTGCAGCCAACCCGATGCTCAAACCGGATCTCAATATTGACCTGCTGCGCAGTTACCCCTACGTAGGCCGGAATCAGGTACTCAGCACGGCGGCGATCCAGGCTGTCGGGGGGCTTGATGCGAGGGTGTCTGACTTGGCTCCGATCGATTTGATCTGGCGCCTGGTCGAACAGGCAGGGCCGCCCGTGGTGGGGCATGTGCCCGAAGTCTTGTTGCATGCTTCGATCGGCTTGATGGACTGGGTGCGGGATACGAATACGCAGGTCTGGTCTCCCGTAGTCACGCAGATGCACTTTGAGCGCTTGGGGGTAGACGCGCAGGTCCAACCTGGGCCTGTTTTGGGGTTTTTTCGCGTGGAATATCCTTTGCCTGAGCGGCCCCTGGTGTCCATCATCATTCCGACTCGCGATCACTTCACCGTGCTGCGCGATTGCATTGAAGGCTTGATGGAGCACACGGCCTACTCGAACTACGAACTGCTGATCGTGGATAACGGCAGCGTGGATCCGGATGCTTTGGGCTTCCTGTCCAACATGGAAAGTATGGGTGTGGATCAGGTGCGTGTGTTGCGTTGGCCGCAGACTTTTGATTTTTCTGCGATCAATAATTTTGCCGTTGAGCAGGCGCGGGGCGATGTCCTGCTGTTTCTGAACAACGACATTCAGTTTTCATCCCGGACGCACCCCGACTGGTTGGAACGCCTATTGCGGCTGGCATTGCGCCCTGAAGTCGGCATGTCGGGTGCCCGCCTCGATCTGCCGGATGGCCGGGTCGATCAATATGGTCAGGTGCCGGGGTTGGATAATAGTGTGGGCTTGGCCTTCCGAGGCGAAGCATCCAGCAAACAGGGGTATATGTATCGTCTGGCCGTGCAGCAGAACGCCAGCGCCTTGAGCGCGTCGTGCCTGATGATGCGGCGGGCGGTTTTCCAGGAGTTGGGTGGCTTTGACGCACAGGCGTTCCCGGTGTACTACGCCGATACGGACTTGTCCTTGAAGGCAGTGCAGGCGGGCTATCTGTTGGCTTTGGAACCCGAGACCGGCTTGTTGCATATGGGTGGGGCCACCCGCCTGTTGACGGAAAGATTCGGCCTGGAGGCCCGTCCGGACGACGATCAGCGCGACCGCCTCTACGCCCGCTGGCTGCCGCAGCTGGCATGCGATCCCTATTACCATCCCGCTTTTGATAAATCTACGCCGGGATTCAGCCTGAGCCGGGATGCGGCGCGGATTCATGATCCTTTGCCGGGACGCCCCTTGCCGGTGGTGCTGGCGTCGCATTTGGATTGGCATGGCTGTGGCCATTACCGGATCCTTCATCCTTTTCAGGCCTTGGCGAGCGAACTGCGGGCTGAAGGCGGCGTCAAGCACCGGGACTTTCACTTTACCGATGTGGCGCGCATCCAGCCGGATGTGATTGTGCTGCAAGGAGCCTGGCTCAACGAGGGCATTCTGACTCAGATCCGGCGCTACCGTGAGATCACGGGTGCCAAGGTCGTACTGGAGTTCGATGATTATCTACCCAACATCCCAGCTCGCAGCGCCTACCGCAAGACATTCAAGCAGAGCTGGATCAAGCACATGCGCCGCGCCATCGAGCAGGTGGACTGGCTGGTCGTGTCCACGCCGGTGCTGGCCCAGGAATATGCGGACTTTCACGATGACATCCGAGTGGCGCTTAACGGCCTGCTGCCGGCGTGGTGGGGCGGGCTGGAGGGCTGCCGCCGCACGGGCAAGAAGATGCGCGTGGGCTGGGCGGGCGGCGTCAGCCACACCGGCGATCTGGCCGAGATCCGCTCCGTAGTCAAGGATCTGCAGGATGAGGTCGAGTGGGTCTTCATGGGGATGCAGCCGGACGGAGTGGCATGCGAATTCCATCCGGGGGTGACGATCGAACAATATCCAGCCAAGCTGGCCGCCCTGAACCTGGATCTGGCGGTCGTGCCGCTGGAAATGAATCAGTTCAATCGCAGCAAGAGCAATCTGCGCTTGCTGGAGCTGGGCGCGTGTGGGGTACCGGTTATTTGTACGGATATTGATCCTTATCAGTGCAGCTTGCCCGTTTCTCGTGTCCGAAATCGTCCCCAGGACTGGGCGCGGGCGATCCGTGAGCATTTGGGAGATCCCGCGGCCTTGGCACAGCAGGGCGATGCCTTGCGTGATGCGGTGCTGCGTGATTGGATGCTAGAAGGCGCTTTTCTGGACCAATGGGCCAGTGCCTGGGGCGTGGCGCCAGGAGCGGAACCTGAACTGCTTGCCCGGCAGGAGATTGTGGTGATGTCCAGGCCGGAGCCGGTCAAGCCTGCCAATGTGACCAAGCCTCAGGAACCTGGGGCGGGCTCTGCGGGCCAGGCGGCGCAACCCATTCCTTCTGCTGATGCGAGTGAAATCAGGGCGGAGGAGCCTAGGCCATTAGTTCCTGCTGCAGAGGATCCTTTGGCCTGTTGGTTGGGTAAACGGGTGTTCAGTCCGGCTCAATCCCGCTTATTGATTGACTATTTTGCGCAGCAGGGCGGCATGCCCACCGTTGCAGTATTTATCCAATCAGTGGAGCGAGATGCCGGCGCTTTGGCGCGGACCTTACGTAGTCTGGAAACCTTGTGCGATGGCTTTGCACCGACGCAAATTGTTGTCGTGGGCGGGCAAGCGCCGGATCCGCATCCCGCTTTGTCGCAATTGCAGCATGCACCAGCTGGCGATGCGGCTCAGGGACTGGATGTCCTCAACCGTTTGGCGGGTGAGTCGGCATGTGACTGGTTTTTGTTCATTGAGGCGGGGGATGAGTTCACCGCCGCCGGTTTGCATATGCTGGCCCAGCATCTATTGGGTGCGCCGAATGCGCGAGCGGTTTACGGCGATGAAATGGCGCGCGATGCGGCAGGGCAGCTTTCAGCCTTTCTGCGTCCGGATTTCAATCTGGATTTGCTGCGCTCGACGCCCGCCACCATGGCCCGCCATTGGGTGTTCCGCCGGGATGTCTTTTTGGATGCAGGGGGCTTTGATCCGGCTTTTGCGGATGCGGTGGAATTTGATCTACTGCTGCGTTTGATCGATAGCGGCGGTGTGACAGGGCTGGAGCACGTAGCCGAACCTTTGCTGGTGGCTTTCGCGCCGGTATTCGAGACCAAGGCGTCCGAGCAGAAGGCGCTGCTGCGTCATGTGCGCAACCAAGGCTACGAGCATGCCACGGTCTTTGCGCACCTGCCGGGCTGCTATCGGGTGGAATACGGGCACCAGAAAAGGCCTGGCGTGTCCATCATCATTCCGACACGCAATCAGTTGCCCATGTTGCTGCGCTGCGTGGACAGTTTGTTGGAAAAAACCGCTTATCAGAATTATGAAGTTCTGATTGTAGACAACGGCAGCGACGAAGCGGACGCCTGCGCATGGCTGGATGGCATCGAGGCGATGGACAGCGCGCAATTGCGGGTGTTGCGCTATCCGCATCCTTTCAATTATTCGGCGATGAACAATCTGGCGGCCAGCCTGGCTCGGGGCGAATACCTGGTGCTGTTGAATAACGACACGGCCATTCTGCGCTCGGATTGGCTCGATGCCATGCTGAATCATGCGCAGCGCCCGGAAGTGGGGGTGGTGGGGGCCAAGCTTTTATATCCCGATGGCCGCATCCAGCATGCCGGCGTCGTGTTGGGCTTGCGCGGGCCAGCGGATCATCCTTTTATTGGTGGCGATCCCGACCAGCCAGGGTACATGCATCGGCTGCAGGTGGATCAGGACTACAGTGCCGTCACTGCGGCCTGCCTGATGATCCGCGCTTCGCTCTACCGTGAAGTAGGGGGGCTGGACGAAGGTGCGTTCAAAGTTTCCTATAACGACGTTGATCTATGCCTGAAGGTGCGGGAGTCGGGGCATCTGCTGGTCTGGACGCCCCACGCCATTTTGATGCACGAAGGTAGCGTCAGCCAGAACAAAGTGGATACCACTGCGGTGCAGGCCAAGATGCAGCGGTTCCGGGCAGAGCAGGATGCGTGCTATGCCAAGTGGCTGCCGATCATTGCGCGCGATCCTGCGTATACCCCGCTCTTGACTTTGCAGGGGCACGGTTTCAGTGTGGATACGCGGGCTGAATTCAACTGGCAGCCGTTGAGTTGGCGGCCTTTGCCGGTGGTGTTGGCCCTGCCAGCGGATCGCCAGGGCAGCGGTCATTACCGGGTCATCCAGCCGGGCCGGACGTTGAATGCCTTGGGCCAGGCAGCGGTCAGCGTCAGCGATCACAGTGACTTGTTGCTCGAAACGGAACGTCTGGCACCGGATACCGTAGTGTTTCAGCGGCAGGTGCGGGCAGATCAGATCGGTGCGCAGCAACGTTTAGCGAAATTTTTCCGGTGTTTCAAAGTGGCGGACCTGGATGATTACCTGCCCAGTCTGCCCGGCAGCAGTACGTACCGAGAGCATCAGCCCAAGGACATCCTGAAATTGATGCGGGAGTCCCTGGCGTTGACAGACCGCCTTGTCGTGTCCACAGAACCGCTGGCGGAAGCCCTGAGAGGCTTGCATCCCGATATCCGGGTTATTGAGAACCGGCTTTCCGTGCCGGATTGGTCTTCTCTATCCAGCCTGCGCCGCCAGGGGCGGAAGCCGCGTGTGGGCTGGGCCAGCGGTCTGGATCACTACCATGATCTGGCCTTGATTACGGATGTGGTCAAGGCCTTAGCGGATGAGGTGGAATGGATCTTCCTAGGGGCTTGCCCCGATGCGATCAGGCGCTGTGCGCATGAGTGGCATGCTGTAACCAGTATGGACAACTATCCCGTGCAACTGGCCGGTCTGAATCTGGATCTGGCCCTGGCACCGCTGGAAGACACGCGCTTTAACCAATGCGCCAGCAACCGACGCGTGCTGGAGTATGGTGCTTGCGGGATCCCGGTCGTGTGCAGCGACGTTCAGCCCTATCGTGGCCGTTTGCCGGTCACGCGGGTCAACAAGCCGCGTTTCAAGGATTGGGTTAGTGCGATCCGCATGCACACGCATGACCTGGATGCGTCCGCCCAAGCGGGCGATGCTCTGCGCGATGCCGTGCAATGGGATTGGATGCTGGATGAGCGGCATGCAGCGACTTGGTTGGCGCAGTGGACGGAGAGCTGATCCAGATCAAACCGAGGCGGGGTGTAAAAAATTTTCCGGATGGCTCTAAAGTTCCCCGCCCCCCCTCCGTTAACGGGTCAGAACAGGAGGTCACTCAGTTTGTCATCCTGGGCAACAAGGGCGGATCTCCGCCGAACAACTTAGGAGTCTCTCATGGCTGTTATCAACACCAACTACCTCGCTCTGGTCTCCCAGAACAACCTGAACAAGTCTCAGTCCTCCCTGGGTACCGCTATTCAGCGCCTGTCTTCCGGCATGCGTATCAATAGTGCCAAGGACGACGCCGCTGGTCAGGCCATCGCCAACCGCATGACCGCTCAGATCCGCGGCATGACCCAGGCTGCTCGTAACGCCAATGACGGTATCTCGCTGGCTCAAACCTCTGAAGGCAACCTGAGCGAAATCAACAACAATCTGCAGCGTATCCGCGAACTGGCCGTGCAAGCTGCCAGCGATGTGAACGGTACCTCTGATCGTGCCTCCATCAAGGAAGAAATCGATTCGCGCTTGAAAGAAATCGACCGTGTGGCCAACGGCGCTAAGTTCAACGACACGCAACTGTTGAATAGCTCGACCGGCTCCATCCACCTGCAGGTCGGTGCCAACACCACCAACAATGACTCGATCACCATCACCACGACCGATGCCACGGTTTCCGGCCTGGGCATCACTGGCACTGCCGCCGCCGGCGACGTATCCACCAGCGGCGCAGCGCGCACCATGATCAATGCGATGGATGCCGCTCTGAAGGCGGTCGATACGGCTCGCAGCACCCTGGGTACCTACCAGAATCGTCTGGAATCCACGGTTGCCAACCTGAACAACACCGTCACCAACCTGTCGGCTTCGCGCTCGCGTATCGAAGACGCCGACTACGCGATCGAAGTGTCCAACATGACGCGTGCCCAGATCCTGCAACAGGCTGGTACCGCCGTGCTGGCCCAGGCCAACCAGGTCCCGCAAACCATGCTGTCCCTGCTGCGTTAATTCGCACGGTGACTCGGGGTGGCTGCGGTCACCCCAGCATGTGGGGCTGCCAGTATTTAGCTGGCGGCCCTTTTTGTTTTTTTATTGAGGCAGTTTAATGACCGGGCTTTCAGTTGCGAGGCCTTGGTTGACCGGGGTTACTCCACTTGCGTAACGTGGATGAATGCGAGCGTGCCATAGGGATCTTTTCGCCTCTCGGCAGATCTGCCAGCTAGAAACCGTTCGTCATCCTTCAGACAATGGGCATCCTTTTGCCAGGATGCCCGCCCCATGTCAGACCCTGAACATTCGACTGGTGACGCTGTAGCGCGGCAGGCGCCAATAGCCGACGATCACGATAGCCCTTGGAAGGACGCGCTGGAACTGTATTTCCCCCAGGCCCTGGCGCTCTTGGCCCCGGACCTGCGTGCCGCTATCGACTGGTCCGTCGCGCCCGACTTCCTGGACAAGGAACTGCAGGCCATTGCTCTCCCCGGCAAAAAAGGCCGGCGTCTGGTGGACAAGTTGGTGCAGGTGCGATTGCTGGACGGCGCCGATGCCTGGCTGCTGATCCACGTCGAAGTCGAACGGCGCCTGGACGGACGCCAGGCGCTGAAGGTCTTCGCCTGGCGGATGTACGAATACCGCTACCGCATCCAGGTGCGCCTCATGCAGCAACGAAAACTGGCCCTGCCGCCCCGCATCTACAGCCTGGGAGTTCTGCTGGAAAGCCGGGGGGGGGGGGGAACCGCGTGACCCACGCCGATGAATGCTGGGACCAGGGGGTGAGATTCACCTTTCCTGTCGTAGAATTAGAGACATGGCGTACCCGCTGGGACGCGCTGGAAACCCTGGCGCCGACGAACCCCTTTGCTGTGGTCGTCATGGCGCAGTTGCAGGCCAACCGCTATCGGGACAAGCGCACCCGATTGGGACCAAAGCGCGAACTGGTGCGCCGCTTGCGACACTATGGCTACGACCCGGTCATCGCGGGGCAGGTTTATCGCCTGATCGAATGGATGATCGCGCTGCCCAAGGACCTTGAACCGGAATACCTGCGGGCGGTCAACACCCTGTCGGAGGAACGCAAAATGACGTATGTGACCCTGATTGAACGCGCGGCCCAGGCCAAGGGGCATGAGCAAGGTCGGGTGGAAGGTCGGGTGGAAGGCCACGTCGAAGGTCAGGCTGAACAACTGCTCCGCATGGTCCAGCATCGTTTCGGCCCACTGTCCGAGGACATCACTCAACGCATCCTGGCGGCCAAGGCCCCACAATTGGAAACTTGGTCGCTGAACATTCTGGACGCCACAGACCTGGACGACGTGTTCCAGCCCTGACCTGTTCATGAACAAAATCCATCAAGCCTTGCAAGACTTTCTCAGTCGCGTGCCTGCCGGCAGTCTGCGTGATCTGGATGATGTGCAGATGCTGACAGAGCAGTTCATGGCCATGCAAAATCATCAGGGATTGGATGATTTCGAGGGCCTCAGCCCGGCGCAGATGCGGCAGGCCTTGGACGGGGTGGAAGGCTTCGATGGTTTCCGGCTGCATCGTGAACAGCGGCTGGGGGATGCCATGCTGGAAGGGGTGCCGTTGATCGCCATGTACCGCGATCTGGCGCAGCGCCTGCAGGTGAAGCCAATCAAGCTGACGCCGAAAGGGCGTTGGCCCAGGGCGGTCTTCATGCCCCTTCATGACATCAAGAACTCACTGATCGCGGATGATCCTTATTCTGAATGGGTGCCGCGCCTGGAAGACGACTGCCCTGCGGTGACATCGGCGCGCGTGATCTTTGAAGAACTTCGGTGGGTCCGCATTGTCAGGGGGCAGTTGACCTTGACCAGGCTCGGCAAGACGCTGGCGCAGCCCGATCAGGCGGATAATCTGTTCTGGACTCTGTTCGAGTTCGTCATCGGCCGATTCAATTGGGGCTATAACGACCGCTACGATGCGAATCCCCATATTCAGCATACGTTTGTATTTTGCGTGTGGTTGCTGGCAAAAAACGCAGGCTGGCAAACCATGGGGCAGTTCCTGCAGCGCTACCATCGTGCATTCCCCAGTCTGGTTCAACAGGATCTGGCTGCGCTGGCCATTCGCATGACCCGCGTTTGGCAGTGGATGGGTGTTCTGCGGGTGAAATTCAATCGAACCCCGGCGGACTATGCGGGATCGCAGGATCAATTACAGCTGACTGCGCTGGGGCGGGCCTTGTACGGGGTTTACCGCCCTGAAATCAAGCCCGTTCCCTAGAAAAGGCGAACGCAGGGCAGCAATAGGCTACAGCGCAAAAGAGGGGATTGTGCTCTCAGGGCGTCGGGCCGTGAGATCGGTGATGTCGCTGTGGTTTTTATCTAGAATACTTGACAATTTTTCTTAATTTTGACGTAATGTCTAATATTTAATACATTCACATTGCGGTGATGCACATCAAAGAGCTAGGCTCCCTGGTCAGGGAACGGCGCCGAGCGGTCCGTCTGACACAAGCGCAGTTGGCGTCTCAGACCGGGATTTCGCGCGCCACCATTGCGGGCCTGGAGGCCGGTTCCCTGGCAGAGATCGGCTTTGTGAAGCTGCAGCGGATTTGCGAGTCGGTCGGGCTCGAGATGCGTGCTGTTCAGGCGCTTCAGGGGCGGCCGACTTTGGACGAACTGGTGGCGCTAAACCGGCAGGAATACGAGCAGAGCCATGCCAAGAAGCCACGATTCCGCTCCTGAAAATCTGTTGGACGTGTGGGTCCGGGACCTGCATGGATTGCGCAAGGTCGGCACGCTGGAGCGTTACAGTGAACCAGGTTTTGCTTGGCAAGTCCGCACGGCGTTTTACTACGACGATGGTTTGTCCGACCGGGACGCAGTTTCGATCACCATGCCTGTGCGTCGGGCACCTTACGAGCCGGAGGCCGCGGGACTCGTGGGCAATCTGCCGCCCATCTTCGATCAGAGTCTGCCTGAAGGTGCGCTCAGGGACTACCTGATGCGCCAATATGCCAAGGTCATCGAGGCGGGCTTCCCACCGCGCGTGTCCACCTGACTGAAAGCGGGCAGATGCTGGTCATCGAGCGGTTTGACCGGCAGGATGACGGGACCCCGCTGGGGTTTGAGGATGGCGCCACGTTGTGCGCCAGAACAGCCAGGCAGAAATACGAAGGCAGTTACGAGACCCTCGTACGCAACTTGCTGTTGATGGTGGAACCTGCAGGTCGTCCAGCCCTGCGCGGCGCGCTGTTCAAGCGGATCGTACTGTCTTGCGCGTTGGGTGATGGGGACGCTCATCTGAAAAATTTCGGGATGCTGTATGGCGACCCCGATGACACGGTGAAGTTCGCGCCGGTCTACGATATTTGCAGTACGCTGCCGTATATTGCGCAGGATCAGATGGCGTTGAGCATGGGGGGGAAACGCCTTTTTCCTTCCTCCGGCCATTTGATGGATTTCGGCCGTGTGGTGTGTGGCTTGAGCCGCAAGCAAGTCCAGTCTGTGTTTGACGAAGTACACGAGGCAATCCGGGATACCCTCAAAGACCTCGACGATTACTGTGATCTCTATCCCGATTTCGCCGCTGCGTGTGGCAAGCAGTTGTTTTCGGTCTGGCAGTCGCTGGCCAAACACGTGTTGGCTATTCCGTTGGATCGGCCTGGTTCCTGAGCGGATATCCCCATGCCAAATGGGGTTTTCATGATCTGACGCAAGCAGCAATTCGTAGAGAGCCGATACGATGGCACCATCATCTGCAGGCGGGGCCTGCACCCGTCGATCTCGTGAAGGAGAGCGCCATGGCCGCCACAATGAAAGCCGCTGTTTTTGTCGAACCCGGTCGGATCGAACTGACCGAAAAGCCCATCCCTGATGTCGGCCCCAACGATGCGCTGGTCCGCATCACCACTACCACGATCTGTGGCACTGACATCCACATCCTCAAAGGCGAGTACCCGGTCGCCCGGGGGCTGACCGTCGGCCACGAGCCCGTGGGCATCATCGAAAAACTCGGCAGTGCGGTCACGGGCTATCAGGAAGGCCAGCGCGTCATCGCCGGCGCGATCTGCCCGAATTTCGGCTCATACGCGGCCCAGGACGGCGTTCCGTCGCAGGATGGCAGCTACCTGATCCCCTCCGGGCGTTGCGGCTGCCATGGCTACAAGGCCACCGCCGGCTGGCGTTTCGGCAATCTGATCGACGGCACCCAGGCCGAATACGTGCTGGTGCCCGACGCGCAGGCCAATCTTGCGCCGATTCCGGACGGTCTCACCGACGAGCAGGTGCTGATGTGCCCGGACATCATGTCCACCGGTTTCAAGGGAGCGGAGAACGCCAATATCCGCCTGGGCGACACGGTGGTCGTTTTCGCGCAGGGGCCTATCGGCCTGTGTGCGACCGCCGGTGCGCGCTTGCTGGGCGCGACCACCGTCATCGCGGTGGATGGCAACGAGCACCGCCTGGGCATTTCGCGGCGATTGGGTGCCGACGTCACGCTCGATTTCCGCTCATGCGACGTGGTCGATGAGGTGATGCGCTTGACGGGCGGACGCGGCGCCGATTCGGCCATCGAGGCGCTTGGCACGCAGACCACGTTCGAGCAGGCGCTGCGCTGCCTCAAGCCTGGCGGCACGCTGTCCAGCCTGGGCGTGTATTCCCAGGATCTGAAGATTCCGCTGGACGCCTTCGCCGCCGGCCTGGGCGACCATCGCATCAATACCGCCCTGTGCCCCGGCGGCAAGGAGCGCATGCGCCGCCTGATGAACGTGATCGCGGCCGAACGCCTCGATCTCGGCGCGCTCGTCACCCACCACTATCCGCTGGATGACATCGTCGCGGCGTACGACCTGTTCGCTCACCAGCGTGACGGGGTGCTGAAGATCGCGATCAAGCCGTTTTGAACGACTTTCCCGGATGGCGATTGCCCTCGGCTACAACGCACTCGTGACTCGCGTCAATTCACCAGGTACGATCAATACGGTCCAGCATCAGTTGATTCATGCTGTCAGTCAAGATTGGCTGAATTCGCTCATACGTGACTCGCAACTGATGCAGAAAGGCGTCTAAATGGGACTGTGCCTGATCCATGTTTGCAAACCCGAAGCGAAGTGCATCGGCAAGGATGTTGGCGCGTGAAATGGTGGTGCTGCTTTCTCCGAGAATCATCGATAACTTTTGAGGCATGAATGCAGTTTCGGGGACCACATCAAAAGCAGGGGCAAGCCGCCATCGTTGTTCTTCGGGCACATAGATGGCCGCATGATTTCGCGGGTGGTCGTCATCATTGCCAATAACGGCGTTGAAAACCATGCGGTTGAACAATTCGATCTGATCCTGCCTGGGAACACCGATTTGCGCCAATGCGTCAGAGAGCCTTGGGTAGCTCCACCGCGAGGTTTGTTCCACTGTTGAGTTTGGGTATTCGGCCTGCAGCATAGAAGCTGCGCTCAGTACCATCCGCCGGCGCCCTTGCACTCGATCAAACCGGGAAGACAGAAGTACGGACAGTCCCGTCCCTTTGGTATCGGAAAAGGAAATGTATTGTGTCTGTGCAAAATTCATCCCTGTCGCGCTGGCCCATTGCTGCATTGCGTGCTCCAACAAGGGAACATCGAACACATCGGATGACAGGACCGGTTTTGCAAGCCAGAAGATCTGGTGATCTTGCACGGTTGCCTTGGGTCGGGCCCCGCCCAGGCTTGGCGTTGAGAGGATCTTGCGCCGTAGCTTGGCATTGATCGCCGGCAGCCGATCGCTCATGGCGGTCAATTCCAGGACCAGAGCCTCCAGTTCAGGCAGCTTGGGGTTGTTCAAGTGAGCGATCGATGGCTGTCTGGATGTTCCAATGGCCAATGCCCCCCACTGGTCGGCATTGCCAGCCTTCATCAGATATGAAAGGTGCGGTGCGCTCTCGGTCAGGCCGAATTCCCGTTTGATCAGTGTGCGGCCCCAAGAGTCTGGACATGCGTCTCGAATGACGTCATGCAGCCCTTGATATCGAGTAGCCGGAATCAATCCGGGAAGCAGCGGCAGGTTGATGGGGTCGATCGCCACAGAGCTGGGGTCCCCCAGGTAGCTTTTTGCGTACTGGAATTGGCCTGCGGCGTTGTCTGACTGGCCATAACGCCCAATGGTGATCCAGATCCCCGTGTGTGGATGCTCAAGGTAAACGTAGCAGTTACTGGAAGTCATCGTCAGCCTCGAAAGGGGAGCGCGCTCGGGTGGATTCGCCGCCCAGATAGAGACTGGGTTCCAGTTCCGGTGCTACGCGATCGAGCAGGCCCAAGACATTCAGGGCGGACAGATAAGTGGATGCAGCTACGCCTGGGTCGCCTTCCTCAAGGCGCCGCAGCGTCGGTCTGGAGATGGAAATTCGTTGGCACAGATCCTCGGCCCGAATGTGCTGCCTGACTCTTTGCAGCCGCACGCAGTTACCCCACATGCGAATCTTGTCAAGCACATTCATATTGACAACAATGACGTTTTTTTTTGGCATGCGTGATCGAGTCCAGATAGGTCTTGCCGTCCTGGCCAAGCGCATCAACCTAAGTCATGATGGATCATAGATTTGCCATTGTACTTGATAATGGAAAATCTATGTCTGGCATCATGCCCGGCATGGCTTACCTTTGCACGTCTCCATCCACATACACCCACACCCCCGCCACCCGCGTGAATCGGCTGGTTTCATGAATCCGGCTGGCGCGGCCGTTGACCCGGACCCGCGCGACGAATTCCACGATCTCGTGATCGTCATCCAGACGGACGTGGCGGCGCACGGCCAGTCCCAGCCAGCGGGTGCCGGGTTCGTTGGGTTCCAGAACCGGCGGGCGGGTGTCGGGATGCCAGGTCTGCAATAAATAGTCCAGTTCATCCAGTACGTAGGCGCTGTAGCGTGAACGCATCAGTGCCTGGGCGTCGGGCGCTTGCAAATGAAGTGGGCCACGATGCCAGCGGCCGCAGCAGTCGGCGTAGGCGGCCGGCAGGCCGCAGGGGCAGGGGGCGGGTTTGCCGGCGGTGGGTTTCGTCATGATCGATGAGCCATTGAGGACTCAATCCCCCGACCGGATCCCCAGGCTGCGCTCCACCAGCCAGGCGCAGCCCAGCAAGGTCACGTTGATGGCCAGATACAGAATACCGGCAATGATGAAGGTTTCGACGATCAGGTAGCTCTGGCTCATCAGGCGGCGGGCGAAGCCGGTCAGTTCCATCACGGCGATGGTGGAGGCCAGGCTGGTGCCTTTGATCGCCAGCACCAGTTCGTTGCTGTAGGCCGGGAAGGCCTGGCGGATGGCCAGGGGGAAACGGATGCGGCGGAAGACCTGCAGGCGGTTCATGCCGCAGGACACGGCGGCGTCCAGTTGGCCGGTGGGCACGGACTGCAGGCCGCCGCGGATGGCCTCGCTCATGTAGGCGCCGCTGTTCAGGGCGATGGCCAGGATGGCGCAGCGCGCGCCGTCGGAAAACAGCCACCACAGGACGGGTTGCTCGCGCACGAATTCCAGGGTGCCGATGCCGTAGTACAGCAAGAACAACTGGATCAGCAGCGGCGTGCCGCGAAAGACGGTGCTGTAGGCGAAGGCGGTGCCGGACACCAGCCGGTTCGGGGCCGTGCGCATCAGCGCCGCACCCAGGCCCAGCAGCGAGGCGAACAGGATGGAGAGCAGGCCGATGCGCAGCGTGATCCAGAAGCCTTCGATCAGGACGGGGACGGCTTGTTCGAACAGTTCGATCATTGTCAGGCCCCCCGCATGCCGCGCCCGAAGTGGCGCTCGGCCCAGACGAACAGGCCCTGGCTGCAGACGCCGATCAGGAAATACAGGATGCCGGCCATCAGGTACAGGGCCAGGGGCGCGCGCGTGGCGGCCGCGCCCAGGACGGCGGCGCGCATCAGTTCGACCAGGCCCACCAGAGAGATCAGGGCGGTGTCCTTCAGGGCGGCCTGCCAGACGTTGTTGGCGCCGGGCAGGGCGTACCAGAACAATTGCGGCAGGGTAATGCGTTGCAGGCACTGGCGGCGGCTCAGGCCGATGGCGCGGGCGGCTTCGAGCTGGCCGGGATCGATGGCCTTGAAGGCGCCGCGAAAGACTTCGACGCTGTAGGACCCGGAGATCAGGGCGATGGCGAGGATGCCGATCAGCATGGGGAAGACGGTGCTCATCAGGTCGTCCCAGTCCAGCCAGTCGGCCAGGTCGGCAGCGGGCTGGACCGCGCCGAAGAACAGCAGATAAATGATGAGCAGCTCCGGGACGCTGCGCACGATCAGGGTGTACAGGGCGACGAGGGCGCGCACCGGACGGCTGGCGCCGGTCTTGGCGGCCGCGCCGGCGATGCCGATGAGCATGCCCAGGCAGATGCCGCACACGCTGATGAACACGGTCATGGCCGCGCCGCGCAGCAGCATATTGCCCCAGCCGGCGCTCAGGATATCGTGCAGGGACTGAATCATGAAATGAATTGAAAAGCCGGCCTCCGGGGAGGCCGGCCGTGTCCTTGCGAAGGATTACTTGCAGGCGGCGTAGTTGGACAGATCGACGCCGAACCACTTGGTGCTGGAGGACTTGATGGTGCCGTCGGCGATCAGTTCGCACAGGGCCTTGTCCACCTTGGCCTTCAGCTCGGTGTTTTTCTGGTTGATGCCGGCTCCGATGCCCAGGCCCAGGATGTCCGGGTCGGCGCTGCTCTTGATCACCGCATCGGCCAGGGCGAATTTGCCCTTGCCGGTGGTGTCCAGGAACTGGCTTTGCGGGGTGACTTCGGAGAAGGTCGCATCCAGGCGGCCGGCCGACAGGTCCATCTGCATCTGGTCCTGGGTCTCGTAGGTCTTGAGCTTCATGTCCGGGGCGTATTTCTGCAGGTAGGCGCCTTGGGTGGTGCCGCTTTGCACGCCGACCGTCTTGCCCGCCAGGCCGGCCATCAGCGCCTTGGAGTCGGCGGCCTTCAGCAGGGCGTTGTCCTTGGGCAGCACGAAGGCGGAGTCTTCCGTCGCGTAGGGCAGGCTGAAGGAGATGACTTTGGCGCGTTCGGCGGTGACGGACATGCCGGAGATCACCAGGTCGAAGCGGTCAGCCTGCAGAGCGGGGATCAGGCTGTCGAAAGCCTGGACCACGAAGCGGCATTTCATGTCGAGTTTCTTGCACAGGGCTTGACCAACGTCGGCGTCGAAGCCGGTGACCTTGCCGTTGGCATCCACCATGCTCCAGGGCGGGTAGCCGCCCTCGGTGCCGATTTTCAGGGTGGCGGCCGAAGCCGTGGTGGCCAGGCCGGCAAGGCCCAAAGCGGCGCACAGTGCCGCTTGACGTGCGATGGTAATCACCATGGACGGAATCCTAATGAAAGGTTGGGACTGAGAGAAAAAGCAATAGTAGTACATCAGGAAGAGATTCACCCTATCTGCACCACCGTTTCGGGGTAGCGCACCCGGCTGCGGCGCTGTGTGCCGAGGCTGTAGACCAGGGTCAGGGGGCCCAGGCGGCCGATGAACATCAGCAGCATCAGGATGATCTGGCTGGGCAGTCTCAGGGTGCGGGTCAGGTCGGGGCTGATGCCGGTGGTGCTGAAGGCCGCCATCACTTCCATGACCACGGCGATGAAGGGCAGGCTTTCGAACAGGCTGACCAGGAAGATGCCCAGGCAGACCAGCAGGCCCGACACCATCATCAGGGCCAGGGCCTTCTGGATGGTCTCGGGGGCGATGGCGCGGTGCATCAGCACGACTTCTTTGCGCTGCAGGATGTAGGCTCGGACCACGGCCAGCAGGACGATGAAGGTGGCGAGCTTGATGCCGCTGGCGGTGGACAGCGACCCCCCGCCGATGAACATCAGGCCGGTGAGCAAAAAGCGCGAGCTGTCGTGCAACTGATCGACGTCCACACTGGCGAAGCCGGCCGTGCGCGATGCGACGACCTGGGTCCAGGCCGCCAGGCCCTGGCTGGCGGTCGGCAGCGCGCCCAGGGTGTGGGGATTGTGCGCCTCGATCAGCCAGAACAGCGCAAGGCCGACCAGATTCAGGATCAGCGTGCCGATCAGCATCAGCCGTGTGTAGTAGGCCAGCGTCGACCAACTGCGTTTTTGGTTGATATCCGCCAGTACGCTGAAGCCCAGCCCGCCCAGGATGATGCAGCCGGTCATGACGAAGGTGGTGACCGGGTCGCCGACGAAGCTGGCCAGGCTGCCGGGAAACAGCGACAGGCCGGCGTTGTTGAAGGCGGAGACGGCATGGAACCCGGCCAGCAGAAAGGCATGTCCCAGGTCGTCGTGGCGCCACCACCAGAGGGTCAGGATCAGGATGGCTGCGCCTTCGATCGCCAGGGAAAATTTCAGCACCGTCAACGCCGTCTGGCGGATGCGCAAGACGCTGGTCTGATTGAAGGCTTCCAGCGCCAGGGCCTGGTATTTCAGGCTGACGCGCTTGCCCAGGGTCAGAGTGGCGATGATGGCAAAGGTGACGAAGCCGATGCCGCCGATCTGTACCAGGGCCAGCAGCACGGCCTGGCCGAAGAAGCTCAGGTCCAGGGCAGGGTCGATCAGCATCAGGCCGGTGACGGTGACTGCGGAGGTGGCGGTGAACAGCGCCTCGAACACGCCGAAGGGGTGGCGTTGCGCGATCGGCAGAGACAGCAGCACGGTCCCGATCAGGATCAGGACGAGGAAGCTGCCGGCCAGGACGGCGGGCGGACTGGCCTGCAACTGGCCGGTGTGGCGCGCCTGGCGGTAGGCCTGCAGCGGGTGGATGGTGAAGCGGGTCATGCTCAGTCGGGGCGGTCGAGGGACGGGGTCATGCAGATCGAAACAAGGAGGCGCAGAAACGGGGTGTCAGCTCAGTTTGGGCGCTGCGATTTTCAGGTAATGAAGCGGACCGAACAGAATCAGGGTGTCCTTGGCGCGTACCACGAACTGATGGGAGGGGTGCACGGTGGTCTCGCCCTTGCGCTTGACGGCCAGGGCGTGGATGGCGCCCGGCGGTTCGGTGGTCAGGGCGTCGCCCAGGGTGTGGCCGTCCAGTTTCGCGCTGGCTTCGATTTCGACCACGAAATCTCCATTGCCCAGGGAGATGTAGTCGTTGACCATGGGGTAGCTGAGCACCTGGGCGATGCGAATGCCCATTTCATCTTCCGGATGGATGATGCGGCTGGCGCCCAGCTTGGCCAGGATCAGATGGTGTGCGCGTGAGGACGCCTTCACCCACAGGACCTTGACGCCCAACGCCTTCAGGTGCACGGTGCAGACCAGGCTGGCCTGCAGATCTTCGCCGATGGCGACCAGCACCACGTCGTACTCGGCCAGGCCCAGTTCGGCCAGGGTGTCGCGGTCGGTGACGTCGGCGATGGCGGCACGGGTCAGCTTGTCGGCCATCTGATCGACGACTCGGCCATCGGCGTCCACGCCCAGGACCGAATGGCCCAGCCGCATCAGTTCCAGCGAGGTGGCGCTGCCGAAGCGACCGAGTCCGATGACGGCGAATTGTCCCATGGTGTTCCTTTATGCATGTCCCGGATAGCGTTTCCGCGATGGTCAAGGGCTGGAAAATCTGGTAAAAACCCTGATGGATTTTTATGTGAATTTAATATCTGGATGGTGCATTGCAGCAAATCATGACAGAACATGCGCTGAATCAGCCCCGCTTTTTCCCGCATGATATGACAAGTTTGTTCGATCCGGTCAGGCTGGGTGAAATCGAACTGCCCAACCGTATCGTGATGGCGCCGTCGGCGGGGGCATGGCCTGCGCAGTGCCGCGTACCCGATGATGGCATGCGCGCGTTTTACACTCAGCGCGCCGACGCGGGCCTGATCCTGGCCGGGGCGGCCTCGGTGTCGCCGCTGGGTGTCGGGCATCCCAACATGGCGGGCATCTGGAACTCTACCCAGGCCCAGGGCTGGCGGGCGGTGACGGACGCCGTGCATCGGCGCGGCGGGCGCATCGTTCTGCAGTTGTGGCATGCCGGCCGGGTGTCAGACCCGGAATACCTGTCGGGCGAGATGCCCGTGGCGCCCAGCGCCATTGCCTGTGGACGGGGCCCGTGCCTGCAGGCCGGGGGCTTTGTCGTGCCGCGCAGCCTGCGGCTCGATGAGATCCGGCGCGTGATTGCGGATTTCGAACAGGCGGCCCGCCACGCCTGGCTGGCGGAATTCGACGGGGTCGAAGTGCACGCCGGTGACGGTTATCTGATCGATCAGTTTTTGCACGATGGCTCCAATGGCCGTCAGGACGATTATGGCGGCACGGTGTGCAAGCGCAGCCGCTTCCTGCTGGAAATCGTCGATGCCTGTGCCGGCATCTGGGGGGCGGGGCGCGTCGGGGTGCATCTGTCGCCGCGCGACGACCGCTACGATATGCGGGATTCGGATCCGGTGGCGCTGTACCGTCACGTGGCCCGCGAACTGGGCCAGCGGCGCACCGCATTCATTTGCGTGCGCGAACACGAGGGTGCGGATGCGCTGGCCCCGGTGATCCGCGACGCCTTCAGCGGCGCGCTGGTGCTGAACGAGGGCTACGATCCTGATTCTGCGCTGCGCGCCGTCCAGGCGGGGCGGGGCGAGGCGGTCGCCTTCGGCCGCTCGTTCGTTCGCAATCCCGATCTGGTCCAGCGCATCAGGGCCGGGCAGACTCTGGAACCGACCGCCTCGGCCGGCTGAAATTCAGCCGGATCACGAGGCGAACCAACGACGTGATCCGGTTGAATCCGGGCCCGGGGCTATAGGCGGGCGCGGACCTGTGCCGATACGGCGGCCATGTCGGCGCGGCCGGCCAGCGCCTTTTTCAGTTGGGCCATGATCGCGCCCATGGCGGCGCCGCCTTGCTGTCCCTGGCTGGCAGCCTGGGCGAAGGCGGCATCGATGGCGGCCGCAATTTCCTCGGGCGTGGCGCCCTGGGGCAGGAATTCCTTCAGGATGTCCATTTCGGCGCGTTCCTGGTTGGCGCTGTCGGTGCGGCCGGCGGACTCGAATGCGGCGATCGATTCGCGGCGCTGTTTGACCTGTTTTTCGATGATGACCAGGATCGAGGCGTCATCGGGTTCGATGCGCTCGTCCACGGCCTTCTGTTTGATGGCGGCTTGCAGCAGCCGCAGGGTGCCCAGGCGGAGGCTGTCGTGTGCGCGCATGGCGGCCTTGACGGCGTCGGATATCTGGCTGGCGAGCCCGGTGCTCATGGGGATTTCCTGTGGGGTGTGAAAAGCAGCATTTTAGCGCGCACCCCGGGGCGTCCGTCCTGGCGGGGCGCACGCCGTGCGGCTTATAGCCACCAGTCGTGGCGTTCCTGCGGGCGCCCCGTGACGTCGTAGCCCTGTTCACAGAAAAAGGTCCGGCCGTCGGCGGCCCTGACCAGCACCGTCGAGCAGCGGGTGCCATAGTCCGGGCTGATGATGAAGGGGCTGCTCAGCAGGCGCTCGAGCTCCAGGCCCAGGCCGGTGGCGGGCAGCCGCGCATCTTCGGCGGGGGTGGTGTCGCGCAGCCGCTCAAGGACCTGTTCGGGTGCGGGCGCCCAGGTCGCAGGCGGCAGGGCATCCAGCGCAGCGCGCAGACGCGCGGCCTTGGGCCAGGGGGTGTCGAGCAGGTGGTTGGACAGGACGTAGCGGCCGGGTGCCAGCCGGCGCGGGGCGCGGGCGGGGTCCCGGTTGCCCAGGTACCAGGTCTGGCGCGCGTCGCCCACGATCAGATTGAAGCCCGCCCAGTCGTTCGCCCGGGCGGCGATCGTGGTGATCCAGCCGGCGGGTTCGTCTTCGCTGAGTAGAAAATCACGCACCAGCAGGCCGCGCGACGGAGCGCCGGGCGGCACGGGATGCCCGGGTTCGCGGTAGTTGGTCAGCAGCGCATGGCGGCCGTTGGCGGTCGCCCCCAGCCAGGTGCCGCCGCCTTGCAGATCCTGGCCGGCGATCAGATGCGGGGCTGTGGACCAGGGGCCGGCCGCCCGGGTCGGCCGGGCGTGGAATTCGTCGCGATTGGCGGCGATCAGCAGGGGCCAGTCAGGGTCCCCCAGAGACAGGTAGGCGATGCACATGGGTGTAGAGTCGGCGGGATCGGCTGGTATGGAAAATCCCGGGATATGGCCTTTTTTCGGCGGCTTGATGAAATTCCTCCAATCGTATACTGATTTCGCGACCGCGCTGTGATCCGCCAGCGGCCGTCCCAAGCAAGCGGATGGGCGCATCAGGTTGGCGGGCACTCGAAGAGGAAAAATCATGTCACGGTCATTGCAGGCCTGGACGCGCACGACCGCGTTCAAATTTGCCCTGTTCACCCTGGTGGCGATTGTCGGGATCGTCGTGCTGACGGCGTCCTTGCTGTGGATGGAGCGAGGTGCTCTGCTGCAGGAACGCCAGATTGGCGCGCGCCAGGCCACCGAAACGGCCTACGGGGTGATCTCTTATTACCATCATCAGGCGGAAACCGGCGCGCTGACCCAGGATCAGGCCAAGGATCAGGCCATGGCCGCCATTCGCGGCATGCGCTATGGCGGCCAGGAATATTTCTGGATCAATGACATGGTGCCGCGCATGGTGATGCACCCGATCAAGCCCGAACTCGAAGGCAAGGACCTGTCGGGGATGCAGGATCCGACCGGCCTGAAGCTGTTCGTGGCTTTCGTGGATACCGTCAAGGCCAGTCCGACGCACGACGGCTACGTGTTCTACCTGTGGCCCAAGCCGGGGGTCGATGAACCCGTGAGCAAGGTTTCCTATGTTCGGGAATTCGCGCCCTGGGGCTGGATACTGGGTTCAGGTGTGTATCTGGATACGGTTGATGCGGTCGTCTGGCGGCAGGCCGGCGGTTTTGCGCTGGTGGCGGCCATTCTGGCGCTCATCCTGCTGGTGCTGGGCGCGACGCTGTCGCGCCGCCTGGTGCGCCAACTGGGCGGCGAACCCGATGCCGTCATCCAGATCGCGGACCGCATGTCGCAAGGCGACCTGCGCATGGACATTCCGGTCCGCCCCGGGGACCAGACCAGCCTGATGCACGCCATGCGGCTCATGCATGACGGCATCGCCCAGGCGGTGGCTCAGGTCCGCCAGGGCACCGAGTGGATCGGCCAGTCCGTCGGTCAGATCGTCAATGGCAACCTGGATCTGTCGGCGCGCACCGAGCAGCAGGCCGCCTCGCTGCAGGAAACCGCCGCCAGCATGGAGCAGATCACCAGCACGGTGGGTCACAATGCGGCCAACGCCCAGCAGGCCAACATGCTGGCATCCACGGCGTCCGAGGTCGCCTCGCGGGGCGGCCAGACCGTTTCCCGGGTGGTCGGGACCATGGGCGAGGTCAATGCCTCGACGCGGCAGATGTCCGAGATCGTCGGGGTGATCGACAGTATTGCCTTCCAGACCAATATCCTGGCGTTGAATGCGGCGGTCGAGGCCGCCCGCGCCGGCGAACAGGGCAAGGGCTTTGCGGTGGTGGCCTCCGAGGTTCGCGCGCTGGCGCAGCGGTCCTCGAACGCCGCCAAGGAAATCCGTGGCCTCATCGATTCCACCGTGCAGAAGATTCAGGCGGGTGCGGAGCTGGCCAACGGTGCGGGTCAGATCATGACCGATGTCGTCTCCAGCGTCCAGCGGGTGGCCGACATCATGTCGGAAATCACGCTGGCCAGTCGTGAGCAGGCCTCCGGCATCGAGCAAATCAATCTGGCCATCGGTCAGATGGACCAGGTGACACAGCAGAACGCCGCGCTGGTGGTCGAGGCGGGCACGGCGGCCCACTCGCTGAATGACCAGATGAACGGCCTGAACCGGGCTGTCGGCGTCTTCCAATTGAGCGGGCCGGGCGCGCCCGCCTTGCCGCAGACATGAGTGTGCGGGTCAAGGAGACGGTGTGCAGCGCCAAGGAGGGAGGCATGCGCTCCGTGAGGCGTGCGGGCCGGGTTCCACGCAGCGCGGTGATGGCGGCGGCGATGCTGATCCTGGCCGCCGCAGCCGCAGCCTGGGCCGGCGATCGGGCCTGGACGCGGGACCAGGTCAGCCAGGGCCTGCAGGCGCAGGGCCGGGCGGTGTCGGTCCTATATGAACCAGGACCTCGGGGTCCGGCGGTGCCGGTCTCTGCTCGCATCGCCGGGGTCTATGCTTCGCGGGATTACAACGGCACCGCCCGTGTCTCCACCCGGTTGTGCTGGGGATCGGAGCAGGGGCCGTGCGTGCCGCTGGAGGGCCGATCCGTCGAAACCCGGGCCTTCGATGGCCGTGCGGCGAGCGGGCCGCTGCTGCTGGTGCATCGGGTCGAAGGCTGGGGCAACGATCACCCGCCGTTGTTCGTCCGGGGGACGGTAACGGTGTGGTTCGGCGGTGAATGACTGAAAATATATCGGGTTATACTAGCCAGCTTACCTATGTAGGGCGCCGTGCGCCAGCCATGGCCGCCGATCCGGCGGACCTCAGACGGAACATCATGCAAAAGAACAGCTATAGCTACGACGAACTGTTGGCCTGCGGGCGCGGGGAGCTCTTTGGTCCCGGCAATGCCCAACTGCCGCTGCCGCCCATGTTGATGCTCGACCGGATCACGCACATCGACGACAAGGGCGGCGCGCACGACAAGGGTCAGATCGTGGCCGAGCTCGACATCCGTCCCGACCTGTGGTTCTTCGACTGCCATTTCCAGGGCGATCCGGTGATGCCGGGCTGTCTGGGGCTGGACGCCATGTGGCAACTGGTGGGCTTTTTCCTGGGCTGCTGTGGCGGCCAGGGCCGGGGCCGCGCCCTGGGCGTGGGTGAAGTCAAATTCACCGGCCAGGTCCTGCCGACCGGCAAGCTGGTCCGTTACACCATCGACATGAAACGCGTCATGATGCGCAAGCTGGTGATGGGCATTGCCGACGCCCGCATGGAAGTCGACGGCCACGAGATCTACGTCGCTCACGATCTGCGCGTGGGTCTGTTCACCCGCACGGACAATTTCTAGGAGGCCCGATTATGCGTCGTGTCGTCGTTACGGGCATGGGCATCGTGTCCAGCCTGGGCAACAACCAGTCCGAGGTTCTGGACAGCCTGCGTCAGGGGCGCTCTGGCATCACGTTCCAGCCGGAGTACGCTGAACAGGGCCTGCGCTCGCATGTGGCGGGCTCGGTGCGCCTGAACGCGCTCGACCTGATCGACCGCAAGCTTGGCCGCTTCATGGCCAGCGGTCACGCCTATGCCTGGCTGGCCATGCAGGAAGCCATCCAGGACGCCGGTCTGCCCCCCGAACTGGTCTCCAATCCACGCACCGGCCTGATCGTCGGCGCCGGTGGCGCCTCGCATTCCGCGATCAACGATGGCATCCAGACCCTGCACGACAAGGGTGTGCGCCGCGTCGGCCCTTACATGGTCACCAAAGCCATGGCCAGCGGCGTGTCCGCCTGCCTGGCCACCGGTGCCCAGATCAAGGGTGTGAACTACTCCATCAGTTCGGCCTGCTCCACCAGCGCGCATTGCATCGGCAATGCGGTCGAACAGATCCAGTTGGGCAAACAGGACATCGTGTTCGCCGGCGGCGCCGAAGAAGAACACTGGTCGCTGTCCTTCATGTTCGACGCCATGGGAGCCCTGTCCACGCGCTACAACGATGCGCCCGACCGTGCCTCGCGCACGTACGACGCCGACCGTGACGGTTTCGTCATCTCCGGCGGCGGCGGCATTCTGGTGGTCGAGGAATACGAACACGCCAAGGCGCGCGGCGCCCGCATCCTGGCCGAGATCGTCGGTTACGGGGCGACCTCCGACGGCTACGATATGGTGGCGCCGTCCGGCGAGGGCGCGATGCGCTGCATGCGCCAGGCGCTGATCGACGTGAAGACGCACGTGGATTACATCAACACCCACGGCACCAGCACGCCGGTGGGCGACGTCAAGGAACTCGAGGCCATCCGCGAGGTCTTCGGCGAAAAACAGCCCTGGATCGCTTCCACCAAGTCCCTGTCCGGCCACGCGCTGGGCGCGGCGGGCGTGAACGAGGCTGTCTACACGCTGCTGATGATGCAGCATGGTTTCGTTGCGGCTTCGGCCAACATCGACACCCTGGACCCGGCAGCCGAGGGCATGAACATCCTGCGCGAAACACTGCCGCAGACTCGCATCCAGACTGCGTTGTCCAACAGCTTCGGTTTCGGCGGCACCAACGCCACGCTGGTGTTCTCGAACGCGGGGCTCTGATCCGACCGAATCGGACGCCCGCTCCGGTGGGTTCCGGAACCGCAGCAGAAACGGCCCGCCGTGCTTTCCAGCGCGGCGGGCCGTTTCGTTTTTACTCCTGCACGACCCTGGCGCGCACCAGCGCGCTGCGGCCCGCCGACCAGCCGGTCAGCGCCGTGCCGATCCCGAGCGCAGCCAGCAGTCCGGTCGTGGCCTGAAAATCGCCCGTCCAGTCGTGCAGCACGCCGATCAGCAGGGGGCCGCCCGCAGCCAGGGTATAGCCCGTCGTCTGGGACATGCTGGAGAGGTGGGCGGCGATGTGGGCATCGCCGGACCGCAGCACGATCAGCATGACGGCCAGGGCGAACAGCCCCCCCTGACCGATGCCCTGGATCACGGCCAGGGGCCAGATGGACCAGTGCGGCCCCTGGATCATGCCGATCAGGGCCAGGGTGGCTGACGCAGCCAGGAAGACCGCCAGGCCGCGCTGATCCCGGAAACGCGAGGCCACCATGGGCGTCAGCAGGCAGGCAGCGACCTGCAGCAGAATCGACAGCGAGGTCACCAGACCGGCTGTGGTACCGTCCAGCCCACGATCCCGCAGCATAGGGGCCATCCAGCCCAGCACGCAATAGGCCAGCGACGACTGCAAGCCCATGAACAGGGTGACGGCCCAGGCCAGGCCGTCGCGGCGCAGTCCCTTGACGGGCAGGATGTGACGGCCGTTCGTCGAACGGCCGGGCGCACGCAAGGCAATCGGCGCCCAGGCGGCCAGCGCCACGACGCCCGGGACAGCCCACAGAGCCAGGCCCAGTTCCCAGCGGCCGCCCAGGGCTCGGGTGAGCGGTAGCGTGACGGCGGCGGCCAGGGCCGCGCCGCCCACGAGACTCATGGTGTAGAGGCCGGTCATCAGCGCCGCCCGGTCGGGGAAGTCTCGTTTTACCAGACTGGGCAGCAGCACGTTGCCCAGGGCAATGCCCGCGCCCGCCAGGCCGGTGCCCAGAAACAGGCCTGTGGTGCCCAGGACGCCGCGCAGCGCCATGCCGAGGGTGATCATGGCCAGTACCAACAGCAGAGTGCGTTCGATGCCGGAACGTTGTGCCAGGTACGGTGCGAGCGGGGCGAACAGCCCCATGCACAGCACGGGCAGGGTGGTCAGGTAGCCGGCCTGTGCACTGGAGAGCCCCAGAGCCTGGGTCAGTTCGGGCAGCAGGATGGCCGCACTGGCGAACAGGGGGCGCAGATTGGTGGCCAGCAGCAACAGGCTGGCCGCCGTCAGCCAGGCGGCGGGTCGAAGTGTGGCGGGCGGCGTCATACGGTGCGGCGCCCCGTGTCGGGCAGGAAGAAGGCCGCCAGGCCCAGCAGGGGCAGGAAGGCGCAGAGGTGGTAGACGAAGGCGATGCTGGTGGCGTCGGCCAGCCTGCCCAGCGCGGCGGCGCCGATCCCGCCCATGCCGAATGCCAGGCCGAAGAACAGGCCCGACACCGTGCCGGTCTTGCCGGGCATGAGCTCTTGCGCGTAGACGATGATCGCCGGGAAGGCCGAGGCGATCATGACCCCGGCGCAGAACGCCAGGATCAGGGTCCAGTGGAGGTTGGCGTAGGGCAGGGCCAGGGAAAATGGCGCGGTGCCCAGGATCGAACCCCAGATGACGCGTTTGCGGCCGATCCGGTCGCCCACCGGGCCCCCGACCAAGGTGCCGGTGGCCACGCCGGCCAGGAACACGAACAGAGAATACTGCGCCTGCTGGATGCCCAGGTCGAAGCGGTCGATCAAGTAAAAGGTGAAATAGCTGCTGAGACTCGCCAGGTAGAAGTATTTGCTGAAGATGAGCAGCATCAGGATGGACACGGCGCCACGCACCTGGCGCGCCGACAGGCCGGTGTCGGTCTGGCGCAGGGAGGCGCGGCCGCGCACGCTGGACAGGTTGGCGGCGTACCAGCGGCTGACGCCGCACAGGATGCAGATGCCGGCCAGGGCGGCCAGCGACACCCAGGCAACGCTTTCCTGGCCGTGGGGGACGATCAGCAACGCGGCCAGCAGAGGCCCGATCGAGGAACCGATGTTGCCGCCCACCTGGAAGATCGACTGGGCCAGGCCGTGATGGCCGGCCGAGGCCATGCGCGCCACCCGCGAGGACTCCGGATGGAACACCGAGGATCCGGCACCCACCAGTGTCGCAGCCAGCACCACCAGGGGAAAGTTCCAGGCCTGGGACAGCAGCAGCAAGCCGCAGAAGGTGAAGCCCATGCCGATCGGCAGAGAGTACGGCATCGGGCGGCGGTCGGTGAGCCGGCCCACCACCGGCTGCAGCAGCGAGGACGAGAACTGGAAGGCCAATGTGATGACGCCGACCTGGGCGAAACTGAGATCGAAGCGGCCCTGCAGCACCGGATAGATGGCCAGCAGGACCGACTGCATCATGTCGTTGAGCAGGTGGGTCAGGCTGATGGCCCCCAGGACGGGGAAGACCACGCCGGGTTCAGGCTGGACCGTGTCGGTTGGTGCCGTGGCGAGCGTATTTTTCATCCAGAAGATTGTACGCCGCCGAGGCCCATGCACCGCCTGTATGGGCGGTATGTGGAGCGATGCGCCCATTCTCGCCGCTCCCGCTGTACGATCGCGACTTGGATTCAAGCCATTCTTTCAGACCTCCACCATGTCCCTGCAGCTTCGTGATTCGTTCGGCGCGGTGTTCGGTCGCATGCTGCTGCGCGGCATCGGCCAGATCTATCTGTTGCCCAGCGCCGGGGCCGGCGCGGTTCTGCTGGCCGCTGTGGCCTGGCAGTCCTGGACGATGGCGGGCGCCTGCTTGCTGGGAGCGTTGACCGGGACTGTATGGGGGATGGCCGCTGGCGATGCCGTGGGTAGCCGCGCGGGACTGGATGGCTACAACGGCGCGTTGACCGGCTTGGGTGTCATGATCGTGCTGCCGGCCGATTTGCTCGCCTGGTCTCTGGTGGCGCCTTTGGCCTGCCTGGCGACCTGGGGGGCGCACGCCTGGCGCCGCCGGTGCTCCGTGCCGCCCTATACGGCACCGTTCGTGCTGATCACCTGGCTGCTGATGGCGGCTGCCACCGGCCTGGATCTGCCGCGTGCCGTCGCAACGGTCACTGTTGATCCTGGTTGGGGCGGCCCGATTCAGGGACTGCTGCGCGGGGTCGGGCAAGTGATGTTTCTGGATGATCCCCGGGCAGGCACCCTGTGCCTGCTGGGCCTGGCGCTGGGCACTCCCTGGGCGGCGCTGTCCGCCGCTCTGTCTGCCGGCCTGTGCCTGCTGGTGGCCGGTCTGGCGGGTTTTCCGACCGACGCGGCCTTGCTGGGACTGTACGGTTTCAACGCCGTGCTGGCGGCCGAGGCGCTACGGACGATCCGCCCGGGCGCCTGGATCTGGCCCTGCCTGGGCGCGCTGCTCAGCCTGGGCCTGATGCGCGGTTTCCAATTGCTGGAGTTGCCGTCGCTGACGGCGCCGTTCCTGCTGGCGACCTGGGGGGTGCGCCAGGTCGCCCTGCGCCGTTCGACTCAGGCCCGGACGGTCTGATCGGCGGCCTGGCCGAAGCCTGCAGGTGCCGGTCCGGGCGCCGGGCGAGCCTCCAGAGAGGCGAGGAAGCGCCAGACGAACAGCAGCGTGATCAGCAGCAGGCCCGGATAACCCAGCCCGGCCAGGACGTAGGGAATGGTCGGGTCGCCCTGGGCCACGGCGTCCAGGTTGAAACTGAGCAGGCCCAGGGTGATGAAGGCGCCGAAGATCCACATGCCCGCCAGCCACAGGCCGGCTTCCCCGCCGTGCAGCGTGCGGCGCCAGCGGCCCGGATCGGCCGCCCGGAAGACCGCCTGGGGCCGGGGCGCGTTGCGGGCGCGCAGCCCCAGTGTCAGCAGATCGTAGATCAGCAGGCCCGCCCCCGCCAGGAACACCAGGCCGAACACCGGCACCAGGACCTTGTAGAACTGCATGGCGGGAAAGACCTGGCCGCCGAACCAGTCCAGCCCCATGGCACGGTACAGGAAGACCTGGATCGTGCCGCCGATCGCAAAGGCGAAGGCGATGCCCAGCATGCCGGTGAAGACCAGCCAGAAGGCGATCCGGCCCAGCCGCTGGTCGAAGCCCTTGATGCCGCGCAGCAGGGGAATCGCGTAATAGGCCGACGCGATGCCCAGCATGCCGAAGGTGCCGAACAGCGCCAGGTGGGCGTGGCTGGGCGTGACCCAGGTGCCGTGCGACCAGACGTTGGTCAGTGCGAAGGTCATGGTGAATCCCAGGATGCCCGCTCCGACCTGTTCCAGCACCACCGAGCCCAGGATGAAATAGAAGGCCGGCGCGTTTTCCAGCGGGCGGCGGTCCTGATGGGCGTCCAGGTAGATGTGCCAGAAGCAGAACACCAGGGGCAGCGGCTCCAGGGCGCTGAACAGCGAGCCCCAGAACTGCCAGAATTCCGGCGTGCCGATCCAGAAGTAGTGGTGGGCGTTGCCGATCAGGCCCGAGAGCCAGACCATTGCGACCCCCCAGAACACGGCGTAGCCGACGGCCTTGACGTCGGCCCTGAACATCAGCACCAGCAGGAAGCCCACCAGACTGATGTGGATGACTTCCCAGACGCCTTCGACCCAGTAGTGCACCACGTACCAGCGGAAATATTCCTGCAGATCCAGGCGTTCGACGAAGAACACGCCGAACAGCCAGACGAAGGTCAGGGCGCAGACGCCGATCGCCAGTCCCCAGTGGATCTCGTTCCATTCGCGGCGGGATGGAAACGTGCGCAGCACCACCCAGGCCAGGATGGCGAAGCCGACGAAGATGACGATGTCGGCGGCGCGGCCGGCCTCCAGGTATTCGAGGCCTTCCTGCAGCCAGGGCTGCCCCAGCCACCAGCCGGCGGTGCCCTGCGCCGCCAGGGATTGGGTGGCGACGTTCCACAGAGTGACGGCCAGCAGGGCCCAGAACAGGAAGCGGATCAGCCAGGGAGCGGCCAGTTCGCGGCGCGACAGCAGGGGGCCGACGAACAGGATGGTGCCGATGAACCCCGACAGAATCCAGAGGATGCCGAGGTTGGTGTGCTCGGCGCGCAGGACGTTGAAGTTGAGAATGCCCGAGAGCAGGCGCGGGTCCACGTGCTGCACGGCGATCAGCAGGCCGAACAGCACCTGGAATCCGAACAGGACCAGCATCAGCAGGAAGAAGCGCAGGCTCAGGCGCTGCGTGCGGTAGTCGATCTGGATCATGATGGCTTCCTTTTCACAGGCTGCGCAGGTAGGCCACGATGGCCTGCATGTCGGCCTCGTCGATCAGCGCGTCGTAGGGCGGCATGACGTGCGGCGGGTAGCCGGCGACGATCTGGGCATCGGGCTGGCGGATCGAGCGGACCAGGTAGGCCTCGTCTGCCGTGACGGTGGTGCCGTCGGCCAACTGGACTTCGTGGCCGGACACGCCGCCCCAGCCCGGGCCTACTGTGCGCTTCTGGTCGGTGGCGTGGCAGGCCACGCAGCCCAGATCGGCGACCAGTTGCCGGCCGCGTGCCACGGGGTCCTGGGCTTGCGTGGCTGCCGTGGCAGTGGGGGCGGCTGCCGGTGCAATGGTGGCGGCAGCCTGACCGGCCACCGGCATCTGCCCGGTCAGGCCAGCGGGAATCCGTCGATCTTCGCGTGGCTTGGGCGGCCAGCCCTCGGTGTGCAGGGTCGAGGTGTACTTCAGGAAGGCGATCAGCGCCGTGACTTCGCGGGCGTCCAGCGGCAGGTTGGGCATCAGGGTGTGTTGCCCGCCGCGTTGTTCCAGTCGTTCGGCCGCGCCGGGATGGCGCTGCAGGTAGGCCTGCAGGTCGGCGGTGCCGGCGTCTTCCCTGACGGCCGGGTTCTGCAACTGCACCCGCACGGCGGCGGACGTGGGCCAGCCGCCCGCCGAAGGCAGGAAGGCGGCCAGCCAGGCGGCTCCGGCAGTGGCGTGGATGCGTGTCAGGTCGGGGCCCAGATAGGCGCCGTTGCCGACGATGGTGTGACAGCCCATGCAGTTGTAGGCCTGGAAGACCCGCTTGCCTTCCACCGCGTCGACGCCTCCGTACTGGATCGCATCGGGGATGGCCTGCCCGCGCGAAGGCAGAAAGGACCAGACAGACAGCAACAGGAAGATCGCTAGCATCAGCGCCAGCACGGCCAGGGCAGCGCGGCGCTTGGCCGGCTCGCGGCAGTCGGTTCCGTTCAGGCAGCTCATGGCCGTTCCTCCCGCACCAGTCCGTCGCGCCCGGTGGCCGGACGTGCCTGTTCATCGTGCAGGAACAGAGTGCGCAGGCAGCCCAGGAAGACGTAGAACACGTAGACCGCCAGGACGTAGCCCGCAGCGATGTACACCCACCACATGGCATGGGATTCCGGCCAATACTCGAAATCCCGCCAGTAGGGCCAGGACAGCAGTACGCTGACCAGGCCCGCCAGGGCCGACAGCACCCCATCGATGATGCGTTGCGCCATGATGCCTCCCTCCGGGTTGTGGATGGCAAGGCCAGTCTAGGAGCAGGGGTGGGCGGGGGCTTTGAAGCCATTACCGCAGATGAGGGATATGGCTGGTGCGGACTCGATCAGCGGCACATCAAACGATGGTTTGTTTTGCTGCGATGCGGGAGGGGGAGAGGCTGAACGAGCCGGAAAAAGAAAATTTATCTTGAGATATTAAGATTAATAATCAAGCAGTTATATTGTATTTCTAATATTCAGCTTTAATTGATTGATTTAAAGGATTCAGGGTGGCGAACCGGGAACTGCGTCTGATGAATCCGCTTTCCCGTCTTGGCGCCTTAACTTGCATCAAGTTGGCGTCAAAATGGGGATTTACCCCCGGAGTCCGCGTAAAATATGGCTCTGAACCAATCCGATTTTTCAACGGGTACAGCAGCGGGTACAAGATTTTTCGTGGTGCCCGGCGTCAGGTCAGTGCCTCGATAACGGCCTGCGGGTTGCGCTCGATCACGTTGAGCAGCACCAGCGCCGGGCCGTGCGGTGTGCGATCGCCGCGTTCCCAGTGCCGCAGGGTCGCGGTGGAGAAGCCGAAGCGGGCGGCGAACTGTTCCTGGGTCATGCCCACCTTGGCGCGCACGGCCTTCACGTTGATGGCGCGCGGGCGATGCACGCGCACGCCGCGCTCGTCGCCCTGGGCGTGCGCGATAGCCTCTTGCAGGCCTTGCTTGATGCTTTCAAACGCAGTGCTCATCACTTTGCCCGTCCTTTCCAGATATTCACCAGCACGTCCACCAGGCCGGTCAGTTCGTTGCGCTCGGCCTTGGGATGCTCGGCCAAGTAGCCGATCAGGTCTTGGCGCTCTTCCGCGTTCAAGAGTTTGTCGGCCAGGCGGATGTAGGAGGGCAGTTCGACGATGCCGTGCAGGACTTCGTACATGGTGTATTGTAATCCATTGGATTAGTCGCATCAAGGGGCTTTGTCACTGCCTCACTCGCTGTGGATTTCTTCCGCAGTGGGCGTTTTCGCATAGATCGCGGCCAGACTATGGCATTCGCCCAGGGCCACGCGCATCAGATCCACGGCCTCGCCGAGTTGGCCCCCGAGTTCCAGGGTGCGCTCGTCGCTTACTTGATATCCACCCCCAAGTTCATTCGTTTCCAATGCCACAGCGCGTTGCACCTCCTCAACCAGGGCCAAGCCTCTGGCAAGGCGATGGGCCGCTCGGCCATCCACTGGAGTGACTTTGGGGAAGCGGAATCGCATCACTCACCAGCCCTCGGCACGGCCCGGTTTATCTCGAACCCCTCGCACACCACATGGCCGCAGAAGGATTGCCTTGTCGTTCTGGAACGCTTCAGCATCCATGCCCAGGCGGGACGCGATCAGCACATCGTCCGCCGGCAAAGAACCGCAGACGATGTTGAGGTGCTTCCAATGCCCCATGATCTTGTCGTGGAAATAGGCGTCGGCCATGTCGGCCACCGTCCAGGCACTACGGCCAGCCTCTATCCGTTCGGCAGCTTCGCGGATTCGGTCTTGCTTCTCGCCTGGCGTTGGCACGCTGGACTTTCCTGAAACATCACTCGATGTTCTGCGCCTGTTCCCGCATCTGCTCGATCAGCAGCTTCAGGTCGATGGCGGCCTGGGTGACGGACAGGGCTGCGGCCTTGGAGCCCAGGGTGTTGGCTTCGCGATTCATTTCCTGGAACAGGAAGTCCAGGCGCTTGCCGCTGCCGCCGCGCGTTGCCGAGGCATGTTTGCCGGACAGGATTTCGCGCAGTTCCTGCAGATGCGAGCGCAGCCGGGTGAGCTCTTCGGCCACGTCCACGCGCAGGCCGAACAGGCTGGCTTCCTGGGCGATGCGGGCGGTCAGTTCGGCCCCGCTGATGGCGGCGAAACCTTCGGGGCTGGCGGTCTCCAGGGCCTCGCGCAGGCGTTGGGCGATGCGGTCCTGATGCTGTTGCACCAGGGCGGGCAGTTCGGCGTCCACGCGGACGACGATGGTGTCGATCTCGTCGGCCATGGTCAGCATGGCCTGTGCCAGCCGGGCGCCTTCACGCTGGCGCGCGGCGCCGAATTCTTCCAGGGCCTGGATGCAAGCCTGTTCGCACAGCGGCAGCCAGACATCGGCGTCCAGACCGCTGCGTGTCGCGCCTTCGCGCGGCAGTTCGGACAGAGCCGGTGCGGGCAGATCGGGAATGAACTGGCGCGCCCATTGCAGTTGTTCCGCCAGGGCCTGCATGGCCTCGGCGTCGATGGGGCGCAGGGCTTCGCGGTCGATTGCGGCATAGGTCAGCTTGAGTTCGACCTTGCCGCGCAGGGCCTGGCGGCCGACCAGTTCGCGCATGCGGGATTCGGCGAAACGCAGGTCTTCCGGAATCCGCAGGCTCAGGTCCAGAAAGCGGTTGTTGACGCTGCGGATCTCGGCGCTGATCGCCCCGGCGTCGGAATCCAGGCGGGCGGAGCCAAAGGCGGTCATGCTGCGGATCATGGGGCGGTCTCGTCGGTGTTTATCTACAATGGTGTCTTATTGTAGTCTGGCCTCTCCAGGCCTTCTGGCAGGAAATTTCTTCATGACCATCCCCTCGACTTCTGATTCCGCCGCGTCGCGGCCGTCCGGCCGCCGGCCGGACGAACTGCGCCGCATCGAACTGTTGACCGGCTATACGCGCCACGCCGAAGGCTCGGTGCTGGCCTGCATGGGCGACACGCGCGTGTTGTGCAACGCCAGCGTGCTGGACAAAGTGCCGCCCTTCCTGAAAGGCCGAGGCCAGGGTTGGGTGACGGCGGAATACGGCATGTTGCCGCGTGCCACGCACACCCGGGGCGACCGCGAGGCGGCCCGGGGCAAGCAAAGCGGCCGCACCCAGGAAATCCAGCGCCTGATCGGCCGCAGCCTGCGCGCAGTATTCGATCTGGAGGCGTTGGGCGAGCGCACCCTGCACCTGGACTGCGACGTGCTGCAGGCCGACGGCGGCACCCGCTGTGCCAGCATCACCGGTGCCTGGCTGGCGGCGGCCCTGGCGGTGCGCGGCCTGATGGCCTCCGGCCAGTTGAAGGCCAATCCGCTGCGCGGTCAGGTGGCCGCCGTTTCGGTCGGCATCGTGGACGGGCGGCCGGTCCTGGATCTGGATTATCCGGAAGACGCTGCCTGCGACACCGACATGAACGTGGTGATGACCAGCGCCGGGGACTTTGTCGAGGTCCAGGGCACGGGCGAGGGCGGCAGCTTCCGCCGCGATGAATTGAACAGTCTGCTGGACCTGGCGACCGGCGGTATCCAGGCATTGATCCGTGCCCAGGCGGCGACCCTGGGCGGCGCATGAAAAAGGCCCCCACGCTGCGCCTGCGGCTTGCTGCCCCCCGGGGGGGGCGTTTTCCATCTTGGGACGGCCCTGCGATGAAAAAAGTCGTGCTGGCCTCGGGCAATCCCGGGAAACTGAAGGAATTTTCCGCCAGCCTGTCGGCGGCCGGTATCGAGATGGTGCCGCAAAGCGCTTTGGGCGTGTCCGAGGCCGATGAGCCTTTTCACACCTTCGTGGAGAACGCACTGGCCAAGGCGCGTCACGCCAGCCGCGCCACCGGCCTGCCGGCGCTGGCCGACGATTCGGGTCTGTGCGTGCAGGCGCTGGACGGCGCACCTGGAGTGTATTCGGCACGCTACGCGCAGGCGCCCGATGGCACACGCTCGGACGCGGCCAACAACGCCCGGTTGGTGGCCGAGATGGCCGGCCGCACCGACCGGCGCGGCAGCTACGTCGCCGTCCTGGTCTACGTCCGCAGCGCCGACGATCCGCGCCCGATCGTGGTCGAAGGTTCCTGGGACGGCGAGGTGCTGGATACCCCTCGGGGCGCCAACGGCTTCGGCTACGACCCGTACTTTTACCTGCCCGACCTGGACATGACCGCCGCCGAACTGCCTCTGGAGCAGAAGAACATGCTCAGCCACCGGGCCCGCGCCCTGCGCGGCCTGCTGCAGGCGTTGCGCAGCGAATTCGGCCAGGATCAAGGTCAACAAGCATAGGGGGTATGCAATGAAAAGGCTGGTACCCGTTCCCATGCCCGAACGCGCAGGCGACGGCCGCCCGGGCGTGCGCGGCAAGCCCGGCCTGGCGGCGCTGCCGCCCTTGTCGCTGTACGTGCATGTGCCCTGGTGCGTGCATAAGTGCCCGTATTGCGACTTCAATTCGCATGAGCGCTCAGGCGAACTGCCGGAAGAAGCTTATCTGCAGGCCCTGCAGGCCGATCTGGAACAGGCGGTGCCCGACATCTGGGGACGGCCGGTTTCGACGGTGTTCTTTGGTGGCGGCACGCCCAGTCTGCTGTCGGCCGAGGCGATCGACCGGATCATCGGCCTGTTTCGCGCCTATCTGAATCTGGCGCCCGACGTGGAGATCACCCTGGAAGCCAACCCGGGCACGGCCGAGGCCGGCCGCTTTCAGGGCTATGCTCAGGCCGGAGTGAACCGGATCTCGCTGGGCATCCAGAGCTTCGATGACGACAAGCTGCGGCGCCTGGGACGCATCCACGATGCCGCCCAGGCCCGCGCGGCCATCGAAATGGCTCAGCGTGCCGTGGACCGGGTCAATCTGGATGTCATGTTCGCCTTGCCTGAGCAGACTCTGGCCGAGTGCGAGCGAGACGTACGCGAGGCGCTGGCGTTCGGCACGGGGCACCTGTCGCTGTATCACCTGACGCTCGAACCCAATACGGTCTTCGCCAAATTTCCGCCCCGGGTGCCAGACGACGAGCTGGGAGCGGCCATGCAGGACCGGGTGGCGGAACTGATCCAGGCGGCCGGTTTCGACCGCTACGAGGTCTCCGCCTATGCGCGGCCTCACCAGGCTTGTCAGCACAACCTGAACTACTGGCGTTTCGGCGATTACCTGGGCATCGGTCCGGGCGCGCATTCGAAGATTTCCTTTCAGGACCGCATCACGCGACAGGCGCGGGCACGCATGCCGGATGCCTGGATGCGGCTGGTGACCGAAGGCGCCGGCAAGCACGTGGTCGAGCGCCGCGAACTCGGCCCCAGCGACCTGGGCTTCGAGTTCATGCTCAATGCCCTGCGCCTGCGTGAAGGCGTCGAGGGCGGGCTGTTCATCGAGCGCACCGGCCTGTCGCTGATGTCCATCCTGCCGGCCATGCGCCGCGCGGTCGAGCGCGGCCTGCTCGAACCCGGCCTGGACCGGGTGTGTGCCACCGCTCAAGGCTGGCAGTTTCTGAACGAGCTGCAGATGGAGTTTCTGAATTGAATTGCACCTTGATGGTGCATTCATGGGGCACAATGCACTAAAATATGCACTCTAATGGTGCGGTATGGTTGTGCATTCGCGTTCTGTACGACTGCCACCTGGTCGGCAGACTGGGCACCGCTGCCTGGAACCACCACCCAAAAAGTTGGCACGGTCATTGCTAATAAATCTGACGAAGCCTCGAGCTTTTCCCTTTGACGATACGATTTGGCGCAGGAGCTTTTATGTCCACCCCTGAAAACGTTGTGCAGATGATCGCCGAACGCGAAGTGGCGTTCGTGGATTGCCGTTTTACCGACACCCTGGGCCGGGAGCATCACCTGACCGTTCCCGCCAGCCAGATGGACGAGGACCGCATGGAATCGGGCGTCGCCTTCGACGGCTCGTCGCTGCCGGGCTGGAAGGGCATCGAGGCGTCCGACATGATTCTGATTCCGGACGCCGGGACGGCGCGTCTGGACCCCTTCCGCGAAGAAACCACGCTGATTCTGACCTGCGACGTGGTCGAACCGTCCGACCTGAAGGGCTACGACCGCGATCCGCGTTCTCTGGCCCGCCGCGCCGAGGCCTATCTGAAGTCCAGCGGCCTGGGCGACACGGCTTATTTCGGTCCGGAACCCGAATTCTTCGTGTTCGACGGCGTGAGCTGGAACTCGGACATGAGCGGCAGCTTCGTCAAGATCGTCTCCGATGAGGCCGCCTGGTCCAATGCCCATGATTCCAATGGCAATAATCTGGGCTATCGTCCGGCCGTCAAGGGCGGCTACGTGCCTGTGTCGCCGACTGATTCCTTCGCCGACATGCGCTCGGAAATGTGCCTGCTGATGGAACAGATGGGCGTGCCGGTGGAAATCCACCACCACGAGGTCGGCAACTGCGGCCAGTTGGAAATCGGCACCCGTTTCAGCACCCTGGTTCAGCGTGCCGACTGGACCCAGACCATGAAGTACGTGATCCGCAACGTGGCCCATGTCTACGGCAAAACCGCAACCTTCATGCCCAAGCCCGTGGTAGGCGACAACGGTTCGGGCATGCACGTGCACCAGTCCATCTGGAAGGATGGCCAGAATCTGTTCGCCGGCAACGGCTACGGCGGTCTGTCTGAATTCGCCCTGTACTACATCGGCGGCATCATCCATCACGCCCGCGCCCTGAATGCCATCACCAATCCGGGCACGAACTCCTACAAGCGCCTGGTGCCGCACTACGAAGCCCCGGTCAAGCTCGCGTATTCCGCGCGCAACCGCTCGGCCTCGATCCGCATCCCCTACGTCAGCAACCCCAAGGCGCGTCGTGTCGAGGCCCGCTTCCCGGACCCGCTGGCCAATCCGTATCTGGCTTTCTCGGCCCTGATGATGGCGGGCCTGGACGGCGTCCAGAACAAGATCCACCCGGGCGATCCGGCCGACAAGAACCTGTACGATCTGCCGCCGGAAGAAGACGCCAAGATCCCGACAGTGTGCTCGTCGCTGGATCAGGCGCTGGAAGCCCTGGATCGCGACCGCGACTTCCTGACGCGCGGCGGGGTCTTCAGCAACGATCTGCTGGACGCCTTTCTGGACCTGAAGGCCAACGAGCTCGATCGCCTGCGGGTGACCCCGCATCCGGTCGAATTCGACATGTATTACTCCCTCTAGCGAGGATTGCGGTGGACACGTCCGGCCTCGACCTGCTGCGCACTGCGGTCCTGTTGCTGGACGAGTCCCACCGGATCCGCCACGCCAACGGCGCGGCGGAAGAACTGTTGGGCCAATCCCGTCGCCAGTTGGCGGGGCAGCCCGCGCAGCCCTGGCTGGACGGCCGCGACAGCGTCCTGAAAACGCCGTTGCGGAGTCAGCCCTGGGCCTGGTTGATCGAAATCCCTGTCCATCAGGGCGGCCATCTGGACGATCTGCGGCAGGCCCGCGATACCCAGGCAGCGCAGCGCGAAACCCTGCGCAATCTGGCGCACGAAGTCCGCAATCCCCTGGCCGGCCTGCGGGCCGCCGCCCAGTTGCTCGAAATGGAACTGCCGCGCGGCGATCTGCGCGAATACACTCAGGTGATCGTGGCCGAGGCCGACCGGCTGGCTGCACTGGTGAGCCGCTTGAGCTCGTCCGGCCAGCCGGCCGCCGTGCCCAGTGTGTTCAATGTCCATGAACTATGCGAACGGGTCCTGGCTCTGGTCCGTCTGGAGTTCGGTGAACGCATCCGTCTGGAGCGCGACTATGACGCTTCGGTGCCGGACATGCGCGCCGATCGCGACCCGTTGCTGCAGGCCTTGCTGAACGTGGCACGCAACGGCGCACAGGCACTGGCCGAGGCCACCGACCTGGACGCGCCCACGCTGCACCTGAGCACTCGCATCCTGCATCAACCGGTATTGGCCGACGGTCAGCACCGCCTGGGCTTGCGGATCGCGGTCATCGACAACGGCCCCGGGGTGCCCGAGGCCCTGCGCGACAAGCTCTTTCATCCCCTGGTGACCGGTCGGGCGCAGGGTACCGGCCTGGGCCTGAGCCTGGCCCAGGAATGTCTGCAGCGGCAGGGCGGTCTGCTGGAATTCGACTCCGTCCCCGGACGCACCGAATTCCGTCTGCTGTTGCCGCTGGAACTGGCATGACGCCGGAGGCTGCATGAACACGATCTGGATTCTGGACGACGAACCCGGCATGCGCTGGGTGCTGGAAAAGGCCTTGGACAAGGCCGGCTGGCCGGTGCGCAGCTTTGCCGACGGTGTGGCCTTGAAGGCGGCCCTCGATGCGCTGGCGGGGGCGGAGGATCCGGACCGGCCGGTGGTGCTGGTGTCCGATATCCGCATGCCGGGGCCCGACGGCCTGAGCGTGCTGGCGACGGTGCGCGCGCGCCTGCCGGGCCTGCCCGTCATCATGATGACGGCCTACACCGATCTGGACACGACGGTGGCGGCCTTCGAGCAGGGCGCCTTCGACTATCTGGCCAAGCCTTTTGACATCCAGGCTGCCGTCGAACTGATCGGCCGCGCCGCTCAGTCTGCGCCGTCCCGCCATGCCGCCGGCGTCGCCCAGCCGGACCATGCCGAGGCCGGGTCCAGGCCCCTGCCCGGTGTGGCGGAAATGGCCCCCTCGCAGTCTCCGGCCATGCAGGACGTGTTCCGCGCGATCGGCCGCCTGTCCCAGTCGGGTGCCACTGTGCTCATCACCGGGGAATCGGGGACCGGCAAGGAACTCGTGGCGCGGGCTTTGCATCGGCACAGCCGCCGCGCCGCCGGGCCCTTCGTGGCGGTCAATGCGGCCGCCATCCCGCGCGATCTGCTGGAGGCGGAACTGTTCGGCCACGAGCGCGGCGCCTTCACCGGTGCGGTCCAGTCGCGCCGGGGGCGCTTCGAGGAGGCCGACGGGGGGACGTTGTTCCTGGACGAGATCGGCGACATGCCGGCCGAATTGCAGACCCGCTTGCTGCGGGTGCTGGCCGAAGGCGCCTTCTACCGGGTGGGTGGCGCGCGACCCGTTCAGGCGGACGTCCGCATCGTGGCCGCGACCCACCAGCCGCTGGAAGAGCGGGTGCGGGCGGGCCTGTTTCGCGCCGATCTGTTCCACCGCCTGAACGTCATCCGCCTGCGCCTGCCGCCCCTGCGGGAACGCCGCGAGGACATCGAATCCCTGGCGCGACACTTCCTGGCGCGCAGCGCGGCCGAGCTGGGCGTGCCGGTGCGCCGGCCCGATGCCGCCGCGCTGGAGGCGCTGCGCCGCTTCGACTATCCCGGCAACATCCGCCAACTGGAGAACGTCTGCCAGTGGCTGACGGTCATGGCGCCCAGCGCGGAAGTCGGCCTGGAGGATCTGCCGCCGGAAATCCTGGATGCCGGAGACACGGGCTGGGCCGAGCCTGGCGCCAGTTCGGGGCAAGGCCCCGGTCCGGAAGCGGCCGCGTCTCAGGCCCAGTCTGGCTGGTGCGCCGCGCTGGCGATCGAGGCGCGGGCGCGCCTGGCGCGTCGCGAACCCTGCGTGATGGATGAACTGCTGCGGGACTTCGAGCGGACGCTGCTGCGGGTCGGGCTGGAGCAGGCCGGCGGCCGCCGCGGCGAGGCCGCGCTGCGCCTGGGCATCGGCCGCAATACCTTGACCCGCAAGAGCAAAGAACTGGGCATGGACCCGGAGACGGGCCCGGCCCTCGAGGACTGATCGTTCAGGCGGCGATCGAAGGCGCGCCGCGTAAACCCGCCTGCGCGCGTTTGGCCATCAGGGCCTCGCGGTGGATGAAGGCCTCGATTTCCGGTGTGGCCGGGTGGTGGTGCATGCCGTAGGGGGTGTCCCACTGGGCCAGCCGGCCTTCCTTCAGGATGCCGATCCGGTCGGCCACGGCGAAAGCCTCCGCCTGATTGTGGGTGACCAACAGCGCAGTGCGTCCCGCTGCTTTCAGCAGATCGCGCAGTTCGAAGGCCAGCCGTTCGCGGGCGTCCACGTCCAGATTGGAAAAAGGTTCGTCGAGCAGCAGCAGATCGGGTTCGGGCGCCAGGGCCCGGGCCAGTGCCACGCGTTGCTGCTGGCCGCCGGACAATTCATGGGGACGGCGTGCCTCCTGACCCGCCAGCCCCACCAGTTCCAGCAGGCCGCGCACGCGTCGGCCGCGTTCGGCCGTGTCCAGGCGGCGCAGGCCGAAGCCGACGTTGGCCGCCACGTCCAGGTGGGGGAACAGCGCATAGTCCTGGAACATCATGCCCACACGCCGGTGTTCGGGTTCGACGCGGGCCCCGTCGCCCGACAGCAGTCGTCCGTCCAGGCGGATCGAACCCCCGTCCAGCGGTTCGAAGCCGGCGATGGCGCGCAGCACGCTGGTCTTGCCGCAGCCCGAGGAGCCCAGCAGGCAGGCAATCTGCCCGCTTTCCAGGTTCAGACTCAGTTCGCGCAGTACGGCGCGCCGGCCACTGTCGGCGGGGTAACTCAGGGAAATCCGGTTCAGTTCCAGCATATCGGTTCTCAGACGGCAGGGCGGTCCATCAGGCGGGCCAGCAGGATCACGGGCAACAGGCCGGCGGCGACGATGCCCAGGGCGGCGATGGCGCCTTCTTCGTAGGTGCCGCGCGCAGCCTCGGCGTACAGCCAGGTCGCCAGGGTATCGAAATTCAGGGGCCGCAGCAGCAGCGTGGCGGGCAGTTCCTTCATCGCGTCCACGAACACCAGCAGCGCCGAAGCGGCCAGCGCCGGGCGCAGCAGGGGCAGATGCACGCGCCGCAACATGCCGTGGACATTTTCGCCCAGCAGGCGTGCGGCCTGATCCAGGGACGGTGGAATCCGGTCCAGTCCGGCCTCCAGCGTGCCCACGGGAATGGTCAGGAAGCGGATCACGTAGGCCAGCGCCAGAGCGGCCGGGGTGCCGAGCAATACCAGGCCCGTCGGGTCCATACCGGTTGCCTCGCGCAGCGCCGCCAGCCCCCGCTCAGCCGCCATCAGGGGGAACAGCAGGCCGATGGCCAGGACCGTGCCGGGCACGGCGTAACCCAGCGTCGCCAACCGGGGCAGGGCGCGCATCCAGGCGCGTGCGCGGGGCAGGATGCGGCGGCTCCAGGCAACGATCAGACCGATGGCCAGGGCGATCATCATGGCCAGCGCCGAGACCATCAGCGTCTGTCCGGCGGCTCGCAGCAGGGCGGCCGAAGGCCCTTGGCCCGCACCCAGGCGTTCCCAGGTCAGCGCCAGCAGATAGGCGGCCGGCGCGACGAAGCCGATCAGGACGGGTGCCAGGCCCAGCAGGGTGGCCAGCCAGCCGGCCGGTCCGTGCAAGAGGTGCGGGCGGATCGGCGCGGCGCGGCGAGTGCCGGTGTAGCGCAGGCGTCGGCGGCCGTGGCGCTCGACAGCGATCAGGATCGTCACCAGCAGCAGGGCGACTAAAGCGATCTGGGCTGCGCCCGCCAGGTCGGAGCGGGTCACCCAGGTGGTGTAGATGGCGACGGTCAGCGTCTGGACGCCCAGGAATTCGGAGGCGCCGATGTCGTTCAAGGTTTCCAGCAGCACCAGGCACAGGCCGACGGCGATGGCGGGCCGGGCCAGCGGCAGAGCGACGCGCCGGAAGGCGCCCCAGGGGCCGTAGCCCAGCAGCCGGGCGGCTTCCATCAGATGGGCTGCCTGGCTGGAAAACATGCTGCGGGTGGTCAGGTAGACGTAGGGATACAGCACGAAGGACAACAGCACGATGGCGCCTGGCAGATTGCGCAGATCGGGCAGTCGGAATTCGCGCGGACTGGAATAGCCCAGCAGGGTGCGGATGGCCTCCTGGACGGGGCCGATGGGATGCAGGATGTCCAGGTAGGCATAGGCCACGATGTAGGTGGGTACGGCCAGCGGCAGCAGCAGGGCCCAGGACAGGATTCTGCGGCCGGGAAAATCGTAGGCTGTCACCAGCCAGGCGGCACCCACGCCCAGGGCGGTAGCCAGCAGGCCGACTCCGGCGAGCAGGCCCAGCGTCTGGGCCAGTACGCCGGGCAGGACGAATTGCAGCAGATGGCTCCAGTGACCGCCCGAGCCCTGGCCCGCCTGAATCATCAGGGCCAGGATCGGGGCCAGCACGCCCAGTGCCGCCAGGACTGTTCCGGCGTGCCAGGGCCAGGCCTGGAATCGGCCGCTTGCCGCCATGTCGTGCGTTTACTGGCTCAGACCGGCGCGATCGACCAGCTCGCTCGCCTGTTTGCGGTGGCGGGCGATCTCGGTCAGGGGCAGGGTGTCGATGGTCAGCGGCCCGAAGCTGGCCACGGTCGGGTCCAGCGTCACGCCCGCCTTGACCGGGTATTCGTAGTTGGCCTGGGCGTAGAGGCTTTGCGCCTTGTCCGATACCAGGTATTCCAGCAACTGGACGGCTTCGGTCCGATGCGGCGCGTGGCGCGCCACGGCGGCGCCGGAGATGTTGACGTGCGTGCCCGGCGCGTTCTTGAAGGTGGGCCGGATGACGCGGATGGCGTCCCCCCAGCGGCGGGCATCGCTGCCTTCTTTGGCGTTCTTCATATGGCCCGCGTAATAGGCGTTGGCGATGCCCACGTCGCAGATCCCGCCCAGGATGTCGCGCGCCACGTCGCGGTCGCCGCCGGTCGCGGGGCGGCCCAGATTGGCCTTGACGCCGCGCAGCCATTGCTCCGTTGCCTCGACGCCGTTGTGGGCGATCAGGGCAGCGATGAGTGCGGTGTTGTAGGGGTGCTGGCCAGAACGAATGCAGACCTTGCCCTTCCAGCGAGGGTCGGCCAGATCTTCATAGTGGAAGGTCTGGACGTCCAGGTCCTTGGCGACGTAGGCGACCCGGTCGCGCAGCGACAGGGTGAACCACTGGTCATCGGTTGCGCGCAAGTGGGCGGGAATGGCGGCTTTCAGCACGGCGGAATCCACCGGCTGGGCGACGCCGCCGTCCACCAGATCCAGCAGATTGCCGATGTCCACAGTCATCAGCACATCGGCCGGCGATTGCGCGCCTTCGGCCCGGACCCGTTCCAGCAGGCCGTCCTTGACGAAAACCGTGTTGACCTTGACGCCGGTGTCCTGGGTGAAAGAGGCCAGCAGCGGTTCGATGAGTTTGGGCTCGCGGGTGGTGTACAGATTGACTTCCGCCGCCAGGGCGGTGCCCGCCATCAGCGGCAGAGCCGCAGCCAGCAGGGACAGACGTCGGACAAAGGGCAGGGCGCGCAGGCGAATCGGCATGATGAGGGGCTCGTAATATAAAATGAGAACAATTCTCAAAACGAATGCGAATTTATCATCGCGATCAACGTAAGGCAAGCTGAACACGTTAAAATCCTCCGCGAATGCAGGAAATCCGCCCTGTTTTGTGGCTGTTCTTGCGCAAAATCAAGAAACCCCCTGCGTCACGCAGGGTCCGGTCTTGCGTTTCCTGACCACCGCCGTACCATCTCTTCATAGACATACACATCCCCGAATCCTGGAGTCCGTTTTTCGTCATGGCCGCTTTCAATTCCGAGCAAGTCCTCAGCGTGCGTCACTGGAATGACACGCTGTTCTCCTTCAAGACCACCCGCGATCCCGGCCTGCGTTTCCACAACGGCCATTTCGTGATGCTGGGTCTGGAGGTCGAGGGCAAGCCGCTGATGCGCGCCTACAGCATCGCCAGCGCCAATCACGAAGACAATCTGGAATTCTTCAGCATCAAGGTCCCCAACGGCCCGCTCACCTCTCGCTTGCAGCACCTGCAGCCGGGCGACGCCGTGCTGGTCAGCCGCAAGCCGGTCGGCACCCTGGTGGCCGACGATCTGCGCCCGGGCCGCCACCTGTACCTGTTCGCCACCGGCACGGGGCTGGCGCCGTTTCTCAGCATCATCAAGGACCCCGAGGTCTACGACCGTTTCGAAAAGATCGTCCTGATGCACGGCGTGCGCTTCGTCAGCGAACTGGCCTACGCCGACTACATCCGTCAGGAACTGCCCCAGGACGAATACCTGGGCGAAATGGTGCGCGACAAGCTGATCTACTACCCCACAGTGACGCGCGAGCCCTACGAGCACCAGGGCCGGCTGACGACTCTGGTCGAAACCGGTCAGTTGTTCGACGATATCGGCCTGCCGCCACTGGACCCCGCCGTCGATCGCGCCATGATCTGCGGCAGCCCGGCCATGCTGACCGACATCCGCGCCATGCTGGACGCACGCGGTTTCGTCGTGTCTCCGGGGGTGGGTGAGCCCGGCGATTACGTCTACGAGCGTGCCTTCGCTGAAAAATAGCAGCGGCGGTGGCGCGACGCGGCTTTTATTTTTTGCTATTGGTCGGTACACTCTGATAGTCTTTTAACCACCATCGAGTCTTCCACCATGAGCAAGGCAATCATCCACACCGATGCCGCCCCGGCCGCTGTCGGCCCGTACTCCCAGGCAGTCAGCGTGCCCGCCGGCAAGCTGGTCTTTCTGTCAGGCCAGATCGGGCTGGAACCCGGCACGGGCGAACTGGTGTCGGAAAACTTCGAAGGCCAGGTCCGCCAGTCCTTCGCCAATATGCAGGCCGTCATCGAGGCGGCCGGCGGCACGCTGGACAACATCGTCAAGCTCACCCTGTTCCTGACGGACCTCAGCAAGTTCGCCAGCGCCAACGCGATCATGGCGGAAATCATCCCCCAGCCTTACCCGGCGCGTTCGACCCTGGGTGTCGCCAGTCTGCCCAAGGGCGCCCAGTTCGAAGTCGAAGCCATTCTGGCGCTCTGATCCGCGCCACCGCTTGCCGGACCGCGCGCCGTGAATTCGGCTGAAAAGCCGCGCCGGGCCGTGCCCGGCGCCCGCAAGACGGCGGGGGTGTCCCAGGCTCGACTGTTCGAGCGACTGGGGCTGCGCACCCCCGCCGACTTTGCCACCCATCTGCCGCTGCGTTACGAAGACGAGACCCGCATCACGTCGATCGGCGACGCGCAGCCAGGCGTCCACGCCCTGTTCGAGGGCGAGATCGTCGACAGCGAAATCCGCTTCGGTCCCCGGCGGACCCTGCAGGCCACGCTGGCCGACGATTCCGGTCGCCTGGGTCTGCGCTGGCTGCACGTCTATCCAGGTCAGCAGGGACGTCTGCACGCCGGACGGCGGATTCGGGCGCGGGGTGAGGTTCGCGCGGGCTTTCACGGGCTGGAGATCGTGCACCCGCTGGTGACGGAGCCAGGCACGCCGCTGCCCGACACCTTGACGCCGGTCTATCCCACGACCCAGGGCCTGCCGCAGGCCGCTTTGCGCAAAGCCATCGCGCGCGCTTTGGACGAGGCCGTCCTGGACGACACGCTGCCGGCCGCCGTGCGCGAGACCTACCAGTTGGCCGATTTCGCGCCGTCCCTGCGCTTGCTGCATCACCCGGGGCCGGACATTTCCCTGGAATCACTGGCCGCGCACAGCCATCCCGCCTGGCGGCGCATCAAATTCGACGAACTGCTGGCGCAGCAGCTTGCCTTGGCCGACGCCCGCGCCGCGCGCCGCGCCCAGGCCGCGCACAGCCTGCGGGGAGACGGCCGTTTGACGGGCCGCCTGCTGGCCGGCCTGCCGTTTGCACCGACCGGCGCCCAGTCCCGCGCCGTGGCGCAGATTGGTGCGGATCTGGCGCGGACACACCCCATGCATCGCCTGCTGCAAGGCGATGTAGGCAGTGGCAAGACCCTGGTGGCCGCCCTGGCGGCCGCTCAGGCGATCGAGGCCGGCGCTCAGGTCGCCGTGATGGCGCCCACGGAAATCCTGGCCGAACAGCTCTGGCGCAAACTGTCCGAATGGCTGACGCCGCTGGGCGTCGTGCCCGTCTGGCTGACGGGCGGCCTGCCGGCCGCCGAACGCCGCAAGGCCTTGAGCGCGATGGCCTCTGGCGAGGCCCGGCTGGCGATCGGTACCCAGGCCCTGATCCAGGACAAGGTGGAGTTCGAGTCGCTGGGCCTGGTGATCAGCGATGAGCAGCATCGTTTCGGCGTGGGGCAACGCCTGGCACTGAACCGCAAGGGTGACCAGGCCAGGTATCGCCCGCATCAGCTCAGCATGAGCGCCACGCCCATCCCGAGAACCCTGGCGATGGCTTTCTTTGCCGATATGGACGTTTCGGTGCTGGACGAACTGCCGCCGGGCCGCGTGCCGGTGCGCACGCGCTTGTTCGACGACCGGCGCCGCGACGAGGTCCTGGTCCGCGTGGGCGAGGTCGTGCGCGCCGGCCGCCAGGCCTATTGGGTCTGCCCCCTGGTCGAGGAAAGCGAAGCCCTGCAATTGCAGACGGCGGTCGATACCTATGAACTGCTGTGCGCGGCCCTGCCGGACCTGCGCATCGGCCTGATGCACGGCCGCCTGCCCGCGCGGGACAAATCCGAGATCATGGATGCCTTTCGCGCTGGAGAGATCGATCTGTTGGTCGCCACCACCGTCATCGAGGTCGGTGTGGACGTACCCAATGCGGGTCTGATGGTGATCGAGCACGCCGAGCGCTTCGGTCTGGCGCAGTTGCATCAGTTGCGCGGCCGGGTCGGGCGGGGCGGCGGCGAAGCCACCTGCGTCCTGCTGTACCAGCCGCCGCTGTCGGCCATCGCCCGGGAGCGCCTGCGCGCCATGTACGAGACCACCGACGGCTTCGAGATCGCGCGACGCGACCTGGCCCAGCGCGGGCCCGGCGAGTTGCTGGGCTTGCGCCAGTCGGGCCAGGCCCTGCTGCGTTTCGCCGACCTGGAATCCGATGAGGACCTGCTGGAGCAGGCCCGCGAGGCCGCCGCCCGGCTGTCGGCCGATTTCCCCGAGCACGCCCGCGCCCACCGGCAACGCTGGATGGCAGGCGCCGACCAATATCTACGCAGTTGATGAAATCCGGCACGATCGTCTGGCATCGTGCCAACAGGTTCGAGAGGAATCCTCATGACGCTGACCGAATTGAAATACATCGTCGCCGTGGCGCGGGAACGCCATTTCGGGCGGGCTGCGGAAGCCTGTTTCGTCAGCCAGCCCACGCTGTCGGTGGCTATCCGCAAGCTTGAAGAAGAACTGGGCGTGGTGCTGTTCGAGCGCGGCGGCGCCGAGGTCGGCATCACCCCCATCGGTTTGCGTGTCGTCGCTCAGGCCCAGAAAGTCCTGGAGGAGGGCGCCAATTTGCGCGAGATCGCCCGGCAGGGCCACGATCCGCTGGAGGGCCCGCTGCGGGTCGGCGTGATCTACACCGTGGGGCCGTACCTGCTGCCTTATCTGGTGCCCGAGCAGATTCGTCGCACTCCCCAGATGCCGCTGCTGCTTCAGGAAAACTACACCGCGCGATTGCTGGAACTGCTGCGCCAGGGTGAAATCGACTGTGCCATCGTCGCCCTGCCGCTGCCCGACACCGGCCTGTCGCAGTGCGCCCTTTATGACGAGCCTTTTTACGTCGCGCTGCCGCACACCCATCCCTGGGCGCAAGAGAAGCAGATCGATTCCGGCCGCCTGAAAGAAGAAACCATGCTGCTGCTGGGCGCCGGCCATTGCTTCCGCGATCAGGTCCTGGAAGTCTGCCCCGAACTGTCGCGCTTCTCGGCCTCCAGCGAAGGCATCCAGCGCACCTTCGAAGGGTCCTCGCTCGAGACCATCCGCCACATGGTGGCCGCAGGCATCGGCATCACGGTCTTGCCGGCCAGTGCCCTGGGGGTGCAGGGAGCCGAGAGCCGCCTGCTGCGCTTCGTGCCGTTCAAGCCGCCGGCACCCGATCGCCGCGTGGTGCTGGTCTGGCGCAAGAGCTTTCCGCGCCAGGCGGCCATCGAGGCCCTGATCCAGGCCGTGCGCCATTGCGGCATGCCGGGCGTGACCGTGCTCGAGGATACGGTCCCGGTGGTTGCCGAGGCAGGCTGAGGCGCGATCTTGCCGCAGCGTGCAAGGACAATATCGGGAAAACCCCCGTGCGGCGCCAGGGGCGTTTTACAGGGGTTTCGTGTATTCTTTTCAAGGTCTTTCACAGGAGGTTTTATGAACGTACGCTTTACGCCGATGGCAGCCGCACTGGGTCTGGCCGCCGGCATGATGCTTTCTTCCGTGGCGCATGCTGATACCATCCGCATCGCCATCGCGGGGCCCTTCACCGGGGCGTTGACCCAGTACGGAGACATGGTCAAGGAAGGCGTGGACACGGCGATCGAAACCATCAACGCCGGTGGCGGCGTGCTGGGCAACAAGCTGGAAGCTGTCGTCATCGACGACGGTTGCGAGCCCAAGCAGGGTCCGGTCGTGGCCAACCGCGTCGTCAACGAAAAAATCCACTACGTCGTGGGCCACGTGTGCTCCGGCGCGACCATTGCCGCGACACCCGTCTACAACAACGAAGGCGTGGTCATGATCTCCCCGTCCGCCACCTCGCCTCTGGTGACCGACGGCAAGAACTACGACATGATCTTCCGCACCATCGGCCGTGACGACCAGCAAGGTCCCGCCGCTGCGGAATTCATCGCCCAGAAGGTCAAGCCCAAGGCCGTGGCCGTGCTGCACGACAAGCAGTCGTACGGCCAGGGTATCGCCACCGCCGTCAAGGCCGATCTCGAAAAGGCCGGCATCAAGGTCGTCCTGTTCGAAGGCATCAACGCCGGCGACAGCGACTACTCCGCCGTGATCACCAAGCTCAAGTCCTCGGGTGCCGACTTCGTCTACTACGGCGGCTACCACCCCGAAATGGGCCTGCTGCTGCGCCAGGGTGCCGAACAGGGCCTGCAGGCCAAGTTCATGGGTCCTGAAGGCGTGGGTAACCCGGACATCAACGCCATCGCCGGCCCGGCCGTCGAAGGCATGCTGGTGACCCTGCCGGCCGACTTCACCTCCGACCCGGCCAACGCGTCCGTGGTCAAGGCCTTCAAGGACAAGAACCGCAACCCGGGCGGCGCCTTCCAGCTCACCGCCTATTCCGCCGTCGAAGCCATCGCCGCCGGGATCAAGGGCGTGGGCAAGGACGATCCGACCAAGGTCGCGGCCTGGCTGCACAGCAACTCGGTCAAGACCCCGATCGGCGACATCGCCTGGAACAAGCAGGGCGACCTCAAGTCCTTCAAGTTCGACGTCTTCACCTGGCACGCGGACGGTTCCAAGACCGTCTTCAAGTAATAAGCCTCGTCCATGCGGGGGCCGCGCGGCTCCCGACATGGAAAACGGCGCAACCCGTTTCCGGGCTGCGCCGTTTTTCTTTTTGCCACCGGGCTCAGCCCTGGACGCGTTTGCCCGTGTCGGCCTCGAACCAGTGTGCCGGATGCCGGCCATCCGGCCCCAAGGTGATCTCGTCGCCGGCGGCGAGCGGGCGTTCCCCGGCTTCGGGCGCGGTGCAGCGCAGGATCAGCGGCTGTTCGCCCCAGCGGGCGTGGATCAGTTGCTCGGAGCCCAGGATTTCGACCATCTCGATCCGGGCCTGCAGGCCCGGTGCGCCGAGCGTCAGATGCTCCGGGCGCAGCCCCAGGATCAGGGCCCGAGCAGGGCCGGGGGGCGCTGTCAGGGGCAAGGCGGTACCGTCCGGGCCGACAGCCCGGCCCTGCGCATCCACATCCACCCGCAGCAGATTCATGGGCGGCGAGCCGATGAAGCTGGCGACGAAGACGGTGGCGGGTCGCTCGAAGACCTCGGCGGGCGTGCCGATCTGTTCGGGCACGCCCTTGTTCATGACGATCATGCGGTGGGCCAGCGTCATGGCCTCGACCTGATCGTGGGTGACGTACAGGCTGGTCGTACCCAGACGCTGGTGCAGTTTCTGGATTTCCAGGCGCATCTGCACGCGCAGCTTGGCGTCCAGATTCGACAGGGGTTCGTCGAACAGGAACACGGCCGGTTCGCGCACGATGGCACGGCCCATGGCGACGCGCTGACGCTGGCCGCCGGATAATTGGCGCGGCCGCCGCTCCAGCAGTTGATCCAGCTCCAGGATGCGGGCGGCGTCCTCGACCCGGCGGCGGATCTCGTCGCGGCCCAGGCGGCGGATCTTCAGGCCATAGGCCATATTGTCGAAGACGCTCATGTGGGGATAGAGCGCGTAGTTCTGGAACACCATGGCGATGTCGCGCTCGGCGGGCTCCAGGTCGTTGACGACACGGCCGCCGATGGCGATTTCACCGCCGGTGATGGATTCCAGGCCTGCCACCATGCGCATCAGGGTCGATTTGCCGCAGCCCGACGGCCCGACGATGACGACGAATTCACCGTCGCGCACGTCCATGTCGATGCCATGGATGACGGCCACATCGCCGGGGTAGGTTTTGCGTACGGCGCGAAAGCTGAGGGTTGCCATGGGGAATGCGGTTTCCTATTTCTCTGAATCGACCAGGCCCTTGACGAACCATTTCTGCATCAGGATGACGACGGCGGCGGGGGGCAGCATGGCCAGCATGGCCGTGGCCATGACCAGATTCCATTCGGTGACGCTGTCGCCCCCGGCGATCATGCGGCGGATGCCGACCACCACGGGGTACATGTTTTCGTGCGTGGTGATGATGAGCGGCCACAGATACTGGTTCCAGCCGTAGATGAACTGGATCACGAACAGGGCGGCGATGCTGGTGCGTGACAGCGGCAGCAGGATGTCCTTGAAGAAGCGCATGGGACCTGCGCCGTCGATGCGCGCGGCCTCGACCAGTTCGTCCGGCACGGTCAGGAAAAACTGCCGGAACAGAAAGGTGGCGGTGGCCGAGGCGATCAGCGGCAGGGTCAGGCCGGCGTAGCTGTTGAGCATGCCCAGATCGGCCACGACCGCGTAGGTGGGGGCGATGCGGACTTCCACCGGCAGCATCAGGGTGACGAAGATCATCCAGAAGCACAGCATGCGCAGGGGGAAGCGGAAATACACCACGGCGAAGGCCGATAGCATGGAAATGGCGATCTTGCCGATGGCGATCGCCAAGGCCATGAAGGTGCTGATCCACAGCATCCGGCCCACCGGCGGGGTGTTGATCGCGCCGCCTTTGAGCACGGCCCAGTAGTTCTCCAGCAAGTGGGTGCCGGGAATCAGGGACATGGGCGCCCGGGCGACTTCCTGGGCCGTCTGGGTGGAGGCCACGAAGGCCACGTACAGCGGGAAGGCGATCACCGCCACACCCAGGATCAGCGTGAGGTGCGAGACGATGTCCAGCAGCGGTCGGCGTTCAACCATGGGCGCCTCCGGGAAGGTGGGGAACGGCCCGCATCAATAGTTCACCTTGCGGTCGACGTAGCGGAACTGCAAGGCCGTCAGACCGATCACGATCAGCATCAGGATCACCGACTGGGCGGCGGACGAGCCCAGGTCCAGGCCCTTGAAGCCGGCGTTGTACACCTTGTAGACCAGGATGTCGGTGGCATGCCCCGGTCCCCCTTGCGTCACCACGTCGATGACGGCAAAGGTATCGAAGAAGGCGTAGATGAAATTGATCACCAGCAGGAAAAAGGTCGTGGGCGAGAGCAGCGGAAAGACGATGCTGCAAAAGCGTCGGACGGGACCCGCGCCGTCGATGGCGGCCGCTTCGATGAGTGAGCGGGGGATGGACTGCAGCCCGGCCAGGAAGAACAGGAAGTTGTAGGACACCTGCTTCCAGATCGAGGCAAAGACCACCAGCGCCAGGGCGTCGTCGCCGTCCAGACGCGGGTTCCAGTCCAGGCCGATCTGCGCCATGTAGACTGCCAGGATGCCGACCGAGGGCGAGAACAGGAACAGCCACAGCACCCCGGCCACGGCCGCCGCGACTGCGTAGGGCCAGATCAGCAGGGTTTTGTACAGGCCCGCGCCACGCACCACGCGGTCGGCCATCACGGCCAGCAGCAACGAGATCGCCAGCCCGCCGAACGCCACCAGCGCCGAAAACCCGAGTGTGGTGCGAAATGAACTCAGGTAGTCGGCGCTGGCGAACAGGTCCGCGAAGTTCTCCAGACCCGCAAACTGCGAGGACAGGCCGAAGGGGTCTTCCAGGCGGAAGGACTGCCACAAGGCCTGGCCCGCCGGCCAGAAGAAAAACACCAGCGTGATGGCCAGTTGCGGCGCCAACAGCAGCCAGGGCAGGCTGCGGTGGCGGAAGACGACGCGTTTCTCCATGGGGGCGGCGCGCCCGGATCTACTTGACGCTCTTCTGGAAGCGTTCGAGCAGGGCGTTGCCTTCGGTGTTCATCTTCTTGAGGCCGTCTTCGGGGCTGGTCTGGCCGGCAAAGATCTGTTCCATGGTGCTGTCCTCGATGTCGCGAATCTGCGGCAGGTAGCCCAGCCGGATGCCGCGGGAGTTGGCGGTGGTGGTGGCGTCGAGCTGCTTGACCGCGATTTCCGTGCCCGGGTTCTTGTCGTAGAAGCCGGATTCCTTGGTGGCCTGATAGCCCGCCTTGGTGACCGGCACGTAGCCGGTGCCCTGGTGCCAGGCGGCGGCCTGTTCGGGGCTGGCCAGGAACTTGAAGAATTTCACCACGCCTTTGTAGGCGGTATCGGATTTGCCGGAGAACACCCACAGCGAGGCGCCGCCGATGATGGAGTTCTGGGGAGCCCCCTGCACGTCGGGATAGTAGGGCAGGGTGCTGGTGCCGAAGGCGAAGCCGCCGGTCTTGATGATGGAGGCGCGCATGCCGCTGGAGCCGGTGTACATGCCGCATTTGCCCGAAGTGAACAGGGCGTTGCCCGCGTCGCCGCGTCCGCCGTAGGTGAAGGTGCCGGCCTTGGCCATGTCGGTGAGGAAGCTCAGGTGCTTGCGAAACAGGGGGCTGTCCAGTTGCAGGCGCGCGTCCAGGCCGCCGAAGCCGTTGTCCTGGCTGGCGTAGGGCACGTTGTGCCAGGCGGCGAAGTTCTCCAGCAGAATCCAGGACGGCCAGGCCGAGGAATAGCCGCATTCCATGCCGGCGGCGCGCAGTTTCTTGGCCGCATCGGCGACTTCGGGCCAGGTCTTGGGCGGATGTTCGGGGTCCAGGCCGGCCTTTTTGAAGGCGTCCTTGTTGTAGTACAGCACCGGTGTGGAGCTGTTGAAGGGCATGGACACCAGCTTGCCGTCGGGGGACGAGTAGTAGCCGGCCACGGCGCCCAGGAAAGCGGACGGATCGATGGGGTCGCCGACGGATTCGGACAGCGCCTGGACGGGCTTGATGGCGCCCTTGGCATACATCATGGTGGCCGTGCCGACCTCGAAGACCTGCAGGATGTCGGGGGCATTGCCCGCACGGAAGGCGGCGATCCCCGCGTTCATGGATTCGCCGTAGTTGCCCTTGTAGACGGCATGCACGACATAGTCGGACTGGCTGGCGTTGAAATCCTTGGCGAGCTGGGTGACGCGCTCACCCAGCGGGCCTTCCATGGAATGCCAGAACGTGACGTCAGTCGCGGCCTGGGCCAGGCCGGCGCTGCTCAGCAGGGCGGCCAATGCGGTCGTGCGGAACAAGGAAAAAGCCATGGTGGTCTCCTGTGATTGTGCCTCCCGGTTCGCCCGGGACGGCGGCGGGAGGGGATTATAGGGAGTCATTGTGATGGGCTGATGACAGCTTTGGCAATCCCTGATTTCCTTGTTTTTCTTTTCGTTTCCTGTGCGTTTTCTTTCCAATGTCCGATGTGAGGCCTTCTGTCCAACAGCGCTTGTCCGTACAATGCCGGGTCATGAAAACAGAACTTTCTCTTGCGCTCATTGGCGGCGGCAATATGGCCAACGCCCTGGCCAGCGGCCTGATCGGCCGGCGTTGCGCCGCCGGCAATGTCCACGTCATCGACCCCGGCGAGGAAACTCGCGAACGCTGGGACGCGTTGGGTACCACCACGGCGGCGGCGCCCGATGCGCGCCTGGCCGAATGCCGTGTCTGGTTCTTCGCCGTCAAGCCCCAGGTCATGGCCGAGGTCGTGCGCCAGTGCCGTCCCTGGTTGCGCCCCGATACCCTGATCATCAGCATCGCTGCCGGCATCCCCGGCGAGGTGATCGCGCGCTGGCTGGGTGACGACGATCGGCCCTATGCCCGGGTCGTCCGCTGCATGCCCAATACGCCGGCACTGATTGCCTGCGGCATGACGGGCATGGCGGCCCTGGCCGGCGTGGATGAGTCCGATCGTGCCTTGGCCGAGGAACTGCTGCGCGCCGTCGGCGAGGTCATCTGGGTGAGGGACGACGCCGCCATCGACGCCGTCACGGCGGTGTCCGGCAGCGGTCCCGCCTATGTCTTCTTGTTCCTGGAGGCCCTGATCGCGGCCGGCATCGAGCAAGGCCTGACACCAGACCAGGCGCGCCGGCTGGCGCTGGGTACTTTTCATGGCGCGACCCAGTTGGCGACCCTGTCACCGGATTCGCCTGCGGTCTTGCGTGATCGGGTGACGTCCAAGGGCGGCACCACGGCCGCAGCGCTGGCGGTCTTCCAGGATCGCGGTCTTGCCGAGATCATGCGCGCGGCGGTGGACGCCGCCGCACGCCGGGCGGGCGAACTGGCGCGTGAGTTCTCCGTCTGAAACGGGGGGTGCCCGACCCGGGGGCACCCATCATGGTCACGTTCGGTCATAAGGGATTAACCGTAGTGACACCTCGGGGGGAGAGCCTTCAGAATACGCCTGCCGCTCAGGGCGGAAAGCAAAACCAAGGCTTGGCGCTCTCTGGCTTCGGTCCCGAACGGGGATACCGAAATATTGCCACGGGTGCCTCTACCGGAGACTATCGAATGAAGTTCACACTGCGCATCACCCCCTGCATCCTCGCGTTCGGAGCTCTGGCTCTGGCTGCCGGCGCTCATGCCGACACCCTCAAGATCGGCATTCCCCAGCCGATGACCGGCCCCAACACTCAGTATGGCGATCAGATTCAGGCGGGCGCCTTGACGGCCATTGATGCCATGAACGAAGCCGGCGGCATCAAGGGCATGAAGATCGAGCCCCTGCTGATCGACGACGGCTGCGAACCCAAGCAGGCCGTCCCGGCCGCCAACCGCGTGGTCAACGCCGGCGCCAAGTTTGCCATCGCCCACGCCTGCTCGGGCACCACCGTCCCGGCCGTGAACGTCTACGAACAGGAAGGCATCGTCGCCATCACCCCGGGCGCCACGTCCCCGCTGGTCACTGACACGATCAAGCCACACTTCTTCTTCCGCACCATCGGTCGCGACGACCAGCAAGGCCCCTTTGCCGCCGGTTACATTGCCCAGCAGCTCAAGCCCAAGAAGGTCGCCATCCTGCATGACAAGCAGACCTACGGCAACGGCGTGGCCACCCAGGTCCAGAAGGCCCTGGAAAAAGACGGCGTGAACATCGCCATGTTCGAAGGCATCAACGTCGGCGACAGCGACTATTCCGCGGTCATCTCGAAACTGAAGGCTCTGGGCCCCGATCTGATCTATTTCGGCGGCTATCACCCCGAACTGGGCCTGCTGCTGCGTCAGGCGCGCGAGCAAGGTCTGGAAACCCAGTTCATGGGTCCCGAAGGCGTGGCCAACAAGGACCTCGCCGCCATCGCGGGCCCGGCCGTGGACAAGCTGCTGGTGACGCTGCCGGCCGACTTCACCAAGCGCAAGGGCAACGAGAAGGTTCTCGAACAGTTCAAGAAGTACCAACGCAGCCCTGACGGCGCCTTCACCATGACCGCCTATGCGGCCATGCAGGTGCTGGCCGACAGTATCAACGCAGTGGGTACGGACCCGGCCAAGGTCGCCGACTACATGCACGGCAATAGCTTCGACACTGCCATCGGCAAGGTCGATTATGATGCCAAGGGCGACCTCAAGCATTTCGAGTTCGCGGTTTTCCGCTGGGATGCCAACGGCAACCTGACCCAGATCCAGCCCTGACGGGCTTGGGCGGCTCCGGCTGACGCCGGGGCCGCTGCGGTTCCTCCGGGCGCATGTCGCCCGGCCGTCTTTTCGTCTTACTCCCCCCGACATTATGTCCGACCTGCTTCCTCTATTGACGCAACAGCTGTTCAACGGCTTGTCGCTGGGCGCCATCTATGCCTTGATCGCCATTGGTTACACCATGGTCTACGGCATCATCGGCATGATCAACTTCGCCCACGGCGAGATCTACATGATCGGCGCCTACGTGGGCCTGGTGACGCTCTCGGCCATCGGCGTGGGCAGCGGCCTGCCGCTGCCCCTGATGGTGCTGATCATGCTGATCATGGCCGTGCTGGTGACTGCGGTCTACGGTTTTGCCGTCGAGAAAATCGCTTACGCACCGCTGCGCAACAGCCCGCGCCTGGTGCCGCTGATCTCCGCCATCGGTATGTCGATCTTTCTGCAAAACTGGGTGGCCACGGGGCAGGGCGCACGCGACATGGCCGTGCCTGCGCTGATCAGTGGATCGTTCAACTTCACGATCGGTTCCAGCGACTTCAGCGTGACGACGCCGTATTCCCGCATCCTGATCATCGTGGTGACAGTGTTGATGATGATCGGCCTGACCCTGTTCATCAAGTATTCGCGCACCGGACAGGCGTCGCGGGCCTGCTCCCAGGACCTGCGCATGGCCAATCTGCTGGGCATCGACACCAGCCGGATCATTTCCCTCACCTTCATGATCGGTGCCATGCTGGCCGCCGTCGGCGGTGTGCTGATTGCGCTGGCCATCGGCAAGCTCAATCCTTTCATCGGTTTCATCGCCGGCATCAAGGCCTTTACCGCCGCCGTGCTGGGCGGCATCGGCAGCATCCCCGGCGCCATGCTGGGCGGTGTGCTGCTGGGCCTGGCCGAGACTTTCGCCGCCGCTTTCATCTCCTCGCAGTACAAGGACATCGTCGCCTTCCTGCTGCTGGTCTTCATCCTGCTGTTCCGTCCCACGGGGCTGTTGGGCAAACCCGAGGTGGAAAAAGTCTAATATGAATCAGTATCTCAAGAATGCAGCGATCGCCTCGCTGCTGGCGGGGGTGATCATTGCCCCCGTATATGGCCTGCAGATCCTGCGCCGGGGCCAGGAAACCTACCTGCAACCCGACTGGAAGATGATCATCGGCGGCATGCTGGCGGTCTTCGTGTTCCACATCCTGAACGCCGTGTGGCGCCAGCACCGGGCCGGCAAGGCGGCTGCGCCTTCACGGTTCCGTATTCCCGCCATCACGGACGCGTTCCGTCACAAGGCGATTCTGGTGCTGGTGCTGTTCGCGCTGGTCTGGCCGTTCTTCACCGGCCGCGCCCAGGTGGACATCGCCACGCTGGTGCTGATCTACGTGATGCTGGGCCTGGGCCTGAACATCGTGGTGGGTTTCGCCGGTCTGCTGGACCTGGGTTTCGTCGGTTTCTACGCCGTGGGCGCCTACACCTACGCCTTGCTGTATCACTGGGCGGGCTGGGGCTTCTGGGAAGCCTTGCCGTTCGCCGGTCTGATGTCGGCCTTTTTCGGCTTCATCCTGGGTTTCCCGGTGCTGCGGCTGCGAGGCGATTACCTGGCGATCGTGACTCTGGGCTTTGGTGAAATCATCCGTCTGCTGCTCATCAACCTGACCGATTTCACCGGCGGTCCGGACGGTATCTCGGGGATTCCCAAGCCGTCCTTCTTCGGTTACCAGATGGTGCGCCGTTCCGTGGACGGCACGCCGACCTTCCATGAACTGATGGGCTGGTCCTTCAACAGCCAGGACGTGGTGATCTACCTGTACCTGATGGCGCTGGTGCTGGTGCTGTTCACTCTGTACTTCACCAGCCGCCTGATCCGCATGCCGATCGGCCGCGCCTGGGAAGCCCTGCGCGAAGACGAGATCGCCTGCCGTTCGCTGGGCCTGAACCCGCGCAACATCAAGCTCTCGGCCTTTACCATGGGGGCCATGTTCGCCGGCTTCGGCGGGGCGTTCTTCGCCGCGCGCCAGGGCCTGGTCAATCCGGAATCCTTCACCTTCATCGAATCGGCGCTGATCCTGGCCATCGTCGTGCTGGGTGGCATGGGCTCGCAACTGGGCGTCATCCTGGCTGCCGTGCTGCTGACCGTCATCCCCGAGGTCGCCCGCGAATTCGCCGAATACCGCATGCTGATCTTCGGCCTGGTCATGGTCGTCATGATGGTCTGGCGTCCGCAGGGCCTGTTGCCGGTGAAACGTCCGCAAGTGGAATTGGAATCATGAGTGAAACATTGCTGAAGGTCAGCGGACTGACCATGCGGTTCGGCGGCCTGCTGGCCGTCGATCAGGTCGAATTCGACGTGCGTCGTGACGAAGTCTTTGCCATCATCGGTCCCAACGGCGCCGGCAAGACCACCGTGTTCAACTGCGTGGGCGGCTTTTACAAGCCCACGACGGGCGACATCCTGATGGATGGCAAGGCCATCACCGGCCAGCCCAGCCACAAGGTCGCCCGCCACGGGCTGGTACGCACGTTCCAGAACGTGCGGCTGTTCAAGAACCTGACCGTGCTGGAAAACCTGATGGTGGCGCAGCACACCCTGATGGAAACCGGTCTGCTGCAGGGCTTGCTCAAGCTACCCTCGTTCCGGCATTCCGAAACCGAGGCCAAGAAACGCGCGGTCCAGTGGCTGGATTTCATGGGCATCCGCCAGTACGCCAACCGCGAGGCCGGCAATCTGGCCTATGGTCACCAGCGCCGCCTGGAAATCGCCCGTTGCATGATCACCCAGCCGCGTCTGCTGATGCTCGACGAGCCGGCCGCCGGCCTGAATCCCCAGGAAAAACGCGACCTGCAGTCGCTGATCGATCAGTTGCGGCGCGAATTCGGCGTGGCCGTGCTGCTGATCGAGCACGACATGAGCCTGGTGATGGGCGTGTCCGACCGCATCCTGGTCATGGAACACGGCAAGCCCATCACGACCGGCTTGCCCGGCGAAGTCCGCGCGGATCCCCGCGTCATCAAAGCTTATCTGGGGGAATGACCGTGCTCAAACTCGAAAACGTCAGCACGTTCTACGGGGCCATCCAGGCCCTGAACGAGGTATCCGTAGAGGTCAACCAGGGGGAAATCGTCACCCTGATCGGCGCCAACGGCGCCGGCAAGACCACGCTGCTCATGTCGGTCTGCGGCAACCCGCGCGCCCGCTCGGGCAGGATCACCTTCCTGGATCAGGACATCACTCAGGAACCCACGCACGTCATCATGCAGCGCGGGATCGCCATCTCGCCGGAAGGCCGGCGCGTGTTTCCCGACCTGACGGTGGCCGAAAACCTGAACATGGGTGCGTTCTTCCTGAACCGTACCCTGACCGAGGAAGGCATGGAGCACGTCTTCGACCTGTTCCCGCGTCTGCGCGAGCGCGCCAACCAGCGTGCCGGCACCATGTCCGGCGGCGAACAGCAGATGCTCGCCATCGGCCGGGCGCTGATGACGCGCCCCAAGCTGCTGTTGCTGGACGAGCCTACGCTGGGCCTGGCGCCGCTGATCATTGCCCAGATCTTCGACATCATCCGTACCATCCGCGAGGAAGGCGTGACGGTGTTCCTGGTCGAGCAGAACGCCAACAAGGCCTTGCAGGTGGCTGACCGGGGCTACGTCCTGGAAACCGGCAAGGTCGTGCTGGCCGACACCGGCGCCAACCTGCTCACCAACGACGAGGTCCGCAAGGCGTACCTGGGGGCCTGATCACGGTTTGGATCCGTGCCGATCTGGATAGAGAATTGCCCGGCTTGGCCGGGCAATCGTCAGATCAAACCCTGTGCCTTCATGGCGGCCTGGACGCCGGCGTCGGCTTGCATGTGCTCCTGGAACCGGCGCAGTTCGTCCAGGCCGTCCAGCGGAATCTGCTTGAAACCGGTCCACAGCAGGATCACGAACAGGTAGGTATCAGCCACCGAGCGTTTGCCGGTCAGCCAGTCGCGTCCACGCAACTGGTTATTGGTGATGCTCAACAGTCCCCGCAGATGTTCGATCGCTTTGACGGCCAGAACCTGAGCCACGGCCTCGTCACCGCCGCTGAATTGGCTTGCGCCGAAGACCAGGGAGAAGGTCTTGTGCAGGTCGGAATTGCACAGGCCCAGCCAGCGATGGGTTTCCGCGCGTTCGCGGGGTGTGTCGCCCAGCAGGTCGGCCTGAGGATTGAGTTCTGCCAGATAGTTCAGGATGGCGGCGCTCTGGGTCAGGACGAAGTCGCCGTCCACCAGGGTGGGGACGGCGCCGGTCGGATTGAGTGCCAGATAGTCGGCTTCCTTGGTCTGCTCGCGGGTCAGCCGGACGGTTTCGTAGGGCTTGCCGATCCATTCGAGGACGATGTGGCTGGCCAGAGGGCAGGCGCCGGGGAAGTAATAGAGTTTCATGATGCTCCCATGGGGGAATAGGGGGGGTGCTCCTTCGTTTTATACCACTTGCTTCCGGCGGCTGCCCGGTCATGCGGTAGACTATCCAGGCTGTCGTTGCCTTTCGATGAGGTTCGTTCAATGGACACCCTGCGTATCGTTTTCCTGGACCGGGATTCCCTGCCAGCGACGGAGACGTTTACCGGCCCGGAAGCCCCTCACAAATGGGTCTCGTACCCGCGCACGGCACCTGAGCAGGTCGCCGAACGCATCTGTGACGCCGATATCGTCATCGTCAACAAAGTTCCGCTGGCCGCCGACGCGATCGCCCAGGCGTCACGCCTGAAGATGATTGCCATCGCCGCGACCGGCACCGACAACGTCGACCTGGACGCCTGCGATCAGCGTGGCATCATCGTGTCCAACGTGCGCGACTATGCCGTGCACGCCGTGCCCGAACACACTTTTGCCCTGATGCTGGCCTTGCGGCGCAATCTGCTGGCCTACCGCCAGTCGGTGCAGGACGGCCGCTGGCAGGCCAGTGGCCAGTTCTGCTATTTCGATTTTCCGGTACATGATCTGGCCGGCTCGACCTTGGGCATCATCGGCCGGGGCGCGCTGGGCGAAGCGGTGGCCGAGATCGCGCGCGCCTTCGGCATGAAGGTCCAGTTCGCTGCGCGGCGGGATGCCAATGAGCCCACCAGCGATTACACCGATTTCAACCACGTCCTGCGCACCAGTGACGTGATCAGCCTGCATTGCCCTTTGAATGCTCAGACCCGGGGCATGATCGGCGCTGCCGAGTTCGCCCTGATGGAACGCAAACCATTGCTGGTCAACACCGCGCGCGGAGGGCTGGTGGACGAATACGCGCTGGAACACGCGCTGCGCTCGGGGCAGATCAGCGGCGCGGGTTTTGATGTGGCCTCCCAGGAACCCCCCGCGCCGGACCATCCGCTGATGCGCTTGCTGGACCACCCGAACTTCATTCTGACTCCGCACGTGGCCTGGAGCAGCGATGCCGCCATCCGGGCGATGATCCGCCAGGTGCGCGACAACATCGATGCCTTCCTGCGCGACGCGCCACGCAACGTCGTTGCCGGCTACCGCGCCGCGCGCTGATCTTCTTCCTGCCCCCCGCCATGCCCGCTGACCGCTTCGAACCCGCCGTCTCCCGTCCCCTGCGCATCGCCATCAACGGTTACGGCCGGATCGGGCGCTGCGTGCTGCGCGCACTGATGGAATCCCCGTACCGTGATCGTCTGCAGGTCGTGGCGATCAACGAGCCGGCGGACCTGGAGTCCATGGCCTACCTGACACGCTTCGATTCGACCCATGGCATCTTTCCGGGGACGGTCCGCGTGGTCGAGGACGGGCTGGAGATCGCCGGCCGGGCGATCCCCGTCTTCCATGCCAGGGAACCGGCCGATGGCCCTTGGGAGCAACTGGAGTTCGATCTGCTGTTGGAATGTTCCGGCGCCTTCTCGACGCGTGACCACTTGCAGGCATTTCTGGACGCAGGCTGCCCGCGGGTGCTGGTCTCGCATCCCGGCAAGAGCGCAGCAGACGTGGATTGCACCATTGTCCACGGCATCAATGATGATGAATTGCGCGCCGATCAGCGCATCGTGTCGGCGGCTTCATGCACGACCAACGCCGCCGTCCCGATCCTGGATCTGCTGGAACGCCGCCTGGGCGTGGATGGCGCCTTCCTGACCACGCTGCATTCGGTGATGAACGATCAGCCCATGATCGATGGCTATCACCACACGGATCTGCGCCGCACCCGTTCGGCCATGCAGTCCATCGTGCCGGTCGCCACGGGCCTGGCCCAGGGCATCGAGCGCATGCTGCCCGGCTTGGCCGGCCGCATCCAGGCCAAGGCGGTGCGGGTGCCCATCCTCAACGTCTCGGCCATCGACCTGGCCGTCAATCTGCGCCAGGACACCAGCCCGGAAGCCCTGAATGCGCTGTTCGCCGAGGCGGCCCGGCACCGCCCCGACCTGATCGCCTGCGCCGACCAGCCCCATGCCTCGGTGGACTTCAACCACGACCCGCACTCGGCCGTCGTCGATCTGGGCCAGACCCGGGTCAACCAGGGCCGTTTCGCCAATCTGCTCATCTGGTTCGACAATGAATGGGGCTTCGCCAACCGCATGCTCGACGTGGCGCGGGTCTGGGCGGATTGCTTTTTGCCGCCGGGCCGTCCCGAGGCAAAAACCGCCCCCCTTTTGGGGGCGCCGCGCAGCGTGGGGGACGTTTCTTCGGTCCTGACCGCCGCCGCCTCAGTGCCAGAACCCTTTTCCTCATCTCCCGGAGTGTGACATCATGGCCGACAGCCGTACCGAAACCGATTCCATGGGCGCCATCGAGGTGCCCGCCGCGCATTACTGGGGTGCGCAGACGCAGCGTTCCATCCAGAATTTCCCGATCGGTGTAGCACGGTTTCGATGGCAGCCTCCGGTGATCCGCGCCCTGGGCGTGCTGAAAAAGGCTGCCGCCCAGGCCAACGCCGAACTGGGTGAACTGCCCGCCGACATCGGCAATCTGATCGTGCGCGCCGCCGACGAAGTCATCGAGGGCAAGCTCGACGGCGAATTCCCGCTGGTGGTGTTCCAGACCGGCTCGGGCACCCAGTCGAACATGAACGCAAACGAAGTCATCTCCAACCGGGCCATCGCGCTGGCGGGCGGGCAGGTGGGCTCCAAGACTCCGGTGCACCCCAACGACCACGTCAATCGCGGCCAATCGTCCAACGACACCTTCCCCACGGCCATGCACATCGCGGTGGCCGAAGAACTGGCACGCCATTTCTTCCCGTCCGTCGGGCGCCTGCGCGCCACGCTGGACGCCAAGGCCAGGGCCTTCCAGGACATCGTCAAGACAGGACGGACCCACCTGCAAGACGCCACGCCGATCACGCTGGGTCAGGAAATCAGCGCCTGGGTGGCGCAGATCGACTTTGCCCTGGACACCGTACAGGCGGCGCTGCCGGGCGTCTACGACCTGGCGATCGGCGGTACGGCCGTGGGCACCGGCCTGAACGCCCACCCGCGTTTCGGCGAACTGGCCGCCGCCCGCATTGCCGACATCACCGGACTGCCTTTTCGCAGCGCAGAAAACAAGTTCTTTGCCCTGTCGGCCCACGATGCGCTGGTGAACCTGTCGGCGGCGCTGCGCACCCTGGCCGGCGCGCTGATGAAGATCGCCAACGACGTGCGCTGGCTGTCCAGCGGTCCGCGCTGCGGCATCGGCGAACTGCTGATCCCGGAAAACGAGCCGGGCTCGTCCATCATGCCGGGCAAAGTCAATCCCACCCAGTGCGAGGCCATGACCATGGTCTGCGCCCAGGTCTACGGCAACGATGCCGCGGTGGCCTTCGCCGGGTCCCAGGGCAATTTTCAGTTGAACGTCTACAAGCCCGTGATGGTGCACAACGTCCTCGAAAGCATCGGCCTGCTGGCCGACGCCTGCCTGTCCTTCGATGAGCATTGCGCCGTCGGCATCGAGCCCAACCGGCCGCGCATCGAGGAAAACCTGAACAAGAACCTGATGCTGGTGACGGCGCTGAACCGCCACATCGGCTACGACAAGGCGGCCGCGATCGCCAAGAAGGCTCACAAGGAACACAGCACCTTGCGCGAAGCCGCGCTGTCGCTGGGCTTTCTGACGGATGCGCAGTACGATGAATGGATCGTCCCTCTGGACATGACGCATCCCAGTTGAGACTGATCGTGCCGACTTTCCGGCCGCAAGGCCGGGGTCCGGGCGGGCAGTCCGGAAAGGCAGGTATTGTGAAATCATCCATACAGATCAAGCGCGCTTACGAAGCGCCGTCGGACACGGACGGCCTGCGCGTGTTCGTCGACCGGCTCTGGCCGCGCGGCCTGTCTAAAGACACGTTCCATTATGATCTGTGGTGCAAGGACCTGGCGCCCAGTTCGGCGCTGCGCACCTGGTTCGGCCACAAGCCCGAGCGTTGGGACGGTTTCCGCCGCGACTATGCCGTCGAATTGAAGGACGAACAGGCGCAGGCCCGCATCGGCGAGGTCTTTGCGGCGGCCCAGGGCAGGCGCGTCACCCTGGTGTTCGGCGCCAAGGATACGGAACACAATCAGGCGGTGGTCCTGGCCGATGTGATGAACGACTACGCCAAACGGCATCGCATCGGCTGAGCCGCCCTCGTTGCGGCTTGGCCGCATCCGGCGGGCACGGTCCGGTGCAATCCGGACCGCGCGCATCCGTCGATCTTTCTGGACAAGGACATGCTGCTGGTCTATTTCGGTTCGCAATCGGTCTGGGCGCTGTCGCTGCTGGGTCTGATCCTCCTGCTGGGCGTGATCATCGCCATCCAGGCCCATCGCGGCCGTGCACGGGGCGGCAACGAAGAACTGCCCGGCATGGTCGGTGAAGTCACTCAGGCGTCCGATACGCGTGGCCGGGCGCGGGCCCTGGTACGCGGCGAGATCTGGCAGGTGCATGCGTCCACGCCTTTACGCCTCGGTCAGGCTGTGCGCGTCCGGGCCGAACACGGCCTGATGCTGGAAGTCGAACCCGTCCCCGAGCGGGATGTTTCTCTGGGAGAACCCTCATGATGTTTCTGGAACTGGATTCAAGCCTCGTCCTGGTAGCGCTCATCTTCCTGGTGTTCGTGCTGTTCAAGATGTTCCGCATCCTGCGTGAATACGATCGCGCAGTGATTTTCACACTGGGCCGGTTCACGGGCAGCAAAGGGCCGGGGCTGATCATCGTGATTCCCTTTCTGCAGCAGGCGGTGCGTGTGGATATGCGTGTGGTGACGCTGGACATCCCGCCTCAGGACGTGATTTCCCGCGACAACGTCTCGGTGCAGGTCAATGCAGTGCTGTATTTCCGTGTCGTGGACCCGGGCAAGGCCATCATCCAGGTCGAACGCTACCTGGAGGCCACCAGCCAGTTGGCGCAGACGACGCTGCGGGCGGTGCTGGGCAAGCACGAACTGGACGAGATGCTGGCCGAGCGCGAAAAACTGAACCAGGACATCCAGACCATTCTGGACGCCCAGACCGACGGCTGGGGCATCAAGGTCACCAATGTCGAGATCAAGGACATCGGCCTGAACGAGACCATGGTACGGGCCATGGCGCGCCAGGCCGAAGCCGAGCGTGAACGCCGCGCCAAAGTCATCCACGCCGAGGGCGAGCGCCAGGCGGCCCAGGCGCTGGCCGATGCGGCCAATACCCTGGCCCGGGAACCGGCCGCCATGCAGTTGCGCTACCTGGAGACCCTGTCCCAGGTGGCGGGCGACAAGTCGTCCACCCTGGTGTTTCCGATCCCCATCGATCTACTGGCGGGGTTCATGGGGCCGTCGCGTCCGCTTCGGCCAGAAGCTGACCGATGACTGCGCCTGCGCGCAGGTCATCCAGGCGGCCGAAATGATGCAGGCGCACGTTGCCCCGGGCATCCAGAATCACCAGGGATGGCGTGCCCTGCAGGCCCCAGGCCTGCATGGTCAGGGGGATCGGATTGCCGGACGGGGAAGGCCGGTCGATGCCCACGGGAAAGCGGATCCGGTATTCGTGCAGGAACGCCCGCAGCGCGATTTCGCCCATGGCCGCATGATGCTCGAAGACCGTGTGCAGGCCGATCACCTGAACGCGTCCCGGCGGAAAGGACTCGTGGATCGCCTTGGCCTGGGGCAGGCCGTGAGACACGCAGCCCGGACACAGCATCTGGAAGGCATGCACGACCACCACGGTGCCGCGCAGCGATTCCAGCGTGGGCGCGGCCTCGTGGATGTTCAGCCAGGTTTCGATGTCCCAGGAGGGGGGCAGCGCGCCGTTGATCATGGTGAAACTCCGCAGTGAAGTCGTTCAGTTCCATGATAGGACGAGCGTACAATCGAGGAAAGACGCGGGGGCCGGAAAACCTACGAATCGTAGTGCTAATCTACCGTCCACCCGCCGCCCGTGGTGTAATGAGGCCTTTTCGCCGCTGCTGGTGGGCGGAAAAAGAATCATGCCGGGCACCCTGTCGGGCGTTCGTTGGAAATTTTTTGTTTAGTTTTAGTATGACGGAGATTTACACATGAAACTGTCTGCTCTCGCCTTGAGCCTTTCTCTGCTGGCCATGGGCCAGGCCGCGCACGCTGCGCCGGATTATGCCCAGGTCAAGGACATCCTGACCAAGAACGCCTGTCTGGCCTGTCACGCGGTCGACAAGAAGGTCATCGGCCCGGCGTACGACGAGGTCGCCGCCAAGCACAAGGGCCAGGCGGATGCCGCCGAAGTCCTGACCAAGCACATCAAGGGCGGCAGCTCGGGTGTCTACGGTCCGATCCCGATGCCGCCCAACGTCGGGATTTCCGACGCCGACATCAAGACGGTGGTCGACTGGCTGGTCGCCGGCGCCCCGCACTGATCGCCTGATCTTCTGATCGGCAGCGACCCTGCGCGCGGCCATCGGCCGCCGCAGGGTTTTTCTTTTGTTCTTCGAGAGTTCGTGGATGAACCATCAGTACGACGTCCTGATCATCGGCAGCGGCCTGGCCGGCCTGACGGTGGCACTGCATCTGGCGGCCGACAAGAAAGTCGCTGTGTTGTCCAAGAAGGCCTTGCTCGATGGGGCCAGCAACTGGGCGCAGGGCGGCATTGCCGCCGTGCTGGATTCCCAGGACAGCCATGACGAGCACATCGCCGACACGCTGGTCGCGGGCGCCGGACTGTGCGACACCGACGCCACGCGCCACATCGTCGAGCAGGGTCGTTCGGCCATCGACTGGTTGATTGAACTGGGTGTGCCCTTTACACCTGATCGGGGCGCTGAACTGGGCTTTCACCTGACCCGCGAGGGCGGCCACAGCCAGCGGCGCATCATCCACGCCGCCGACGCCACCGGCCACCTGGTCCAGCAGACGCTGGAGCAGCAGGTCCGGGCGCATCGCAACATCACTCTGCTGGAATATCATTCCGGGGTCGAACTCATCACCAGCCGCATTCTGGCCGATGGCTGGCCGGCTGCCGCCAACCAGCCGGCCCGCTGCCTGGGAGCCTACGTCTACGACGAGCGTGCCGACCGCGTGCATACCGTGCTGGCATCGCGCGTCGTACTGGCGACGGGCGGCGCAGGCAAGGTCTATCTGCACACCAGCAATCCCGATACCTCCACGGGCGACGGCATCGCCATGGCCTGGCGGGCGGGCTGCCGCGTGGCCAATATGGAATTCATGCAGTTCCACCCGACCTGCATGTACCACCCGCAGGCCAAGTCCTTCCTGATTTCCGAGGCCGTGCGCGGCGAGGGCGGGGTGCTGCGCCTGCCGGCTTCGGCCGGCGCCCAGGCGGGCGAGCGCTTCATGCAGTGGCACGACGAGCGCCTGGAACTCGCCCCGCGCGATGTGGTGGCCCGCGCCATCGATTTCGAGATCAAGAAACGCGGCCTGACCCACGTGGACCTGGACATCAGCCACCGGCCGGCCGAGTTCATCCGCGAACATTTTCCGACCATCCATGCCCGCTGCCTGGAATTCGGCATCGACATGAGCCGCGAGCCGATTCCAGTGGTGCCGGCGATGCATTTCACCTGCGGCGGCGTGGTGGTCGACATGAACGGTCGCACCGATATCCCCGGCTTGTACGCGGTGGGGGAAACCGCCTATACCGGCCTGCATGGCGCCAACCGTCTGGCCAGCAATTCCCTGCTGGAGTGCCTGGTGATCGGCCGTAACGCCGCGCACGACATCGACGCTCAAGCAGAGGAAAAATCCGTGCCCGGCCAGGTGCCGGATTGGGACGACAGCCGGGCGCGCGACAGTTCCGAAGCCGTGCTGGTCACGCACGCCTGGGACGAGGTCCGGCGCCTGATGTCCAACTACGTCGGCATCGTGCGTACGCAAAAACGCCTGGGCCGCGCGCGTCAGCGCATCAGTCTGCTGGATCAGGAAATCGAAGCGTACTACCAGGAACACCGGGTCACCAGCGACCTGCTGGAATGCCGCAACCTGATCCAGGTCGCCGCCCTGGTGGTGGCCGCTGCGCTGTCGCGCAAGGAAAGCCGCGGCCTGCATTATTGCCAGGATTTCCCCTGGACGCTGCCCCGGGCCTTGCCCACGGTGATGACGCCGGAAGACGGGTTTCTCTGAGAGGATGATGCCGGCCCGCGCGTGTGCTGCGGGCCGGTTTCAGACGCGTTTCAGACGATGCGCAGAGAATAATCGACGGCCTGGATGTCTTTGGTCAGGCTGCCGATGGAAATCCGGTCCACGCCCGTCCGGGCGATGGCGCGTACGGTGTCGTGGCGGATGCCACCAGAGGCCTCCAGCAGGGCGCGGCCGGCGTTCAGCGCAACGGCTGCAGCCAGATCGTCCAGGCTGAAATTATCCAGCAGTACGGAGACTGCCCCGGCGTCCAGCGCCTGCCGCAGCTCGTCCAGCGATTCGACTTCGATCTGGATCGGGACGCCGCCCGAGACGTCCTGTGCGGCCCGCAGGGCGGCGGCGATGCCGCCCGCAGCCATGATGTGGTTTTCCTTGATCAGGATGCCATCGTACAGGGCCAGGCGCTGGTTCTTGCCGCCACCCACGCGCACGGCGTATTTTTCGGCCAGACGCAGGCCGGGCAGCGTTTTGCGGGTGTCCAGAATAGACGCGCGCGTGCCTGCGGTCAGGTCCACGTAGCGGCGGGTGGCCGTGGCCACACCGGACAGCAGTTGCAGGAAATTCAGGGCCGTGCGCTCGGCGGTCAACAGCGCGCGTGCCGGGCCGTGCAGGCGGCAGACCACGCTGTCGGCCTCCATCAGATCGCCCTCGGCGTATGCCCAGTCGAGCAGGATGCGTTCATCCACCCGGTGCATCACGGCCTCGAACCAGGGCGCGCCGCACAGCACGGCGGGCTCGCGCACGATGACGCGGGCGGCTTCGATCTGCTCGTCGGGGATCAGCAGGCCGGTGCGGTCGCCCGAACCGACGTCCTCGGCCAACGCGCGTTCGATGTTGGACTCGAGGGAGGATTGCAGGTCGGCCGGGAAGGGGGCGTGCGGGTTGCGCAGAGTCGACGAAAGGCTCATGCCGGGCCAATCCCCGAAAACAGGGCTTGTTCCTGCGCCAGATCGGGGCCGGGCCGGGTGTTGCCGCGGCGTGCGGCGGCGAAGTCCAGCATGCGGTCGATGCAGACCTTGGCCTGGCGGCCCAGGGCCGGGTCCAGATGGACTTCGGATGTGCCGAATTCCAGCGCATCAGCCACGCCCTTGAGGGAATTCATGGCCATCCAGGGGCAGTGGGCACAGCTCTTGCAGGTGGCCGATTCGCCCGCGGTGGGTGCGGCAATGAAGGTCTTGCCGGGTGCGGCCAGGCGCATCTTGTGCAGCAGGCCCTGGTCGGTGGCGACGATGAAGGTCGTGGCGGGCGACTCGGTCACGGCCGCCAGCAGTCGCGAAGTCGAACCCACCACGTCGGCCTGAGCCACGACGGAAGCGGGCGATTCCGGGTGCACCAGAATCCGGGCGCCTGGGTGTTCCTTGCGCATCAAGTCCAGTTCAAGGCCCTTGAACTCGTCGTGCACGGTGCAGGACCCCTGCCACAGCACCATGTCCGCGCCGGTTTCGCGCTGGATGTAGGAGCCCAGATGACGGTCCGGTGCCCAGAGGATCTTGTGACCCTGGCGGTGCAGCTCGGACACGATATCCAGACCGATGGAGGAGGTCACCATCCAGTCGGCCTGAGCCTTGACGGCGGCGCTGGTGTTGGCGTAGACCACCACGGTTCGGTCGGGGTGTTGCGCCCGGAACTCGGCAAAAGCCACCGGATCGCAGCCCAGGTCCAGGGAACAGGTGGCGTCCAGATCGGGCATCAGGATGCGTTTTTCAGGCGACAGGATCTTGGCCGTCTCGCCCATGAAGCGCACGCCCGAGACGACCAGCGTGTCGGCCGCGTGATCGCGTCCAAAGCGCGCCATTTCCAGAGAGTCGGAAACGCAGCCGCCGGTTTCCTCTGCCAGATCCTGGATGTCGGCGTCCACGTAATAGTGCGCGACCAGGACGGCGTTGCGGGACTTCAGCAGGCGCCGGATGCGGTCCTTCTGGAATTCTCGTTCTTGGGGAGACAGCGGCGGATTCACCCGGGCCCAGGCTTCGGCCACCGTATGGGTGCCGACAGCCATGTCCGGGCGGTCGAATTCAACGATTCGGGTACCTGAAGGCAGCATGGTGATTGGGATCGAGGCAGAAAAAACGGGTAGAAAGCCATCATACGACAAAGCTGCCGGTATCGTCCGGTGTGGTTATAATTCGGGCCACCCGTCATCGGGGAGTAGCCGACTCGCGCTGAGACAGCCATCCGTTCCGGATGTCGCACCGCGCGCAGTGCATGCGTCAACACACTTGGCCGTCCGGCCATGGCGCACGCGGTTCGTGGATATCGCATCTCGGACCTGGCAAGACCGCTGACTGCGTTTCCCGTCGCAAGGGGCCGGCGGGGACGTAGTCGCGTCAGCCCCGGATGTTTTTCATGGATGCCTTCCTCGTTTCCACCGGCATGGTCGCCTTGGGTGAAATCGGTGACAAGACCCAATTGCTGGCCATCATGCTGGCGGCTCGCTACCACCGGCCCGGTCTGATCTGCCTGGGCGTGCTGATCGCCACCCTGGCCAATCACGCGCTGGCCGGTCTGGCCGGACAGCTGGCCGCGCAACTGCTCGACCCCGTCGTACTGCAATGGGTGCTGGGAATTTCTTTCCTGCTCATGGCCGGCTGGCTGTTGATCCCCGACAAACTCGACGAAACGCCCAAGCCGATGCGTGGTCTGGGTGTGCTGACGGCGACGATCACGCTGTTCTTCCTGGCGGAGATGGGGGACAAGACCCAGATCGCCACGATCGCCCTTGCGGCGCGCTACGACAGCCTGATCGCGGTCGTGGGCGGCAGCACGCTGGGCATGATGCTGGCCAATGTGCCGGCCGTGTATTTCGGTGCGCGTGCAGCCGACCGGCTGCCGGCCCGCCTGGTGCACGGCATTGCTGCGGCGCTGTTCGCGATCCTGGGCTGTGCGATGCTGCTGCGCGCGGCCGGCTGGTTGGGGAGTTGACGTGGATGCCGTGCAACCAGATGCGCTCAAGCGCTTCGCCCTGCCTGTGAAGGCAGTCTGATGCTGGCTCTGGCCCTGTTCGTCCTGACGCTGGTGCTGGTCATCTGGCAGCCACGCGGCCTGGGCATCGGCTGGAGCGCCAGCCTGGGCGCGGGGCTGGCGCTGCTGACCGGCGTCATCCAGCCAGCGGACATCCCGGTGGTCTGGGGCATCGTCTGGAACGCCACCGGCACCTTCGTCGCGGTCGTGATCATCAGCCTGTTGCTGGAGGCTGCCGGTTTCTTCGAATGGGCGGCCCTGCACATGGCCCGCTTGGGCGGCGGCCGAGGTGGACGCCTGTTCGTCCTGATGATTCTGCTGGGCGCCGGCGTCAGCGCGTTGTTCAACAACGACGGCGCGGCGCTGATCCTGACTCCGATCGTCGTCGCCATGCTGGCTGCGCTGCGGTTTTCCTCCAAGGCGACGCTGGCTTTCGTCATGGCGGCAGGCTTCATCGCCGATACCGCCAGTCTGCCGCTGGTGGTGTCCAACCTGGTGAACATCGTCACGGCGGATTACTTCGACATCGGCTTTGCTCGCTATGCGGCCATCATGGCGCCGGTCGATCTCGCCGCCATCCTCGCCTCTCTGGCGGTCCTGGGTCTGGTATTCCGGCGCGCCATCCCGCCGCGCTACGACGTGCAGAGGCTGTCCGTGCCGGCCGCCGTCGTCCGCGACCGGCCGACGTTCCTGGCGGGGTGGGGCGTGCTGGCCTGGCTGCTGCTGGGCTTTTTCGTGCTGGAACCTCTGGGTATTCCCGTCAGCGCGACGGCGGCGATCGGTGCCCTGGTCCTGGCCGGCGTGGCCGCCCGGGGCGGGCGCATCCCGGTCCTGCGACGGGTGCGCGGCGCTCCCTGGCAGATCATTGTGTTCGCTCTGGGCATGTACCTGGTGGTCTACGGCCTGCGCCACGCGGGCCTGACCGAGTTTCTGACGCGAGCCCTGGACTGGCTGGCCGGGCAGGGGGTCTGGACGGCCACCCTGGGCACGGGGCTGTTGAGCGCAGCCCTGTCTTCCTTGATGAACAACCTGCCCACGGTCCTGATCGGCGCCCTGTCGATCGAGGCGTCCCAGGCCCAGGGCGCCGTGCGGGAGGCCATGATCTACGCGCACGTGATCGGCTGCGATCTGGGCCCCAAGCTGACGCCCATCGGCAGTCTGGCCACGCTGCTGTGGCTGCACGTGCTGCGCGGCCGGGACATCCGCATCGGCTGGGGACAGTATTGCCGGATCGGTCTGGTGTTGACGCTGCCGGTGCTTGGTACGGCGCTGGCGATGCTGGCCTGGCGGATCGGGTAACAAGACATACTATTCTTCGTATGAATAATAGGAATATTTCATTCTTTAAATTATGAAATATTCATGATCCGATCTTAGAATGTTCAGCAGTTCTTCTCGCGAAAAGATCGACGCCTGGGTTCCCAGGATTCCTTCAGGAGACTGCCTTGAAATACCATCATCACGGGTACGTGTCGCACGATCCGCGCATTCAGGCGCCGGCCGGCGCCGGCATCGATCGCCCGGAAGAATTGCCCGACCGCGTGGACGTCCTGGTCGTCGGGGCTGGACCCGCCGGCATGATCACTGCGGCTCAGTTGTCCCAGTTTCCCGGTATCGTCACACGCATCGTCGATCGCCGTACCGGGCGCCTGGAGGTCGGCCTGGCCGACGGCCTGCAGCCGCGCAGCATCGAGACCTTCGAGGCTTTCGGCTTTGCGCAGCAGTTGATTGCCGAAGCCTGCGTGGTGACGGAAACCATATTCTGGAAAGCGGACCCGGACAAGCCGGCGGACATCGTCCGAGTGTCCCGTGTCGCCGAGGATCCGCACGACGTCAGCGAATATCCCCACCTGACCGTCAATCAGGCCCGAGTGCTGGACTATTTTGCCGAGTTCATGGCCCATGCGCCCACGCGCATGACCCCTGATTACGGTTATGAACTCCAGAGTCTGACGGTTGCCGAAACGGGCGACTACCCCGTGACCGTGCGCCTGGCCCACGTCGGTGATGCGGGCGGACAGGAACGCATCGTGCACGCCCGCTATGTCGTGGGCGCCGATGGCGGGCGCAGCAGCGTACGCAAGGCGCTGGGCCTGGCGCTGCACGGTGTATCGTCCAACCACGCCTGGGGCGTCATGGACCTGCTGGCCGATACCGATTTTCCGGACGTCCGCATCAAATGCGCCATCCAGTCGGAAGCCGGCAACATCCTGCTGATTCCCCGCGAAGGCGGGTTCCTGTTCCGCCTGTACGTGGATCTGGGCGAGGTCTGCGCACAGGATGGCGGCGCCATCCGCAACATGCCGCTCGACCAGATCATCGGCCGGGCGCAGCGGATTTTCCATCCTTACCGGCTGGACGTGCGCGAAGTGGCCTGGCATAGCGTGTACGAAGTCGGCCATCGTTTGTGCGACCATTTCGACGATGTGCCCCAGGCAGGGGCGCAAGGTCGCGCGCCGCGCGTGTTCATCGCCGGGGATGCCGCTCACACGCACAGCGCCAAGGCGGGGCAGGGCATGAACGCTTCGATGCAGGACGGCTTCAATCTGGGCTGGAAGCTCGGGCACGTCCTGGAAGGCCGCTGCACCGTCGATCTTTTGTCGACCTATTCGGCCGAACGTCAGCAGATCGGCCAGGATCTGATCGATCAGGATTTGCGCTGGGCTACGCAGATGGCCAAATCGGCGGAGGCTTTCGCCAGCCACGCCGAGTTCGAGCAGGCCTATCTGCGCATCACCGAATTCGCGCAAGGTTTCATGACGCAATACGGGCCTTCCATGATCACTGCAGCGGCCACGCACCAGGCCCTGGCTGCGGGCTATCCGATCGGCAAGCGCTTCCGGTCCGCCGAAGTCATGCGGGTCGCAGACGTCAATCGCCAGCACCTGGGTCATGAAGCGAAGGCGGACGGCCGTTGGCGGATCTACGTGTTCGCCGATGCGGCGCACGCCGGAGAGGACTCACCCGTCGCCGCGCTGGGACGCTGGCTGGACGAATCCCCCGAATCCCCCATCCGGGGCTATACACCTGCCAGCCAGGATGAGAACGCCTGGTTCGACCTCAAGGTGATCTATCAGCAGGATTACGCTGCCGTCGATATCGGCCGGGTGCCCCGGGCCTTTTTGCCACGAGTGGGCACCCACGGGCTGATCGACCTGGAAAACGTCTACGCGACGCTGGCCGATCAGGATATCTTCCGGCTGCGCGGCATCGACCGGCAAGGGGCCATCGTGATCGTGCGCCCCGACCAGTACGTGGCGAACGTACTGCCGCTGACGGCCACGGACGAACTGGCCGGATTCATCCGGACCTTCGCCAGCCGGCAGCAATGACAACAGGCTTCAAACAAGGAGAGAGACCATGAAACTGCGCAACATCCTGGGCGTTGCCGCCCTGTCCCTCGGCGCGGCGGCACTCGCGTCGCCCGCTCATGCCAAAGATCTGACCATCGGCCTGGTGCTGTCGATGTCGGGGCCGTTTTCCGACTATGGCAAACAGATCCAGAACGGCATCGAGACATTCATGGCACAGCATGGTGACACGGTGGCCGGTCGCAAGGTCAAGCTGATCATCAAGGACGACACGGGCATCGCCCCGGCCATCGCCAAGCGCCAGGCGCAGGAACTGCTGATCAAGGACAAGGTCGACATCCTGGCCGGCTTCGATCTGACGCCCAATGCCTTCTCGGTCGCGCCGCTGGCAACCGAGGCCAAGGTGCCCATGATCGTGATGAACGCGGCCACCTCCTCGATCACGGAGAAGTCGCCCTACATCGTCCGCGTGTCGATGACGCTGCCGCAGAGTTCCTGGGCCATCGCCCAGTGGGCGGTCAAGAACGACATCAAGTCGGCCTACATCCTGGTGGCGGACTACGGCCCGGGTCATGACGCCCAGACGCAGTTCAAGAAGACCTTCACCGAACTGGGGGGCAAGGTGCTGGGCGAGGTGCGTACGCCGGTCAACACGCCCGACTATGCGCCGTTCCTGCAGCGCGTGAAGGAAGCCCGTCCCGACGCGCTCTTTTTCTTCGTCCCGCCGGGCAGTTCCATGGTTGCGCTGGCCAAGAACTTCCGTGAAATGGGCCTGGACAAGATGGGCATCAAGGAAATGGGCCCGGGCGACATGACCGACGAGAACTCCCTGGCGGCGCTGGGTGACAATGCGCTGGGCATGATCACTGCCTTCCATTACTCGGATGCGCACAACTCGCCGGAAAACAAGACTTTCGTGGACGCCTACACCAAGGCCCATCCGCAGGACCGCGCCAACTTCATGTCGGTGGGCGGCTATGACGGCATGCAGCTCATCTACAAGGCCTTGGAAAAAACCGGTGGCGACGCCAGCGGCGACGCTTTCATCGCAGCGGCCCGGGGCCTGCAATGGGACAGCCCGCGCGGTCCCATCCAGATCGATCCTGAAACTCGCGATATCATCCAGAATGAATACATCCGCAAACTGGAGCGGGTCGATGGCAAGCTGCAGAACATCGAATTCGCGACCTTCGAGGCCGTGAAGGATCCGGGCAAGTGAACCGCTGAACCCTGGGATCGTTCAGAGACTCTGTCGGGGCACCGGGTCTGTCGCGTGCCACCGTCGCTCTCATCCTGGATTCGAGACATGGGTAGTGATTGGACCGACCGCATTCGTCTGCGCAACCTCAGATTTCTGCTCAGCCTGGCCCAGACCCGCAACCTCAGCCATTCGGCGGCCGCGATGCACACCACGCAGCCCGGCCTGTCGAAATGGCTCAAGGACCTGGAAAGTGACGTGGGCCTGACGCTGTTCGAGCGCCACGCCCGAGGGCTCACGCCGACAGTCCATGGTCAGGCGCTGATCGAGCATGCCCGCCGCATCGAAGCCCAGCTCGACCGTGCGGCGGCCGACATGAACATCCTGCGAGAGGGCGGGGCGGGGCACGTGGCGCTGGGTGCCTCGGGTGTGGCGGCGACCGAGGCCGGTCCGCTCGCCGTACTGGAAATGGCCGCGCGCATGCCCCGCCTGCGCATCGATCTGGTCGAAGGCACCATGGACCTGCTGTTGAACCAGCTCAGCCAGGGCGATCTGGACATCGTCATCGGCCGGACGATCGAGGATGATGCGAGCCTGGTCGGTTTCGATTCCGAACTGCTGTACACCGAGCCGGTCGACCTGGCCGTGCGCCGTGACCATCCTTTGGTGGGACGCGCGGCCATCGGCTGGGACGACGTCCGGCAGTACCGCTGGGTCGTCTGGCCCAAAGGCTCGCCGATCCGCAAGGCGCTGGAGACCGCGCTGGCCGAAGCGGGCCTGAGCCTGCCGCCCAATTACATCGAATCCAACTCGGTCATCGCCAATATTGCGCTGCTGCGCAACAGCGATGCGATCGGCGTCGCCTCGCATCGCTCCGCGAGCGCGCTGGAAGACATGGACCTGTTGCGCATCCTGCCGCTGGCATTGCAGTGTTTCGGGTCGGTGTCGATGTATTGGCGCCGGGACGAATACCGGCCGAAGTCGGTGGAACTGGCGCTGGATTGCATCCGCCACGTACTGCGTGCGCCCGACGGAAAGCTCAAGGTCAAAGGCGCAGAGCCAGCGCGAAAGGAATGAAGCCGAGGGCCATCGCGTTGCCGATCATGACGATGGCCGCCACTTTTTCCGGCTCCTGGCGGTAGCGGTCGGCAAAGATGAAGCAGGACACGGCGGGCGGCAAGGCGCCGAACAGGAACAGCACGTCCATGTCCGCCTTGCTCAGGCCGGCGAGGGTGCCATACGCCCAGGCCGTCAGCATGCCGGTGAGGGGCGTGACGATGGCGCCGACCACGCCGATGCCCAGCATCGACCCGACGCGTGTCGAGGCCAGACGGGTGCCCAACGAGAAAATCATCAGCCCCAGGGAAATGTCGGCCAGCAGGCGGCACGCCGACAGGAGCGGCGGCCACAGTTCAATGCCGTTCAGGCTCACGGCCACGCCGAGCGCCGCTGCCACGAGGAAGGGTTCGCGCCAGAGGGTGCCGAAAGAAAACCCGCCGCTCAGCAGCCAGGGCGAGAGGATGAACTGCAGGACGGTCATGATCAGCATCAGCACCACGGCGGCGCCCAGCGCCTGATCGCCGTAAGTAAAGAGCATCAGAGGCAACCCCATATTGCCGACGTTGTTGAACATCGCAGGCGACACGAGCGTTTTCGGATCGATTTTCAGACAGCGCGCGACCAGCCATGCCAGCAAGCCGGAGCCGCAGACCACCAGGACGCAGCCTGCGGCGATGGGGATCTGATCGGCCAGGTCGAAGCTTTTCCCCGCCAGCACGGTAAAGATGAGCGCCGGCAGGAATACTTCCATGTTCATGCGGTTGGCCGCCGCCATGTCCGGCTTGGTCCAGCGCGCGTAGAAAAACCCGGCCGCGACCACGGCAAAAAGCGGAAAGACGATGAAGACGATGCGATGGATCATGAAAGGATGCGTGTATTCATGTCAGCCAGCCAGCCGGCAGGCTGCCGGCGCCTGGGTTTCAGGCGCTCCGGGTGACCTCGATGCCGGTGATGTCTTCAAGGATCTTGATCAGGCACTGGTTGTCCTCGCCGGGAAATTTGGTGATGCCCGCCTGGAAGAACTGCTTGGCCATGCCCGTGGTCATCATGGGCATGCCGCATGCCTCGGCCAGCGCCATGGTAATCGAGAGGTCCTTGCAGGTATTGGCGATATTGGCCCCGGTGCCCTGAAAGCGCCGGTCCATGACGGCCGGGATGGCGCTCTGGAACAGCGCCGTGTTGGCGACACTGGTCCCGATGACGGAAAACAGCGTCTCCGCCGAAACGCCGGCCTTGACGCCCAGGGCCATGGCTTCGAACATCCCGGAATAGACGCAACCCACCAGCCCCTGCAGGCAGGCCTTGACGATCTGCCCCTGGCCGGGCTGGTCGCCGACGTAATTGATGTTCGCGGCAATGGCGGCAAACACGTCCGCACAACGTTCGAATGCGTCCCGGGGGCCGGAGGCCATCAAGGTCAGCGTCCCGGCATCCGCGCCTTTCTGTCCGCCCGAGACCGGACAGTCGATCAGAGTGATGCCGCGCGCGGCGGCCCGTGCCGCCAGGGCCTTCACGGCTGCGGGTCCGATGGTGGCGGTGACGACGATGACAGCATCGGGCTGCAGAGTGTCGAACAGGCCATCCGGGCCGGCCATCACGGCTTCGCATTGCGCCTCGGTGACGACCATGACGAAGACCAGCTCCGAACAGGCGCCTACGGCGGCGGCTCCCAGACACGGCCGTCCTCCCAGCCCGGCGAGCGTGTCCCGCTTGTGCTGATTGCGGTCGAAGCCGGCCAGTGAAAAACCCTGGCTCAACAGATTGCGGGCCATGCCCATGCCCATATTGCCCAGGCCGATGATGCCGATCTGTTTCATGACGGTTCCTTGTCTCGTGTCGTGTGCGTGCCTGAAGGCCTTCAGAGCGGGATGGCCGTCTGCGTGCGTGCCGATTCGAGGATGGCATGCGAGATCTTCAGCGTCTCCAGCGCATGGCGGCCACTGGCCGATCCGTCCTCGCCTTTGTCCTGGCATTCAAGAAAATACCGGTTGGCGTTCAGATAGGACGGGCACGTCGCAAAGTGGTAGACGTCGTCCAGCCGGATGAGATGTTCGTGAGGCATGTCTGCGGTGCGCAGGCGCAGGCGGTTGAAATCGAACAGATCGTCGCCTTCCAGGATGACGGTCCCTCGCGTGCCGACGACACCGCGTGCGCTCATCTTCAGATGGGAAGACCAACTGGCGTGCAGGACGCCCATGGCGCCGTTGCGCATGGAGAGCAGGGCGTTGACGTTGTTGTCGAAGGCCGGCGCATCGGCGAATGTGCCGCGCACGTCGGCCCGGACACTGGCCACGGGTCCGAGCAGTTGCCAGACCATGTCGATGTCGTGCGACAGCGACTCGATGCTCATGCCGCAGACGGTGCCGGCCTTGCGCCGCCAGGTGTCGTGCTGCGTGCCGGCATTGCCGCCCAGCATGCCCATGCGGTTGATGAAGACGTTGACGACCTCGCCGATCTCGCCGGATTGGACGATGCGGAGCAGTTCCTGGAAGCCGGCACGGAACCTGTGATTGAAATCCACCATCAGCCGGACGCCGTTGGCCTCGGCCATGTTCACCAGGATCTGTCCGTCGGCCGGGGTGATTGCCATCGGTTTTTCCATGAAGACGTGGCAGCCGGCTTCCATGGCAGTCCTGGCATAGTCGATACGGAAGGAGGGTGGGGTGCAGAGATGCACCATGTCCAGCTCTCCGGCGATTTCAGCCAGATGGCTGACGACGCGCGTGCCGCAGGCATCGGCCAGTTTCCGGGCGCTGTCGGTATTGACGTCGATCACGCCGCAGATTTCCACGTCGAGCTGTTTCAATGCGCGGGCATGGCAGTAGGCAATGGCTCCTGCACCGATGAGGGCGGTCTTCTTCATTCTCGCTCTGGTCCTGTTCAAGCCTGGGATGAGTGAGTCTAATGTGAATCGTTTAATATATTATTAGAGAATGAATTCACTCATTAAGAACTGAATAATGAGCAATGATCCGGATCTGCATGATCTGCGCCTGTTTGGCAAGGTCGCCAGTCTGTCCAGCTTCGCCGCCACCGCCAGGGAATACGGCATTGCCCCGACGTTCGTCAGCAAGCGGATTGCCATGCTGGAGCAGGCGCTCGGTGTCAGGCTGCTGCATCGGACGACGCGGCGCGTCAATCTGACCGACGAAGGACGCAAGGTTTATCGCTGGGTGCAGCGCATCCTGGAAGACGTCGAGGAGATGCGTGATGAGATCTCGGAGGCACGCAGCGAACCCAATGGTCCGATCCGCATCAGCTCCAGCGCCAGGCTGGGCCGCACCCATCTGGCGCCGGCGCTGTCGCGCTTCAAAAGGCATCATCCCGGGATCGACGTCTGGCTGGAATTGCTCGATCGCCCCGTCGATCTGATCGGCGAAGGATTCCATCTCGACATCCGGGCCGGCGAGGTGCGTGAACATCATCTGATCGCGCATCGCATCATACCGAGCGCACGCATCCTCTTTGCGGCGCCGTCCTACATCGCGCGTCATGGCATGCCGCAGGATCTGGCCGGACTGGCGCGCCATGAATGCGTTCTGCTGCGGGAACGTGAAGAACCCTTCGGGACCTGGCGCATGAGTGGACCGCAGGGTGGGGAATCGGTCCGGGTTTCGGGCACCCTGGCCTCGAACGACATTGATGCGGTGCTGCACTGGGTGCGAGACGGTCACGGCATCGCCTGCAGCGCCGACTGGTTGATCCGGGACAGTCTGGACGATGGATCGCTGGTCCGGGTGCTGCCGGCATACAGCCAGCCCGGCGATGTCTGGGCAGTCTCTTCGTCACGGGCCGCGCAGTCGGCCCGGATCAGGATCTTTCTGGAATTCCTGAAGGAGCAGATGGGGGCTCTGTCATGACCGGAGCGCTGCAGGCTTCTTTCTTTGACTTTACATAATATACATTATGCGAATTAAAGACGGGCGCATGGGCCAGGAAAGAGCCCGCTGTTCTTCAAGCGCCTGTACCGCCGATCACGGTAAGATGCCTCTGTTTTTCCTCCAACGGCCCCGCGCATGAATCCATCCACCCTGATCGGCATCGTCGCCAGCATTGTGATGCTGGCCATCGTTCTGTTCCTGTCGGCCGAGGATCCGGGGCTGTTCGTCGACTGGCCGGGCCTGGGCATCGTGCTGATCGGCACGGCGGCGGCGACGTTCATCGCCTATCCTTTGCGTGAAGTCATGCGGATTTTCGGCCTGATCCGCAGCGTCGTCCACCGCGAGCGTCTGGACGTCGACAAGGATCTGGAAGATCTGGTCGAAATCGCGCGCATCTGGATGCAGAGCGACATCCATGCCGTCGAGCAGGCCCTGGAACGCGTGTCCAGCCCGTTTCTGCGCAACGGCGTCCAGTTCGTGATCGACAACGTGCCTGAACAGGACATCCTGGACTTGCTGCAATGGCGCGTCGCCCGCATGAAGGCCAAGGAACATGCCGAGGCCCAGTTGTTTCGCGTCATGGCGGGCTTTGCACCGGCTTTCGGCATGGTGGGCACGCTGGTGGGCCTGGTCAATCTGCTGTTCCTGCTGGGCGACGGCGACATCACGGCAATCGGACGGCAGATGGCCCTGGCCCTGATGACGACCTTTTACGGCGTGCTGCTGGCCAATCTGGTGTTCAAACCCGTCGCGGTCAAGCTGGAACGGCGCACCGAGCAGCGCCTGATCCTGATGAACACCCTGATGCAGGGCATCGCCATGATGAGCCAGAAGCGCAGTCCTGCGCTGATGCGGGAAACGCTGAAAGCCTTCATCGCCGAGATCCGCGATGAAATCCGCGACCAGGGACCGGTCACGGCGGCGCTCAAGGACAAGGAGCCGGAGCCCTCATGAGGCGCGGACCTGCCGAACTGAACCCGGCCCAGGCCTTCTCCCAACGCATGCGGGAGATGGAGATTGAGCTGTTTCAGGCCCGCCAGGCCCTGCGGCGTGACCGCAAGCGCACCAATGTGTCCGATCGCTGGGGCTTGGGGCAGACGACGGAATCGCCTCAGGAAGAAGGCTGGTTCCTGACGTATCTGGATGTGATGACGCTGCTGCTGGTCGCCATGATCGTGATGCTGGCGTTTTCAGGATCCATCGGCAAGCGGGCCGCCGTGTTGACGACGGCAGTCCATGAGCAGGCGGCGCCGCCGGCGGTGCCGCTGGCACCGATTCCCGCGCCGGACGAGGCATACGCCTATTCCGCCGAGGACGCTGCGGTCGCGTTCAGCGCCCCGCCCCAGACCGAGCCCGAACATTCGCCCTTGTTCGGGACTTTCCCGGATTTCGCGGCCGAGCCGGCACAGGCACAGGCACCGGTGGCGGTCGCCGAGACGCCTGTGGCGACCGAAACCGAACCTGCAACGCTCGCACAGATCCCGCCGCCGGACGACATCGCGCCCTATTCTGCTCAGGACGCCGCGCTCGCGTTCACTTCGCCCTCCCCGCTCTCACGCACGGACAAGACCGGCGGGAGTCCTTCGGTCGCGCCCGCCCCCGCTGCGGAGGAACCCTCCGAAGGGGCTGCCCTGGCGGCCTCTCTGCCGCTGGGTGATCTGGGCCATGACGTCGAGGTGATCGTCAACCAGCGTTCCATCAGTTTTCGCGTCAACAGCGAGATCCTGTTCGGCACGGGTCAGGCGGATCTCAGCCGCGAGGGCCTGTCGGTGCTGCGGCGCATGGCCAAGGTATTGTCCGACGCCGGCTACGACATCACGGTCGAGGGCCACACGGATGCGGTGCCGGTGCGCAGCAATGCCCGCTATCCGTCCAACTGGGAGCTGTCCAGCGCCCGGGCCGGCAGCGTGGTGCGTTATCTGCAAGCCAACGGCATCGGCAAGGGGCATCTGAAGGCTGTGGGTTATGCCGATGCCAAGCCGATCGCGGACAACCAATCGGCCGACGGGCGCGCGCGCAACCGCCGGGTCGAACTGGTGGTGGAAAAGTCGTCCGAGGCCGGGGCCGCCAGACCTGCGGCAGCCAAGCCCGCAGCAACCCGGCCTGTCCAGGCTACCCGGCCCGCTGCGCAGGTCTCGCCTGCTCCGGCCGCGCGCCCTGTCGGTGAACTACCCGCGCCGACGGCGCACGTGGCCAGTCCCGACTCCGCAGCCGAATCCGAACCCGCTACGCACTGAGGCGAACGGGTTTCGGCCTGGCCGGGCTTCGCTCCGGTTGCTTCAGTCGCGCGAAAACGGCTTGCCGTTGAAGTCGAGCGTGACCAGATTGCCGTCCATCGGCCCCATGCCGGGCGAATTCAGCGGCATGCCGGGCGCTGCCGCGCCGCGCGTGTCCTTCGAGGCCAACAGCTTGCGCACGGCCGAGGCCGGCACGTGACCTTCGACGATCTGGCCGCTCGACTCCAGCCGTGCCGTGTGGCAGGACGCCAGCTCCATGGGCACGCCCAGGCGGGTCTTGACCGCCGCCATGTCGGAGGTCGGCACTTCACGCACTTCGAAGCCCTCGGCGCGCATGTGCTCGGCCCAGCCGTGGCAGCAGCCGCAGCTCGGGTCCTGGTAGACGGTGACGGCTTCGCCTGCCTGGGCGTGGGCGGACAGGGAGGCTCCCAGGGCGGCGGCCAGCAGGCCGAGGGTGAAGAATCGTTTCATGCGTACCTCTGAATAGTCACCAGATCCACCGGAATCGGCGGACTGCAGCTTTGAGTGTGAAAAGGTCGATTGGTTCAACCGGTCCGGATCACCATGCGGCTGTGCGCAGGCGATCGGATCCTGTCAGATCTGCTCGAAGCGCTCGTAGTGGCGTTCTGTGGGGGTTTCCGTGTGCGTCACGCCAGTCACCCGGGCGGCGGGCGGTCCCTGGAGCAGCCAGGACAGCATGCGGTCGACGGCGGCATGTTCGCCCTGGATCAGGGCTTCGACCCGGCCATCGGACAGATTGCGTACCCAGCCGCCGAGCTTGAGCTGGTGCGCCTGACGGACAGCGGCGGCGCGAAATCCGACGCCCTGTACACGGCCCTCGACGAGCGCGGTCAACGTTTCTAGTTCGTGGTGTTCAGGCAGAGATTTCATACTTCAGGAATCGGAACGCAATCGGGGTTTCAGCCAAGAGGCTCCTGAGCGATATTAACACCCGGGAAATCGAAAACCGGATGCGGGACAAGGCCTCTATTCCTTCGCGGTATCCGGGTTTTTGGTCGCAAAAGTCATAAAGACATAGCCCATCGGTCGTTCTCTCTGCGAGAGCCGGCTCCTAGAATGATCGCATTATGCCGCCGGGCGCATCGCCCCAGGCTCCATATTCGACCCATTCGAGGCCTTCATGAGCAACGCATCCGTCCGCAAGCATACCGTGGTGATCGTCGGCGCCGGCACCGGCGGCACCACCGTCGCCGCCCAGCTCCGCCGCCACGAGCCGGGTCTGGACATCGCCATCATCGATCCGTCCAGCCATCACGATTATCAGCCCGCCTGGACCCTGGTGGGCGGCGGCGCGTATAAGGCCGAAGACACGCGCCGGCCTCTGCACGACTGCCTGCCCGACGGCGTGCGCCATATCGCGCAGCCCGTGACCGCCCTGTTGCCCGACGAGCGTCAGGTGGAGTTGGGCGACGGCAGTCGCGTGGCCTATGACTACCTGGTGGTGGCTGCGGGCATCCAGATCGATTGGAACGCCATCGAGGGCCTGGCCGACGCCCTGGGAAAGAACGGCGTGACCAGCAACTATCTTTACGATCTGGCACCCTACACCTGGGAACTGGTGCGCCAGTTCCAGGGCGGCACGGCGATCTTCACCCAGCCGGCCGGCGCGGTGAAATGCCCGGGTGCGCCGCAAAAGGCCCTGTACCTGGCTGCCGACGAGTTCCGCCGACGGGGCGTGAAGGCCGACAGCCTGCAGTTCCGTACGGCCGGCGCTACAGTCTTCGGCGTGCCCTTCTACGCCCAGGCGCTGGACAAAGTCATGGCGTCCTACGGTGCCCAACCACACTTTGGCCAGAATCTGGTCCAGGTCCGTGGCGAGGACAGGATCGCCGTCTTCGAATCAGTGGTGGATGGTGAAAAAGTGCGCGAGGAAGTCGCCTACGACTTGCTGCACGTGGTGCCGCCACAAGGTGCGCCTGATTTCATCCGCACCAGCCCGCTGGCCGATGCGAACGGCTGGCTGGATGTGGACAAGCACACGCTGCGCCACACACGGTATCCCGATGTGTTCGGCCTGGGGGATTGCACCTCGACGCCCAACAGCAAGACAGCCGCCGCCATCAAGAGCCAGTCTCCCGTGCTGACGCTGAACCTGCTGAGCGCCCTGCGTGGCGCCGGCAACGTCGAGAGCTACGATGGCTATGCTGCCTGCCCGTTGACGACTTCACGCGGCAAGGTTCTGCTGGCCGAGTTCACCTACGGCGGGACGATCACGCCCAGCTTTCCCTTCGATCCGCGCGTGCCGCGCCGCTCCTACTGGTGGCTCAAGCGCCGCTTCATGCCCTGGTTTTACTGGAACATCCTGCTGAAGGGCCGTGGCCTGCCGGTGACGCACCGCACGCGCCGCTTCCCGACCGGCGTACCCTCGGTCCAGCCCTGACGCGCGCTCGTCAGGTGCGAATACGGGCCTTGACTTCAGTGCCCCGTCTGGCTCATCAACCAGACAGGGCACTAACCCCGGATCAGCAGCAATGACAGGGATTCCGGTTGGATCTGGTTGGTGCCCATGAAGGGCCGATCGAATGAAACGATCAGATAAAGCGTCGCGCCGAAACTGAGGGAAAACAACAGCATCGACAAGACCAGCGGCCGCCGCTGGCTGAGATGCAGTTCGCACAACACGCACGCGGCGACGAACAGCAGCATCAGCACCACGGCCCCCTTCGCGGACATGATCCCCGGGCTGCGCGCAATCAGCAGACGGTCATCGCGGGCTCTTTCGATATTCTGCGCATAGCGCCGCAGTTCTTCGGCTGCGCGGCGCACACCCAACTGATCGGTGCTTGCCTCGAGCTCCACGGATGCGATGATCAAGGCCTCCAGTTGGTTCTCGGCGACCAGGCTCCAGCGGCCTGTCGCCATGAACGGCCATTCGTTTTCGACCACTTCGCGGATGTAGTCATCGATCAAACCCGTGACGCTTTCACGCCGGTCGCCGGGCAGGAATTTTGCGATGCGCAGCACGTCGACCACGGCGCTGGCCTCGTGCTCGACCGCGATGTGGCCCTTGGCATCCTGCTGCCAGATATCCGCCGCCACGAAGGCAATGACCATGCCCGTGGGCAGCAGGATGCCGGAAAGCATGGTATTGACCATATTGGGGGCATGCAGTCCGGGGGGCCACGCACGGCGCAGCATGCTCATCGCGCCCAGGGCAACAAGTGCAATCAGGCCGACGAACAGCACACACGCCGCAAACTTGAGCAATGGGGGCAGCAGTTGGATGAACTCGAACACAGGCGCCTCGTCAGTGGTTGGAAGCTGAGGAACATCTGAATCAGTAGAGCGGCAGGCAAACGCTGCAGACCGCCCGAGTCAGAGCTTGCCTATAGGATTTCCTGGATGCGTTCAAACGGACGGCACAGGCGCGTGCCCTTGTCCGTGACGACGAAGGGCCGATTCAGCAAGACGGGGTGCTGCTCGATGGCGTCGAGCAACTGTTCGTCCGTCAGCGTGGTGTCCGACAATCCCAGCGACTCGTAGGCTGCTTCTTTGGGGCGCAAGGCTGCGCGCACCGTCAGGCCCGCGGCCCGGATCAGTTCGCGCAGTTCGTCGCGCGGCGGCAAGGCATGCAGATATTCGACCACTTCGACGGAACGCCCTGTGGCCTGGAGCGTTTCGAGCGCTTTGCGCGACGTGCTGCAACGCGGGTTGTGGTAGATTCTGATCATGGGCCCTCCCCGGTGAAAAGGCCTTATTATCCACGATCAGGCCGTCCGGCCCTCCCCCCGCCCTTCCCGCCCGCAATCCCGAACACCGCATCACACCCAGTCGATGAGCCCCATGCCGATGCACCTGCCGTCTCAACCTCGCCCGCCGTTTTCCTGGCGCACCGCCCTGCCCGCCTTGATCATGGCCCTGGCGCTGGCCGGCTGCGCCAGCGGCCCCCAGGACAATCTCAGCCTGGTGCCGGCCCAGCTCGACCAGCAGACCAGCCGGGACGGGCTGTTCACGCAACCGGTGAAATGGTCGCGCGAACGGCCGGACTGCCGGGGTGAATGTCCCAAGCTGACGGTCGATTCCCTGGCCTTCCCGGGGCATCCTCGCCTAACGGAACTGATCGATCACGCCCTGGCGGCCATGACCTGGGTCGATACGCAAAGCGCGGCCCCCTATGACACCCTGAGCGGTTTCGAGGCCTATTACTGGCAGACTGCCGGATCGCGCGACGAGGTCCAACTGGCCGCGCGGACGCGCTATCGCAACGACCACTTGACCGTGGTCGAACTGGATGCGGGCCAGTATCGTACCGGCATGGCCCACGGCATGACGGGGTCGCAATTGCTGAATTGGGACAATACGGCCGAAAAGGCCCTGACGATCGACAATCTGCTGGCGCCGGGCGCGCGCCCGGCCTTCGACGCGGCCTTGCGCGCCGAGCACGCCCGCTGGCTGGAGCAGCATGCCGACGCCATCGACAACCCGGATAATTTCAACCGTATGTGGCCCTTCGCGCCCAGCGATAACGTGGGGCTGACCGACCTGGGTGTGCTGGTCAAATATCAGCCCTACGAAATCGCGCCCTACGCCTGGGGGCAGCCCGAACTGCTGATTCCCTACGATCGCCTGCGGGATATTCTGCGTCCGCAGTTCCTGCCGCCGAAGTCTTAGACACCCCGGCCGTCGCATACGCATATAGCAGCGCCGCATAATGTGCGGCGTTCATATCGTTGGACAAAACGATTCGTTCGGCTTTGAAAAGGATCTCTTTAAGCTGATGCCTTGATTCGCGCATCACGAGGTCCTTTTCATGCGATTCCGATTCCCGCGGCAGCTACTCGTCCTGGCCGCCACCCTGGGCCTGACCGGCGCCGCGCACGCCGCCGATGTCACGCTGTTGAACGCGTCCTACGATCCGACGCGAGAGCTGTATCAAGCCTATAACGCGGCCTTTGCCCAGTACTGGCAGGACAAGACCGGCGATCACGTCACGGTCCGTCAGTCGCATGGCGGTTCGGGCAAGCAGGCGCGTTCGGTGATCGACGGCCTGCAGGCCGATGTGGTGACGCTGGCATTGGCGCCGGACATCGACGCCATCGCCGCGCGCGGCGCGATCCGCCCGGACTGGCAGCAACAATTGCCCCTGAACAGCGCGCCCTATACCTCCACCATCGTCTTCCTTGTGCGCAAGGGCAATCCCAAAGGCATCCACGACTGGGGCGATCTGATCAAACCGGGAGTGCAGGTCATCACGCCCAATCCCAAGACTTCCGGCGGCGCGCGCTGGAACTACCTGGCGGCCTGGGGCTACGCTCTGCGCCAGCCCGGCGGCGACGAGGCGAAAGCACGTGCGTTCGTCGGTGCGCTCTACCGTCAGGTGCCGGTGCTGGATTCGGGCGCCCGGGGTTCGACCACGACCTTCATCGAGCGTGGCATCGGCGACGTGCTGCTGGCCTGGGAAAACGAAGCCTTTCTGGCCGTCCAGGAACTGGGGCCCGACAAGGCGGACATCGTCGTACCCTCGGTCAGCATCCTGGCCGAGCCGCCCGTCGCCGTGGTGGACAAGGTCGTCGATGCCCGGGGCACACGCGCCGTGGCGCAGGCCTACCTGGACTATCTGTATTCCGAGGCCGGCCAGGAGATCGCCGCGCAGCACCATTACCGGCCCACGCTGAAGGCCGCCGCCGAGCGCCATGCGGGACAGTTTCCCTCGATCTCCTTGTTCACCCTGACGGACGTGGCACCGAGCTGGGACGAGGCGCAGAAGACGCACTTCGCGGACGGCGGTGTGTTCGACCAGATCTACCAGCCGAACGCGCAGTAGCCCATGTCCACGACGCTCGCATCGCCCGCCTCCATCGCGCACCGGGTCCTGCCCGGCCGCAACCTGACGCTGGGCCTGACACTGACCTATCTGTGCCTGGTGGTCCTGCTGCCGCTGTCGGCCGCGTTTCTGACGGCCACGACCTTGAGCGCGGAGGCGTTCTGGAAAGCCGTCACCGCGCCCCGGGTATTGGCCTCTTACCGCCTGAGTTTCGGCGCCGCGCTGCTGGCGGCAGCCGTGAATGCCGTATTCGGCGGCCTCGTGGCCTGGGTGCTGGCGCGCTACGAATTCCCCGGCAAGCGGCTGGTGGACGCGCTGGTGGATCTGCCTTTCGCCTTGCCGACGGCCGTGGCCGGGATTGCCCTGACCGCCTTGTACGCACCCACGGGCTGGCTGGGCGGGCTGCTGGCGCCGTTGGGCATCCAGGTGGCTTTCAAGCCGCTGGGGGTGGTGGTGGCCTTGATCTTCATCGGCCTGCCCTTTGTGGTGCGGACCGTCCAGCCGGTGCTGGAGGACATGGCACCCGAATATGAGGAGGCCGCCAGCAGCCTGGGGGCTTCGCGCGCGCAGGTCTTCGTTCGCGTGGTGTTCCCCGCGATCCTGCCGGCCCTGCTGACGGGCTTTGCCCTGGCCTTTGCGCGTGCGGCCGGTGAATACGGTTCGGTGATCTTCATCGCCGGCAATATGCCGATGGTCTCGGAAATCGCGCCGCTGCTGATCGTCACCAAGCTGGAGCAGTATGACTACGCGGGGGCCACGGCCATCGCCGTGGTGATGCTGGGGATTTCCTTTTTGCTGCTGCTGGCCATCAATCTGTTGCAGGCCTGGGTGCGGCGGCGCTCGACCGGCCAGACCTGACACGCCTATTCCAAATCCATGACTTCCATCGCTCTCGATCCCCTCTCCCCAACCACGGCCGCCGCGCGCCCGGCCGGCGAAAGCCGGCTCGCCCGGCGGGCACTGATGGGGACGGCGTTTGCCTTCCTGTTCCTGTTTCTGTTCATCCCCTTGGCAGCGGTCTTTCATCAGGCCCTGGGCAAAGGCTGGGAAGCCTGCGTGGCGGCGATCACCGAGCCCGATGCCCGAGCCGCCATCCGTCTGACGCTGATCGCAGCCGGAATCGCCGTGCCGCTGAATCTGGTCTTCGGAGTCTGCGCGGCCTGGGCCGTCACCCGCTTTGCATTCCGTGGCAAGAGCCTGCTGATCACGCTGATCGACCTGCCCTTTTCCGTATCCCCCGTCATCGCCGGCCTGATCTACGTGCTGATGTTCGGCGCTCAGGGCTGGTTCGGTCCCTGGCTGCAGGCGCATGGCTTCCAGATTCTGTTCGCCGTGCCGGGCATCGTGCTGGCCACCGTCTTCGTCACCGTGCCCTTCGTGGCGCGCGAACTGATCCCGCTGATGCAGTCGCAAGGCAGCGAGGAAGAAGAAGCCGCCATCGTGCTGGGCGCTTCGGGCTGGCGCGTCTTCTGGCACGTCACGCTGCCCAATATCCGCTGGGGACTGTTCTACGGCGTGATCCTGTGCAATGCGCGCGCCATGGGGGAATTCGGTGCGGTGTCGGTGGTGTCGGGCCACATTCGCGGCCTGACCAACACCCTGCCCCTGCACGTGGAAATTCTCTACAACGAATACCACTTCGCGGCCGCCTTTTCGGTGGCCTCGTTGCTGGCGCTGCTGGCCTTGCTGACGCTGGCCCTGAAGTCCCTGGCTGAATGGCATCTGCGCGCCCAGGCCGCCCGAACCGTATCGGAGCAATCCTCATGAGCATCGAAGTCCGTCACATCCACAAGCAATTCGGCGCATTCACGGCGCTGGATGACGTGTCCCTGGCCTTTCCGGATGGCCAACTGACGGCTTTGCTGGGGCCGTCGGGCTGCGGCAAGACCACGCTGCTGCGCATCATCGCAGGCCTGGAACATTCCGACACGGGCCAGGTGCTGCTGGGAGGTCAGGATGCGTCCCGTACGCACGTGCGTCAACGGCAGGTCGGCTTCGTGTTTCAGCACTACGCCCTGTTCAAGCACATGACGGTGTTCGAGAACGTGGCTTTTGGCCTGCGCGTCAAGCCGCGCGGACAGCGGCCGGACGAGCGCCGGATCCGTGAGAAGGTCATGGGGCTGCTGGAACTGGTGCAACTGGACTGGCTGGCCGATCGCCGGCCAGCGGCCCTGTCCGGCGGGCAGCGTCAGCGCATCGCCCTGGCCCGTGCCCTGGCGGTGGAGCCGCGCGTGCTGCTGCTCGATGAACCCTTCGGCGCGCTGGACGCCAAGGTCCGCAAGGAACTGCGGCGCTGGCTGCGCCGTCTGCACGACGAACTGCACATGACCAGCCTGTTCGTCACGCACGACCAGGAAGAGGCCCTGGAGGTCGCCGACGAGGTCGTCATCATGAACAAGGGCCGGGTCGAGCAGCAGGGCGCACCACAAGCGGTGTACGACACGCCGGAAACGGCGTTCGTGTACGGCTTTCTGGGGCATGTGAACCTGTTCCAGGGCCGGGTACGGGACGGACGGCTGCACACGGGCGGCGCCGCGATCGAAATGCCGGGCCTGGAGGGGGCCGCCGACGCGCCGGGAACGGCCTACGTCCGGCCGCACGACATCCAGATCGAGCCGCTGCCGGCGGAGCCGTCCGCCGACCCGGGCTTGCGGGTGAATCTGCAGCGGGCACACGCCTTCGGGCCGCTGGCGCAACTGGAACTGCGGCGCGAGGACACTCAGGAAATCATCGAGGTGGTCATGCCCAGCCTGGAGTTCGACCGGATCCGCGCGCAAGGCCATCGACGTTTCATCGCCCGGCCCCGCCAGGCGCGGGTCTTTCTGAATTAGGCTACTTGCCCTGCGGCGTATCCTCGAAACGGCCGAGATCGAAGTAACGCGAGAACGAGGTCGTGTCCTCCGGCTGGGCGGCCGGCGCCTTCGCCTGCGCAGCGTCTGTCGGACCGCCTGGCACCGGGGCCGATCGGGAGCCTCCGCCTTGCCGGCTTTGCGTCCTTCGGGCGGCCACCTCGTCCAGGCCGGCGGCCAGAGCGGCATGGTTGCTCTTGCGCGCCCAGTCCGCTGCCGTTTCTTGAGCGGCGTTGAACATGCTCGGGTCGGCACCGTGCTCCAGCAGCAGGCGGACGATCTCCGGCTTGCCGGACAGGGCCGCCATCATCAGCGGCGTGGTGCCGTCGGGGCCGGGGGCATTGATGATGGCCCCACGTTCGATCAGCATGCGAGCCGTCTCCATCTGCGCCTTGGATGCGGCGTAGTGCAGCGGCGTCCAGCCCAGACGGTTGACCTGGGCACCTGCGGCGATCAGCGTCCGGGCCCGGTCGGTCTGGCCCAGGATGCACAAGTACATCAGCGCCGTCTCGTCGCGGGCGTTGGGTGCGTCGATCTGCACGTCGGGGGCCACACGCAAGGCATCGAACACCTGCCAGGACTGGTCGCGTGCCGCCTGGGTCAGAGCGGGGTTGCCCAAGTTGTTGAACGCGTTCGGGTCGGTATGGCGCAACAGCAGGCCCTGGACGGTGGACAGATCATCGCGGCGGATGGCCGACCACCAGTCGGCAGTCGGCGCCTGCTGGGCGAAGACCGTGGGCGGGGCGCCGATGCCCAGGGCCAGGGCCAGGATCAGACCGGCCAGCCGGCCGCGCCGGGCACCGAGGCGAACGAGAGTGGACAAGGACATGGCGGAAACCTCCGTCGACGGAAATGAGGACAGGCGGCCCGGACGGCGGGCCGGGATGAAGGCGGTTCAGGCGGCCGCAGCCGCCTTGGGGAACAACCGCCAGTAGTTTTCGGCACTGGCCTGCTCGATCGTCGCGACAGGCACGCCGCGCAGTTCGGCGATCTTTTCGGCCACGTGGATGACCCGGGACGGATCGTTCATCTTTCCCCGGTACGGGACCGGCGCCAGATAGGGGGAATCGGTCTCGATCAGCAGGCGGTCCAGCGGTACCTGACGAGCCACGTCCTGAATCTGGGTGGCGTTCTTGAAGGTCACGATACCCGACAAAGAGATATAGAACCCCAGTTCCAGCGCACCTTGTGCGACTTCCCAGGATTCGGTGAAGCAATGCATGACCCCGGCCGGGGCACGTTCCTCGCGCATCAGGCGCAGGGTGTCCTCGGCGGCGGCACGGGTGTGGATGATCAGCGGCAGCCCCGTTTCATGCGCCGCGCGGATGTGAGTGCGGAAGCGCTCGCGCTGCCAGTCCAGCGGTTCGCTCAGGCGGTAATAGTCGAGCCCGGTTTCACCGATGGCCACGACCCGGGGATGGACGGCTCGGCTGACGAGATCTTCCACGGTCGGCTCGGCGTTGTCTTCGTCCCCGGCGTCATTGTCCGGATGCACGCCGACGGAGGCCCGCAGGAAAGGATGTTGCTCCACCAGCGCCATCAGGCCGGGCCAGTCGCGCAGGTTGACGCTGACCACCAGGGCATGGCCCACGCCGGCCGTGCGCATGCGCTCCAGCACTTCGGGCAGTTGGGCCCGCAGATCGGGAAAATTCAGGTGGCAATGAGAATCGATGTACATGATCGGGCACTATCAGGGTATTCAGGTCTAAAACGGATCGGGCCGAGCCCCTGGGCTAGGGGCGACCCTTCGGGGCGGCGCGCACGGGCCGCACCGACTGCAGCAAGGTGCGGGCCGCGTGATCGGCCAGCAGCTTGGGGTTGAGGGGATGATGCGCCAGACGCCGCTGATCCCGCAGCCAGTCGGCGGTGCGTGCCAGGGCCGCCGGGTCCAGGCCCCGGGCGACCGCTTTGATCCGGGCTGCCTGTGCGGGATGATAGCGCGGCGGCAGGCCGTGGGTGCACAGGCTCAGGTCCAGCCACAGACGCTGGAAGTCGTCCACCCAGTCAGCCGGTTCACCCGCCTGCAGCGCATCGGCCAGCACCGCGCCGTCGCCGCCCTGGCTTGCCTGGTCCAGAAACAGATCCAGCCAGGCGGGCATCACGGGCAGTCCTTGCTGCGCCTGCTCCAGCGCCAGCAGGGGCGCGTCGCCCGCGGCGGCCAGTCGAGCGGCGGCGTCTTTCACGCCCTGCGTTTCCAGCCAGGCCAGGGACTCGGCAACGGGCGGTACCGCCAGCGGCAGGCGGCGGCAACGCGACACCAGCGTGGGCAGCAGGCGGTCGGGAGCCTGGGCCGACAGCAGGAACACCGTGTGCTCGGGCGGTTCTTCCAGGATCTTCAGCAGGGCGTTGGCCGCGATGGTATTCAGGGCTTCGGCCGGATACAGCAAGGCGACGCGCCAGCCACCCCGGTGAGTGGCCGTGTTGAACCAGGGCAGCAGGCTGCGGATCTGTTCGATGCGGATCTCGCGCGAAGGCTGTTTCTTGGCGTCTTCGGCGACGTCCAGCGCGCCTTCGCGCACGGCCTGGTCGTCGGGCCGGATGCGGCGCAGGTCGGGATGGTTGCCGGCCTTCACCCAGCGGCAGGCCTGGCATTCGCCACAGGCCAGTCCGTCGCGAGGGGACTCGCACAGCAGGCTGGCGGCCCCGGCCAGGGCGAATTCCATCTGGCCGCAGCCTGGCCGGCTATGGATCAGCCAGGCGTGGGCGAAGCGCTCGCGCGTGGCCAGCCAGTGGCGCGCCGGTGCCTGTTGCCAGGGCAGAAAGTCCGTCATGCCGGGTCCAGCGTGGCGGGCGTATAGCCGCGCGTGCGCAGCAGTCCGTCCAGAATGGCGCCCAGTTCGGCGTGGATGGCCTCGATGCTCTGGCGGGCGTCGATCACCCGGAAACGGTCCGGATCGGCCGCTGCCCGGGCGTGGTAGGCCTGGCGGGTGCGCTCGAAGAAGGCGGCGTCCTCGCGCTCGAAGCGGTCAGTCTGGGCGCGCCCTTGCGCCAGGCGCTCGCGGGCGGTTTCCAGCGGCACGTCGAACAGCAGCGTGCAATCCGGCCCCCTGCCCTGCTGCACCCAGTCTTCGAGGATGCGGACCGGCTCCGCGCCCAGGGACCGGCCGCCGCCCTGGTAGGCGAACGAGGCATCGGTGTAGCGGTCGCACAGCACCCACCGGCCATCGTCCAGGGCGGGCAGGATGCGCGTGCGCCAGTGTTCGTTGCGGGCAGCAAACATCAGCAGGGTTTCGGTGCGCAGGTCCATGGGGCGATGCAGCAGCAGTTCGCGCAAGGTTTCTCCCAGCGGGGTGCCACCGGGTTCACGGGTGGACAGCAGCTCCACACCGGCCCGGCGCAGCCGGTCCTCGATCCAGGAGATGTGCGTGCTCTTGCCGGCTCCGTCCAGGCCTTCGAGCGTGATGAAGCAGGCGCCTCGGGTCGTCATGGGCTATCGTTTCAGGATGTATTTGCTGACGGCGCGGTTGTGCGCCGGCAGGTCGGTGGAAAATTCGCTGGTGCCATCGCCCCGCGACACGAAGTACAGGTATTTGTGCCGTTCCGGATGCAGGGTCGCCTCCAGCGCCGCTTTGCCCGGGCTGGCAATGGGTGTGGGCGGCAGGCCCGCGCGGGTATACGTATTCCAGGGCGTGTCGCGCTCCAGGTCCTTTCTGCGCAGGCGGCCCTGATAATCAGCGCCCAGGCCATAGATCACGGTCGGGTCGGTCTGCAGGGGCATGCCGATCTTCAGGCGATTGATGAAGACGCCGGCGACGCGCGCCCGATCGGCGCCGTGGCCGGTTTCTTTTTCGACGATGGAGGCCAGGATCAAGGCCTGGTACGGGGTTTCCAGCGGCAGATCACGGTCGCGTTCGGCCCAGGCGCGCTCCAGCGTCTGGCGGCCGGCCTGTGCGGCGCGACGCAGGATGTCCAGGTCGGAGCTGCCCGGCGCAAACACATAGGTATCGGGATGGAACAGCCCCTCGGGCGCCTTGGCTTCCAGGCCCAGACGCTGAATCAGTGCCTGATCGTCGATCCCGCGCGTGTCGTGGCGGACCTGGGGATCGGCATCCAGCGCCGCCCGGATCTGGGCGAAGGTCCAACCCTCCGGGAAGGTCAGGCGGGTCTGGGTCATGTCCCCATTGGCCATGCGTTCCAGCAGCAGCCAGGGGGTGTCGCCCTCGCGGGCTTCATAGGCGCCGGCCTTCAGCAATTTGTCCCGGCCGCTCAGGCGGGCCAGCCAGACGAAGGCATCCGGCTGGATTTCGATGCCCGCGTCGCGCATCGCCCCCACGATCTGGCGCGGAGTGCTGCCCGCGTCGATGAGGTAGTCCACCACCGGGGTTTTCATGGGCACGGGGCGCTTCCAGCCCCACCAGGCCGCCGAAGCGATGACGATCGCCACGGCCAGCAGGCCGAATATCAGCAGCCAGAGGAATCCGCGCAGGATGGTTTTCATCTGCGGGTCGTCCCAGGATGAAAAGCGTAGCGTGCAGCGTGGGGGTATTTTTCCATGCCCGCCAGTTTAACTGGATCACTGGCGGGCGATCGACGGGCTTGTGACTTTTCGCCTCAGAGGCTGCCCATCAGCATTTGTACGGCCAGGCTGCTGACCGACACGGCCGTCCAGACGCCCAGGCCCAACAGCAGCGGGCGCGCGCCGGCCAGCGCCATGCGGCGCAGATCGGAGGACAAACCAATGGCGGTCAGGGCCATGATGATGAGGAATTGCGAGATCAGGTGCAGCGGTCCGAGCAGGATTTCCGGAACCAGGCCCAGGCTGCGCGTTGCCGAAGCGGCCAGGAACCAGAGGATGAACCAGGGGAAGATCGACGCCAGGGACACCCGGGTGTCCGAATGCTGATTGCGCCAGGCCACCCAGAAGGCGATGACGATGCAGATCGGGATGATCAGCGTGGCGCGAGTGAGCTTCACGATCGTCGCGATGTCCCCCGCAGCCACGCTGTAGCTGTAACCGGCCGCCACCACGGAGGACGTATCGTTGATGGCGGTCCCGGCCCACAAGCCGAAGCCGGCGTCGCTCAGCCCCATCCAGTGGCCCAGCGGCGGAAACAGCAGCACCGCCACGACGTTGAACAGAAAGATCGTCGAAATCGACAGCGCCGTCTCGTGATCGTCGGGCTTGATGATGGGCGCCACCGCCGCAATGGCCGAGCCGCCGCAGATCGCGGTGCCGACGCCGATCAGGGTGCATAGAGACCCGCCCAGCTTCAGCCAGCGACCCAGCAGCCAGGCGCTCAGGAAGGCCACGGACAGGGTGATCAGGGTCACGGCCAGGGACGAGGCCCCGGTCTGCATGACCTGACCGAAGCTCAGGCCGAAGCCCAGGCCGATGATGGACCATTTCAGCACCTGGCGGCTGCTGTAGACCACCCCCGGGGTGAAGACCGGGGACAGACCCAGCACATTGCGCCAGATCATGCCCAGCAAGATACCGAACACGGGCCCGCCGATCAGCGGAAACCGGGTGCCCAGCCACCAGGCCACCAAGCCCAGGCCGCCGGAGAGGAGCACGCCATACCACAGCGACGGTGTGCGCGATGAGCCGTGTGACCGTGTCTGGGCAGCGGGACGGCTGGAGGCCGTCGGCAGAGGGTGAGGCACGGCGGAGATGGGCAGCATGCTGAAGGCTCTTCGATGGGTGGGAATTGAAGGCCATTCTAGGGATCGGCTATGGATAAATAAATTCAAATCATTTTAGTGAACACATAAAAAATATTGAATTGCAGCAGGTTGACTGCACCAGCCGCCAGGGTCGGACGCCGGTTCGCGCTATCCTATGCGGCCCGGCTTCCCTGCCTCTCGTTCGCCGCCCACACCATTTCCGCCATGTCGCCCAGCGTCGATTTCATTTATGGTGCCGTGCTGGCCTCCGCCCTCTTTCATGCGACCTGGAACGCGCTGATCAAGGGCAGCGCCGACAAACTGCTGAGCGCCATCGGTATCACCGGAGCGTCGACGCTGATCGCAGCGCTCTGTCTGCCCTGGCTGCCGCAGCCCGCGCCTGCAAGCTGGCCGTTTCTGCTGGCATCGCTGGGATTGCAAGTGATCTACATGCGGCTGGTTGCGCACATCTATCGCGTGGCCGACATGAGCGTCAGCTACCCCGTCATGCGGGGTACCGCGCCGCTGCTGGTGGCGCTCGTTTCCATTCTGTTCTTCCACGACGACCCGAGTCCGGGCGCGCTCGTGGGCGTGGCCACGATCTGCGCCGGCATCCTGTGCATCGGCCTGCCCGGCGGCGCGCAGCAGCGCAAGTCCGGCGGCGTGCGGCTCGCCTTGCTGAACGCCGCCGTGATCGCCGGCTATACCCTGGTGGACGGCACGGGCGCCAGGCTTTCGCAGGCGCCGGCCAGCTATACGTTGTGGATCTTCCTGCTTCAGGGCATCGTCATGGTCGGACTGGCCTTGCCGCATCGGGCCCGGGATCTGGCGCGGTATTTCCGGAATCACTGGGGCGCAGCCCTGCTGGGCGGGTCCGGTTCCGTGATTTCCTACGGCGTGGCGCTTTGGGCCATGACCCTGGCGCCCATCGCAGTCATTGCTGCACTGCGCGAGACTTCCATCCTGTTCGGTATCCTGATTTCAGGCCTGTTCCTGCGCGAGCGCCTGACGCCCGCACGCATCGCGGGTGCCGGCGTCCTGGTGGCGGGGGTGATCGTGCTGCGCCTGGCCCCATAGCCGGCGGGTCGGCTCCGCCGCCGGCCGATCCAGGAACAGGAGATCGGCATCGACGACGAAGAATTCATCGTCGGCATGGTGGCGGTCGCGGTTCCGATCAGGGATCGCGAGGGCAAGATGATCGCGGCCCTGGCCTGATTAGGGCCGTCCTTCGCCGCCTTTATCCGTTTTGCCAGCCGGCTCTCTCGCCGTCCCGGGGCGCGCCCGCGCTATCATGGGCGCTGACTCATTGTTTGAAACATGCATATTCACGGATTCACCATGGAAGGCCTTGCCACCGACGGATTTCACCCCTTGCCCGAATGCGCGCTGGTGCGCATCCAGGGCCCCGACGCCGCATCGTTCCTGCACGGACAACTGACGCATGGGGTCACCAGCCTGGGCGCCGATCTGGCGGCCCCGGCCGCCTATTGCACGGCCCAGGGCCGCCTGCTGGCCAACGGCGTGTTGTGGCGGACGCAGGACGATGGCTTCGTCTGGATGGTGTCGCGGGATCTGACGGACAGCCTGCTCAAGCGCCTGCGCATGTTCGTGCTGCGCGCCAAGGTCACGATCAGCCTGGACGAAGCGGTACGGGTCTGTGGCGCTTTGGGTGCCCAGGCCGTACCGGCCGCGCTGCATGCGGCGCCGGCCTGGACGCGCGCCGCGATCGGAAGCGCAGACTGGATCGTGGCCCCCATGTCCGGGGCGAACCAGCCTGCCGCCTGGCGCCTGGCGGAGACGTCACCGGACGCGCCCGAGGGGACCGCCCCGGCCGAAGGTGATGCCTGGACGGCCGCGCGGCTGGCCGGCGCCTGGCCCTGGATTCGAGCCGCGTCCCAGGACCAGTTCCTCCCGGCGTCGCTGGATATGGATCTGAACGGCACCATCGATTTCGCCAAGGGCTGCTACCCGGGCCAGGAAGTCATTGCCCGCAGCCACTACCGGGGCACAGTCAAGCGGCGCATGGCGTATGGCACCGCGTCCTGGGCGCCCGACACCCCCGCCCTGCCCCCGGCTTCTGATCTGTACGCTGCCGGGGATGCGGCCGGCCGTCCGGCAGGACGCGTGATCGAATCGGCCGTCCAGGGGGGGCTGCTGCACGTGGCTGCGGAAATCACCCTATCGGACTGGCCGGCCATGCGCTACGTCGCAGGTGCGCCCGACGGCGTCCCATTGGACATGCGGATACCGTCGAGCGTGGCTTGATTCAGCGTGGCTGGTGATACAGCTTCAGAATGCTGGAGAAATCCAGTTTCCCGTTCCCCTGGGTGCTGTGCAGTGCGTACAGATTGCGCGCCAGTTCGCCCAGCGGCGTGGTGGCACGGGCCTGCATCGATGCCTCGGCCGCCAGCCCCAGATCCTTGAGCATCAGGTCCACGCCAAAGCCACCGGCGTAGTCCTTTGAAGCCGGCGCCTGCGCCATCACACCCGGCCAGGGGTTGTAGAGTTCCGTCGCCCAGTTGCGCCCGGAACTCTTGGCGATGATGTCCGACAGGGTCTTGGGGTCCAGGCCGTTGGCCACGCCCAGGGCCAGGGCCTCGGCCGTGCCGGCCATCAGAATGCCCAGCAGCATGTTGTTGCAGATCTTGGCCACCTGGCCTGCGCCCGCGTCTCCGGCGTGGAAGATGTTCTTGCCCATTTTCTCCAGGTAGGGCCGGGCGGCCTCCAGGTCGTCGGCGGCACCGCCGACGATGAAGGTCAGCGTGCCCGCCACGGCCCCGCCCGTGCCGCCGGACACCGGCGCGTCGATCATGCGGATGCCACGCAGGGCGGCTGCGGCCGAGACCTTGCGCGCCGATTCGGGCGCGATGGTGCTGCATTCCAGCACCAGCGTCCCCCGGGCGATGGCGGTCAGCAGGCCGTTCTCGCCCAGGTACAGGCCCTCGACGTGGCGGCTGGCCGGCAGCATGGTGACGACCAGGTCGGCCCCTGCCACGGCTTCGGCCGCCGTGGCCGCCGCCTTGGCGCCCGCCTGGACCAGGGTCTGGACCGCTTGCGGAACCAGGTCGAACACCTGGAGCGTATGTCCCGCCTTCAGCAGGTTCTGGGCCATCGGGCCGCCCATGTGGCCCAAGCCGATGAATCCGATGGTGCTGCTCATGTGTGTCTCCTGTGTTTGTATTCGATCAAGCACCCAGATCCGCCAGGGGGTGCGGCTGGCCGACGGGTCCAAGAGGCGCCAGGAAGCGCTGCACCCAGTCCGCCGTGGCCTGCGCGCACGTGGCCGGATTCCAGCGCGGTGTCTTGTCCTTGTCGATCAGCAGCGCGCGGATGCCTTCGCGGAAATCCGGCTCGGCGCAGCAATGCAGCGAGGCCGTGAATTCCATGCGGAAGGTTTGCGCCAGGGACTGGTGCCGGGCACGCGCCAGCAGCGTATGGCTGAGGCGGGCCGAACCAGGCGAGCCGGCCAGAAAGGTGCCCGCCGCCCGCGCCAGCCAGGGATCGGGGTCGTCCTTCCAGGCCGTGATGGCGGCCGCGATGTCCAGAAAACCAGCGCGGCCACAGGCGGGACGGATCGCGTCTGCGTGACGCTGCAGCGGGCCGGGCTCGGGGGCCGGCGTCTGGCAGGCGTCCAGCACGGCATCCACCTGGGCGGCATGATGGCCCGGATCGGCGGCCCAGTCCGTCGCCGCCAGCGCGGCCAGCAAGGCATCCAGCCCCTCGGCACCGCAGATCCGGTCGGCCAGGCCGTAATGCAGGCAGTCTCCCGCACCCAGTTGTGCGCCGGTGAAGGCCAGAAAGGTGCCGATGCCGCGTGGCAAGCGGCTGAGCATCCAGGTGCCGGCCACGTCGGGGTACAGGCCGATGGTGACCTCGGGCATGGCAAAACGTGTCGTGTCGGTGACGATCCGGTGGCTGGCGCCCAGCATCAGCCCCACGCCGCCGCCCATCACGATGCCGCTTGCCCAGCACAGCACCGGCTTGGGATAGCAGTGGATGCGATGATCCAGGCGGTATTCGGTCTCGAAGAAGGTACGGGCCGGAACGTTGGCCCAGGCATCCCCCGCCGGACTGTCGAGCATGGCGCGGTACAGGCCGTGCAGATCGCCTCCGGCGCAGAAGGCCTTCCCGCCCGCGCCGTTCAGGACCACGGCAACCAGCCCGTCGTCGGCCGCCCAGGTCTGCAGGCGGGCGTCCAGCAGACGGCACATGGGCAGGGACAGGCCGTTCAGGGTCTGAGGGCTGTTCAGGGTGGCGACGCCGATGCGGCGGCCATCACGGCCGGTGATTTCCTGGAACAGCACCGGGGCCGCCCCGGCGGATGCGGTGTGCCCGGATGGAGAAAGGGCGGACGCGCTCATCGCAGGTCGGCCTCCTGGGTCAGGATGTGGCGCGCCACGATCAGGCGCATGATTTCGTTGGTGCCTTCCAGGATCTGGTGCACGCGCGTGTCTCGCACCAGCCGTTCCAGCGGATAGTCCTTCAGGTAGCCGTAGCCGCCATGGATCTGCTGCGCATCCAGGCAGGACTGAAAACACAAGTCTGTGGCCAGACGCTTGGCCATGGCGCAATAGGCGGTGGCCTGGGGGTCTCCCTCGTCCAGCTTGCAGGCCGCCAGCCGCACCATCTGGCGCGAGGCGACGATATTGGCCAGCAGGTCCGCCAGTTTGAACTGCAGCGCCTGGAAATCCGCCAGGGCGCGACCGAACTGGCGTCGTTCGCCCATGTAGCGGCGCGCGGCTTCGTAGGCGCCCTGGGCGGCGCCGACCGAGCAGGTGGCGATGTTGATGCGCCCGCCGTCCAGGCCCTTCATGGCGAAGCGGAAGCCCTCGCCCTCCTCGCCCAGGCGGTTTGCCACCGGCACATGGACGTTTTCAAAGGTGATAGGACGCGTGGACTGGCTGTTCCAGCCCATCTTGTTTTCTTTGCGGCCGTAGGTGATGCCGGCGCTGTCGGCCGGCACGACCAGGGCCGAGATCCCACGGGGGCCTTCGCCGCCCGTGCGGGCCATGACCACCAGGACATCGGTGTCGCCCGCGCCGGAGATGAAGGCCTTGGCACCATTCAGGACATAGTGGTCGCCTTCCCGGCGGGCGCTGGTCGTCAGCGAAGCGGCATCCGAGCCTGCGCCGGGCTCGGTGAGGCAATAGGAAGCGAGCTTTTCTCCGCTGGCCAGCAACGGCCCCCAGTGGTCACGCACCCCGGGTTGCGCCCAGGAGCCGATCATCCAGGTGGCCATGTTGTGGATGGTGATGAAGGCCGTGGTCGAGGGATCGACGGCGGCCATTTCTTCGAACACCAGGGTGGCGTCCAGGCGCGGCAGGCCCAGCCCGCCGATGGATTCCGGCGCATACATGGCGCAGAACCCGAGTGCGCCGGCCTTGGCGAAGGCCTCGCGGGGAAAGATATGTTCCTCGTCCCACTGCGCCGCGTACGGGGCCAGTTCCCCCTGGGCGAATTCGCGGGCGGCCTGTGCAAAGGCCTGTTGCTCCTCGGTGAGGCGAAAATCCATGGTGCGTGTCTCCGGATTCTAGGGGGCTGTCGCGGCATGCTTGTGGCGCCGTCCGACGCGGCCTGGCCCGGGTAAGAGCCGGCCGATACGCCGCACGCTTAATGTAGCACTTCAAAGGGGCTGCTTCCGTGCGGCCCGACCACCTTAGCGCAGCCGCCACGGCGCGGCTGTCGCGCACGCGACAATCGGCGATCAGCCGGGATTCCGGGACCTCAGTCGTGCGGCGTGTCCGTCCGCGCGGGCCGATGCGGCGCATCCCGTCGATGCGCCGCACGCCGGCGCCTGGATTCCAGGGGGTCGAAGACCAGCGGGCGGTACAGTTCGATGCGGTCGCCCTCGCGCAGGATGCGACGCACATCGCAGCGCTCGCCGTACACGCCCGTCGCGGGCGGGTGGTCGGTGAATTCGGGGAACTCATCGGCAAAGCCGCTCTGATCCAGCGCCTGACCAACGGTTGTGCCTTCGGGCACGTCCAGGGTGTGTTGCCACAGACGTGTGGGTGCGGCGAAGGCGATGTGCACTCGCACATCAGCCCCCGTAGACCGCGTGGGCGCGCTGAGTGAAGGAATCGATGAAGCTGGTGGCGATCCGGTTGAAGACCGGCCCGACCACCGCCGAAAGCGCGCGGCTGGAGAATGTGTATTCCATGGTGTAGAGCACCTTGCAGCCGTCCTCGCCCAGGGGCTGGAAGGTCCAGTGCCCGGTCAGGCTGGAAAATGGCCCGTCCACCAGGTGGAAGACGATCCTGTGCGGGTATTCGTGATCGTTGCGTGTGGTGAAGCCCTGGCGGATGCCGGCGAAATGGATCTGCACCGTGGCCTGCATGCCCTGCTCGTTCTTCCATTGCACCTGGGCTCCGCCACACCAGGGCATGAATTCGGGGTAACGCCCGACGTCGGCCACCAGATCGAACATCTGTTCGCAACTGAAAGGGACGAGGACGGAGCGCTGGATCGAAGGCATCGGCAAGACAGTCGGTTGAGCTAGAATGAAGGGATTTTACATTTTCAGTCCCAGGCCTGTTCAGACCCCATGAGTATTGTCGAAAATCGCAAAGCCACCCACGATTACTTCATCGAGGAACGCTTCGAAGCCGGGCTGGTGCTGGAAGGCTGGGAGGTCAAGGCCATTCGTGCCGGCCACGTCCAGCTGAAAGAAGCCTACGTCATCGTGCGCGACGGTGCCCTGTGGATCCTGGGCATGCACATCAGCCCGCTGCCCACGGCCTCGACGCACATCCATCCCAACGCCACCCGCACGCGCAAACTGCTGCTGCACGCTCAGGAAATCAGCAAGCTGATCGGCAAGGTCGAACAGCGCGGCTACGCTCTGGTGCCGCTGAACCTGCACTACAAGGGCGGGCGCATCAAGCTGGATTTCGGCCTGGGACGCGGCAAGAAGCTGCACGACAAGCGCGACACCCAGCGCGACAAGGACTGGGCGCGCGAAAAAGAACGGCTGATGAAGCACGACACCCGCGGCAAGCAGGGGGATTGAGCCGCCTGCACGGCCACGTCGATCGACAGGGCCCCGCTCCAGCCGCGCGCCGGCGAACACGGCCGGCGCACGGCGTCTTCAGCGAATCGTGAAACCCTCGATTTCCAGCAGCCGTGCCTTGCGGCTCAGGCCTCCGCCGTAGCCGTTCAGGGTACCGTTGCGGGCCAGGATGCGATGGCAGGGAATGATGATGCTGATGGGGTTGCTGCCCACGGCAGTGCCCACTGCGCGGCCGTGGCCGGCCCCCAGGCCGGCGCGTTCGGCCAGTTCACCATAGGACAGGGTCTGGCCGCAGGAAACTGCCAGCAGGGCTTGCCAGACTTTTCGCTGAAACGCCGTGCCTTGAGGAGCCAGCGGCATCTCGAAGACCTGACGCTCGCCACGCCAGTATTCGTCCAGTTCACGCCGTGTCTGTTCCAGCACCGCCCGCGCGCTGTCCGGAGTGTTCTCCTGCAACAGGCGCAGCGGCACCGTTTCCATTCGCAGTGCTTCCGTGGATTCCGTAAACAGCGCCCCGCTCTCGCCTGCGGCCTGCCCCCGTACCGCCCGGAACGAGCGGATCGGCCGGCCGCCCTGGCGGCCGGCCGTGGGATCGGACACTTTCGCCGCGACGGCCTCCACACCCGGCACCTGAGGCAGATCCCGCTGGTCGGTGAAGTACAGGCCACGCAGGCCGACCTCATCCGCTTCCAGCAGGATCGGCCCCAGGAGCGACGGAATCAGGGCATGGAACGGCATCGCGGGTGGATCGTCAGGCGGCCACCTTGGTGTCGGCCAGACGCTGCCAGGTATCGACCACCGTGTCCGGGTTCAGGGACATGGACAGGATGCCCTCGTCGCGCAGCCACTGGGCCAGATCGGGATGATCGCTGGGGCCCTGACCGCAGATGCCGACGTACTTGCCGGCCTTCAGGCAGGCCTGGATCGCGCGGCGCAGCATGAACTGCACGGCGGGGTCGCGTTCGTCGAAATCGGCGGCCAGCAGTTCCATGCCCGAATCCCGGTCCAGGCCCAGGGTCAGTTGGGTCATGTCGTTCGAACCGATCGAGAAGCCGTCGAAATACTGCAGGAATTCGTCGGCCAGGATGGCGTTGGTCGGGACTTCGCACATCATGATCAGGCGCAGGCCGTTGTCACCGCGCTTCAGGCCGTGCGCGGCCAGCAGATCCACCACGCGCGAAGCCTGGCTGAGCGTGCGCACGAAGGGCACCATGATTTCGACGTTGGTCAGGCCCATCTCGTCGCGGACTTTTTTCAGGGCCTCGCATTCCATGCGGAAGCACTCGGCGAAGTCTTCGGAGATGTAGCGCGATGCGCCCCGGAAACCCAGCATCGGATTTTCTTCCTCGGGCTCGTAGCGCGAGCCGCCCACCAGCTTGCGGTATTCGTTGGACTTGAAGTCCGACAGGCGCACGATGACGGGCTTGGGATAGAAGGCCGCACCGATGGTGGCGATCCCTTCGGCCAGTTTTTCCACGAAGAAAGCGCGCGGGCTGGCGTAGCCCCGGGCGGCGGATTCCACGGCCTTTTTCAGTTCGCCATCGACGTTCGGGTAGTCCAGGATGGCCTTGGGGTGAACGTTGATGTTGTTGTTGATGATGAATTCCAGGCGTGCCAGGCCGACGCCGCCGTTGGGGATCTGCGAGAAGTCGAAGGCCAGTTGCGGGTTGCCGACGTTCATCATGACCTTCAGGCCGATGTCGGGCATCTGGCCCCAGCGGACTTCCTCGATCTCGGTCTCGATCAGGCCGTCGTAGATGCGGCCCTCGTCGCCCTCGGCGCAGGACACGGTGACTTCGCGGCCGTTGGCCAGCACGTCGGTGGCTTCGGCGCAGCCCACCACGGCCGGGATGCCCAGTTCACGCGCGATGATGGCGGCGTGGCAAGTGCGCCCGCCCCGGTTGGTGACGATGGCCGAGGCCAGCTTCATGACGGGTTCCCAGTTGGGATCGGTCATGTCGGTGACCAGGATATCGCCGGGGCGCACCTTGTCCATTTCGGAGGCGTCGGCCACGACGCGCACCGTGCCCGAGCCGATTTTCTGGCCAATGGCGCGGCCGGTGATCAGCACCTCGCCGGTGGCCTTCAGGCGGTAGCGTTCCTGGACGTCGTGGTGGCCTTGCTGCGACTTCACGGTTTCGGGCCGGGCCTGCAGGATGTAGAGCTTGCCGTCCACCCCGTCGCGCCCCCATTCGATGTCCATCGGACGCTGGTAGTGCTTTTCGATGATGGTCGCGTAACGCGCCAGTTCGATGATCTCGTCGTCGGTCAGGGAATAGCGGTTGCGTTCGGACGCAGGCACTTCGACCGTACGCACGGCATGGCCGGAGACGCGCTGCTCGTCGAATTCCATCTTGATCAGCTTGGAGCCGATGCGCCGGCTGATGACGGGATAGTGGCCGGCGGCCAGCGTGGGCTTGAAAACGTAGAATTCGTCGGGGTTGACGGCGCCCTGGACGACGGTTTCGCCCAGACCGTAGGACGAGGTGATGAACACCACGTCCTTGAAGCCGGATTCGGTGTCCAGGGTGAACATCACGCCCGCGCTGCCCTTGTCCGAACGCACCATGCGCTGGATGCCGGCCGACAGGGCGACTTCGGCGTGCGCATAGCCCTTGTGCACGCGGTAGGAAATCGCGCGGTCGTTGTACAGTGAGGCGAACACGTGGCGAATCTTGTCCAGCACGTCGTCGATGCCGACCACGTTCAGGTAGGTTTCCTGCTGGCCGGCGAAGGAGGCGTCGGGCAGGTCTTCGGCGGTGGCCGACGAGCGCACGGCAAAGGAGCCCTTGCCATCGGCATCCAGCGTGGCGAAGGCGCCACGGATGGCCTGCTCGAAGTCAGCCGGGAACGGCGTGTCGATCACCCATTGACGGATCTCGGCGCCGACGGAAGCCAGTTCGCGCACGTCGTCGGCGTTCAACGCATCCAGGCGCGCGTTGATGCGGGCGTCCAGCCCGGTGGACTTCAGGAAATCGCGGAATGCGTCCGCCGTGGTCGCGAAACCACCCGGCACCCGAACCCCGGCGCCAGCCAACTGGCTGATCATTTCCCCAAGAGAAGCGTTCTTGCCTCCTACCGAGTCCACATCCGTCATGCGGAGTTGCTCGAACGATACGACGTACGACATGGTTGTCACCTTTGAGATAGAAAAAGCGTGTTTGCCCGGCGTACGCGGCGCGCAAAAACAAGTCCTGCGCGTGCGCAGGGACGAACCCTGTGCGTGCATGGCATGATCGCGTGCGCCCGGCAAACCAGCCTTGGACCCCTGAACGAATTCAGAAGGCGCCTTGGGAATCTCTGAACAAGTCCTCGCGCCGCGTACATCTGCGGTCTCGGGCGGTCTGCCGCGTTGCTCATCCTCGCCATAGCGACGGCTATGGCTGCGGTTCGCGCCTTGCATCCCATCCCAATCCGCAGCGCCCGCTTGCCGCTCGACTTATTCAGAGGTTCCCTTGATCCCGGTTCGGGTGACTGGTAACCTTCGCGGATTGTACCGTTTCTGACGCTTGGTAGTTCAATAATCCATGACCGACTCTCCTATCGAACGCACAGTGTTCATCGTCTCGGACAGCACCGGGATCACTGCGGAAACCTTCAGTCACGCAGTGCTCTCGCAATTCGAGGAGGTCGCCTTCCAGTCCGTGCGTCTGCCTTTCATCGATTCGGCGGCAAAGGCCGACGCCGCCGCGCAGCGCATCGCCTTGCAGGCGGACCGGGGCGGCCCGCCCCCGCTGGTGTTCAGCACCCTGGTGGATTCAGACATGGCCGACCGCATTCGCGCCGCGCCCTGCGTCTTTCTGGACCTGTTCGGCTCCTTCGTCCATCACCTGGAAGGCGTTCTGGGCGTGAACGCCAGCCGTTCGGTCGGCCGTTCGCACACCAATGGCCTGAGCAAGCAGTACAACAACCGCATCGAGGCCATCAATTTCAGTCTGGCCCACGACGACGGTCAGTATGTTCAGGGGCTGGAGCAGGCCGACGTCATCCTGGTGGGGGTCTCGCGCTGCGGCAAGACGCCCACCAGCCTGTATCTGGCGATGCAGTACGCAGTCAAGGCCGCCAACTATCCGCTGATCCCGGAAGACTTCGACCGCGGCGCCCTGCCCGCCACCCTGCTGCCCTATCGGCGCAAGCTGTTCGGCCTGTCGATCCAGCCCGAACGCCTGGCCGAAGTCCGCAACGAGCGCCGTCCCAACAGCGTCTACGCTTCGCTGAAGCAGTGCCGCCAGGAAATCGCCGACGCCGAGCGCCTGATGCGCATGGAAAACATTCCCTGGCTGTCCACCACGACCCGCTCGATCGAGGAAATCTCGACCAAGATATTGGATGAGGTCGGCCTGGATAGAATGAGTTATTGATTTTTTTCGCGGTGCGCCGTGCGTGCTCGCACGGCGGCCACCAGTTGCTGGCGCCGCTGCTCGAACAGGCAGACGGCGGCAGCGGCAGCGACGTTCAGGGATTCGACCGCTGTGGACTGCGGGATGTGGACCCGCCAGTCGGCCAGGTCCAGCAGATCGTCGGCCACGCCCTGCCCTTCATTGCCGAACAGCCAGACGCAGGGCTGACGCAAGTCCTTGATGTACAGGATCTCGGCTCGTTCCAAGGTCGTGGCGGCCAGCGGGATGTCCAACTGGCGCGTCAGCGCCGACAGGTCAGCGTGCTCATGGATCTCCAGGGCGAAGTGCGCCCCCTGGCCGCTGCGCAGGACTTTAGGCGACCAGGCCGAGGCGCAGCCGTCCGACAGATAGGCCTGCTTCAGGCCCGCCGCCGCTGCTGTGCGCAACAGCGTGCCCAGATTGCCCGGGTCCTGGACCCGATCCAGCCACAGGCAACCAGCCGTGATGCGTGCGGGCAGCTTCGGTGCGGGTGCATCCACGATGAAGAACACGGCGGGGCCGTGCTCGACCTGGGACAGGACGGCCGCAAGATTGTCCTGCAGGACGATACGGCGACCCTGCACGCAAGCCTGCCAGATCGGTCCGACCCAGTCCAGGGACAGTGCGGATTCGCCGACCACCAGCGTCGGCGGCACGCCCTTGTGTTCCAGCCAGGCGCGGCAAAGGTGCTCGCCTTCGAGGATGACGCGGACGTCATGGCGGCCTGGCCGGCCTTGTGCCAGTCGCAGCCAGGCGCGGTAATCCGGATTGTCCCGCGAGGCGATGTGGCGTACGGGAACGGTCATAGGCCCCCTTCAAGCAGGCGGCGTACAGGCGCGAAATCGCGCCTGTGTTCGGGGCAGGGACCGAACTCCGCCAGACGGGCCAGATGCAGCGCGGTGCCATAACCTTTGTGGCGATCGAAGGCGTAGTCCGGATAGCGTGCGTGCAGTTCCAGGCAGCAGGCATCGCGTGCGGTCTTGGCAAGGATCGAGGCTGCGGAAATCGCGGGTTCCAGGGCGTCTCCCCCCACCACGGCACGGGCCTGACAGGGCAGCCCGGGGGGCACGCGGTTGCCGTCCACCAGAATCAGCGCGGGTGCCTGGGACAGTCCCTGGCAGGCCCGTTGCATGGCCAGCATCGTCGCGTGCAGGATGTTCAGACGCTCGATTTCTTCGACGTCGGCATGAGCGACGGCCCAGGCCAGCGCGCGCTCGCGGATCAGGCCGGCCAGGACTTCCCGGCGCCCGGCGCTGAGTTTTTTGGAGTCGTCCAGACCTTCGATGGGCCGGGCCGGGTCCAGGATGACGGCGGCCGCGTAGACCGGACCGGCCAGCGGACCGCGTCCCGCCTCGTCCACACCGGCAACCAGACCGTCTACTGCCAGGGTATCGAACAGATCAGGCATGGCCACGGCTGGTTTCCAGGATGGCCCGGGCCGCAAGTCCCGGTGTGTCGCGGCTGAGGGTCTCGTGCAGCGTCGTGAAGCGTTTCGTGATGCGCGCGGCCAGGTCTGCGTCGGTCAGAGCCGCCCAGGTGTGCTCGGCCAGCGCCTGCGGCGTGGCGGCTTCCTGTAGCAGTTCGGGCACGACGAATTCGCGCTCCAGGATGTTCGGCAGGCCGACCCAGGGCAGGCTCGGGGCGTCCTGGCCGGATTTCCAGGCCATGATGCGCCGCATCCAGGGGGTGATGACGTAGGAAATCACCAGGGGGCGCTTGAAGAGCGCGGCTTCCAGGGTGGCCGTGCCGCTGGCCACCAGCACGGCGTCGGCGGCTTCCATGGCATGCCAGGCGATCGGCCATTCGGACGTGTCCAGGCCATCGGCGCGCTGCCCGGCCGCAGCGGCTTCGGCGCCCTGCCCCGCGGTCGGCAAGGCCGTCAGGACCTGGCATCCCGGGACGGGATATTGCGCCAGGATGGCCTCGAACTGAGCACGGCGGTGTTGATTGACGACCGGCACGATGACGCGCAAATCCGGGTCCTGGCCGAGCAGGATCTGCGCGGCCTGCAGGAATCGGGGGGCCAGCAGGCGGATCTCCGATTCACGGCTGCCCGGCATCAGGGCCAGCACCCGGCCCCCAGGCTCCAGGCCCAGGCGTGCACGTGCAGCCGCACGATCCGGCCGCACGGGGATGAGTTCGGCCAGGGGATGGCCCACGTAGGTCACGGGCACACCCTGCTCGCGGTACAGATCGACCTCGAAGGGGAACAGCACCAGCATGTGCGAGACCGCGCGGCGGATCTGGTGGATGCGCTCGAAGCGCCAGGCCCAGATCGAAGGGCCGACGAAATGCACGGTGGGAATGCCGGCCGCGCGCAGCTTTTCTTCCAGGCGCAGATTGAAGTCCGGCGCGTCCACGCCCACGAATACGTCCGGACGCCATTCCAGCGCGCGGCGGCGAGTGTCGCGCCAGGTGCGGATCAGGCGTGGCGCCTGGCGCAGCGCGTCGACGTAGCCGAATACGGACAGCGCATCCATGGGGTGCCAGGCTTCGAAACCCGCACGGGCCATGGCCGGACCGCCGATGCCCATGGCCTTGACCTGAGGATCGTGCGACTGAAGGCCGCGGAGCATGCGCGCCGCCAGCAGGTCGCCGGAAGGTTCACCGGCCACGATGGCGGCGGCAAACGTCATGGCCGGGCAATACCTCGGCCGGATGCGCGCAGGAAGTCGACCAGCGTCTGAACGGCCGGCGCCTCGGCCGGTCGTTCGGCCTGGAGAGCCACCAGGGCTTCGATGGCTTGTTCCACACTGAGCTGGCGCCTGTAGAGGATCTTGTAGGCGTCCTTGAGCGCCTGCACGTCAGCCGGTGTGAAGCCGCGCCGGCCCAGGCCCTCGGCGTTGATGCCGACCGGCCGGAACGAGTCGCCCGCGCCGATCATGTAGGGGGGCACGTCCTGACGCACGGAACTGGTGCCGCCGATCATGGCGTGTGCGCCGATGCGCACGAACTGATGCACTGCCGACAGGCCGCCCAGGATGGCCCAGTCGCCGATGTGGATGTGGCCGCCCAACTGGACGCTGTTGGAAATGACGATATGGCTGCCCAGTTGGCAATCGTGCGCGATATGCACGTAGGCCATGATCCAGTTGTCATCGCCCAGCCGGGTCGTGCCCACGTCCTGGGCGGTGCCGGTGTTCACAGTCACGAACTCACGAAAGGTGTTGCCCGCGCCGATTTCCAGCGCCGTGGGCTCGCCCGCGTATTTCTTGTCCTGGGGGATGCCGCCGATGGAGCAAAAACGGTAGAAATGATTGTCCGGACCGATGACGGTATGCCCATCGATGGCACAGTGCGGGCCGATACGCGTACGCGCACCGACACGAACGTGCTCACCGACGATGCTGTAGGGGCCGACGACGACGTCCTCGCCCAGCACCGCACCCGGCGCAACGAGGGCCGTGGAGTGGATCTGTGGCGCGCCCATCATTCCTCCAGGATACGCACCGCGCACATGATCTTGGCCTCGGCGGCAATCTGATCATCGACCTTGGCGACGGCAGTGTACTTGCAGATGGAGCGGCTGAGCTTGTCGGCCGAGACTTCCATGCGCAGTTGATCACCAGGCACCACGGGGCGGCGGAAGCGTGCGCCGTCCACGCCGACCAGGTAATAGGCGATCTTGGTGCTGGCCAGGTTCGGTGCGCCGGCATCGGCAAAGGAGAACAACGCGGCCGCCTGAGCCAGCGCCTCGATGATGAGGACACCCGGCATCACCGGATGGTGGGCGAAGTGCCCCTGGAAGAAGGGCTCGTTGTAGGTGACATTCTTGATGGCCACGATGCTCTTGCCCGGGTCCATTTCCAGGACGCGGTCCACGAGCAGCATCGGCTGCCGGTGCGGCAACCGTTCCATGATGTCTTTGATATCGAGTTCCATTATTGTGTGTCCTGCTTGGGGTTCGTCGGCTGGCCGGCTGTGCCGGCGGCGCCCTGTCGTTCTGCGGCACGCAGCCGCTTGCGCAATTGCGCAAGCTGGCCGATCACGGCTGCATTATGTTGCCAGGCGCCATGTTCGGCCACGGGGAATACCCCGGTATAGCGCCCGGCCTTGAGAATATCGGAGGTGACTGCCGTGCCCCCCGAGATGTGTACGTCGTCACCCAGCGTGAGATGTCCGCCGAACATGGCGGCCCCGCCGATCACGCAGCGCTGGCCCATGGTGGTGGAACCGGCCACGCCCACGCAGGCGGCCATCGCGGTGTGATCTCCGATGCGGCAATTATGGCCGATCATGATCTGGTTATCGAGCTTCACACCGTTGCCCAGCACCGTGTCCTCGACTGCACCTCGATCGACGGTGGTGTTGGCGCCGATTTCCACATCATCGCCGAGGCGCACGCCACCCAGTTGGGCAATCTTGGCCCAGGCACCGGGAGTGCGCGGATCGGGCGCGAAACCGAAGCCGTCAGCGCCCAGCACCACACCCGAATGCAGAATGGCCCGCGCGCCCACGTGCACACCGTGATACAGCGTCACGTGTGCATGCAGCAGGCTGTCTGCGCCGATACTGCTGCCTGCGCCGATGACGCAGCCCGCACCGATGCGGGTTCCTGTTTCGATGTGCACGCCCGATTCGATCACCGCCAGGGGGCCGACGTGTACGCCGTCAGCCAGCACGGCGTCATCGGCGATCACGGCGCTGGGGTGGATGCCCTTGGGCAGGCCGGCCTGACGGTGGCGGTCGAACCATTGAGCCAGCAGGGCGTACATCAGATAGGGCTGCGGGCACAACACCGCCGCCCAGGGGGGCGTGTCGGCATGGCTGGAGCGGTAGGCGTCCCAATCCTGCTGGCGCAGAATCACGGCGGCTGCACCGCAGTCATCCAATTGGGCCTGCAGGCGGGGATTGGACAGAAAACTGATCTCGGACCGGCCCGCCGAATGCAGCGAGCCGATGCCCGCAATCTTCAGCGCGCCCGCGTCCGGCACACCTGTGATGCCACACCCCAGCCCGACCGTATCGGCCGCCCGCAACAAATCGGACAATGCGGGCGCCTGATCGGGCGCGAGCAGCACAGGCATCGGAAATCAGCCGCCCAGAGCGCTGATGACCTGATCGGTGATGTCCACGCGCGGGCTGACCGTGACGGCGTCCTGGATGATCAGGTCGTAGTTTTGCTGTTCGGCGATCTTCTTGATCGCAGCATCGGCCTTTTCCACGATGGTGGAAAATTCTTCGTTGCGGCGACGGTTGAAGTCTTCCTGGAATTCGCGGCGCTTGCGCTGCAGGTCGGAATCCATGTCCTGAAGCTTGCGCTGGCGCTTGACGCGGTCGGCCTCGGACAACACCGGGGCGTCCTTGTCGAGCTTTTGCGCTTCGGTGCGCAGGCTGTCGGACAGGCGCTGCAATTCCTGATCGCGCTTCTTGAATTCGGCTTCGATCTTGGCCTGAGCCGCCTTGGCGGGCTTGGAGTCACGCAGGATACGTTCCGTGCTGACAAAACCGATCTTCGTGCCCTGGGCATAAGACGGCGCGACGAACAGCGCCCCCAGGCTCACGGCCGCCGCCAGGGCCAGCGCCCGGTGGCCACGCACGGCGCGTTGCGCCAAGGTTGAAACATTCAGACCTGAAACAAACATGATGAGGAATCCACCTAGGATCAAAGCAGCTACAAAGGGAGTTATTGTGCCATCAAACGGAGGGAATCAGAAACCCGTACCGATCTGGAACTGGAAGACCTGCTTCTGGTCGCCTTCCTTGGCGTTCAGCGCGCGGCCGAAGGACAGTTGCAGCGGCCCCAGCGGCGATTCCCAGGACAGGCCCAGACCTGCGGAGAACTTCCAGCCGCAGGGGTCGGCCACCTGGCCGTACTGGCCGTTGGCGCAGGTGGAGCCGTCGGTCGTGTCGATCTGGCCGGCGTCCGAGAACATGAACCAGCGCAGGGTACGGTCGCGCGAGGCCCCCGGGAACGGCAGGTAGAGCTGCACGTTGCCGACGATGCGCCGGGAGCCGCCCAGGTAGGTGTCGGTCAGAGAGTCGCGCGGCCCCAGAGAGGCGCCTTCGTAACCACGCACCGAGCCGATGCCGCCCGCGTACATGTTCTTGATCACCGGGAAAGCCTTGCCGCTGTTGCCGTAGGTCTTGGCCCAGTCGATCTGGCCGTTCAGGGCCAGGGTGAAGGCGCGGCCCAACGGCAGGTAGTACTGCTGCTGGCCGGACAGCTTGTAGTAGCGCAGGTCCATCGTGGAGACGTCGGTGGACACGCGGGTGTAGCTGCCCTTGTGAGGCGCCAGGGCGCTGTCGCGGGTGTCCTTGGCCCAGCCCAGGCTGAAGATGACGGCGTTGGTGACGTCGCCGTATTGATCGACAAAATTCTGGTACGCCAGCGGCGCCGGATTGGTGCCGTCGCGGCGGATGTCCTTGAGCGCGTTGCGTTCGAAGGTCGCGCCGGCGAAGATGCGATCGACTTCGGAGATCGGCACGCCGAAATTCAGGCCCAGGCCCATGGATTCGACGGTGTACCAGCCGGTGGAACCGCTGTCGGACACGTCGTACGGCGTGGTGCGGCGGTAGTACAGCGACGTGGTCTTGCTGATGCCGTCCTGGGTCCAGTACGGATTGGTGTGCGAAATCACCGCAGCACGGTTGGTCTTGCTGGTGTTGACGTTCAGGGACAGGGAATTGCCGCTGCCGAAGACGTTGTCCTGGCTGATGCCGGCCGACAGCATCAGCTTGTCGGTGGAACCGTAGCCCACGCCCAGGCTGATCATGCCGGTGGGCTTTTCCTTGACGTCGACGTTGACGTCCACCTGGTCGGGCGAGCCCGGCACCGGATCGGTTTTGACGTCCACATCGGTGAAATAGCCCAGGCGATCGATGCGTTCTTTCGAGGTCTTGATGTTGGACGAGTCGTACCAGGCGGCTTCCTGCTGGCGCATTTCGCGGCGCACGACCTCGTCGCGGGTGCGGGTGTTGCCGCCCACGTTGATGCGGCGCACGTAGACGCGGCGGCCCGGGTCGACGTAGAAATTCAGCTTGGCGACGTGATTCTCGTGATCCAGCACGGGGCTGGGATTGACGTTGGCGAAAGCGTAGCCCAGCGACCCCAGGTAGTCCGTGATGGACTTGGCCACGGCGTTGGTCTTTTCGGCCGAGAAGGTCTCGCCTTCTTTGATGGTGACCAGCGGCTGGAGCTTGTCATCCAGGCCGAGCAGATCCCCGGCCAGACCGACCTCACCCAGCTTGTAGGGCTCGCCTTCGTGCAGGGTCATGGTGACGTAGATGGCCTTGCGGTCGGGCGAAATCGACACCTGAGGCGGCTCGATGGAGAATTCCAGGTAGCCGCGGTCCAGGTAGTACGAACGGATGCGTTCCACGTCGCCCTCGAGCTTTTCGCGCGAGTATTTGTTGGTGCCCGTGTACCAGGTCATGAAACCGCCGGTGGTCAGTTCCATCTGGTCTTCGAGGGTGCTGGAGGAGAAGGCCTCGTTGCCGATGAATTCGATCTTGTCGATGGTGGCGACGTCGCCTTCGAAGATGTCGAAGCTGACGCCCACCCGGTTGCGTTCCAGCGGCGTGATGACCGGATTGATCTGGACACCGTACTTGCCCTTGGACAGGTACTGCTGCTTCAGTTCGAAGACCGCGCGGTCCAGCATGGCCTGGTCGAAGATCCGGCCCTGGCCGAAGCCGACCTGGGACAGGGATTTCGTCAGGGCCTTGGCGTCGAATTCACGCATGCCGTTGAAGTTGATCGAGGCGATCGTGGGCCGTTCTGCAACGGTGACGACCAGCACATTGCCCTGGGCGTCGATCTTGACGTCGTTGAAGAACCCCGTGCCGTAGAGTTTCTGGATGGCGGCCGAGGCTTCTTCCTGAGTGAAGGTCTGGCCGACCTTGACGGGCAGATAGGTGAAGATCGTACCCGGATCGACGCGCTCGATCCCCTTGACCTGGATGTCCTGAACCACGAAGGGCGTGAAGGCTGCTGCGATGGCGGGTGCCAGCAGGGTCGCCAGCACAAGGGGGATGGCACGCTTGATCAGACGAAAATTCCGGGGAGACGACATCCTGGCAATCCTATTTGGCCGTGGGGGGACATGCTTGAGCGATGCGGGATTGTAAGTCACAACCTCATCAACTGAAAAGCCGCGAAAAATCATTCAACAGGGCCAGAACCATGAGGCTCAGCACCAGCCCCAGACCCAGGCGCTGACCCAGGTCGCGCGCGCGTTCGGACAGCGGCCGGCCGCCGCGCAGGGCCTCGATCAGATAGAACAGCAGATGGCCACCGTCCAGCATCGGAATGGGCAGCAGATTCAGTACGCCGATGCTGATGCTGATGAGCGCCAGAAAGCCCAGGTAGGACTCCAGACCGATGCGGGCAGTGCGGCCGGCATATTCGGCGATCGTGACCGGACCGGTGACGTTTTTCCAGGAGACCTCACCCACCAGCATGCGCCCCATCATACGCAGGGTGAACAGGCTGGTGTCGGCGGTGCGCCGCACGCCCTGCCACAGGCTGTCCAAGGGGCCGAGACGCACCAGCGCTTCGGGCCGTTCTGCCCGGATCAGAGCGCCGATACGGCCGACCGGACGGCCGTCCTCCCCCGCTTCCGGCCGAGGCATCACGGCGAGGGATATCCGGTCACCCTGTCGCAGCACGATCAGGGGCAAGGTCTGGCCGGCATGCGCTTGAACGGTTTGCACAAAGGCTTCAACGGCAGGCTGGTCCAGGTCGCCGACCTTTAAAATCCGGTCGCCGGTGCGCAGGCCGGCCTGTTCGGCAGCCCCGCCCGGGACCAGTTCGCCCACCACGGGAAACGGTGCCCGCAGCGCCAACCCTGCGACCAGAAGCGGGTCAGGGCCGTCCGGCATCACCGTCTGCGGGGTGAGCCGCAGCGTGCCCGTGCGCACGTCGCCGCCGGCAGACGCCAGCGTCAGAGGAACATCACCGCCCAGGGACAGCGGTTCGATCAACTGCCAGCGGGCCTGCGGCCAGGATGCCACGGGCTCACCAGCGACGGCCGTCAGCGTGTCGCCGTCGCGCACCCCCGCCAGCGCAGCAGGGGTGCCGGCGGGTGGCGCGGCCAGCACGGCGGCTGGTTCGAGCGTGCCCCACATCCCCAGAAAGGCATAGATCAGGGCGGCCAGTACCAGATTGGCGACCGGGCCCGCCGCCACGATGGCCACGCGCCGGATCAGCGGCTGGGCGTTGAACACGGCGCGGCGCATGGCCTCGTCCGCGTCCGGCGGGGCGACATCGAGCATTTTCACGTAGCCGCCCAAGGGGATGGCCGACAGCGCCCATTCAGTGCCGTGCCGATCGTGACGGCGCAACAGCACCGGACCGAAGCCGACCGAAAAGCGCACGATGGGCACGCCCGCGCGCCGCGCCACCCAGTAATGGCCCAGTTCGTGGAAGGTCACGAGCAGGCCCAGAGCGAGGATGAAAGCGAACAGGGTCAACAGCATGGCAGGATTGAAAATACAGAAACGGGGGAATCGGGCAGTCGAGCCGTCAGACCACCTGGCAGAGGCCGGCTGCAACACGCCGTGTGTGCGCGTCCAGGTCCAGGATTTCCGCCAGAGAAGACGGCGTCTGCGCACCATGCGCGACGGAATCGTCCAGGCAATGTTCGATGATGGACGGGATCTGGGTGTAGCGGATGCGCCCGCGCAGGAAACCATCGACCGCGACCTCGTTGGCCGCGTTCAGCGCAATGCAGGCGCCCTGCCCCTGGCCCAACGCGTCGAAGGACAGTCGCAGACAGGGAAAGCGCGCCAGATCCGGGGTTTCGAAATCCAGGCGCCCCAGGCGGGCGAGCTCCAGCAGGCCGACGCCGCCGTCGATACGCTCAGGGTAGCCCAGGCCGTAGGCGATGGGGGTACGCATGTCGGGCTGGCCCAACTGAGCCAGTATGGAGCCGTCCAGGTATTCGACCATTGAGTGCACCACGCTCTGGGGATGGACAACCACCTGGATGCGTTCCATCGGCATGGAAAAAAGCCAGTGAGCCTCGATGACCTCCAGGCCCTTGTTCAACATGGTGGCCGAATCCACGGAAATCTTTCGGCCCATGCGCCAATTGGGGTGCGCGCAGGCCTGATCCGGGGTGACGGATTCCAATTGGTCCAGCGCGGTGCAGCGAAACGGTCCGCCGGAGGCGGTCAGCAGCAGCCGGCGCACGCCTTCGGCCGGGTTTGCCGGGGCCTGCGCCCGGTCGGCCGACTGGGGCAGACATTGGAAGATGGCGTTGTGTTCGCTGTCGATAGGCAGCAGTTCGGCACCCGATTCGCGCACGGCCCGCATGAACAGGCTGCCCGCCGCCACCAACGCTTCTTTGTTGGCCAGCAGGACCCGTTTGCCGGCCCGCGCCGCCGCCAAGGCCCCAGGCAGCCCGGCGGCGCCCACGATGGCGGCCATGACCGCAGTGACCTCGGGATCGGCCGCCGTATCCGCCAGCGCCTGGTCGCCCTGGCGGATTTCCGGCAGGGGCCGGCCGGCCGGCCAGGCGGCGACGAAGCGCGCCCGAGCGGCGTCATCAGGCACGATCACCACCCGCGCCGCGTGCCGCGCCGCCTGCTCGGCCAGCGATTCGATCCGGCTGTGCGCGCTCAGGGCATGGACGGAGAACCGGTCGGGATGACGCGCCACGACGTCCAGCGTGCTCACGCCGATGGAACCGGTCGAGCCGAGGATGCAGAGGCGGTGTTGAGCGGACATGGTGTTGGAGCCTGTGGAATCGGAAACGGAAAAGCGCCGGATGAATGAACGGATGCGGCCGGCCTGGAGCAGCGTCTCTAGCGAGCGGCCAGCGTCAACAGCAGGACGGCGGCCGGCGCCACCGGCAGCACCGCGTCGATGCGATCGTACACGCCGCCGTGGCCGGGCAGCAGCTGGCTGGAGTCCTTGACCCCCGCGCGGCGCTTGAGCAGCGATTCGAACAGGTCGCCCAGAATGGACCAGGCGGCCAGCATCACGCCGGCCACGATCAGGCCAACCCAGCCCATGCGCGCCAGCAGCAGCGCACCGAAGCTGTCCGGCCACCACATGGCCGTGGCGACCAACCATGCAGTGGCCGCCAGAATGCCGCCGGCCGCGCCTTCCAGTGTCTTGCCGGGGCTGACACGCGGCGCAAGCTTGTGGCGGCCCAGGCTGCGGCCCGTGAAATAGGCCGCGATGTCGGCCGCCCAGATCAAGGCCCACAGACTGATCAGCGCCGCCGCGCCGTGGCGCAGAAAGACCCAGGCCAGCGCATACCAGGTCGCGGCCAAGGTCAACACCCCCAACAGCGCCAGCATGCCGGGCCGGCAGGCGTCCGGCACCTGGGCACGCACCACGGACACGGGAGCGAGAGTCAGCCAGAACAGAACGGCCAGCGGCAGCAGATACGATGCGAAAACGGCTTCCAGCGTCGGCTGGCCGTCGCTCAGCAGGCGGGAGAGCGGTACCAGCACGAGAACGGCCAGCACCGCACCGCCCCAGCGCACGGCGGCGCTGTCGATGACCAGCCGCAGCCATTCCCACAATGCGCAGCCGATCATCAGCCCCAGCAGGGCCAACATCGGCCAGGGAGTCGGGGCAGTCACGGCGGCTGCCACGATCAGCAGCAGGACGATGGCGGTGAGAATGCGCTGGCGCAGCATGGATGGTATTCCTCAGGGCCGGTGTGGACGATTCAGGAAGGAAATCGCAAGGCCTGCGCGCCGCCTAGACGGGGTCGCGCAATTGGGCGCTGGTGCGGCCAAAGCGCCGTTCACGTCCGCGGTACCACGCGAAAGCCTCATCGAGCTGCCCGGCGTCGAAATCCGGCCACCAGCAGTCGGTGAAATACAGCTCAGTATAGGCGAGCTGCCAGATCAGGAAATTGGAGATGCGCTGTTCTCCGCCGGTGCGGATGAACAGGTCGGGCTCGGGTGCGTAGGCCATAGCCAGCCGGGGCGTCAGGGCGGCTTCGTCCAGTGCCTCGGGGTGAGCGGCCAGATCGGGGCTGTCAGCCAGCAAGGCCCGGGTGGCCTGCAGGATGTCCCAGCGGCCGCCATAATTGGCGGCGATGGTCAAGGTCAGTGCCGTCTGTTGGGCGGTGCGCTGCTCTGCGGCCTCGATCAGACCGCGCAGATGCGCATCAAAGGCCGAGAGGTCGCCCACCACGCGCAGGCGCACGCCCTGGGCTTCCAGCCGGTCGACCTCTTTTTCCAGAGTGCGCACGAACAGCCGCATCAGAAGAGAGACTTCCTGGGCTGGCCGTCGCCAGTTTTCGGAACTGAAGGCGAAGAGTGTCAGGTAGCGCACACCTCGATGGCCACAGGCCTCGACGATGCGGCGCACGGCCTGGACGCCGCGTATGTGCCCTGCCGTGCGCGGCAGCATCCGCCGGGTCGCCCAGCGGCCATTGCCATCCATGATGATGGCGACATGCCGGGGCACGTCCCCGGTCTCGGGAATGGCAAGCGTGGAAGAGTGAGTTTCGATCATGCGCCGTGGCGTCGCCTGGACGGTCGATCAGACCGTCATGATCTCGGCTTCCTTCTGAGAGACCAGCTTGTCGATCTCAGCCACGTAGCGGTCGGTGAGCTTCTGCACCTCGTCCTGGCCACGGCGATCGTCGTCTTCCGAGATTTCCTTGTCCTTGACGAGCTTTTTCAGGGTTTCGTTGGCTTCACGGCGCAGATTGCGCACGGCGACCTTGGTGTCCTCGCCTTCGCCGCGCACGACCTTGGTCAGATCCCGGCGGCGTTCTTCCGTCAGGGCCGGCATCGGCACGCGAATGTTGTCGCCCATGGCGATGGGGTTCAGCCCCAGGTCGGATTCGCGGATAGCCTTGTCGACCGGGCCCGCCATGGTCTTTTCCCAGACCTGCACGCTGAGGGTGCGGGCGTCGATCACGGTGACGTTGGCAACCTGGCTCACCGGCACGAGGGAACCGTAGTATTCGACATGCACGTGGTCCAGAATTCCGGCATGGGCGCGACCCGTGCGGATCTTGGCCAGGCTGGTCTTCAGGGCTTCGATGGATTTTTCCATGCGCTCGTTGGCCGAGCTGCGGATGTCGGAAAGACTCATGAGGATTCCTATACCTGAACCAGGGTGCCTTCATCCTCGCCGCAGACGACGCGCCGGAGGGCTCCTGGTTTATTGATCGAAAAGACCTTGATCGGCAGCTTCTGGTCGCGGCACAGCGCGAAAGCCGTGGCGTCCATGACTTCGAGACGACGCACGATGGCTTCGTCGAAGCTGATGCGCGAATAGCGCGTGGCGTTCGGGTCTTTGTTGGGGTCGGCGCTGTAGATGCCATCGACCTTGGTGGCCTTGAGCACGATTTCGGCCCCGACTTCGGCACCGCGCAACGCGGCTGCCGTATCCGTCGTGAAGAAGGGATTGCCAGTGCCGGCCGCGAAGATGACGACCTTGCCTTCTTCAAGATAGCGCAGGGCCTTGGGGCGGATGTAGCGCTCGACCACCTGGTCGATGTTCAGGGCCGATTGCACCCGCGTGTCGACGCCATGGTTCTTCAGCGCATCCTGCAGCGCCAGGCCGTTCATGACGGTGGCCAGCATGCCCATGTAGTCAGCCGTGGCACGGTCCATGCCTTGGGCGCCCGGCGCCACACCACGGAAAATATTGCCTCCGCCGATCACGACGGCCAACTGTACGCCAAGGGACACGATGCCGTGGATTTCCTCGGTCATGCGAAGTATGGTCGCGCGGTTGATGCCGAAGGCATCGCCGCCCATCAGAGCCTCGCCCGAGAGTTTCAGGAGAACGCGCTTGTAGGCAGGAGTGGACATGCAGGATTCCTGGAAGGAAGAATAATCGTTGAAACTTGAAACATACTGCAGTACGGATACCGGGATGTGCCTGAACACGGCTCAGCCCCTGGGAACTGAACCGTGCCGGCATATCCAAAGCGGCGTGCAAGCCGTACAGCGGGCAGACAAGCGAAATGCGCGATGCAAAAAGCTTGCTTGCCCGACGGTTGCGCTAGAGTACTACTAAATCAGGAACCGCTGGCGGCGGCAGCGACTTCAGCAGCGAAGTCCTCGGACTTCTTCTCGATCCCCTCGCCCACCACGAACAGTGCGTAGCGGTTGATGCGGGCCGATTTTTCCTTGAGCATCTGTTCGACGGACTGCTTGTCGTTCTTGACGAAGGGCTGCGACAGCAGCGTGACTTCCTTCAGGAACTTCTGCACGGAGCCTTCGACCATCTTGGCGACGATCTCGGCGGGCTTGCCGGATTCGGCGGCCTTCTGTTCGGCCACAGAGCGTTCGGCGGCGATCAGCGCGGGATCCACGCCGTCCGCGTTCAGCGCGCGGGGCTTGGTCGCGGCGATGTGCATGGCCAGATCCTTGCCGACTTCTTCGTCACCGGCGAAGTCCACCAGCACGCCGATACGACCGCCATGCACGTAGCTGTTCAGGCCGTCCACGGTGTCGAAGCGCTGGAAGCGGCGTACGGACATGTTTTCACCGATCTTGCCCACCAGGTGGGTACGCACGGATTCGACGGTGCCGTCGCCCATGGCGCATGCGCCCAGGGCGTCCAGGTCGGCCGGGTTGCGCTCGGCGACGAGGCGGGCCAGGTCGTTGACGAAGGCGATGAAGTCGTCGTTCTTGGCGACGAAGTCGGTTTCGCAGTTGACCTCGACCAGCGCGCCGGCCTTGCCGTCAGCGGCGATGTACAGGCCGACCAGGCCTTCAGCCGTGACGCGGCTGGCGGCCTTGGAGGCCTTGCCGCCCAGCTTGACGCGCAGCAGTTCCTCGGCGCGGGCCAGATCGCCCTCGGCTTCGGTCAGGGCCTTCTTGCATTCCATCATGGGCGCGTCGGTCTTTTCGCGCAGTTCCTTGACCATGGCGGCGGTGATTTGAGCCATTTTGTTTTCTCCTGTTCAATCAATGCGCGCGCCGACGAGCGGCGCGCGACGAATCCGCCGCAGATGGGCGGCGGACCGGGACGGCGGAAGGCCGGAAATTATTCCTGGTCCTGGTCCTGCTCGACCTCGATGAATTCCTCGCCTTCGGCCAGTTCTTCGACCAGGCCATTGAGGCTCTGTTCGCGGCCGGCCAGCACGGCGTCGGCCATGCCGCGCGCATACAGCGCGATGGCCTTGGAGGAGTCATCGTTGCCCGGGATCACGTGATCGATGCCTTCGGGCGAGTGGTTGGTGTCGACCACGCCGACCACCGGGATACCCAGCGTGCGGGCTTCGGCCACGGCGATCTTGTGGTAACCCACGTCGATCACGAACAGGGCTTCGGGCAGCGTGTTCATGTCCTTGATGCCGCCGATGGACTTGTTGAGCTTGTCCATTTCACGGGCGAACATGAGCGCTTCTTTCTTGCTCATGTGCTCGGTGGCGCCTTCGGCCTGCTGGGCTTCCATGTCCTTCAGGCGCTTGATCGAGGTCTTGACCGTCTTGAAGTTGGTCATCATGCCGCCCAGCCAGCGGCTGTCGACGTAGGGCATGCCGCAGCGCTGGGCTTCGGCGGCGACCAGTTCACGGGCGGAGCGCTTGGTGCCGACGAAGAGCACGTTGCCGCCGCGCGCAGCGACCTGGCGCACGAACTGGCTGGCTTCCAGGTACTTTTCAACCGTGCGTTCCAGGTTGACGATATGAATCTTGTTGCGTTGGCCGAAGATGTATTCGGCCATCTTCGGGTTCCAGTAACGGGTTTGGTGGCCAAAATGGACACCGGCTTCCAGCATTTCGCGCATGAGCGACATGAAAATTCTCCGAGAGGGTTTGGTCTTGTACCTGGCCAGTATCCGGGACTAACATGAAAGAAGGCTGAAGCTTCAATTACTACCAAAGCTTTTCCACACTTCCATCTCGTCGCGCACACCCTTGGGCGACCAGGCACGCTATTTACAGCTAAGCCTATAATTCTACTATTCATCTCGTTCATACAGCAAGCACCCCATGAGCCCAGTCATCACCGATCCCCAAGAACTCGACCAGATGCGCGCCGCCTGCCAGGCCGCCGCCAGCATCCTGGATTACCTCGAACCCCATGTGCGTGCCGGGGTCACGACGGGAGAGCTCGAACGTCTGTGCATGGACTATCTCACCAACACGCTGCACGTCAAATCGGCCACCGTGGGCTACGCGCCCCCGGGCTACCCGCCCTTCCCGGCCTCGATCTGCATCTCGGTCAACCACGTCATCTGCCACGGCATCCCCGGCGACAAGGTTCTGAAGAACGGCGATATCCTGAACATGGACATCACCATCATCAAGGACGGCTGGTTCGGCGATACCAGCCGCATGTACTGCGTGGGCGAGCCGTCCATCCTGGCCCGCCGCCTGATCGACACCACCTACGAATGCATGTGGCTGGGCATCGACCAGGTCCGCCCGGGCGCAACGCTGGGCGACATCGGCCACGCCATCCAGAAGCACGCCGAGAGCGCGGGCTTTTCCGTGGTGCGCGAATACTGCGGCCACGGCGTCGGGCGGCGCTTTCATCAGGACCCCCAGGTGTTGCACTACGGCAAGCCCGGCACGGGCGTGCGCCTGGAACCCGGCATGATCTTCACGATCGAGCCCATGATCAACGCCGGCCGCCGCGAAATCCGCACCCTGGCCGATCAGTGGACAGTCGTCACACGCGACCACAGCCTGTCCGCTCAGTGGGAGCACAGCATCCTGGTCACCGACGACGGTTACGAAGTGCTGACGGTCTCGCCTGGCATGCCGGCGCCCCCGGCCTTCACCAAAGCCGCCCGCACGGCTGCCTGACCACAGGACCATGACCATGCGCCCGGGCACCCGCCTGCCCGCCGGCGAACCGGGGCGCCTCGACACCGCTCTGACGGACGTCGATCCATCCCGGCCGGCTCTGGCCGAATTGCGCACCCGGCTGCAGGCGCGTCAGGCCGAGGCCATCCAGTCCTGGCGTCTGCACTTGCGGCCCGATACGCTGCTGACCGCTCTGCGGCGCATCGCCGACGACACGCTGCGCGGCCTGTTGAAGATCCATCCGCTGCCGGCCGGCGCCTGCGCAGCGGCCGTTGGCGGCTATGGCCGCGGCGAACTGTATCCCGGTTCCGACCTCGACATCCTGATCCTGCTCGAACGCGCCCCGGACGCTGCTGCCCGCGAACGCATCGAGGCCCTGGTCGCCGCCCTGTGGGACATCGGCCTGGAACCCGGCCTGAGCGTACGCACCCTGGAGCAATGCCGCCACGAGGCCGCCGCCGACATCACCGTTCAGACTTCCCTGCTGGAGGCCCGTTGGCTGGCCGGCGGCCGGTCGCTGTTCCAGCGCTTCCGCGCACAGATGCAGCAGGACCTGGATCCCCAGGACTTCTACCTGGCCAAACGCACCGAAATGCAGCAGCGGCATGCGCGTCACCAGGACACGCCCTATGCGCTGGAACCCAATTGCAAGGAGGCCCCCGGCGGATTACGCGATCTGCAGGTGCTGCTGTGGCTGGCGCGCGCCGCCGGTCTGGGGTCGACCTGGACCGCCGTCGCACGCACCGATCTGCTGACCTCGGCCGAATTCCGTTCCCTGCGACGGGCGGAACTGGCCTTCAAGCGCTTGCGGATCGAGCTGCACCTGCTGGCTGGCCGCCGCGAGGACCGCATCCTGTTCGACCTGCAGCCGCGTCTGGCCGAGGTCTATGGTTTTACCGACCAGCCCCACCGACGCGCCAGCGAACTGCTGATGCAACGCTATTACTGGGCGGCACGCGTGGTCTGCCAGGTCAACCGCCTGCTGATGCTGGCGCTGGAAGAACACCTGTTTCCCCAGCCGCAGGACGAAACCGTCGCGCTGGACGCGGATTTCTGCGTCCGCCGCGAGCGGCTGGCCCTGGTCCGCGAGGACGCCTTCGAACACGCGCCCAGCCTGCTGCTGAAGGTCTTCCTGGTTGCGCAACAGCACCCGGAACTGCGCGGCATGGCCGCCGGCACCCTGCGCGCCATGTGGCACGCCCGCCACCGTATCGACCGGGCGTTCCGCGACGATCCGATCAACCGCAGCCTGTTCCTGGACATCCTGCGCCAGCCGCGCGGTATCGTCCATGCGCTGCGCGACATGACGATGTGGAACATCCTGCCGCGCTACCTGCCGGTGTTCCGGCGCATCGTCGGCCAGATGCAGCACGATCTGTTTCACGCCTATACCGTGGATCAGCACATCCTGATGGTGATCCGCAACCTGCGCCGCTTCACCATGCCCGAACACGCCCAGGAATATCCCCTGGCCAGCCAATTGATCGCCGACCTGGACGAGCATTGGCTGCTGTACGTGGCGGCTCTGTTCCACGACATCGCCAAGGGGCGCGGCGGCGACCATTCGCAACTGGGTGCCGCCGAGGTGCGGCGTTTCGCCCGCCGCCACGACCTGCCGCGCGAATCCGTCGAATTGCTGGACTTCCTGGTGCGCGAACACCTGACCCTGTCCCAGGTGGCCCAGAAGCGCGATCTGAGCGATCCCAGGGTCATCCACGCATTCGCCGCCCGGGTCGGATCCCGGCGTCGCCTGGCCGCCCTGTATCTGCTGACCGTGGCCGACATCCGCGGCACCAGTCCCAAGGTCTGGAACACCTGGAAAGGCAAGCTGCTGGAAGACTTGTATCACCGGACGCTGGCGGCCCTGGGGGGCGAACAGCCCGACACCCGGACCATCCTGGCCCTGCGCAAGGACGCCGCTGCAGCGGAAATCCGCCGGATGGGACTGCGCGACGACAGCCGGGAAGCCTTCTGGTCGCAACTGGACGTGGCCTACTTCCTGCGCCATGACGTCAATGAGATCGCCTGGCACACGCGGCACCTGTACCACTGTTTCCAGGGCCCCGATCCCGTCGTGCGCGCCCGCGTCCTGGGCCAGAGCGAAGCCTTGCAGATCCTGACCTACGCGCCCGACCGGCCGGACCTGTTCATGGACATCTGCACCTATTTCGACCACCGTGACCTGAGCATCCAGGACGCACGCATTCACACCACGCGCCAGGGTTGGGCGCTGGACAGCTTCATCGTGCTGCTGCCGGAACACGAGCGCGACTACCGCGCCTACGCGACGCTGATCGAACACGAGTTGCGCGCCGCACTGGACGGCGGGCCGACGGCGCACCGCGCTGCCCGCGCACCGAACCAGGGCTCGCGCCGGTCGCGGGCCTTTCCGATCATGCCCAGCGTGGTGCTGCAGCCCGATGAACAGGGCGGCAACTGGCGACTGTCGGTCACGGCAGCCGACCGCGTCGGTCTGCTGCATGATCTGGCGCGGGTCTTCGCCCGCCACGCCGTGAGCCTGAGAATGGCCAAGATCATGACGCTGGGCGACCGTGTGGAGGATATCTTCGTCCTCGACGGCCCCGGCCTGGAACACCCGCGCGGCCAGATGCAGTTCGAGCGCCAGGTGCTGGACACGCTGGGCGCGGCGTCCGCCGCCGCCACGCCCGGGGCGCCGGCGACTCCGGTGAACTTTAGCGATCCGGCAGGCTCCAACCCTCAGACCAATTCCACGAATCCAACCAGCCCCACGAACCGGAACCCCTCATCCTCATGACTTTGACCCGCTCCGACCGTCTCCTGCGTCTCATCGGCCTGCTGTGCCTGGTTGCCGTGGGCTTTGCCCTGATCTCGCAACATGTGCTGGGCATGAAGCCCTGCGCCTGGTGCGTGCTGCAGCGCTTGATCCTGCTGGCCATCGCCGCCGTCTGTGGCCTGGCGGGCATGGGTTGGGGTTCGGTCCTGGTGCGCCGCGCGGGCGCCGCGATCGCGGCCGTCCTGGCGGGGAGCGGCATCGTCGCCGCCTGGTATCAGTACAGCGTGGCCTCGCAGATGTTCTCCTGCGCACAGACCTTCGCCGATCGCTTCATTTCGAGCTCGGGGCTGGACGCCGCCCTGCCCTGGCTGTTCGGCATCTATGCAAGCTGCATGGACGCCCGCGTCACCCTGCTGGGTGTGGAATACGCGCTGTGGGGCCTGATGCTGTTCATCGTCTGCGCCGTGCTGGCGCTGGCCGCACTGCGGCGCGCCGTCCGGACCTGAATCAGCTTTCTTCGGCAGCCGCCACCATGGCGCCGGAGCGCTGCGGCAGGTTCCGGGTGCTGCGCAGCAGCTCCAGATAGGCCTCGTCGATGTCGCCAGTGATGTAGCGGCCATTGAAGCAGGACGACTCGAAGGTGTGCATGGCCGGATTCAGGTCACGCAGGGATTGTTCCAGATCCTCCAGGTCCTGGTAGACCAGGCCATCGGCACCGATCTCGCGTGCGATCTGCGCCTCGTCCCGTCCGGTGGCGATCAGTTCAGCCTGGGTCGGCATGTCGATGCCGTAGACGTTCGGGTAGCGGACCGCCGGAGCGGCCGAGGCGAAATAAACCTTGTTGGCACCCGCCGCCCGGGCCATATCGACGATTTCACGACTGGTGGTACCGCGCACGATGGAATCGTCGACCAGCAGCACGTTCTTGCCACGGAATTCCATGTCGATGGCGCTGAGCTTCTGGCGCACGGATTTCTTGCGCACGGCCTGACCGGGCATGATGAAGGTGCGGCCCACGTAGCGGTTCTTGATGAAGCCCTCGCGGTAGTTCAGCCCCAGGCGCGCGGCCAGTTGCATGGCCGAGGGTCGTGAGGAATCCGGAATCGGCATGACCACGTCCAGATCGCCCAGCCGCAAGGTCTTGGCGACCTTGTCCGCCAGGTATTCACCCATGTGCAGGCGCGCGTCATAGATCGAGATCCCGTCCATGACTGAATCAGGCCGGGCGAAATAGACGTATTCGAAGACGCAGGGCGTCTGCTCCAGGCCGGGTTCGGCACAGGCCTCGGCGCTGAACTCGCCATCCTCGGTGATGACGACGGCCTCGCCGGGCGCGATGTCGCGTACCAGAGAAAAACCGCTGCCGGTCAGCGCCACGGATTCGGAGGCCAGCATCCACTCGGTGCCGGATGCGGTGTCGTTGCGGCCCAGGCACAGCGGCCGGATGCCGTGCGGGTCACGGAACGCCACCAGGCCAAAGCTGCTGATGTTGGCAATCACGGCATAGGCGCCCTTGGCGCGCCGGTGTACCGCGCGCACCGCCTGAAACACCGCGTTCGCGTCCAGGGTGACCCCGTTGGACGCCTGCTGCAGTTCGTGGGCGAAGACGTTGAGCAGGACTTCGGAGTCGGAGTTGGTGTTGATGTGGCGCCGGTCGTGCTTGAACAGAGACTCGCGCAATTCGCGCCAGTTGGTCAAATTGCCGTTGTGCACGAAGGTGATGCCAAACGGCGCATTGACGTAGAAGGGCTGGGCCTCGTCCACGCTGGCGCTGGAGCCCGCCGTGGGATAGCGCACCTGCCCCACACCGCTGTTGCCGGGCAAGGCCCGCATGTTGCGCGTGCGAAACACGTCGCGCACCAGACCATGGGCCTTGTGCATATTGAAGAACTGATCGTGCGCGGTGGCGATGCCTGCCGCGTCCTGGCCCCGGTGCTGCAGCAGCAGCAGGCTGTCATAGATCAGTTGATTGACGGGGCCGCGCCCCACCACACCCACGATTCCGCACATAAGAATGAATTCCGGCTAATAGGGAAGCAGTTCCGCCACCTGGGTCGGCAGCAGCGATTTGACGTGTTGAAAGCCCCGGACGACGGCCTCGGAGGTGCGCGCGTCCCGCCACCAGGGTTCTTGAGGAAGCTGGGTATAGCCTGCCAGGCCCACCAGGGCCAGGACCAGCACGATGCCCCGCACTGCGCCGAACACCGCACCCAGACCGTGATCGGCCGGCGTCAGGCCGGTGCGCTCCACCAAGGCGCCCAGCGCCATGTTCAGCAGGCCGACCAGCAGCAGGGCCAGGATGAAGACCACCCCGTAGGCGGCCAGCGTCCGCAGCAGGCCGTTGTCGATCAGGCCCAGCAGCCAATCCGACGCCATCGGCCCCCACCAGATGGCGGCCACGAAAGCAACGATGTAGGCGACCAGCGACAGGACCTCGCGCAGGAAGCCACGCAGCAGACCGATCAGGGCCGAGACGGCCACGACGGCCAGAACGAAATAGTCGAAGCTGGTCACGTGCCGGAGGTCAGGGGCAGGAAATCATGGCCCGGCCATCACTTGCCGGAGATCAGGCCGTTCTGGTAGCCCAGCGCCCGCAGCCGGGCCTGAGCCGCCTGGGCGGCCTCGTGGGAGCCGAAGGGTCCCACCCGCAGCCGGTAGACGGTGCGACCGTTGGACTGGCCGCGTTCGACGTAGGCGTCGGAGACACCGGCCTGGCGCAGGCTGTCGCGCCGCGCGTTCGCATCCTGTTCGGTCGTGTACGCAGCCACCTGGAGATAATAGCGGCCCCCGGCAGCGGGCTTGGAATCGGCGCGGGCCGCAGGCGGGGTCTTGCCGGACAGCAAAGCCAGGGCAACGGAGCCATCGTCTGTGCGATCGGCCGGCGCACGGCCGGCGGCCGGTTTTTCCGTACCGGCACGCTCAGCGGGTTTGGGCTTGGCGGGTTCAGCGGCGGGCTTTTCGCTGGTCGGTTCGGGCTGAGCCTGGGCGGGTTCGGGCGCAACGGCGATCGCTGGCGGCACGAGCCGGGGCAGTTCGGACGATTGAGTGGGATCGGCCTGTTCTTCGTCGCCGTCACCGGATGCGGCGGCGAGCGGGCCGGGATTGCGGGTGACTTCGGAGGGGGTGGAATCCGGCGAGGGAGTCGGTTCGGTCGCCAGCGGCAGGCCGGCCACTGGCGCGGGCACCACGATCGGCGCGTGGGCGTCGTCGGGCACGGGTTCGTCGAACAGCCAGGGCACGACGATGAAGGCCGCCAGCACCAGCGCCAGGGCGCCGATCAGACGGCGGCGGGCTTTGACGCGCAGTTCACGAAGCTGGGCCTCGGTCCCGGCGGATCGTGCCGGTGCGCGTTGTCCCGTTTCGGTTCCTTTGCGAAAAAACATCGTGCAGCCAACCCATCAAAAGTGGCGGATCGGCCTCTGGCCCGATCAGGACAGGACATCCCGGCCTTCGTGGCGCAGGACGTCTAGCACAGGGCCGACCGTGGCAAACGATCCGAACACGAGGATTCTATCATTGTCGGTCGCCTGCTTTCGGGCCTCGGCAAAGGCTTGTTCCGGACTGTCATAAGTTGAAACCTGAACGTCCCGGACGGCTACGGCAGGCCGGGGCTCGGCCCGGACACCAGGCTTGTGCCCGCCCGCGGGCCGGGCAAGCTCATGAGTCTGGGTGATGAACGGGTCCACGGGCGCCTGCTCGCCGCTGATGCGGCGCACAGTGTCGGCCAGTTCCTGCGCGGTGGTGCCGCGCGGCCCGCCCAGCGTGGCGCACAGCCAGCGGTCCACCCGCCGCACCAGGCGCGACAGCGTGGCCTCGATGTCCTTGTCATGCAGCATGCCGACCACCGCATAGGTATGCGGGTAATGGCCCATGCTGTCCAGATTCTGGCCCAGCGTCGAAGCGGCGTGCGGATTGTGGCCCACATCCAGGATGGTGGCGGGCAGGCCTGGCAGGATCTGCATGCGGCCCGGCAGACTGACGTGCAGCAGGCCCTGGCGCACGTCCTGCTGCGTCACCACCAGACGGTCGCGCAGGGCCTCCAGGGCCGCCAGCGCGGCCGAGGCATTCAGCAACTGGTTGGCGCCGCGCAGGGCGGGATAACCCAGTGCCGAGCGGCGCTGTGAACGCCCGCCATAGGCCCATTGCTGACGATCGCCGGAATAGTTGAAATCGACCCCGACACGCCAGAGATCCGCACCGATCGCTTCGGCATGGTCGATCACGGTGTGCGGCGGCATCGGATCCGCGCAGATGGCGGGCCGTCCGGGCCGGAAGACGTGGGCCTTTTCCAAGCCGATTGCCTCGCGGGTATTGCCCAGATACTGCGTATGGTCCAGGTCCACGCTGGTCAGGATGGCGCAATCGGCGTCGATCAGGTTGACCGCGTCCAGCCGGCCGCCCAGGCCGACTTCCAGCACCACGACGTCCAGACGAGCGGCCTGGAACAGCAGCAGCGCCGCCAGCGTGGTCATCTCGAAATACGTCAGCGTGACGCTGCCGCGCACGGCCTCGATGCGCTCGAGCTGCGCCACGATGTCCGCGTCGCTGGCCTCTTGCCCATTCACACAGATGCGTTCATTGAAGCGCAGCAGATGAGGCGAGGTGTATTTGCCGACCTTGTAGCCCGCGTTCAGCAGTATGGATTCCAGCATGGCGCAGGTGGAGCCCTTGCCATTGGTGCCGGCCACGGTGATCTTGACGCAGTCCAGGGACAGGGCCAGGTGATCGGCCACGGTACGGATGCGATCCAGGCCCAGGTCGATGGCTTTTGGGTGCAGGGTTTCGAGATACGCCAGCCAGTCGGCGAGCGCGGCGCCCGGGGCGGGAGCAGAAATGGACATGAGCGGACTTCAGCAATGAAAACGGCAGGTGCCGATAGTAGCACCTGCCGTTTCAAGACACACCGGACATCCCTACTACCTGCGCAGTCTGCGGGTTGAAGTGGGCTCCGGCCGCCGGACCGCCCCAAGGCCGGAGGGCCCCCTCCAGGGGCAGCAAGCGGCCGCAGGCTGCGCAGCGTGGGGGCTACCTCTTTCGCGCCGGCGGCACGTCCGTGCAATGCCCGTCAGCCACTTCGGCGGCCATGCCCACGGATTCGCCCAGCGTCGGGTGCGGATGGATGGTCTTGCCGATGTCCACGGAATCCGCGCCCATCTCGATGGCCAGAGCGACCTCGCTGATCAGATCGCCTGCGTGGGTGCCGACGATGCCGCCCCCCAGGATGCGGCCGGTTTCCGCGTCGAACAGCAGCTTGGTGAAGCCCTCGTCGCGGCCGTTGGCGATGGCGCGGCCCGATGCCTGCCAGGGAAACAGGCCTTTCTTGACGGCGATGCCGTCTTTCTTGGCGGTTTCTTCGGTCAGACCGACCCAGGCCACCTCGGGGTCCGTGTAGGCCACCGAGGGAATCACGCGGGCGTCGAAGAACGCCTTGTGGCCGGCGATGACTTCGGCGGCCACGTGCGCCTCGTGGACGGCCTTGTGCGCCAGCATGGGCTGGCCCACGATGTCGCCGATGGCGTAGATGTGCGGCACGTTGGTGCGCATCTGCTTGTCCACGGTGATGAAGCCACGGTCGGACACTGCAACCCCGGCGTTTTCCGCACCGATCTTCTTGCCATTGGGCGAACGGCCGACGGCCTGCAGCACCAGGTCGTAGCACTGGGGTTCCTTGGGGGCAGCCTCGCCCTCGAAGGTGACCCAGATGCCGTCTTCCCCGGCCTGCGCCCCCACCGTCTTGGTGTTGAGCATGACGTGGTCGAAACGCCTGGCGTTCATCTTGTCCCAGACCTTGACCAGGTCGCGGTCCGCACCGGTCATCAGCGTGGGCAGCATTTCCACCACGTCCAGGCGAGCGCCCAGCGCGGAGTAGACCGTGCCCATTTCCAGACCGATGATGCCGCCGCCGACGATCAGCATGCGCCTGGGCACCGACTTCAGGGCCAGCGCACCGGTCGAATCGACGATACGCGGGTCGTCCGGCAGGAACGGCAGCTTCACCGACTGGCTGCCGGCGGCGATGATGGCCGAAGCGAACTTGACCGTGGCCTGGCTGCCATCCGCCTTGTCCACCGTCAGGTGATGCGGGTCGGCGAAGGTGCCCACGCCCTGGATGACCGCGACCTTGCGGGCCTTGGCCATGCCGGCCAGACCGCCGGTGAGCTTGCCCACCACCGAGTCCTTGTAGCCGCGCAGCTTGTCCAGGTCGATCGTCGGCTCACCGAAGGCGATGCCGTGTGCCGCCAGGGTCTTGGCTTCCTCCAGTACGCCGACGGTGTGCAGCAGCGCCTTGGACGGGATGCAGCCGACGTTCAGGCAGACGCCGCCCAGGGTAGCGTAGCGCTCGACCAGGACGACCTTCAGGCCCAGGTCTGCGGCACGGAAGGCGGCCGAATAGCCGCCGGGGCCCGCGCCCAGCACCAGGACGTCGTATTCGCCGTCGGCTGCGCCGGAAAACTGCGCAGGCGTCGGCGCCGGGGCTGAGGGCGCAGGCGCAGGC
>NZ_JBASAD010000032.1:0-83680 GCF_049650445.1 Castellaniella sp. | reverse complement strand
TGGCGGGCCAGGTCTGCGGTGTGTGCGAAAGCTTCGGCGGCGTTGCCGCCTTCGGCGATGGGGGCCAGGTCCAGGACCGAAAACGGGATCGAAGGACGGGTCATGCGGGTTCCGGCAGATTCATGTGGGTTTGCTGCATCAGGTCCGAGCGGTTGAAGTGGTCTTGAATGAGGGCGCGCAGGGCGGTGGTGTCCGGCGCGGCGGTCGGTGGCGTCATGAGTGTCCTGTATAGTTGTGAATCGCAAGCATTCCGGTCATGGAATCCAACTTCGCTGTGTCCTACGATAAGCCATTTTCTCCCGCATCCCAACACCCTGCCGGGGCCGCTCGCCGTCCGGCGGCCGGCCAGCACGGCTCGGGGACCGGCCTGGCGGTCTGCCTGGCCGTGGCAGCCATGATCAGTGTTCAGACCGGCGTGTCGCTGTCCGTGCCGGTGATCCACGATTACGGTGCGCTCAGCACGTCCAGTCTGCGCCTGTGCTGGGCTGCGCTGGCCCTGTTGCTGTTCGTGCGCCCGCCCTTGCATCGCTACGGTGCCGCCCAGTGGCGGGCGGCCTTGATTCTGGGGGCCGCCATGGCCGTCATGTCCCTGGCCTTCTTTCTGGCGATCGAGCGTCTGCCCCAGCATCTGACCGTTGCATTGGAGTTCTGCGGCCCCTTGGCGGTGGCCGCTCTGGGGGCGCGCGGCTGGCGCGCTCTGGCCTGGCCGCTGCTGGCGGCGATCGGGATCGGGTTGCTGGTGCAGGGCGACACGCATCTGCCCGGCGGCACTGATCCGGTAGGCATCGCTTTCGCCTTGCTGGCGGCGGTCGGCTGGGGGGTCTACATCGTCATGATGAAGCGGATCGGCCCGGTGTTTCCAGGCTTGCAGGGGCTGGCCGTCTCTTTGGCGGCGGCCGCGCTGCTGTCTCTGCCTTTTGCCGTGGCAGAGACCGGCTCCGTCCGCTTTCCATGGGAGCAACTGCTTTTCACGGCGGGCCTGGCGGTGCTGGTGCCGTTGGTGCCCTACATCCTGGAGATCACGGCTCTGCGGCGCATGCCGGCCGCCATGTTCGGCGTGTTGATGAGCGTGGAACCGGCCGTCGGCGCGGCAACGGGCTGGCTCTTCCTGGGCCAGGGCATGGGGATGGGCCAGATGCTGGGCACCAGTCTGGTGGTGGCCGCCAGCGTGGGGGTCGTGCGGGCAGGACGCTGAACACGCGGAAGCTGGAACTTTCCGAGCGATTTCGTGACTCAGCACCAATCATGCTTCCCGCCGCGGGCGGGAGTTCACAAGGGCCCGAATTTTTTCATGCGATTCCCGCTGATTCCGGCATTCCTGTTCAGCTTGTTGATTGCAGCTTGCCTGGCTGCAGGCGCCTGGATGACGGAAGGCTCACTGCTCAAGGCCTATCGCGGCATCCTCGAATCCCGCTTCGCCATCGCGCTGGACCGTACCGCCGAAGGCGCCATGCATGCCGTCTCGCTGGGGGTGAGTCTCGACAGCCAGGAAGGCACCTTGGGAGCTGCCCTGCAGCGCGAACGCGCCCTCGATGCCGACATCCTCGGCATGGCCGTCCAGGATGCCCGGGGGCGGCGGCTCTACAGCGATGGCGCCGTGCCTGAGACCGCGCCGCCCGGCACTCTGGGGCAGACGCTGCTCGACGATCTTGGGCTGCCCGCCGGGCGGATTCTGCTGCGCTACGATCTCCGTGCTCTGGAGGTTCCCTCCGCAGCGATCCGCCAGGACATGCGCGGGCACGCCCTGCCTGTCGTGGCAGGCGCTACTTTGCTGGGTTTTCTGGCTGCGTTGGCGTTGCGCGCCGGCCGCGTCGGGCGAAGCCGGCTGCGTCTGCCTTTGGCGCTGGCCCTCATCCTGGGAGGGGGGCTGTTCCTGATCGACCATCAGGCTTTGCGCATCATCGACCGCACTCTGAACCCCTTGATCGAGACCAAAGTCGAGTCGATCGGCAACGGTGCTCGCTCTTTGATCGACAAGGCGTTGGTCTTGGGGATCCCGTTGGATCAATTGCAGGGCGTGCCCGAGTATTTCGAGTCCCTGCGGCGGCATTACCCCGAGTTGGAACGGATCGAACTGCAGGCGGCCCCGCCCGACGGCTTCGACGATGCAGCCGCTCCGGCGGGGCGCCTGTTGTTGCCGATTCCTGCACGGGGGGCCGCAGTGGCCGCTCTGGAAGTGGTGCCCGACAACCGCCATGCCGCCAACCAGATCCACGGCCTGCTGCTGGACACGGCCTTCCTGGGCCTGGTCGCCTTGCTGATCGGTTTCGAGCTGCTGTCGCTGCTGACACAAACGAGCGCTTTCCGGCGGCCGTCCGGTGCGGCCGATGCGCGCGCCAGCGCTGCGTTGCCGGCAGAGCAGGTCCGTGGCGTCTTATTCGTTTTCATGATGGCCGAGGAACTGAATCGCCCCTTCCTGCCCAGCCTGACCGAGCGGCTGCTGCCGGTCGGCGCCGCCCACGTGCCGCTGCTCGTCAGTCTGCCCATCGTCGTTTTCATGGCGATCGTCGCGCTGGGTCAGATCCCCATGGCCCTCTGGTCCGAATCGCTGGGCCGTCGACGCGGGCTGATGCTGGGCGCCGGCATGGCGGGTCTCGGCTACGGCCTGTGCGCTTTCGCCGATTCCTATTCGGGCCTGCTTCTGGCCCGGGCGTTCAGCGCCCTGGGCTTCACTCTGGTCTTCACCTCGGCGCAGGGGCACATCGTCGATCAGGCCGATCCCGGCGCCCGCACGGCGGGGCTCGCCATCTTCATCCGCGCCATTCTGGCCGCCGCCCTGTGCGCGCCGCCTATCGGCGGCTTCCTGGCCGAGCATTTCGGCACCGGCACGGCGTTCCTGGCTGGCGCCGGCCTGTGTCTGGTTGCGCTGTGCCTGGCGCGGACCATGATGCCAGCAACCCGGCCAGCCGGGCGGCCGCTTACCGCCCGGCTGGCACCAGGCGCGCTTCGGGATACCTGGCGCATCCCTGGCTTGCGCGCCCTGCTGCTGGGATGCGCGGTGCCAGCCAAACTGATGCTCGCGGCCCTGTGTTTTTTCCTGGTTCCGCTGATCCTGGCCGACGAGGGCTATTCACTGTCCAGCATCGGTCGGGTCCAGATGATCTACCCGTTGATGATGGTCCTGTGCGTTCCACTTTTCGCCCGCTGGGGCGAATCGCCCGGGCGCGATGTCCGGCCCCGCAAGATCATTCTGGGCGGGCTCATTGCCGGCCTGGGGGTGGTTCCGGCCGTGCTCTGGCCCGGCCTGGGAACGATCATGGCCTTCCTGTTTCTCCTGGGGCTGGGCCAGGCTTTGTCGATCACGCCCCAGTCGTCCATGATGGCCACCTACGCCCACTACGGACAGGGCCGCCATTCGGCCCAGGTCCTGGGGCTGTTTCGCCTGGTCGAGCGTGGCGGATCCGCTGCCGGCCCGGCCCTGGCAGGCGCGGCGCTGGGCCTGCTCGGCCCGGCGTCCACGCTGGCCCTGTTCGGTCTATTGACCACCGGCGGCGCCCTGCTCTACGGTTATGGTCAATGGCGTTCCACTTCCAATCCCTCGGGCCGTCTCTTATGAAAACTCCCGCTCCTGCTTCTCCTTTCCGCCGTCGCCTGTTGCGAGCCGCCCTGTCCTCCGGGGTCCTGGGAGGGGCCGCGCCCCTGGTGGCGCGTGCAGCGGCTCGGCGCCGCATCTTGATGATCACCTACCGGGGACGCACGGAAGTCGAGGACGGCTTCCTGGAATACCTGCAAGCGCAAGGCAAGAATCCGGAAATCGTCCACCGGGATGTCGGACAGGACATCCGCCGGCTGCCTGCCATCCTGGACGAGATTCCCGGCCTGGCGCCCGACCTGATCTACACCTGGGGCACGCCTGTGACCCTGGGCGTGGCGGGCACGTGGCGCGACCCCGATCCGTCCGGCCATATAGGCGGCATCCCGGTCGTATTCGCCCTGGTGAGCGCACCGGTGGCTGCCGGCATCGTGCCGGCGCTCACGCAGCAAGGCCGCAATGTGACCGGAGCCGTGCACGTGGTGCCCACCGAAACCCAGGTCAAGGCCATGGCAGCCTACCGGGGGTTCGACCGGGTCGGCTTGCTGTATTCCACCACCGAGCCCAATTCCCGTGCGATTGCCGCCGAGATGGATGCCTTGTGCGCCGCCACCCATCGCACGGCCATTCATCGTCATTTCGTGCTGGATGACGCCGGTCGTCCCACCGCAGAGGGCGTCGAGCGGCTGATCGCCGAATTGCGGGAAGAAGGCGCCGAATGGTTCTATCTGGTGCCCGATACCTTCCTGGGCACGGTCTACGACCGGGTGATCCCTGCCAGCATCGAGCAGCAGCTCCCGACCTTCGGCGTGACCGAACTCGCCGTCCAGAAATTTTCGGCGCTGACCGGTCTGGTCAGCCGCTATCGTTCCGTCGGACGGCTGGCCGCCGTGCAAGCCGAAGCCATTCTTTATCAAGGCGTTCCCGCCGCCCAAATTCCCATTGAAACCCTGAAGCGCTTCGCTTTGCTGATCAACCTGCATACGGCCAAGGCGCTGGGCGGCTTCTATCCGCCCATTGAAATGCTGAACTATGCCGACGTGATCACCCGGGCCTCGGAGTGGACGGAGCATATCGGATGACCCGCTGCGCGTTATCCGAATTGCACTGGATACTTCTTGGTCCAAAGGACCTTGGCCGGATCGTCGCCCTGCATGCGCAGGCGATCCTGGGCATGAGCCCCGACCAGGTCCGGCCCGAACGCGCCGAATTCTTCGCCGCGCTTCTGGAGGGGGGAGGGAGCATCATCGGCGTCTGCGATCCGGCCGGCGATCTGGTGGCCTACGGTGTGTTGCAGGATGGCCCCGATCCAGGCACCCGGCCGGATCTCTGGCTGGGCTGGCCCGAGGATGCACGCATCCAGAAGCTGGCGGGATCCTCGGTCGCCGAAGCCTACCGGGGCCTGCGCCTGCAGTGCGCGCTGATCCGCCGCCGCATCGAACTGGCCGATCCCGACGCCTATCTCTACGCCACGGCGGCGCCGTTGAATCCGGCGAGCTGGCGCAGCCTGCTGTATGAAGGCTTCGAAATCCGGTGCCTGCGCCGGGTTTATCAGGGTTCGCTGCGCTATCTGATGGCCCGTCGCGCCGGGATGGCGGCCGCATCCGCTGCGCAGGGGGATGCGGCCGCCGCCCGCCCGCTGGATGAACTGCCTCTGGACGAACAAGACCGGCTGCTGTCCCAGGGGTGGCGCGGGCGGCTCCTGACGCAGGCCGGCTGCGTCCTCGTGCCTCCGGAGGCTGCCGGGTCATGACCGTTGCCGTGTATGCCGATTCCCCCTTGATGGAGATCGACCTGGACCGCCTGGCGAGCAATTGGCAGACCGTCCGCGACCGCTACACCGGCGACGATCTGGGCGCCGTCGTCAAGTGCAATGCTTACGGACTGGGGCTGGAGCCGGTTGTCGCGATGCTGTCGTCCCGGGGCTGCCGGCAATACTGGGTCCTGGGCTACGATGAGGCCTGCCGCGTGCGTGCGCTGGCGCCGGCCGCCGAAATCTTCGTCCTGAACGGCCTGCGCGGCGCGTCGGCGAGAGACTGTCGGGCCCAGCGCCTGATCCCCGTCCTCAACGATCTGGACGAGATCGCGCAAGCGCGCCGCGCAGGCGCTTTGACGGTCGCCATTGCGCTGGACACCGGCCTGGGACGCCTGGGCCTGAGGCCCGAGGCGATTGCGCGTCTGGCGGCGCAAGGGTTGGCGCCGCTGCGGGTGCGTGCCTGGATTACCCAGCCGGCCAGCTTCAGCTCGCCCGAGGGCCCGGAGCGGCAGAGCCTGCGCGACCGCTTCCTGGACTTGATCGCGCCGCTGCCCCGGGCCGCCCGCAGCCTGGCGATCTCGGCGAGCATCTTCGAATGCCCCGGGCATCATCTCGACATGGCCCGCGTAGGCAGCGCCCTGTACGGCGTGAACACTACACCCTCGCAGGCCCTGCCCCTGCTGCCTGTGGCTCGCTTGCGCGCGCCGGTCCTGCAGGTCGCCGACCTGCCTGCCGGGGCCGGCATAGGCTACGACCAGCAATTCCGCTGCCCGGGCCCCATGCGCATCGCGACCCTGGGCATCGGCTACGCTCATGGCCTGCCCTATGCCTTGATGAATCGGGGCGCAGCGTATTTCGGCCCGCATCGCGCGCCTATCGTGGGAGGCATCTCCATGGGCTTGACCAGTGTGGACGTGACCGGGCTGCCGGCCCGCCTGGCCGTCCCGGGACAATGGGCCGAAATGTTCGGCGAGCACCAGCGGCTCGAAACCCTGGCGGCGCTGGCCGGCCTGCCCGCCAACGCTTTGCTGATCGCGACCGCCGCCGGATGCGGCAGGCGCTATCATGCTGCTCACCCTGACCCGTCCCTTGTATCCCGCCTGTCGGAAAGCCTGCCATGAAAACCCCGTTGCTTCTGATTCTTGCCTTGGCCTGCTGCGCTCTGGCCGCCGTATTCGGCGCCACGCTTCTGACCGTGCGCATCGAGCAGCAGGCCATCGACCAGACTCGACAGGCCCATGAACAATACGTGCTCGGAAGCCTGCGCAGCACCATCGAGGCCAGCCTGATCCTGGGCCTGACTCTGGAACAGAGCTCCGGTCTGCAGCGGCTGATCGAACGCGGGAAATCCGGCTTGCCGGACATCCGGGACATCAGCATCTATGGCAAGTCCGGCCAGGTGCTCTACAGCACGGACCAGGGGAAGCTGGGCGGCGCCATGCCGGAGGCCTGGAAGCAGGGGGCCGGCGCCCGGGGCGTCTGGTGCGTCGACGATTCGCATGCGCGCAGCTGCGGCGTCGATCTGCGAGATGAGCTGGGGCAGGAGGTGGGCGGTCTGGTTCTGGTGGCGTCGCATGCGAAGCAGGCCTACAGCCTGCAGGCCTGGCTTGCTCGGGGCTTGCCTACGCTGGCGCTGACGGCGCTGGCCGTGCTGGTGTCGAGCCTGGGGGCGGCCTGGCTGGCGCGCCGCCGCTTGCGGCCGTTTCTGCAGGTTGGCGCAATCCTGCGGGATGAAGTGTCTCCCGGCGGGGATCGGGATCCCCTGGTCTCCGCCGCCCGACGGGCCAGCGAGCGCCATCGAGCCACCTTGCAGACCCTGGACCGGAAGTTGCAGCAGTTGAAGGAGCTGGACCATGCTGAGTGACCGTGGTGTCCGCGTCTGGTTGCGTGATGCCGCCGGAGGCTTCCTGATCGTCCTGGCCGTGGCCGGCCTGGTCAGTGGCATTCTGCTCGGGCGTCTTCAGGAAACCGTGGCATTCGCCGTGCAGGAGCAGTCCCGTGATCTTGCCACATCGGTCGGACGTGCCCTGGGCCGGCAGTTCGTCCGTGCGGCCCAGCTGGGCATTCCGCTCGATGCCATTCCGGCCATCAGCCGCAGTCTGGAGGGCACGCTGGAGTATGAGCCTCAGCTCACCCTCATCGAGCTGACCGATGCCAGTGGCAATATTCTGGGGATCGCTCGGCGCACCGATGCGGGTTCGGCGGCGTCTGCGATCACGGAACTGAACGTGGGCACACAGCGGATCGGCACCTTGAAAGTCGAGGCGGCGCCCCCGGTGCTGAGCGGTTCCCATGCGGCCCTGCTGACCGGGATGGGGTGGCTGGTCTTGCCCTTGGCGCTGCTGGGCGGTTTATGCACCGCACTTCACGGCGCCCGTCTCCGGCGCCATCGGCGCGCCTTGCAGGCCTTGCTCGAGAGGGCGCCCGCTGATCTGATTGCGTCGGTTCCGGGGCCTCGTCCCGACACTCGCGACATTCTTGGCCAAGCCTGGGACAGCCTGCAGGCGGTGGCGGCCAGCGTCGCGCGACAGCGGGCCGATCTGGCGCATCAGGCCGAATCCCTGCTGGCCGTCGATTTCGACGGACGGGCGCGCCCCCGGCTCGAAGCCCTGGGCATCCTGTCCTCGGGTTCTGCGCCGCAGGTGCGGATCGTTCCGCCGGACCGCACCCGGCGCCTGTCGCTGCGTCTGCGCCTGACGCTCATTATAGCTTTGGGCTTCGCCTTGGTGATTGGATCGCTATCGGGCCTGCAGGCGCTGCGGGAACATTTGCTGCGCCAGCAGGCCGCCAATCTCGGTCTGGAAGACCAGAGCGCCCTTTGGACACAGTTCCTGGTGTCCCAAACGAGGGACATCTCCGGCAGGTTGCATGCTCTGTCCCCCCAGTTGGATGTCGCGGGTGACCCAGCGAAGGCACAGCGTGAGCCGGTGCCTTCGCTGGACTACCTGGCCCTCGTCGATCCCAATCGCCGGGTGTATGTCTTGCAGGGCGACGCCTCCGAGGCCGCTCCGCTGGACGCCGGGACGCTGGACAACGTACTGGCCGGCGGAAAAGTCAGGGGGCTGCGCGATCTGGACGGCAACCTGACCATGCTGATGGCGGCTCAGCCCATTCACTTCCGGGGCGGGACTTGGGCGCTGATCGGCGGTCGCACCCTGGAACGGGCCGCACAGCGGATTGACCCGCTCAGAGACGACGATAACTATAGCGTTCACTTCCTGAATTCCCGGGGGCGCCTGGTCGCCAGCACCGGATTCAGCCAGTGGTCGCGCCTCAATTTGGCGCTGATGGTGCAGGATGTGCAATACCGGACCCTGGAGGACCAGGGCAGGATCCTGCTGCTGACGGCGACACCCGTCACCAGTATCTCGGGGGGGGCGGGCGGCCTGCTCGTGACGCTTAAGGATGTCACGACCCTGATGAAGCCCAGCATGACGCTGGGCACGCTGGCGCTTCTGCTGGCTGCTGGCCTGGCGATTCTGGGGCTGGTGCTGATTCACCGGATCATCTGGCGCAGCTTCCGGCCACTGCAGGATTCCCTCCGGACGCTGGGTGAACTCAGCGGTTCGCCGGAGGAGGCGGACGGGCGATCCGGGGCGGCCCGCCAGGACGAGATCGAGCGCCTGGGGTACAGCATTGCCGCCTTCCGCCACAAGACGCTGCAATTGGCGCGCGATCAGGCGCAGCAGGCGCGTATCCGCCGCCTCCAGGAGGCCGTCATGGCTGGCGAACTGCGGGCCCTGGCTGACTCGATGGACTCCGTGAGCCGCCAGGAGGTTCAGGCGCTGATTGGCCGGCTGGGCCATTCGTCCGAGGAAGGCGACGGCTTGCGGCGCCTGGCCGAGGTCATGGGCGATCTTCGCTGCCGGTTGGTTGAGCAGCACCAGCGGCTGTCCGACATGGTGATCGAATTGCGCGATGCCCTGATCACCAAGACGAAGCTGGCCGGGCTGCAGCAGGAGCTGCAGATCGCCAGCGCCGTGCAGTTCAGCATCCTGCCGCGCACCATGCCGGACGATCCGCGCATGGACCTCGACTGCCGGATCATCCCCGCTCGTGACGTGGGCGGAGACTTCTACGATTTCTACATGCTCGACGCGAATCATCTGGGCTTCGTCATCGCCGACGTCTCGGGCAAGGGTATTCCCGCCGCCCTGTTCATGGCTATTTCGCGCACCTTGCTGAAATCCACGGCGCGTTTCGTCCGGCGTCCGGCGGACTGCGTCCAGCGCGTCAACGCGCTGCTGGCCGCCGAAAACGAGCAAATGTTGTTCGTGACCCTGTTCTACGCGACGCTGGACCTGCGTGATGGCAGGCTGGACTACGTCAATGCCGGCCATCATATGCCGTGGTTGATCGGTGCTCAGGGAGAATTGTCCGTCGTGCCGCCGACACAAGGCATCGCCGTGGGCATCGCAGAAGACATCCCCTACACCCAGAAGACCATGTACCTGAAGCCGGGCGATCGCCTGTACCTGTATACGGACGGCATCACCGAGGCCTTCAATCCCGAGGGCCGGGTTTTCGGTGAGGAGCGCCTGGCCGGCCTGTTGCGCGCGCAGTCTCCGGACGTGGCGCTGGACGTCCTGATCGACGCGGTGATCGCCGATGTGCGCGCATTCGAGAACGGCACCGATCCGACCGACGATGTGACCAGCCTGTGCCTGCGCTATCGGGGTGAGTGAAGAAGGTCGCCCCGGGGCTTCCGCCCGGGGCCGGCCCTTCAGGCGATTTTCATGATCAGGGTCAGGCAGTTCCAGCCGTCCTGCCGCTGGTAGTCGAGCGTGTCCAGGTAGTACCGCATCAACCGCACCCCGTGCCCGCCGACGTGGGCTTCGTCCAGGTCGACGGCCAGGGGCGGCGGAGCGCCTGCCGTGGGGTCGTAGGGGCGCCCGTTGTCGCGCAGTTCGATCTTGATGCGCGTGTCGTCGGCCTGGCAGGAAACGGTGATGGCCGGCGTCTCCGGTCCGGGAGGGTCGAAGGCATAGGACACGACGTTGGTCAGTGCTTCGTCGAGCGACAGCGACAGCCTGAACGTGATACGGGCAGGCCAGCCCAGGCGTTCGGCGAGACCCTCGATCCACTGTAGAGCGAGCGGGGTCGCACCCAGGTCGGCGGGCAGGGCGAGCGTGTTGTGGCTGTGGGGCATGGGAGATCCGGTGCGAACCGACGGCTTACTGAGGCGCGTCGCCCCGGATGCGTGCGGCCAGGTCGGCGGCCGCCTCGGCCGAGGGAACCTCGAAGGCCAGAATACCGCGATCCAGCGTGCCGGAGATGCGGGGGGCAGCCACCAGCTCGCGGCCGATGACCAGGGCCAGCAAGCCGCCGATATTCTGGCGGCTGACGGAGCCGAGCCGTTCGGCGCCGGCAGGCGTCAGGCGCAACCCGACGAAATGCCCGCCCTGGCGGTCGGACAGGGCAGCGGCTTCGGTCAGGTCTTCTCGGGCGAGAATGGGGCGGGCATGAAGATAGACCGTGCCGTCCGGAACCGGGACGGCGACCAGTTGATCGCCAGGCGCCGATTGGGCGAGATAGATGGCGACCGGCTGCACGATGCGCGTGGCGCCTGAGGTCGAGCCGGCGGCGGTTTGCTGCGTGTCGGACTGCGCCGTCCGGGATGCCGAGGGGAGATTCTGGCATCCCGCGAGGACCAGCAAGGAGGCCAGCAGGAAAGGAACGGAGAAACGGGTTGTCACGTGCATGGTGGTGGCTTGGAAGGCCTGAGGGAGTGGAACCGTCCGCCGCATGCATGCCGCCCTGTGGAAATTGCCGTCGGGGGCTGTTGTTCGGTAGCCGGCCGGCGCGCAATAGCGCCGTCACCAGAAACTATACACACGGACCGGGCGCAAGCCAATGGCCATGTTGATCTCGGGGGTTAAACGTTGCGCTTGATGGAACTCGTTATATGGAACGGGTTACTCATCGCCATGTAATGAACCTTGACCGATAGACGGAGAAACGCGATGGCACTCGGCCTCGAGAATTTCAGACAGCTGGGCAGCGGAGTCTTCGAGCGAGAAATCCGCCAGAATCCCCAGGGGCAGGAGGGCGTGCGCCAAAGCGGCCTGTCGCGTCTGGCCGGCCGCATTCAAGGCTGGTTCCGCCCGCCTCAGGAGCAGCAGGCGCGGGTTCAGGAGCGCATCCAGGTCAAACAGGCTTTCCAGGGACTGCTTGAGAAGACCGAGGGCCGGGCTGGCGCTCAGCGGGCACTGCGGGCTTGCGGGCTGCCGCCCGACTGGGCGAACAATGATCGTCCTCTGACGAATCATCAGATCGGCAAGATCCTGAACAAGGCCCAGGAATACCGGCTGCAGGTGGTGCGGCACAATGAATCCTTGCTGGGACAGACGCTGCGTGGCCTGGAAGGCCCCGAACTGCGCGATGAACGGGCGGTCGTCATCCGTGCCGTGCGCAACGACTCCCGTTATGGCAACACCCCCTTGAGCCAGACGGACGTCCAGTCCCTGCGGACCCGGGCCGAGACTGAATTGCGTGAATTGCGTGCTGAACAGTGCGGGGCGCGCTTCCCGGAGCTCACGCAACTGATCCAGGGTGCGCCCAAGGACAGCCCGCTGTCGCGGATCGAGCTCAATCCCGCGCGCCTCACCGAAGGCCTGCATCAGGTGTATGGCGGTGGCCCGCGGCATGATCCGCAGGTGGCGCAGGCCCTGGAGCATCTGGATCGGACCACGGAACTGCTGGGACGGCAGGCCTGGAACCAGGACAGCCTGCAGGGCCTGTCCGAAGCTTTGGGTCATCAGCGCGACGACCTGGACGTCTGCCGGGACGGTTTGTGGAACGGCATCCAGACACTTCAAAACGAACTGGAGGCGTTGACGGAAGAACTGAACGAGGTCGACCGCGACCTTCAGGCTGCGCCCGTGGGTTCCGGCGAGGCGAAAACACTCCAGGCGCGCAAGGACGCGCTCGAGGGCCAGATCCGGGTCCGCAATGAAAAGCTGTCCGTCGGCCAGGCGCTGTATCTCGACATGGACCGCCAGACCGAGCTGCTGGATGCCAAGAGCGCCTATGTCGATGAAATGCGCCTGACCGATCCCCTGACCGACCGCTCCGTCAAGCACGCCAACCTGATCTGGGCCCAGGCGGGCAACCATTTGCTGGATCAATTGAACCGGAATGCCCATGGAGGCGATCCGGCGCTCACACCCGATCAAATGGGCGAGCTGGCGCAGGTTCGCGCCCAATGGGCGCTGGTGTGCAATGATCGCAGCCAGGAGTATCGGGACAGCGAGAATATCGATACGCTGCAGACCATCGAGGCGCCCAGCAAGTCGAACAAGGACACGCACCCCGTCGTCCAGGGCAAGCGCGACACGATGCAGGACTTGCGCGCCCGCCTCGAGGGCGTCGGCATTCCCCGGAATACCCTTGATGCGCTGTTCTCCAAGTCCAGCCTGGCGCGCAGCGAACGCCAGGCCCTGGCGGGGCTGGAAACCTGGCAGCCGGTGGCGCGCGACATGCCGGTGATGCGCGATGGTGTGATGCGCACCTACAAAAGCGAGGTCGTGCCGGCCCAGTTCATCGGTCATGAATTGGGCGTCGATCTGGGTCAGGGCCGGATCGGCGGGGTGTCCGCAGGCGTCAAGGACAGCGAGGATCATGCCCGCAATCTCAAGGTCAGCCGCCTGCGCGATCCCGAGGGTCAGGTGATGACCACGGTGGTGGGCCATGGCGTGCTGGACATGTGGGGCGTAGAGGACGGCGACGATCGTCAGACGTCCAATGAACGCGGCGCGCGCGAAGTGCTCGAGGTCGCCCTGACCAGCAACGACCGCCTGCGCGGCGTGCTGACCGATCCGGACCGGCCGCAGGATGCCCCGCCTCCCCGGCTGGTGCATGTCAGCGTCAACCTGATCTCGCCCGATTCGCTGCGCGACAATCTGGGTATCCAGGATTACCAGGAACGCACCTATACGCAGAACCAGTTCCGGGCCTTCGAGGCCAATTCGGGGCCGGGGCAGACCTTGCGGGTGTTTGATCCGGGTCATCCGGAACGGCAGGGCGAGGCTCGAACGGTGGATGTGGACGCCATCACGTTCTCGTTCGGCATCAACGCCATTTCCACTGGCGGGCGAGAAATGCTCATGCGCGTCTGGAACAATGTCCACGAGCACAACACCGCCAACATGATCAAGCTGGTGGGCGATCTGGGCGAGGGCGGGTTCGGCGCCCGGGGCGTGCGGCCGGGAGGCTTCGTCGGCGAGGTTTATGATCGCCTGGAGGCTGTGGTCAACGATCCAGGCACGCTGCCCGGGCAGTTGGCGAAGGCCGAGGGCCTCATGGCCCAATTGCGTGGTCAGACCGATCTGGTGCGCACCCTGTTCACGGAGGAATCCTTCCGTACGGGCAACGGCGACACGGCCAAGATGGGCCGCGAGATCCTGGTGCTGCAGGGCCTGGCTGAACAGGGCCTGGGCCTGGTCGGGGCCACCGACCTGGCCGGTACGATGTCCAAGGGCTGCAAGAGCGACAAAGACCGCGGCGGCGTCACCGATGTCGAACTCAAAGCCAAGCTGATCCTGCGCGACATGGGCGGCGAGATGAATCCCGACGAACGCCTGCAGGGCGACGATCAGGGCGTCTACTATACAGTCAGCTCCAGTTCCGGCCAGCTTGAGAACCAGCGCTGGAACACGGGCATGGGCGGCAGCAAGGAAGCCGGCCACCTGAAAGAACGGCTGCCCGATCCCGAAGTTCGGCAATTTCTCTGCGGGCTGGGCAAGTTTGCCAAGGCCTGATCCCGTTTCACCGATCCAATATTCCTCGATTCACAGGAGCACTGCATGTCTCTCTCTTCATACCAGGCCTTGATCGCCGAACTGGGCCAATCGCTGGGCATGGTCGACATGGCGGCGGGCGAAGACGGCTATGTGGGCCTCATGATTGATGATCACGAAATCCACTTGCAGTACGAGGCGGACGATGATCTCGCGATCCTGTTCGCCCGCTTGCCCGAGGCCGACCCCGACCGCCGTGACGCCATCTACGCCATGCTTCTGTCGGCCAACCTGTTCTGGCAGGGTACGCGAGGGGCGACCTTCAGCGTCGATTTCGACACAGGGCGTGTCTTTCTGGCGGATCGGCGCGTGCAGGCGGGCCTGGATCTGGATTCGATCTCGGCCTGGGTCGAGCAGTTCGCCAACGTGGCAGCCTACTGGCGCGAGCGCATCGAGGATGCCAACGACGGCGGCCCCTTGCGCACCGGCGCAGCGCCCGATGCGGCCTCTGCAGTTTCGACGAGGATGCCGCCCGGTTCTTTGGCTTGAGTTGCAGTCAGTGCCAACAGAAACCAGGGGGCGCCACAAGGCGCCCCCTGGTTTCTGCCCCTGTTCAATCGCACCGGTCTGGCGTATTTTTAACAATCCTTGAACTTTCATGCCTGCTTGCGCAGGCAGGCCATCCATGTCCGTCGATTCGCCTTACGCTCGCGTGATCTCTGATCTGGGCCTTGCGCTGGGCATCACCGGCCTGACCCCTTCAGAAGAAGGGATCTGCCAGTTGGTGTTCGACGGCCGGCAAGTGGTGCAGGTCATGCATGTGGGTGCGCGCGGCCTGGTGCTGCTGTCGTGCAGGCTTGCCGACCACGGCATTGATGCGTGCCAAGCCGACCGCATGGCCCGGGCCAATTTCATGCAAGCGGGTCATGGCGCGGTGCTGTGTATTGCGCCCGATGGCCGGCCGCACATGCAGGTGGCCCTGAAGCTGGCTGAGTGCTCCGCCGCCACGCTGTGCCCCGCGCTGGAGTCCTTGTTGGACCTGGCAGAGTCCTGGTCCCGCGCACAGTCGCGACCCGCCGGTCAGCCCGGCGCGCTCGACCCCGCCGTCTTTCTGCAATCCGTCTAGCGCCGGAGGCGCCCGAGGATTCAGGACGATTTCTGGATGATGCCCTTGAGCGAATCGGAGATTTGCTTGATGAGCGTGCTTTGCAGCTCGATCATCATCGTCCACTGCTGGGTCTGCTGCTGCAGCATGAGCAAGTCGGCCTGCGAGATGTTGCCTTCGGCGTCTGTCTCCAGGGTGGAAAGCGTTGTGCGCAGCTTGGCTTCTTGAGTGCGGATGGCGCTGTAGATCGTGTTGTTGATTGCGTTGTAGTTCAGGCCGGCGGAGTCGGAAAGACTGTTCAGTGCCATGGTGAGCTCCTTGGGATAATAAGGGTTGTCACGGGAAAGAGGGTGTCTTGGAAGCCACGGCAGGGGTGTCGTTGGCGGGCCATGAGACCAGGATTGTCTGTGCGGCGGCGGCAGCGGCGGCCATCGCCTGCCAGGTTTGGAAATCTTTGCGTGGAAGGCCGTCGGCCATCTGCAGGCGCAGGGATGCTTCCATGCGGGCGGCCCGGGCGGAGAGCGCATCGCGCAGGGCGCCGCCGCCGGGGGCGGCCAGTCGGGCTTCGAGATCGGTCAGGGTAGTCGTCATGGGGCTGTCCGGATTCAACGCAGCACGATCGCAGGACGGGGGCCCTCGAAGGTCAGACGCTTGTCTTCGATGCCGGTCAGGCGGTAGCGCCGGTAAGTCCCGCCTACGAGCAATTTACTCCCATCTTCCAGCACGATAAAGGGTGTTTTCCCGCTGACCACGCTGAGGATGCCAAAAGGGACGGTATCGGCGGCTGCGCGTTCGGTATCGGGTGGCGCGGCAACATCGAAGAAACGGCGGTTGAAGTCGGACAGGATGTGTTCGAACCGGATCATCTGATCGTCGTCCAGCTTGGAGGCATCGACGTCCAAACGGTGGCGCTTCCAGGTCAGGGTGACACCGCTCAGGCCGGCCGCCGCGAGTTCCCGGGTCAGGGCATCGGCCACGGCAGGGGCGAGCTGGATGGCGTTGCCCATGATGGTCATGCCCGGCAATTGCGCGCGCACGGCTTCGACCGCTTCTGTGCGCACCGCATCGTCGGAGGCGATGCCCAGAATACTCAGGCGGCCCTCGCCGTCGTAGCGGGGTTCGTATTTGACGGCGTAGCCGCTCAGGATTGTCCGGGCGGTCCTGAGCACATCGGCCTCGATGCTGATGCGCATGGCCGGCATGGGCCAGATTTGCGCCAGCGCGGCGGCCAGCGCGTCGCGTTCAGCCGCGTCGCGGACCCAGCCCGTGACTTGCGCCGTCGTGCCGCTGGGAGCCAGGGCTACACGCAGGCGCGAGGCCAGACCCAGGTGCTCAAGGGCCGCCTGGATTGTCGGTATCGACTGTTCGGCTGCAATGCGCGGATCGGTGTGCATGGGCTCTTTCGGGACGGAGGACGGCAGCCAGGCCAGGATCAATGCGATTGCGATGGCCAGGCCGACGGCGGCCAGGCTCAGCGTCATGAGCCAGGCGTGTCTGCGGCCGGGCCGTGCGGCAGAGTCGGCGGTGCCGGCCGACCGAGCGCTCACATGGACGGCGTGAACTGCCTCACTGTCGTATCCGGCATTGGACTCCGGATCAGGCGCGGCAGCCTCCGCAGGCAATTCAGCGGTGTCGGCCCCGGCGGGCGCTGCATTGGACGCTTGAGCATCGGGCGGTGCCTCCCAGGGGTCATCGGGGCGGGCCACAGTGAGCCAGACGGGACCGAGCGGAAGCGGCTGATTATAGGGGGCAGCGGCGGCGGCATCCGGGTCGGGCTCGCTGTCCCCGGGCGAAAGATTCCAGCCGCCCGCGTTCAGAATCAGCCGCGCCGCGCGGGCCGGCAAGCCGACGTCGGCCAGCACGATGTCGCACGCCGTGTCGGCGCCCACGAGATGGCCGTGCGCGGCGGGGCAGCGTGCATCGCGGTGCAGGCCCGAGAGCACGCGCAATTCGAGCGTCGCGCTCATCCGGCCCTCCGTGCAGAGAGCCGCGCGGGGTAGGGGGGCAGGGTCGGGATCATAGGTCCACCCGGGCCAGGGGCTGCACGTTGATTTCCTGGGTCAGTTCCTGGTAGGACAGCACGGGTAGTTCGTACAGGTCCTGCTCGATCATTTTGCGCAGGTAGCGGCGGATGTCCATGGAGGTGAGCATGACCGGCTTGCGGGTGTTGGCCGAGATGTCGCCTACCGCGTTCTTGATGTTGTCCACCAGCTTCTTGGTGGTGTTGGGATCCAGGGCGAGATAGCTGCCGGCCGAGGTCTGCCGGATCGCGCCGCGGATGGTTTCCTCGATGTTGGGCGCCAGCAGGTAGGCCGGCAGGATGTTCTGGCCGCTGGAGTACTTGTGGCTGATGTGCCGCTTGAGCGAGACGCGCACGTATTCGGTCAGCAGGACGGAATCCTTTTCCTTCTGGCCCCATTCGATCAGGGATTCGAGCACGGCGCGCAGATTGCGCACCGAAATGTCCTCGGATACCAGCCGTTGCATGATCTCGGCGATCTTCTGCACCGGCATCACGCGCAGGGCTTCCTTGACCAGATCGGGGAAGCGCTCTTCCATGGCGGTCAGCAGGAAACGGGTTTCCTGGATGCCGATGAAATCCGAGGAGTATTTCTTCAGGACGAAGGCCAGGTGCCAGGTGAGGATCTGGTGGGCGTCCAGGCTGGGGATGCCGGCCGCCGCGAGCATGGGGACGTGCGAGACCGCGGTCCAGAGAGAGGGGATGCCCGGCAGGAAAGGCTTGTCGGCCTCGTAGGGCACCTGCAGCGCCTGGAGATTCTGCTCGGTGTCGCGCACCAGGACATGCCCGGGCCGCAACTGGCCCTGGGACACCGGGACCTCGGAGAGCAGGATGAGGTAGGTGTTTTCGGGCAGCGCGTCGTTGAAGCGCAACTGGATGCCGGGGAAGGGGACGCCCAGATCGAAATACAGGGCGCGGCGGATCTTGATCAGTTCTTCGTTGAGCTCGTCGGCGTTGAAGTGCTGCTGCAGGCCGGCCGCCACGTCCATCATCAGCGGCAGGGTCGGCGCGAATTCGGCGCCGCCTTCGGCGCGGGGCTTGGGCGCGGGCTGGCCATCGGCCGCCAGCGCGGAAATCTCGGTGATTTCTCCGGTCTTTTCGTCGACGACCTTGCGCGTGCCGCGCAGCAGCACGAAACCGACCGTGCCCACGACGGTCGCCAGGGCGAGGAAGGTGAGGGTGGGCATGCCCGGGATCAGGCCCATGCCCAGGGCGACCGCCGCTGCGATCAGCAGGGCGCGGGGCTGGGCCAGCACCTGGGCGCCGATATCCTTGCCGACGTTGGAGGGGCCGCCCTCGCCGGTCTGCACGCGGGTCACGATGATGCCTGCGCAGATGGCGATGAACAGCGCCGGGATCTGGGCGATCAGGCCGTCGCCGATGGTCAGGATGGAATATACCTGCACGGCTTCGCCGGCGGTCAGCCCGCGCTGCATCGTGCCGATCAGGATGCCGCCCAGCAAGTTCACCGCCACGATGATGAGGCCCGCGATGGCATCGCCCTTGACGAACTTCATGGCGCCGTCCATGGCGCCGTAGAGCTGGCTTTCCTTTTCGACCACGCTGCGGCGTTTGCGCGCTTCGTCCATGTCGATCGTGCCGGCGCGCAGGTCGGCATCGATGGACATCTGCTTGCCCGGCATGGCGTCCAGGGAAAAACGGGCCGCGACTTCGGCCACGCGCTCGGCGCCTTTGGTGATCACCACGAACTGCACGATGGTCAGGATCAGGAAGACCACCAGACCGACGATCAGGTTGCCGCCGACCACGAAATTGCCGAAAGTTTCGATGATGTGACCAGCGTCGCCCTGCAGCAGAATCAGCCGTGTGGTGGCGATCGAAATGCCCAGACGGAACAGAGTGGTGACCAGCAGCACCGAGGGGAAAGACGAGAAGGCCAGCGGCGAGGGCAGGTACATGGCCACCATCAGCAGGATGGCGGACAGTGTCATGTTGGTGCCGATCAGCACGTCCACCAGCGAGGTGGGCAGCGGCAGGATCATCATGAAGATGATCGAGACGATCAGGACCGCCAGAACGATGTCGTTGCGGCTGGTGAGGAGGGTGACGGCGCGATTGAGTGCTTGTTGCATGGAGTGGTGGCTCAGCGGGGATCGTCGTGTGTGGCCTGCTGCGCGCGCAGGTCCATGTAGGCCCGCATGGCGGCTTCGGCCTCGGTTTCACGCCCCAGCGCGACCAGGGTCTGTGCGCGGACCAGGTGGAAGGCGCTGGTCAGGCCGCCCTGCAGGGCCACGCGGTCCAGCGTGCCGAGAGCGGTCTCGGGTTTGCCCGAGCGCAGTTGCGCCAGCGCCAGGGAGATGCGCTGGCGCGCATTGGCCAGGCCCAGTTCATCGAGGGCCGCCAGCAGCACGGCGGCTTTCTCGGGACGGTCGTTTTCCAGGTAGATGTAGGACAGCAGGTCCAGCAGCACGGGGCCGCGCTCGCCCAGCGGATGGGCGGCTTCGGCATGCGGGTCGGACAGTGTGCTGCTCATGGCTTCATCCCTGATATAGAGCGCTGCGGTACATGGCCACCAGATCGCGCAGGTTGGTTTCTTCCTTGAGCAGGCGCACGGCACGGTTGAGCACGCGGCTGTCGCCGTTGCCGTGTTCCGCCAGACCGGCGAGGGCTTTCAGGGCTTCGCGCAGGGCCTCGGCGAATTCCGAAGGCATGAGCAGGTCGCGATTGCCGATGTCGGGGCGCAGAGCCTCTTCGAGGAAGTGGCCGATATTGGGCTTTTCGAGCAGTTGCGTCAACTGGGTGCGGACCGGATCGTCCGTCGGCATCAGGTGGCGGCGGTCGGGCAGCCCCTGGGCGGCTTGCTCTTCCTTGCGGGCATAGGTGATGGTGTCGATGCCGTGATCGAAGCTCATGAGCCGGTTTAGGCTGATGTCGGGCATGGGAGACTCCGGTTCAGGTGTCGGCGCCGACTGCGTCGAGCCATTGGGTCAGATATTCGAGCGCCTGCCGCAGGAGCGGTTCGGTGAATTCCCGCGCATCCAGGCGCACCAGGGCCAGCAGGTGCGGGGTGCCGTCGTATTCGCGCAGCGCCGACTGCACCGGCCAGTCGCCCAGACGGGTGTGATGCGCGCGCTTGCAGGCGCGCAGCAGCCAATCGCCGCTGTCGTAGCGGACGGGCAAAGCCGCATAGATCAGGATTTCCCGGTCGGCCTGCTCCAGCCCCAGCAAACAGCCCGGCCCGGTTCGGAAGACGACCTGGCCTCGTGTGTCGAAGCGCAGGCCGGGGATGCCCGCCGCTTCACCGAATTGTTGCAGGATAGCTGCGGGATCGCTCATCAGAGATCCTCCTCGTCGATGGCCATGTCCAGGGCGCCCTGGATAGCGTTCAAGGCGCCTTGCCGGGTTTCGGCATCCGGGAACACTTGAATGGGGAGGGCGTGCATCAGAGATTTGATGCCGGCCAGGAACGTCACCCGTCCTTCAGGCGAGGCGACGCCGTGCTGCTGCGTCAGGGTCGTGAAGCGTGTCTCGGTGAGCCATTTGTCTCCGGTCAATCCCACCAGGTCGCGCATCAGGCGTTCCCCGTCCGGTGAGCCCTGGTTCCTGGTCCGGAGTTCATTGGACAGGCCGGCGCAGCCATCGAGCACGGTGACAGCCACCTGCAGGTGGTACAGGTCGCCGGTGAGCGCCTGCAGCCGCTGGGGCGAGACGGAAGGACGGGCGGCCGCCAGATCCTGACCCAGGGCCTGGACCAGTTGCTTCAGGCCGCGACCCACATCCTTGCCGCCAAAGCGTTCCAGAGCCAGATCCAGCGTCCGGCTCAGGGAGTCCTCTCCCAGGACGATGTCGCGGTAGGTGTCCTGGAAATTTCGGACGCCTTGGGCGCTGGATGCGAATGCGCCGGCGGTGCCCAGGGTATTGATCCCTGCGCGGATCTGGGGGCCGGTTTCGATTTCGAAATCGGCCAGCGCATCGCGCAGGGACTCCAGCAATTCAGGCGCGGCGCCTTCTTGTTCACCCTTGCGCAGGGCATACTGCAGGGCCAGGTATTGCTGCGATACATCGCCGAAGGCCTGGGCCGCCTGCTGCCTGGGCGAGCCCTGGCCCGAGAGCAGCCGGGCGGTCAGCTCTTCGAGCTTGGCCTGGGCATTCGGATCCTGGGTCTGCTGCAGCATCTCGAGGATTTCCTCGAGCCGCATCAACTCCACAGGGCGCTCGGACTTGATCTTGCGCTGCGCGTGGTGCTTGCTTTCCGTCTTTTCAGCCATGTGCAGGCTGATTTCCTCGGCTGCGTCCCCCAGCGAGGAGATCTCGCCGTCCAGCAGCACCGCCTGTTCGCCCAGCAGGGTGCCGGTTCGGGACTGTCCGGTATTGAGCCCGGCCTGCTGGCCAAACGAGCTGAACCCGGTGGCTGGTCCTCCGGTGTCGATGCGATTCATGATGAGCGGCACTCCGCGTGGATGCTGTGCTCGAATAGTAACCGGCGCGCGCGAAAGGTTCCCAGGGCAAACCCGTGCGATGCGTACGGCTTTGCGCCTCTGGAGTTTCTCCGGATGGGGGAGGGAATGGAACTGGCGGGAAACGGATGACACTAATGCTCTCGAAGGCGGTTTCGCCGGGCCAGATTCCCTTGAGAGGAACTCCCGGACGGGATCGGTTACTGATCGGGTAGCTGCATGTTAGATGCGGTCCCAACGACAATAGGATGATCCAGCGATGAACTCTCCCGTCACTAACTCCGGTGGTATCAATTTCCAGGCCATGCTGGCCACTGGCGATATCCAGACTCTGATCCAGATGGTCCAGGGCGAACGCGTCAGGCTGTTGGATTCGCAACTGGTGGATCAGGTCAAGGCCGTGCAGGCCCGCAACGACCAGATCGCCAAGCTCAACAATGTGCTGTCGGGGCTCAATTCCGTGCTGGCCCGGGCCAAGGATACCAACGCGACCACGAAGATCAACGACGGCAACTGGAATGCCACTGCGGTCACGGACATCGAACTGCCGCTGAACGACCAGATCCGCGAGCTGGGTATCGACAATCTCACCGGCAACTCCAATGTGGGCGGGCAGTGCACCCCGGGACCTGGCATGCCGAAGGATGGTGCCCAGGGCCATTCCATCAAGGGTAGCAGCGTCATTTCGGGCAATTCGACCCGGGGCGAGATTGAGGCCGCCATCACCAAGGTCAAGGGCCTGATCGATGCCGAAAGCAACAACCAGCAGATGGACATGCTGCGCCTGCAGAGCCTGAACAACAAAAAGAACGAGTCCATCGAGATCCTGACCAACACGCAGAAAAAGCACACCGACGCCAACTCCAATATCATTCGCAACATCTGACGCACATCCCGGCCCGCATCTGCGGGCCGGCGTCATCACTTACTCGACCGTCCAGGCGGGTTTCAAGGAGCAGACCATGAGCACTTCCGGCGTAGGCAGTTCTCTTCCCATCGACATCAGCCAGGCGATCGCTTCCGGCGACATCCAGACGCTGATCCAGATGGTTCAGGGCGAACGCGTCAAGCTGCTGGACCAGCAGTTGGTGGATCAGGTCAAGGCCGTGCAGGCCCGCAACGACCAGATCGCCAAACTGAACGATGTGCTGTCCGCGCTGACCAAATTCCAGGGCGCCATCAGCGGCACCGATGCCGGCAGCAAGGTCAAGGACTGGAACTGGGACAAAGTCGATCAGTATGAGATTCCGCTGAACGACGCCATCAAGAAAGCCGGGATCTCCGACATCGGCTTTACCGGAAACGGTCGCGTGACCCCGGGGCCGGGGGAAAGCGTGGACGACGGGCACGGCCACGTGGTGAAAGGCCAGAACAACACCAGCAACGGCAGTACCACCAAGGGGCAGATCGATGCAGCGATCACCAAGGTCAAGGGCCTGATCGATGCCGAAAGCAACAACCAGCAGATGGACATGCTGCGCCTGCAGAGCCTGAACAACAAAAAGAACGAGTCCGTCGAGATCCTGACCAACACGCAGAAAAAGCACACCGACGCCAATTCCAACATCATTCGCAACATCTGACGAGAGGTAATTGATCATGGCCAAAAAGACTCCCGAAGAAATCATCCAGGAAGCCGACGCGTTGATTCGGCAGGTCCGGCAGAGCCTGGAGGATACCCCCGAGATCTATCGCGCCCACGGGCTGGATGCGGACAAGCTCAACGCGTCCATGGGGCCGAAAGAGCAGGCCGAGGCCGAAGCCATGTTCCGCAAGGACATGGAAGACATCGAGCGCGAGGTGGCTGAAGAGGCGGCCCGCCTGAGCTTCGCCAATGCCGGACCCAGCGCGGGCGGCATGCGCAAGATGCGCAACATGATCTGAAGACAATCCGCCGCGGTGAGGCGGCAAGTACACGACAAAGGAATGCCCATGAATGCGCAAACGGATCCCGAGATCACCGAGCAGGAAGCCGCCAGTATTGCCGAGAACTTGTTCGGTCTCTGGAAGGCGGGTGGCACGCTGGCCCAGGCGATGGGTCTGTCGTCCCGGGAATGCGAAGCCATGTATGCCTACGGCCATGCGCTCTATGCGCAGGGCAAGTACAACGATGCCTTCAAGATTTTCGCCCAGTTGGTCTCCTATGACCATATGGATTCGCGCTATCAGTTGGCCTTGGCTTCTGCGCTGCAGATGACCAAGCGCTATGAAGAAGCGCTGCAGCACTACATGATCGTGACGGTGATGCGCCTGGACGACCCGGTGCCGGTCTACCATTGTGCCGAGTGCCTGCTGGCCCTGGGCAAGCCGGACGAAGCGGCCGAATCGCTGGAGCTGGCGATCGGCACTTTATGCAAGCCGGGCGAGCACGACGCGATCAAGGCGCGGGCCGAGATGCTGCTCAAGGCCGTCCGGGCCAAAGCGTTGGCCAAATAACAGGCTCGGCATGGAACGACTTTGCCCCTGATGTCCACATAATCAGTGTAGGCGCCGATGACGGCGTGGAACGAAAACCGAGTCAGCATTCCGGAGCACATTATGACCATTTCCCTGCAGTCCACTTTCCCGCCGGGCTATATTCCCCCCGGCGTCGACCCGAAGTCGCTTGATGCCGCCACCAAGAAGATGGTGGAGACCACAGGCATCACGCTGGACACCGCGCTCAAACTGATCGGGGTGGAGGTCAACGAAGCCAACGCGGGCCGTCTCGATGCCCTGCTGAAGTCCATGCTCCCGGAGCCCTCCAGCGGCAAGAGCACGGGGGATCCCTTCGGCAAGCTCGGGTCTGAAACAGTGGCCATCGACATTTATTCAGTGATGGCACTGTTCCAGAAGTGCGCTCAAGAAATGCGCAACCAGGCACGCGAAGTGCGCAATTCCGAAATGCAGGCGCAGGTCGCCAGCCTGAAGAACGCCGCCCAGGAAATCCGCAATGCGGCCGAAGACCGCCTGCAGCAGGCCATCATCCAGGGCTCGTTCCAGATTGCCGGCGGCGTCACATCGATCGGCATGAGTGTCGCCGGCGGCATCCTGAGCGCCAAGAGCATCAAGAGCGGCGGCGAGGCCAATGCCAAAGGCGTTCGTGTCGATCCCGCGACCAACAAGAAGATCGATCTCCAGGTTGTCAGGGACAGCAAGTTGCAAGGCAACTGGGGCACCGGGCTGAGCAGCACCGCGCAAAGCGCGGGCGGCATCTTCTCCAGCGTCGGCAGCATGGTCGGCGCCGGCAGGGAGCAAGCGGCCGCCGAGCACGATGCCAAGAAGTCCGAGGCTGAATCCGATGCCCGGGTGCATGAGCAAAGCGTGCAGCAGGCCAACGACCTGATGCAGCAGATGATGGACGTGATCCGCGACGTGCGCGAAAAGCTGGGCGCCATCGATCAGGCGCGTAGCGAGACAAACCGCGGCATTGCGCGCAACGTCTGACCCGCGTGTATACGATAGCCAGGAGCGAACATGACTACGACGATTTCGAACGGGCCGGGATATACGCCGCCAGTGGGGGGGACGACGCCCGGACAGGTCAATGAATCGGGCAGCACGGCCGGTACCGGGAAGACGGGGCAGGTCGATATTGAAAAGTTCTACGAAGATATCCTGAGCCTCGTCAAGCAGCAGGACGAGTCCGGCACGTCGGGCCGCAGCGGCAATCCGTTGGTCGACAAGAACGGCGCGCCGCGCATTGATACGCCGTCCGAGATCTTCAGTGCCAGCGACATGATCGATCTGCTGCGCAGCTTGCGCAGCAAGACGCAGGACGAACAGCTCACCACCGCGCAGAAAGGCCTGGAGTCCGCGCGCATCAAGGCCGAGAAGAACACCGAGCACCAGCTCGAGAAGATCCAGGAATGGATCGACAAGTGCAAAGAGGCAGACTCCAAGGGCGCGCTCGGCAAGATTTTCGGCTGGATTGGCAAGATCTTCGCCTTCGTCGCCGCGATCGCGGCGGTGGTCGCGGCTGCGGCGGCGACGGTCGCCTCGGGCGGTGCGGCCGCGCCGCTGCTCGCCCTGGCGATCGTGGGTGCCATCAGCGCCACCATGACGCTGGCCAACGCCATTTCCCAGGAATGCGGCGGGCCCGAGATCAGCCTCAACAGCTTGATCCAGCACACAGTCGGCAAGTTCCTGACGGATGTATGCGGCGTGGACCCCGAGCAGGCGGAAAAAATCTGCAAGATCGTGGGTGGCGCGCTGGCGATCGCCTGCCCCATCATGCTGGCCCTCGAGCCCTCGCTGTTGGGCAACATGGCGCAGAGCATCGCCCTGATGGCCGGTGCGGACGAAAAGACTGCGGGTTACATCGGCATGGCGCTGACGATCGCGGCCGCCATCGGAGTGGGTATCGCCATGGCGGTGATGACGGGCGGTTCGTCCGTGGCATCGACTGCGGCGCAGGTCAGCAACAAGGTGTTACTCTCCTCCATCAAGACCTTCAATACGGTCATGACCGGTACGAATGCGGCCGTATCCGGCGGGACGCAGATCGCGCAGGGGGGCTTGAACATCTCCAAGGCCCAGACGGAAGAAGAGGCTCAGAAGGCGATCGCGGACAAGAAGGATCTCGAGGCCATGATGCTCAAGCTGCAAAAGCAAATGGAAGAGGGACGCGAGGAGATGAAGAAAATCATCCAGCAGATCGAGGAAAGCACGCAACTCGTCAGCAAGATGATTGCCGGCGCGACCGACAACATGACCCAGATCGCCATGAACATGGGCAGCCGCTCGACGGTCTGACCGGTCAGTCGTACACAGGAGAATCACATGTTCCAGCAAGCAACCGCATCCCGCAGCCCGTTCGGCCGCCAGCTTTACGACGGACTGCAGGCGCTGCCGGCCAGTTCACGCATGAGCAACGCGCAGCTCGAGGTCATCTACGCCCTGGCCTACGCCCATGTCACCCAGGGGCAGTATGCTCAGGCGCTGCCGGTGTTCTCGATCCTGGCCACCTATGGCCCCACACGGCGGCATTACGTCGCCGGGCTGGCCTTGTGCCTGGAGCAGTGCGGGCGCTACGAAGATGCCATCAGCATGTATTCGCTGCTGATCACACTCTTTCCGGGCAGTCCGGAGCCCGCCTTGCAGATTGCCGAGTGCCTGCTGATGCTGGGCCGCACGGCCGAAGCGGTCGAGGAACTGGACCGGGTGCTGCTCAGCATTGCGGAATCGGGCGGCGAATACGATGCGCTTCGACCGCGCGCCCAGGTATTGCGCGACTTGGTAGGGCGAAGGGCCTCTTGATGAGGGCGGGTCGAACACCGCCTTCCGGCGCGCCTGCGCCCGGCTCTCAAGCCGTCTCTCCGGAGACGGCTTTTGTGCTTGGAGCCGATGACGCCCGTTTCCTGACTGAAGTCGGTATGCTGGCTGCAGGCTGCGGGGATGTGCGACATGCGGATACAATTTTCAATGCGTTGCGCCGTGTCCGGCCGGATCGCGCCTATCCCCTGGTGGGGCTGGCCGTCGCGCGCCTGAACGCCGGTCGGGCCGCCGAAGCGGCCCGCCTGCTGGAAGCCGCGGATCTTGCCGATCCGCAGGAGCGGGCCGTGGCCCATGCCTGGAGAGGCCTGGCCTGGCAGTTGGCCGGCTTCGGCGCCGAAAGCCGTCGGGTGCTGGCCGATGCCTCCGCGCTGCCCGGTGAAGGCGGAGCACTCGCCCGGCAGATGCTGGGGTTGGCGGCGGAAGTGCCGAATGATGATGTTTGATCAAGGAGTCTGATCATGGAAATCGCTGCCCTGACCGCTGCGCTGGGTGCCCAGGCACTGCCCACAGCCGGCACTGTGGCTCGCGCCGAGCCGACCGGCCTGGCGACTGAGCGTTTCAACGCCCTGATGAATGCGCCCCAGGAGCCCTCGCTGAACGGCGTGTCGGCGGCGCTGCAATCGGCCTTCGCCGCCACGCCGCCGGATGCTGCGCCCACGTTGGGCGGCCAGATCCTTTCGGGCCTGAGGGGCGTGGCGACCGAATTTTCGGATAAGTGGAGAGGCGTCGCACACAGCCTGGACGGCATGGGCGCGCAGCCGGCGATCAGCGACATGTTGCGCCTGCAGACCGAGCTGATGCAGGTTTCGGTGCAGTACGAACTGGTGGGCAAGGCAGTGTCGCGCTCCACGCAGAATATCGATACGCTTGTCAGGATGTCTTGATGGTTTTTCCTCTTTCGATGCTGTTTCCGGCACCTGCTTTCATCCGCTCGTTGCGGCTGGTGCTTGCTGCTCTGGTCCTGGCAGCCCTGGCGGCTTGCGGCTCCAACGTCACACTGTATTCCGCCGCCAGCGAGGGTGAGGCCAACGAGTTGCTGTCGGTTCTGCTCGATGCCGGCATCCGGGCCGAGAAAACCATCGGCAAGGAAGGCGCGGCCATTTCGGTGGATGGCACCCAGGTGGCCCGCGCCCTCGATATCCTGCGCAAGCAGGGCCTGCCGCGCGAGCGCTTCGACGGTATGGGCCAGATCTTCCGCAAAGAGGGCCTGGTGTCCTCGCCGCTCGAGGAGCGCGTCCGGTACATTTATGCGCTGTCTCAGGAATTGACCAATACACTGTCGCAAATGGACGGCGTGCTTGCCGCGCGCGTGCATGTGGTGCTGCCCGAACGCGGCGAGATCGGCGAGTCCGCCACGCCTTCGACGGCGGCCGTCTTCATCAAGCACCAGGTGGGCTACTCCTTCGATGCGCTCCGGCCGCAGATTCGCCAGTTGGTCACGCACGCCATTCCAGGCCTGACGGAAGACCGGGTCTCCATTACCCTGGTATCCGCCCAGCCTGACGCAGGGGCGGCGTATGAAATGCCCGTCCAGGTCTCGGTGCTGGGACTCCAGGTCGCTCAGAGTTCCGCCGGCGGCCTGGGGCTGATGCTGGGTGTGCTGATCCTGTTGGTTCTGAGCCTGGCGGGCGGCCTGAGCTACCTGCTGTGGCGCGGGGGCTGGACGCTCCCGGGCAGTGCGCTTCGTGAGCGGGCCGAACCGTCAGTCCGTCCGTCGGCGCACGAAGGTGCCGAATGAACGCCGTCTTGTTCAGCGCGCGGCTGCTGGAGTTCAATCTGTTGCCCAGCCTCACGCTTCACCCCAGCCGGCACGAGGCTTTTGGCGCACCATCCCGGCCCGTGCCGGCGGTATGCTCACCCGCCTGGCATCGGCACTGGTCAGCGGCCATCCTGCGCCGGCTGAGTTTGCGGGATCGTCCCGTGATCGATGCCGCGCGCCCCGAGCTGGCACTGGCCCTGCTGCCGCCGGACCGGCTGGCCCGGCTCGCCCGCCATCTGGGCGCCGTGTGCTGTGCGCCTTGCCTGCGCCGGACCATCGCCGGCGACGAGGTGCGCGAACTGGCGGCGGCGCTGGGCGTCGACGCGCTGGATTTCGCCCGTCGCGCCGAGACCGGCCCGTGGTCTCTGCCAGCGGATCAAGACCTCGGGCCGGTGGCCACGCTGGCGGCACGGGTGGACCGGATCGGCCGCACGGCTCTGCGCGCCGTTTTCCAGGCGGCGGGGCCGGAACTCGGCTTGCGCGCCGACCTCAAGCTGGAAGATGATCCCGAAACCGGTGAGCCGGAAGACGTCCGGGTGCCTCCGGACCTGACTTTGGCTGTTCTCGAAACCATCGAACCGACATGGCATTCCTCATTTCTCGCAATGCGCTGAACCCGCGCCCCCTGGCGGCAGTCCCGGATCCGGCGGCCCGGGTGCTGCGCGCGGCCGATTATGCTGCGCTGATCCAGGCCCAGGCGCTCATCGACGAGGCGCGTGCGCAGGCCGACGCCATCCTGGCGGGGGCCCAGGAAGCCTTCGAGGCCGAACGCCGCCGCGGCTACGAGGACGGCAAGCAGGAGGCCCTGCTCGACCAGGCCGAGAAGATGATCGAGACTGTCGGCCGCACGGTCGATTACTTCGCCGGCGTGGAAAACGAAATGGTCGATCTGGTCATGTCGGCTGTACGCAAGGTCATCGATGGATTCGACGATCGCGAAAAAATCATGATCGTGGTGCGCAATGTGCTGGCCGTGGTGCGCAACCAGAAACACATGACTCTGCGGCTGCATCCGGACGAAGTCGAAATCGTGCGGGCGCGTATCAACGACATCCTGGCCGCCTACCCCGGAGTCGGTTACCTGGATTTGCTGGCCGATGCGCGGCTGACGCCGGGCGCCTGCATTCTAGAAAGCGAGATCGGCATGGTCGAGGCCAGCCTGGAGGGTCAGATCGCAGCCTTGCAGGGTGCGTTCCAGCGCACGCTGGGCAGCCGGGTTTAGGGCGGGCCAGGCCATGCGTCAGTTCGACTACATCACCGAAATGATGGAAATGGCGCTGCACGACACGCCGACCTTGCGGATCAAGGGGCGGGTGACTCAGGTCATCGGCACCATCATCAAGGCCGTCGTCCCGATGGTGAAAATCGGCGAAGTCTGCATCCTGCGCAATCCGGGCGAAGATTTCGAGATGAAGGGCGAAGTCGTGGGCTTCGCCCGGGACGCCGCTTTGCTGACCCCGCTGGGAGACATGTACGGCATTTCTTCCGCGACCGAGGTCATTCCCACTGGGCGGGCGCACATGGTGCCCGTGGGAGCAGGGCTGCTGGGCCGGGTGCTCGACGGGTTGGGCCGGCCCCTCGACGTGGCCGAGCGCGGCCCGCTGGAGGCCAGCAAGTTCTACCCGGTCTTCGCCGAAGCGCCCGATCCACTCAAGCGTCGCATCATCGACAGGCCGTTGGAGCTCGGCGTGCGGGCGTTGGACGGCATGCTGACCTGTGGCGAAGGCCAGCGCATGGGGATTTTCGCGGCGGCCGGCGGCGGTAAATCCACGCTGATGGGCATGCTGGTCAAGGGCGCCGACGTGGATGTGACCGTGGTGGCATTGATCGGCGAGCGGGGCCGCGAAGTGCGCGAGTTTCTGGAGCATGAGTTGGGCCCTGAGGGGCGGCGCAAGAGTGTCATCGTGTGCGCCACCAGCGACAAGTCCTCGATGGAGCGTGCCAAAGCATCCTACGTCGCCACGGCCATCGCCGAGTATTTCCGCGATCAGGGCAAACGGGTGTTGTTCCTGATGGATTCGGTCACCCGTTTCGCGCGTGCGCAGCGCGAGATCGGCCTGGCGGCGGGCGAGCCGCCGACGCGCCGGGGCTACCCGCCGTCCGTATTCGCGACCCTGCCCAAGCTCATGGAGCGGGTCGGCATGAACGAGCACGGCTCCATCACAGCCCTCTATACTGTGCTGGTCGAGGGCGACGACATGACCGAGCCCATTGCCGACGAGACGCGTTCCATCCTGGACGGGCATATTGTGCTGTCGCGCAAGCTGGGTGCCTCCAACCATTATCCCGCCATTGATGTGCTGTCTTCGGCCAGCCGGGTCATGAACGCCGTGGTGACGGACGAGCACAAGCGGTTCGCCGGGCGCGTGCGCGAGCTGATGGCCAAGTACCAGGAGGTCGAACTGCTGGTCAAGATCGGCGAGTACAAGCGCGGCGGGGATGCCGTAACGGACGAGGCCATCGACAAGATCGACGCCATCAACCGTTTTTTGCGGCAGAAGACCGACGAGCATTCAACCTTGCATGACGCGATCGAAGCCATGAAGGCGATCATCGAAGGGCCTGTCACATGAACGTATTCCGCGAATTGATGGCCATCAAGCGCTTTCGCGAGGGTCAGGCGGAGTTGGCCGTGATGCGGCAGCGCCAGACGCTGGCCGAAGCCGAAAGGCTGAAGGGTCAGGCGCTGGAGCAGCTTGAGGAATACCGGCGGTGGTCGTTGCAAAGGGAACTGGACATGTACCGGGACCTGTGCAGCCGCTTAGTGCGTGCAAGTGAAATCGAGGACGTCCTGGAAGACGTCGCTGGCCTGCGCGAAGGCGAGCACGATCACGAAACCCGCCTCGAAGAGGCCGGGGATCAGGCGCGCCGCGAGGCGGAGCAGTTGGCCCAGTATCGCGAGGTGCATCGCGAGGCCTCGCGCATGGTCGAGAAATTCGTCCAGTTGGCCAGCCTGCACGCGGCTGAGGAGTTGCGCGAGCTGGAGCGCAAGGAAGACCTGGAAATGGAAGAGGCGGCATCCGTGACGCGCGACCACGAAGACTGGCTGCAGCATGATGACTATGAGCCCGCATGAACATAACTGAACGCCGCATCGATCTGAACATCGGCCTGGACTCGAGCATGCCGGACCTGGGGCAGCAGGGCGCCGGCGCATCGCGCCGCGAGGCGTCCGATGCGGATCGGCGCGCCTTCGAGCAGGCCCTGACGCAAGAGGGCGAAACCTGCATGCCCGCGGCGGAAACCGCCGACTCGCGGGCTGGGACCCCCAAGCCGTTCTCCTTGTTTCCCGGCGCCCTGACGCCCCCAGGCCAACCGGAGCCGGCCGCCGCCCCTGACGGCCTGGCGCAGGCGCTGGGGGAGGCGGCCGACCGCATGCTGGTGGGCGATGGCAGCAGCGGCCGGCGCGAGGTGCGTCTGGACCTGAAGGCCGAGGTGCTGCCGGGCGTGACCCTGTCCGTTTACGAGGAAGAGGGCAGGCTGGTGGCCGCGTTCGTTTGCGCCAGTGAGCCTTCGCGCGAAACCCTGAACCGCTGCGCGCAGGCGCTGGCCGAAGAACTTGCCCAATCGCTCACTCGCTCCGTGCTGGTGCGGGTCAGTACCGACGACCCCGAAGACCCTTGCCTGTTGGAGGCGGCTGCGGCCACATGATGAAGATGGTTTCATGGATTCGATGAACGCCTTGCCACACCGGAACGTTGACCTGCCGCGCTTGACGGCCAACCAGGCCCAGGCGCTGACCATGGTAGCGATCCATGGGGCGGATCTGCGGGTCGAACTGCCGGCGCCCGATGGCGTCGATGCAGTGCCCGGCGCCTGGCGCCTGAGCCTGGCACCGGGCGCGCCGGACGCCTTGCGCCAGGCGGCTTCTTATCGGGCTGACCTGGAATGGGCGGGCGCCGCCCTGCGCCTGAGCCTGCCGCCGGCCACGCTTTCGGCCTGGGTTGATGCCCGGCTGCCGGACCTGGGGGCCGGAGAACTGCCCGAGGTGCTGCGGGCCGCTGCCCTGGAGACCCTCCTGGCCGAGGCCGCAGCGGCGCTGTCGCCGGCTTCGCCGGGCGGTCCGGTACGCGTGCTGGCCGAGCCTCGCGAAGGGGTGCCGCCTCATGCCTGGACCCTGGCAGCCCGTGCCGAGGCGCGCGGCGAAACAGGGCTGGCGGTGCTGGAGGCCGACGACCTGGGCCTGATGCTGCTGGCCGGCCTGCTCAGCCGGGTGCCTCCGGGTGGATCGGACGCATGCGACGAATCAACTCTGCCGGTGCGCCTGCGCGCCGAGATCGGGTGTGCCGATCTGCCGACCTCCGACCTGCGCGCCCTGGGCGCGGGCGACGTCGTCCTGCTGGATCAGTATCTGGTCGGCCCCGAAGGCGAGCTGTGGCTGGGCATTCCGCAAGGCCAGGGCGTGCGCGTGCGCGCCGAACATTCTTCTTATCTCGTGACCCAAGGCTGGACCTCCCTCATGACTCAGACTGTTCCATCCGCCGAAGACACTCCGCCCGCCGAACCGCTGGATATCGACGCCGTGCCGGTGAGGCTGACCTTCGACCTCGGTGATCGGGTCCTGTCGCTGGCCGAATTACGCCAGTTGCAGCCGGGCGCCCTATTCAATCTGCAGCGGCCGCTCGCCGATGGTCCGGTCATGATCCGCGCCAACGGCGCGCTGATCGGCACCGGTGATCTGGTCGATGTGGACGGCAAAATCGGCGTGCGGGTCGGCACATTGGGCCAGAAATCCCATGAGCGGTAATTTCGATCCCGTCAGTCTGGCCATTGCGCTGGCGCTGCTGGCGCTGCTGCCGCTGGCTGCCGTGATGACCACGTCTTTCCTGAAACTGGCCGTGGTGTTCGCGTTGGTGCGCAATGCCTTGGGCGTGCAGCAGGTGCCGCCCAATATGGCGCTCTACGGCCTGGCTGTGATCCTGTCGGTCTACGTCATGGGGCCGGTGGTGATGCAGGTCGGGCAGGAACTGCGCGCGGTGAGTGCGCCGACCAGCCAGTCCGCCGCCGCCGAATCCCGCAACGATCCTGTGGGCGCCATGCTCGATGCCGTGTCGCGCGGCATCGAGCCGCTGCGCGGCTTCATGCTGAAGAACAGCCGGCCCGAGCAGCGGGATTTCTTCGTGCGCACCGCTCGCCATCTGTGGGGCGAGGCCCAGGCGCGTGAACTGCGCCAGGACGACATGATCGTGCTGATCCCGGCATTCCTGGTCTCCGAGCTCACGGCCGCGTTCCAGATCGGTTTCCTGCTCTACCTGCCCTTCGTCATCATCGATCTGATCGTGTCCAACATTCTGTTGGCGATGGGCATGATGATGGTGTCCCCGGTGACGATCTCCATGCCGCTCAAGCTTTTCCTGTTCGTCATGATCGATGGCTGGACGCGGCTGATCCAGGGCCTGGTCCTGTCCTACTCCTGAGGCGCGCATGGGAACCGTCGATATCGTCTCCTACATGACCCAGGCGCTGTACCTGACCCTGTGGCTGTCGCTGCCGCCGATCGCCGTGGCAGCCATCGTGGGGACGCTGTTCTCGCTGTTCCAGGCGCTGACGCAGATCCAGGAGCAGACGCTGTCCTTCGCGATCAAGCTGATCGCCGTGTTCATCACCCTGCTGCTCACGGCGCGCTGGGTCAGCGGCGAGCTTTACAACTACGCTGTGGCCGTGTTTGACCTGTTCCACAAGATACGCTGAGGACGGACGAGAGATGCTCACCGGCGCGGCCTATGCTGAACTCAATGTATTCCTGGGATCCTGGGCGCTGACGCAGCCCCGGCTCCTGGCCATGTGCAGCATGTTGCCCCTGTTCAACCGGCAGTTGTTGCCGGGGCTGCTGCGTTACGGCATCTGCGCCGGCTTGGGGCTGGTGCTGGTTCCCATGGTAATGCCGCGCTATGCGGAAGTGGACCTGGGCACGGTGGGCCTGCTGCTGCTGATCGCCAAGGAAGTCTTCATCGGCCTGGTAATGGGCTTCATGGTGGCGATTCCCTTCTGGATCTTTGAGGCGGTGGGCTTCGTCGTCGACAACCAGCGCGGCGCCAGCCTGGGTGCCGTCATCAACCCCGCCACGGGCAACGATTCTTCGCCCCTGGGCATTCTGTTCAATCAGGCGTTCCTGGTGTTTTTCCTGGTGGGCGGCGGCTTCACGCTGATGCTGTCGCTGCTCTACGACAGTTTCCGGCTCTGGGACCTGTATTCCTGGTCGCCGACGCTGCGCGCCAGCAGCATCCCGCTGATGCTGGATCAACTCAGCCGTTTCATGCGCATGGTGCTGCTGTTTGCCGCGCCGGCCATCGTGGCGATGTTCCTGGCTGAACTGGGCCTGGCCCTGGTCAGCCGTTTCGCGCCGCAGTTGCAGGTGTTCTTCCTGGCCATGCCCATCAAGAGCGCCCTGGCATTGCTGGTGCTGGTGCTGTACATGAGCCCGCTGTTCGAGTATGCCGGCGATACGGTGCGCGGCATTCCGGGTATCCTGCCTTTCCTCGACGAACAATGGAGGCTTCCATGAGCGGAGAAAAGACTGAACAGCCAAGCGCCAAGCGGCTGCGGGAATCCCGCGAAAAGGGCGACGTCGCGCATAGCAAGGACTTCACGCAGACCTTGCTGATCCTGGCCCTCTTCGGTTATATGCTGGGCAACGCCACGGGCCTGATCGAATCGTTGGGCCGGATCCTGCTGGTGCCGGCGGGTCTGACGGGCATGCCCTTCGACATCGCCCTCAAGACTGCGCTGGATGCCACCTTGCGCGAAGCTTTGCTGTTGCTGCTGCCTTTCTTCCTGATTGTGCTGGGTATCGGCATGTTCAGCGAATTCCTGCAGGTCGGCATCGTGCTGGCCTTCAAGAAACTGATTCCCTCAGGCCAGAAGCTGAATCCCGCGTCTAATCTCAAGAACATTTTTTCCAAGAAGAACCTGGTCGAGTTCCTCAAGTCGGCGTTCAAGATCGCCTTTCTCTCGATCCTGGTCACGCTGGTGGTGCGCGATGCGTTGCCGCAACTGATGTCGGTGCCGCACAGCGGTTTGGCCGGTCTGCAGACCGGGGTGGGCGGCATGCTGCGCACGCTGATCGTCAATGTGGCGGTCGCCTACGTCATCATTTCCCTGGCTGATTTCGTCTGGCAGCGCATGCAGCACCGCAAGCAACTGATGATGAGCAAGGAAGAGATCAAGCAAGAATACAAGGAAATGGAAGGCGATCCCCACATCAAGGGCAAGCGCAAGCACCTGCACCAGGAAATGGTCATGCAGGGCGCCGTCCAGAGCACGCGCAAGGCCACGGTGGTGGTAACCAACCCGACGCACCTGGCGATCGCCCTTTACTACGACGAGGACGAAACGCCGTTGCCCGTGGTGCTGGCCAAGGGCGAGGGCGCGCTTGCGATGGAAATGATGCGCGCCGCGCGCGAGGCCGGCGTGCCTGTCATGCAGAACATTCCCCTGGCGCGGGCCCTGATGGCCGATGCCCAACTGGATCAATACATCCCGAGCGAACTCATCGAACCCGTCGCTGAAGTGCTGCGCCTGGTGCGCAAGCTGGCGGCGGAATCACCGGAGTAGAACGATGACCGTCCCATCCCACCCCCTGATCGCGGACTACGCCGCCCGCCATGGTATTGCAGACGGCGTGCGCGCCGATGGCCGCCTCACGATCCGGATCGACGACAAGTATCGTGTGCACCTGCTGGGGGCGCGCAACGGCTGGCTGGCGATCAGCGCGCGGTTGTGCGCCTTGCCGCCAGGCAGCCTGGAGCGCGAACGACTCTTTGCCGAAATCGGCCGGCAGGCCGCCGGCATGCTGAGCAATCATCCTTCGGCCTGCGTGGTCGATCCGGACGAAGACGCCGTGTGGCTGCAGCAGATGGTGCGTCCCGATATGGATGCCGTCGGAATGGATGAGGCCGTGGGTGATTTCGCCAATGCCTTGGCGTTCTGGACGAGTGCGGTGCGGCGAGCGGCATGATGATCACACGATATACAGGAGTTGCTTTGTTGAAACGTTGGATGCCGGCCTGCGCGCTGGCCTTGTGTCTGGTGGGCACGACCGCACGGGCAGCGCCGAACTGGCCGCTGGCCGCTTACAGCTATTACGCCGAGAATGAAAGCCTGCAGAGCGTGCTGCGGCAGTTCGCCGGCGGCTTCAGTCTGGCTCTGGAACTGGCCCCCGGAGTCGCGGGTACGGTCAACGGCCGGTTCAATGCAGCGACGCCGACCGAGTTCATGGACCGGCTGGGCGGTGTGTACGGTTTCAACTGGTTCGTCTATTCGGGCACTTTGTTCGTCAGCCCCTCCAGCGCCATGGTGACGCGCTCCATCAGCGCCATGGGCAGTTCGATCACGGCGCTGCGTGATGCCTTGATGGAACTGGGCGTGCTCGATCCCCGCTTCGGCTGGGGGGAACTGGCCGATCAGGGGATCGCTCTGGTCTCCGGTCCGCCCGCCTATGTCAAACTGGTGCAGAAAATGGTGGCGGCGTTGCCGCTGGGGGCAGGCGGGCAGCAGGTGGCGGTGTTCCGTCTGAAACACGCTTCGGTCAATGACCGCACCGTCAGCTACCGCTCGGAAAGCGTTGTGACGCCGGGCTTGGCGACAGTCCTGCGCAATCTGATCCTGGGCTCGGGCTCCGGCGCCAACAATGAAACCCTGACCGCAGTGGCCGCGCCGCTGCGCGAGAATCCGCCGGTGTTCGCCGGGCCGGACGGGGGGGCGGATGGCGCCCCGCCCGCGCCTGCCGGAAGCGGCTCGACGGCGTCGGAATCCCGGCGTCGCGCTTCGGGATTGCGGTTCCGTGAGCCGACGGTGCAGGCGGACCCCCGCCTGAATGCCATCATCGTGCAAGACATTCCTGATCGCATCCCTATCTACCGGCAGCTCATCGAGCAGCTCGACGTGCCCAGCACTCTGATCGAGATCGAGGCGATGATCGTCGACGTGAACTCCGACAATGTCAGCGAACTGGGCGTCACCTGGGGGGCCAAGGCCGGGAATGCGACTTTCGGCTACAGCGATTTCGGCCTCAGTCCCAGCAACGGGCTGCCGCTGGATAGCGGCGCCTCGCTGTCGCCGGGCACCCTGGGGCTGTCCATCACCAACGTGTTGGCGGCGCGCCTGCATGCGCTGGAAACCAAGGGAGCGGCCAATATCCTGTCGCAGCCGTCCATCCTGACGGCCGACAACATGGGTGCTCTCATCGACCTGTCGGATACGTTCTATATCCAGACCACGGGCGAGCGCGTGGCCACGGTCACGCCCATCACGGTGGGCACGTCGCTGCGCGTGACGCCGCGCTACATCGAAGGCAGCAGCGACCGGCGCCGGGTCGAGCTCACGGTGGACATCGAGGACGGCCGCATCCAGGATGAGCGCAGGATCGGCTCGCTGCCGACAGTGCGCAAAAGCAGCATCAGCACGCTGGCCATCGTGAACGATGGCCAGACCCTGCTGGTCGGCGGCTATAACAGCAGCCAGGACAGCCAGCAGGTCGACAAGGTGCCAGGCCTGGGCGATATTCCCTTGCTGGGCGCGCTGTTCTCCAGCAAGAGCAAGACCATGCAGCGCCGCGAACGCTTGTTCCTGCTGCGGCCGCGCGTGGTGTCGATCGAGGGCCATCCCGTGGTTCCGCCACGCCTGCAGTCCGGCGACACCGGCCCCGCCCTGAGCGCTACCTGGCCCGATAATGGCAAACCCATGAGCGCAGGCGAGTATCTCGACCTGATTCAGGGGCAGCAGACGCGCGTGCGCTTCGAAGCCGTGCGCGAGGCGGCGGTGTCCGGGCCCGTGCGGGCCGGATCCGCGTATGTCGAATCCAAAGTGTTAGGGGATGCCGACATGCCGCGCGGGGGCGCCGCCGCCGTGGCCGGCACGGCCGTGCATGTGGAGTTGCAGCCGGTTCGATAAAGCGGCGGGGCCGTGGACAGGCGTCCGGCGGCCCGCCTACCGGATGCCGTGCGGCGGGCTGCTAGAAGTTCAGCGGCAAGCCCTTTTTCTGGAGCCTGTCGCGCAGCGCGGTGCGTGCCCGCGACAAGCGGCTGCGGACTGTGCCGATGGGAACCGACAACAGAGCGGCCGCTTCTTCGTAGGACAGATTGTCCAGCCCGACCAGCAGCAGGATGCTGCGCATGCTTTCGGGGAGTTCGTCCAGCGATTCCTGCAGCAGGCGCATGGATTGGGATTGTTCGGCGGCTTGCTCGGGCGTGACCGATTCGGAGGCCAGGTCGGCAAGGCCGTCGTCTCCGACAAAGTCGTAGCGGCGTTCCGGCGCCCGGGACAGATGATTGCGGATCAGGTTCAGCGCGATGCCGTACAGCCAGGTCGACAGTTGCGACTCGCCGCGGAAGGTCCGGTAGGAGCGGGCGGCTTCGGTGAAAGCCTGCTGGGCGAGGTCTTCGGCTTCGCTGGTGTTTCCGATATGCCGGATGATGAAGCGCTGCAGGCGGGCGCTATGCTCCTGGACCAGGTCGCGGAAGAGTCTTTCTTCAGCAGGATCAACTGGAGCCGTTGGAGAGGCGGATGGCGCCAGGGCGTCATCAGGATCGAGAGAGGAGCTCATGAGAGAGACTCAGCAGCCAACGCAATTGCTGAAGCGATGGGAGCATGTCGTGAAGCTTAGCAACAAAGGTAAGCATGTTTATAACACTGAACGCAGTGGGGGTAATCGCTGGATTTACCCCTAGAACACCGGATACAGGCGTTCTTGAAACATGCTGATACCGCAAGCCGCTGGAGGCTCTGCCGGCGCTTCAGTCTTGCCGCAGCAGGTCGCGCATCCAGCCTTGGGCCGTCTCGGCAGCAACCGGGCTTTGACCTTGGGCGACCGCCTGATCGAAGTGCAGCTGCATGGCCCCGTCGATCTCCTGGAGGCGTTGCGGGCTCAGGGAGGAAGGGTCGATGGCCAGCGCACGGCAGGCGGTCAGGAAGCCGGCGCCCCGGGCGCTGGCGGAATGGTCCAGCCGGGTCACGAAGTCCACACCCGACAGCGCCTGGCTTGATGTCTGCGCCATGTCCAGCGCCTGTGACACCGCGCGCGAAGACAAAGGCTTGCCCGGGCTGGGTTCCAGCCCCAGTTCTCGGGCGACGACCTGAGTGATGCCGATGCCATAGCTGTGTGCGAGGGCCTCGGTGAACAGGCGGGTCGTGTCGACATCGGGGGCGACCCAGGCGACGCTGCGCCCGCTGGGCGTCGTGCCGGTACCCAGCACCTGCATGGATTGCCCCGAGACGGAAATATAGACAGCCTCGGAGCCGAGTGCTGCGGCTTCGAAGTGCTCCAGGCTCGGGCTTCCCAGCGAGGGAGGGGAAGTGGATTGGTTGATGTTCATAAGGAAGACATGTTGGACGGACGGGGTGTCGGACCACATGCTAGACAAAAACCGGCACCGCAGACTTGGTAACCAGGATATCGGAAAGGTTCCGCCCGTGCTGTACCCTGATCTTTCCAAATTTTACTTGCGCCCCGGCGAAACCGTCCCGGCCAGTGCGGCGCGCCATCGAACGGTTGTTTCGCGTATGATAAGGACTGGTTTTCTCGTCCTTTCCAATCAGCCATGCCCTTTGCCATCGAAAAGTCCGGGACCGCGCTTATTTTCCAACCCGAAGGCTTGGTCAACAGCGCCAATGCCGCCGCCTTCGAGGCCGACCTGATGGCGCAGGTCGACAAAGGCGAGCAGCGCATCGTACTCGATCTGGCTCGCCTGGACTATATTTCCAGCGCCGGCCTGCGGGTCGTGCTGCTGCTGGCGAAAAAGCTCAAGCAATCGGGCGGCGCGCTGATCCTGTGCGACATCCAGCCCAATGTGCGCGAGGTCTTCGAGATCAGCGGATTCCTGTCCATCCTGAAGGTCAGCGCAACACGCGCAGAGGCCGTCGCCGCCCTGGAGTGACGGGTCTCAGGCCCGTCCGCCGGCCTGGATCGGTGTGCGGGCCTTTTCAGGGCTGATTGTTCAGCATTCCACCACGTTCACGGCCAGACCGCCGCGTGACGTTTCCTTGTATTTCGATTGCATGTCGGCACCGGTCTGGCGCATGGTCTCGATGACCGTGTCCAACGAAACGTGGTGCTTGCCGTTGCCGTGCAGCGCCAGACGCGAGGCATTGATCGCCTTGTTGCCACCCATCGCGTTGCGTTCGATGCAGGGGATCTGCACCAGGCCGCCCACCGGGTCGCAGGTCAGGCCCAGATTGTGCTCCATGCCGATTTCCGCCGCGTTCTCGACCTGGGCGACCGTGCCGCCCTGGACGGCTGTCAGCCCGGCAGCCGCCATGGAACAGGCCACGCCCACCTCGCCCTGGCAGCCGACCTCGGCGCCCGAGATCGAGGCATTTTCTTTGTACAGAAAACCGATCGCCGCCGCCGTCAGCAGGAAGTCCACCACGCCGTCTTCCGACCAGTCGGGGATGAAGGCGCGGTAGAAGCGCAGCACGGCGGGCAGCAGGCCCGAGGCGCCATTGGTCGGCGCCGTCACCACCCGGCCGCTGGCGGCGTTTTCCTCGTTCACGGCCATGGCGTACAGGTTCACCCAGTCCATGGCGAACATCACGTCGTCTTCGCGTTTCGGGCTGTTTTTCAGTTGGGTGTACAGCGCCGGGGCACGGCGGCGGACCTTCAGACCGCCGGGCAGGATCTCGTCGGTGAATGCGCCCTGCAGGCCGCAGCCCCGGTCGATGGCCTCGTCCATCACCTGGGCGATGCGCAGCACGCCGGCGCGGACCTCTTCGGGCGACCGCAGCGTGGATTCGTTCGCCATCATCAACTGGGCGATCGTCAGGCCGTGCCGCTGACAGGCCTCCATCAGCTCGGCTCCGGTGGCAAAGGGGTAGGGCATCGGTGCGTGCTCGGGCACGGTCTCGTCGGTCTCGATGCTGTCCAGGGCGCGGATGAAGCCGCCACCGATCGACACATAGCGTTCGTCCAGCAGCGTCTCGCCCGTCGCGTTCGCAGCGGTGAAGCGCATGCCGTTGGGGTGTTCCGGCATCGGCTTGACCCGTCCGGAAAAGGCGAACTTGGGATCGAAATCGATCGTGTGGCTGCGCCACAGCGTCAAACGGTGATCGCGTGTCACGGTTTCGATCAGGCCGTTGATTGCGGCGGGATCGACCGTGTCCGGGGCTTCGCCCATCAGACCCAGCATGATGCCCATGTCGGTGCGGTGGCCCGCCCCTGTTTCCGCCAGGGAGCCGTAGAGCTGGATGTTCAGGCCGGCCACCTGGGACAGCAACCCGCGGGCGTCCAGATTGCGCGCGAAATTTCGTGCAGCGCGCATTGGCCCCACCGTGTGCGAACTGGAAGGCCCGATGCCGATTTTGAAAATGTCGAAGACCGACAGCGCCATGATGATCCTCCTGTGCGCCTTGTGAAGTGTGGCGCCCCGGCGTCCGGCTGACCCCATGTGGGACGGTTTCGTGGACGCTCGAGGGCTTTTTTATCGATTCTAGTGATTTGGCAGATTCTGGATTGAACGAAAACGACATCAAGCAGGAATTAAATCATCTATTCTGGTGTCAGCATGGTATTTTGAACGCTCACTTCTTGGCGATGCTTTGCTTGAATAGAACAAAAGCGACGATAAATCTAATTTAATGAACAAAAACGACATATCCGTTCGGATCGGGTTCGTCTTGCTGCCGCAGTTCACCATGGGCGCCTTCGCCGCGTTCGCCGACCTGCTGGGCTTGCTGGACGCCCAGACCGGCACGCCCGGCCCCTGTGCCTGGGAGGTCGTCGCCGAGACCCTGATTCCCGTGCGGTCGGCCAGCGGCATCCAGGTCGTGCCCACCGATCTGCTGGGTGATCCCTTGCGGTTCGACTATGTGGTCGTCGTCGGTGGCCCGTTCGCTCCGATGGCCGAGGCCGGGCCGGTGTTGTCGGCCTGGCTGCGCCAGGCGGCCCGGGGCGGCCGCCATCTGGTCGGTTTGTGCAATGCCGTCCACGCACTGGCCCGGGCCGGCGTGCTGACCGGCTATCGGCTGTGCGTCGGCGGCGACCAGTACCGGGATTTCACCGATCGCTTTCCCGCCATCGCGCCGGAGCGGATCGTCACCGACCGCCCTTCGCTGTTCGACCGGCGCCGCATCACCTGCGTCGGCGGGGCCGCCGTGACCGACGTCGCCGTGCGTATCCTGCGCCGTCATCTGCCGGAGGCCGACGTCCGCCGCGCCTTGCGCGGCCTGCAGATCGACGCGGCCGCAGGGCAGGGTGGCCAGATCCAGCCCCCGCCGCCCGGCGTCCCGGCCGACAGCCCGTCGGCCCTGCGCCGTGCCACCCTGGTGATCGAGCAGTATGCGGGTCAGATTCCAAGCCTGCCCGACCTGGCCGATCGCCTGGGCTTGTCGCCCCGCCAGTTGCAGCGCCTGTTCCGCCAGCACCTGGACACCACGCCGCAAGCCTACGCCCGCACCGTGCGCGTCCGTCAGGCAGCCTGGATGCTGCGCCACACCGACAAGACCATCGCCGCCATTGCCTCGGACTGCGGCTTCGCCGACGCCGCCCACATGGGACGGGCCTTTCGTGCCGCGCACGGCATGGCCCCCGGCGCCTGGCGGCGAACAGAGGCCGAAAACACCGTATAATGACGATCCTCTTTCCGGCGCGATGCTCTATCGCGCCGACTCTGCCCGAGTGGTGAAATTGGTAGACGCAGGGGACTCAAAATCCCCCGCCGCAAGGCGTGCCGGTTCGATTCCGGCCTCGGGCACCACTAGGCTCTACCCCATTGCCGCGCGCAGGCCATGCAGGGACATGCTCGGTACAATCAGCCTGTGACCTTACGGAGCCAGGCAGACCCCCATGAGAATCGACGGCATCATTTTTGACAGTGACGGCACGCTGGTGGATAGCGAGATCCTTTCGGCGCGGGCCGTCAGTCAGATCCTGCAGGACGCGGGTGCGGACCTGTCGGCGGACGAGGCGCTCGAGCGGTTTCGTGGATGCCAATTCGCCGTGTTTGCGGACGCTTTGCTGCGTGACTACCCGGTCATGGATGCCGACATGTTCATCCCCGAATTCCGGCGGCGCAGCACCGCGCTCTTCGCGCGGGAATTGAAGCCGATGAACGGGGCGTTGGAGGTGGTGGCGGCCATCACCATCGACAAATGCGTGGCGTCGAACGGTCCCAGGGAAAAGATCGAATCCTGCCTCGGGACGACGGGCCTGCTGCCGTATTTCGAGGAACGCGTGGTCAGCGCCTATGAAGTCGGTTCCTGGAAGCCGGACCCGGACCTGATTCTGCACGCGGCTTCGCTGATGGGCTTGTCCCCGAGCCGGTGCATGCTGGTCGAAGACAGTCTGGCCGGCGTGCAGGCCGGTCTGGCCGCCGGCGTCGAGGTGATCGGCTACCGGCTCAGCGAAGCGACGCAGGCGGCTGTCGGCCACCGTGTCCGAGTGATCCAGGAGTTGGCCGAACTGCACGATCTCATCGACAGCCCGGTTTGATCATCATCATCCGCCGGACTATGCTGAGGTCCGGCATTCACTGATCCAGTCGATTCCCATGACCGCTCAACCCTTGCTTCTGATCCAGGTCGGTTCCCCGCCCGATGACGTCCGTGCCCGTGAAGGCGACGTGCCCGTGTGGTTTCGCCGGGCGCTCGGCCCCGATGGCGATGCACTGCAGGTGGTGCGGGTGTTCGAGGGTGAACCCCTGCCAGCGCCGGGCGAGCACCGGGCGGCGATCATCACGGGGTCCTGGGCCATGGTCACGGACCGGCTGGACTGGAGCGAAGCCACGGCCGACTGGATCCGTCAGGCGATGCGCATCGACATGCCGCTCTTTGGCGTCTGCTACGGCCATCAGTTGATGGCAGATGCCCTGGGCGGCCAGGTCGGCTATCACCCCGGCGGCATCGAACTCGGTTGTCAGGAAATCGAATGTCTGCCCGGCATGTCGTCCGATCCGCTGGCCGATGTGCTGCCTGCCCGCTTCATGGCGCCCTTGTCGCATCGGCAGACCGTGCTGGCGCTGCCGCCGGGCGCCCAGGTACTGGCGCGCTCGGCGCATGACGCTCATCAGATCGTGCGCTACGGGCCGCACACCATTTCAACCCAGTTTCACCCTGAATTCACACCGGCCATCTCGGCCTCCATCGTGCGCGGACGCGCGGACGCCTTGCGCGCCGAGGGTCTCGATCCCGAAGCGATTCTGGCCGGCCTGTGTGAAACCCCGGTGGCGCTGGCACTGCTCAGGCAGTTTGTACGGACTGTGCTTCCCGCCGGGACGCGTGCCGGGTAAAAACGCGCCCTCAATCGGTGAATTCCCATTTTTGCGCGCTGGCGCCGGCCAGTTCCTGCACGCGTTGCTCGTCCGGCTCGTGATCTCGAGGGCGGCGATTTCGGCAGGGGACATGGAGCGGGATTAAGATGTGTCCAGCGGTCCGATGAGGATGCATCGGGCCGGGCTCGCGGCAAAAGGAGGCCCCGGCATGTCGAATCCACTGACCCTGTACACCGACGCACATTTCATCAGCCCGTATGCGATGTCGGCCTTCGTGGCCCTGGAGGAAAAGGGCGTGTCCTTCGAGTTGTCGCCGGTCGATCTGGACCGGGGCGCCCAGCGCGAGGCCGGCTACGTCTCCCTGTCCCTGACGGGCAAGGTCCCCATGCTGGTGCATGGGTCGTTCGCCTTGACCGAATCCTCCGCGATCACGGAGTACGTGGACGAGACTTTTCCCGGTTCTGCGCTCTATCCGTCCACTGCGCTGCAGCGTGCGCGGGCACGCCAGATCCAGGCCTGGCTGCGCAGCGACCTGATGCCGATCCGTCAGGAACGTTCATCGGAAAACCTGTTCCGCCGCCCGCCGCCGCTCGCGCCCCTGTCCGAGGCGGCGCAGCAGGCGACCGGCAAACTGCTGGCCGCCGCCGATCGCCTGCTGCCCGAAGGCGCGGATGCCCTGTTCGGGGCCTGGAGCATCGCCGACTTTGAACTGGCGTTCATGCTCAATCGCCTGGTACTGTGTGGCGATCCCGTCCCCCGGCGGCTGGCGGAATATGCCGATCGCCAATGGCACCGGCCCTCGGTCCAGCGCTGGGTGATGCTGCCGCGATGAGCCGCCGGCAGTTCCATGAAACGTGGGATATCCTGGGCGATGATGAAATATACTCGCCGTCACTAATATCTTAATTAAATCAGGAGACACGCATGAATGCCCCGCATCCGTCCGCCCCCCTCGACGCCCACGCTCCGGCCTGGGTCCGGCATGCTGCGCTGAAAGACTGGGTGGGCGCCATGGCGGCGCTGACCCGGCCCGACCGGATCGTCTGGTGCGATGGGTCGCAGCAGGAATACGACCGGCTCTGCCAGGTCATGGTCGAAGCGGGCACCCTGCGGCGGCTGAACCCTGAAAAACGGCCCGACTCCTATCTGGCCTGGTCCGATCCGGGGGACGTGGCGCGGGTCGAGGACCGCACGTTCATCTGCGCCGAGCACCAGGAGGATGCCGGTCCGACCAACAATTGGGCTCCGCCCGGCGAGATGCGCGCCACGCTTCGGACCCTGTTCCAGGGCTGCATGCGGGGACGGACTCTGTACGTCGTGCCGTTTTCGATGGGTCCGCTGGGTTCGCCCCTGGCGCAGATCGGCATCGAGCTGACCGATTCGCCCTATGTCGTGGTCAGCATGCGCATCATGACCCGCATGGGCCGCGAGGTATACGACGTGCTGGGCGAGACGGGCAGCTACGTGCCCTGCATGCATACCGTGGGCAAGCCTTTGCAGCCGGGCGAGGCCGATGTCCCCTGGCCCTGCAATGAAACCAAGTACATCGTCCATTTTCCCGAGTCGCGGGAGATCTGGTCCTACGGCTCGGGCTATGGCGGCAACGCCCTGCTGGGCAAGAAATGCCTGGCCCTGCGCATCGCCTCGAACATGGGCCGCGACCAGGGCTGGCTGGCCGAGCACATGCTGATTCTCGGCGTCACTTCGCCCGAGGGCCGCAAGATGCACATCGCGGCCGCCTTTCCTTCGGCGTGCGGCAAGACGAACTTCGCCATGATGATCCCGCCGGCTGCGCTGTCGGACTGGAAGATCACCACGATTGGCGACGACATCGCCTGGCTGCGTCCCGGTCCCGATGGCCGGCTGCATGCCATCAACCCGGAAGCCGGATATTTCGGTGTGGCGCCGGGCACCAACGAGAAGACCAACTACAACTGCATGGCCTCGCTCCGGGAGCGCGTGATCTTCACCAATGTTGCCCTGACCGACGATGGCGACGTCTGGTGGGAAGGCATGGGGCCCGCCCCCGCGCACTGCCTCGACTGGCAGGGCCGCGACTGGACGCCCGATTGCGGCCGCAAGGCGGCCCATCCCAATGCCCGCTTCACCGTCTCGGCCGTGCAGAATCCCGCCATTGATCCGGACTGGGATCATCCGGACGGCGTGACGATCGATGCCTTCCTGGTAGGAGGGCGCCGCATCGACACCGTGCCGCTGGTGACCGAGGCGCGTACCTGGACCGAGGGAGTCTATCTGGCCGCCACGCTGGGTTCTCAGACCACGGCGGCGGCCATGGGCGCACAGGGCGTGGTGCGCCGTGATCCTTTCGCCATGCTGCCTTTCTGCGGATATAACATGGGCGACTATTTCGCCCATTGGCTGGAACTGGGGCAACAGTTGCAGGCCCAGGGGGGTGTCCTGCCCCGTTTCTTCGCGGTGAACTGGTTCCAGACCGATGACGAAGGCCGTTTCGTCTGGCCGGGTTTCGGCGAGAACATGCGCGTGCTGAAGTGGATGCTGGATCGGATCGAGGACCGCGTCCCGGGCCAGGAGACGCCCCTGGGCCGGACGCCGCGCTTCCAGGAACTGTGCTGGGATGGCCTGGACTTCGAGCCGGCCCGCTTCGAGCGCCTGACCCGCGTCGATTCCCGGGCCTGGCGCGACGAACTGGCCGAGCATCAGGCGTTTTTCGACCGCCTGGGTCCCCGTCTGCCCGCACCTCTGCGCAGCCGCTGGGCTCAGTTGTCGGCCGATCTGGGCTGATTCCGTCCGGTCCGGACGGACGGCGCCGAAACCCTGTTAGAATTCCAGAGGCGGGCCCCTTCGCATGGTTCGGCGGTGAACCTGGTCAGGTCGGGAACGAAGCAGCCACAGCCGCGCGGAACCAGTGCCGAAGTCAGGCTCGCCTTTCCTTTTCCCCCTCCAGGGCGGCCTCTATGAGCTATCTCGTCTTGGCGCGCAAATGGCGCCCCCGTTCCTTCGATACGCTGATTGGACAGGATCACGTGGTGCGGGCCCTGACCCATGCGCTGTCGTCCGGCCGCCTGCATCATGCCTGGCTGTTCACCGGCACGCGCGGCGTGGGCAAGACCACCTTGTCGCGCATCCTGGCCAAATCCCTGAATTGCGCCCAAGGCATCACCGCCACGCCTTGCGGCCATTGCCAGGCCTGCACCGAGATCGATGCGGGCCGTTACGTGGACTACATCGAGCTCGACGCCGCCTCGAACCGGGGCGTCGACGAAATGACCCAGTTGCTGGAACAGGCGGTCTATGCGCCGTCGTCCGGCCGCTTCAAGGTCTACATGATCGACGAAGTCCACATGCTGACCGGGCATGCGTTCAACGCCATGCTGAAGACGCTCGAAGAACCGCCCGAGCACGTCAAATTCATCCTCGCGACCACCGACCCGCAAAAAATACCGGTCACGGTGCTGTCGCGCTGTCTGCAATTCAATCTGAAACAGATGACGGTGCCCGCCATCGTCGATCACCTGCAGGACATCCTGGCGCAGGAATCCGTGCCGGCGGACCCTCAGGGGCTGCGCCTGCTCGCCCAGGCGGCAGCCGGTTCGATGCGCGATGCCTTGTCCCTGACGGACCAGGCCATCTCCTTTTCGGCGGGCGACCTGACGGCCGCCGCCGTAGGCGAAATGCTGGGCACGCTGGACCAGAGCCATCTGCTGCATCTGCTGCAGGCCCTGGCGGCCGCCGACGCGCCCGGCATCCTGGCCGTGGCCGACGATCTGGCTGCGCGCGGCCTGTCGTTCCAGGCGGCGCTGGGGGACCTGGCCGTGCTGCTGTCACGGGTGGCCATCGCCCAGCGCCTGGGCCATGCTCAGGCTGACGACCCCCTGGCCGAAGACATCACCGCCCTGGCGGGTGCTCTGACGCCGGACGACGTGCAGTTGTTCTACGCCGTGGCGGTGCACAGCCGCCATGAACTGGCCCTGGCGCCCGACGAACAGGCGGGCTTCGTCATGGCCTGCCTGCGCATGCTGGCCCTGCTGCCGGAAGGTCGCGTGCCGCCCGTGGCGATGGGGTCGCCGCCGGTCGCCCAGGCGGATGCGCCGCGCTCGACTGCAGCGACTGCAGCCGCGTTGCCCGTGGTGGCGGCGCAGCCGGTGGCCGAAGCCGCCAGACCGTCCGTGCCGGTCGAACCGCCCGCCGCCGTGCCTGCACCTGCCGCTCGGGCCCCGGTCCGGGCCGAGGCCCTCCCGTCCATCGAACCGCCTGCCTGGGAATCCGCGCCTGAGGATGCTCCGGTTGCAAGTCCAGCTGCGTCCGAACCGGTCCAGGCCGTCGCGGCACCCGTGCCTGCGGTCGCTGCGCCGGTTGCCGCGTCTCCCCGACCGCCGGTCCCCACGCCCGAACCGGACCCGGCACCGCATCCCGATCCGATCCCGGACCCTGATCCGGCGCCGCCCGTGCCTCCCGACGAGGCTGCGTCCGCCTCGGACGACTGGACCGACGCCGTTCCGGACGATCTGCCTGATGACCTGGTCGAGTCCTTCGACGCCGCTGTCTCCCTGGACGATCTGGGGATGGATGTGGACGCGTCCGGAGCCATCGCCGGTCTGTCCGCCAGACCGTCCGTGCCGGCGCCCGAAACCCCCGAGCCCGGCCGGATGACGGCCCAGAACTGGCCGGTGGTGGCTGCCGGCCTGCCGGTCGGCGGCGCCGCCCGGGCGCTGGCGATGAACAGCGAATGGCTGTCCGGCGACGAGCATCGAATCCGCCTGCGGGTGGCGATCCACACCTATGCGGACGGTGGCGGCCATGACCGGTTGCGCACGGTGCTGTCCGAATACTTCGGCCGCGTGCTGCGCCTCGATGTCGAGTACGGCGCGACCGGCGACGATACCGCCCATGCCGTCGATCAGGCCGAACGCGGCCGGCGCCAGCAGGCCGCCGAGCAGGCGGTCGAGCAGGACGAACTGGTTCTGGCGCTGGCGCAGCGCTTTGCCGCCCGCGTGGTGCCGGGCTCGGTCCGCCCGCCTGCGGTATAGTCCCACGTTTGAAAATCCACTGAATATCCCTACCGAATCAGGACACTGCCATGATGAAAGGTCAGATCGCCGGGCTGATGCGCCAGGCCCAGCAGATGCAGGAAAACATGAAGAAGGCCCAGGACGCTCTGGCCGACCTGATGGTCGAGGGTGCTGCGGGCGGCGGCCTGGTCAAGGTCACCATGAGCTGCAAGTACGACGTCAAGCGCGTGACCATCGATCCGTCGCTGTTCGACGACGATCGCGACATGATCGAGGATCTGGTCGCGGCGGCTTTCAATGATGCCCAGCGCAAGGCCGAAGCCACCTCCCAGGAAAAGATGTCCGCCGTGACGGCCGGCCTGTCCCTGCCGCCGGGCATGAAGCTGCCGTTCTGAGACGGTCGCCGATCCGCCCGACATGAATCGGCTGTCCTGAAATGGCCACCGGCCTGCCCGAACCGGAACCGCTGCGTGCCCTGATCGATGCGTTGCGGGGGCTGCCCGGCGTGGGCGTGCGTACCGCCCGGCGCATGGCGTATCACTTGCTGCAGCACGATCCGGACGGCGCGTTGCGCCTGGGCGATGCACTGCGCGATGCGGTCGGCGGGCTGTGCCACTGCGAGCGCTGCAACTCCTTTTCCCAGACGCCGCTGTGCGCCACCTGCGAGAACCCGGATCGCGATCCGTCCGTGCTGTGCGTCGTCGAGACGCCGGCCGACCAGAACATGATCGAGGCCAGCCACGGCTACCAGGGCCTGTACTACGTGCTGATGGGCCGGTTGGCGCCGTTGGAGGGTGTCGGGCCGGATCAGGTCCGGTTCGCCCCTTTGCGCGACCGGGTCCGGGACGGGCAGGTCCGCGAGGTCATCCTGGCCACCAATTTCACCGCCGAGGGCGAGACCACGGCCTACTACCTGGCCGAGATGCTGCGCGAGTGCGGCGTCAAGGTCACCCGGCTGGCACGCGGCGTGCCCAGCGGCAGTGAACTGGAATACGTCGACGCCGGCACGATCGCCTGGGCCCTGATGGAACGCCGGCCCAACTGAGCGGCATGGGGCCGTCCGCCGGACCGGGATCCAGAGATTTCGTTGTCCCGTCTTCAGCGCACGGTCTGCACAGGTCCGGATGCCTCACTGCGTTATCATCGAATCTTCAAGCGCAGAGACGTCGCATCACTACCAGGAGACAAGCCATCATGTCGATTTCACGTCGTGAACTGCTCAAGACCGCAGGTGCTGCAGGACTGCTGGGCGCGGTGCCCGGACTGTCCTTCGCGCAGAACCTGGCCGCCCCGCTCGAAAAGAAGGCCCTGACCATCGCCGTCGGCGGTCAGCCGCTGATCTACTACCTGCCGCTGTCGGTCGCGCACCTGAAGGGCTACTTCAAGGCAGAAGGCCTGGACGTCACCATCGCTGATTTTGCCGGCGGATCAAAGGCCTTGCAGGCCGTGGTGGGCGGCAGCGCCGACGTGGTCTCCGGCGCCTTCGAGCACACCATCAATCTGCAGGCCAAGGGCCAGTTCTACCGCTGCTTCGTCCTGCAGGGCCGGGCGCCCATGATCGTGCTGGGCGTGTCCAGGAAAACCATGGCCGGCTATCAGTCGCCCGCCGACCTGAAGGGCAAGAAGGTCGGCGTCACGGCGCCGGGGTCCTCGACCAATATGATGGTCAGCTTCTTTCTGGCGCAGCACGGGCTCAAGCCCACCGACGTGTCCTTCATCGGTGTGGGCGCGGGTGCCGGGGCGGTCACGGCCCTGCGTTCCGGTCAGATCGACGCCATCGCCAATCTGGACCCCGTGATCAGCACCCTGGTCAAGGAAGACGCCATCCACATCATCGCCGACACCCGCGCGCTGAACGACGCGCAGAAGATATTCGGTGGCAACATGCCGTCGGGCTGCCTGTACACGGCCCAGGCCTTCATCGATGCGAATCCCAATACCACGCAGGCGTTGGCCAACGCCATGGTGCGGGCCGACAAGTGGATCCAGGCCTCGTCCGTGGATGACATCGCCAAACTGGTGCCGGAATCCTATCTGCTGGGCGACCCGGATTTGTACAAGCTGGCGCTCAAGGGCAACCGCGAAGGCCTGTCGCCCGATGGCCTGGTGCCGGAGGACGGCCCGAAGACGGCGCTCAACGCGCTGGCCGAATTCGTGCCGAACTTCGACCGCACGGCGATCGACGTTTCCCGCATCTGGACCAACCAGTTCGCCGCCAAGGCCAACCAGACCTACCCCCATGCCTGATCGGCGCACGCACCCGGTCGAGGGCGGGGTGGATGCGCCCGCCCTGCGGCTGGATCGGGTCACCTGCACCTTCACTTCGCCTGACGGCACGCCGTACACGGCCATGCGCGACGCCACCCTGACGGTGGCGCCCGGTGAATTCGTCTCGGTCGTCGGCCCCACGGGCTGCGGCAAATCCACGCTGCTGAACATGGCGGCCGGTTTGCTGCGCCCCACGTCCGGCGCGGTCCAGGTGTTCGGCCAGGCGCTGCATGGTGTCAATGCGCGGGCGGGCTACATGTTCCAGGGCGAGGCCCTGATGCCCTGGCGCAACGCCCAGGCCAACGTGTCCGCCGGTCTGGAGTTTGCGGGGGTGTCCGCCGCCGAAACCGCCGAACGCAGCCGCGAATGGCTGCGCCGGGTCGGCCTGGGAGGTTTCGAGAACCGCTATCCGCACCAGATGTCGGGCGGCATGCGCAAGCGCGTCATGCTGGCCCAGACGCTGATCCGTGATCCCGACCTCATCCTGATGGACGAGCCGTTCTCGGCGCTGGACATTCAGACCCGCCAACTGATGGAAAACGAGGTCCTGGATCTGTGGATGGCCCGGCGCAAGGCCGTGCTGTTCATCACCCACGACCTGGACGAGGCCATCGCCATGAGCGACCGCGTGGTGGTGCTGTCGGCCGGCCCCGAGACCCGCCCGATCGGGGAATTCGTCATCGACATTCCGCGCCCGCGCGACGTGGCCGAAGTCCGCATGCAGCCCCGCTTCGTCGAACTGCACCAGGCCATCTGGGCGGTGCTGCGCGACGAAGTCCTGAAGGGCTACGAACGGCAACGGCGCGCCTGATGGCCGGCCCGCGAATCCCTGTCGACCCGAGCCACCCACCGGAGCGCCCGCCACGATGAAATCCAACCTGTCCAAACCCGTGCTGCGCGTGTTGCAACTGGCGTTGCTGGCCACCATTTTGCTGGTCTGGCATTGGGCTTCGCTGAACCGTAACGTGGCGTTCTTCTTTGGCCGACCCCTGGAAGTCGCCCAGGTCGTCTGGGCCTGGTTCGTCACCGACGCCGGGATCTACCGCCATCTGTGGATCACCCTGTCCGAAACCGTGCTGGCCTTCGTCATCGGGACGATCGGCGGCCTGGGCTTCGGCCTGTGGCTGGGCCTGTCGCGCGGCGCCAGTGCGCTGCTCGAACCCTACGTCACGGCGGCCAACTCCATGCCGCGCGTCATCCTGGCGCCGATCTTCGGCATGTGGTTCGGCCTGGGCATCTGGTCCAAGGTCGCTCTGGCCGTGACGCTGGTGTTCTTCATCGTCTTTTTCAACGTCTACCGGGGTGTGCGCGAGGTCAGCCCGACCCTGCTGGACAATGCCCGCATGCTGGGCGCCAGCCGCCGTCAGCTTCTGCGCCACGTCTACATCCCCTCGGCCACCAGTTGGGTGTTCTCCAGCCTGCACACGTCCGTGGGCCTGGCCTTCGTGGGTGCGGTGGTGGGCGAATACCTGGGCTCGGCGGCCGGGGTCGGATATCTGATCCTGCAGGCCGAGGGCACGCTGGACGTCAACACCGTGTTCGCCGGCATCGTCGTGCTGACGGTGTTCGCGCTGCTGCTGGACGGCATCGTGTCGCTGGCGGAACGCCGCCTGCTGGTCTGGCAGCCCGGGCCGGGAGAGGCGGGGAAAACCTGAGGAACGCGGCGGCTCGGTCCGAGGCTGTCGCCGCGCCTCAGGCGCCGGTCTGGCTCAGCAGCGCGTCCAGCTTGATCGCGTCGGCGGTGAAAATGCGAATGCCCTCGGCCAGTTTTTCGGTAGCCATGGCATCTTCGTTCAGGTTCGTGCGGAAGGCGACCTCGTTGCTGGCGATCCATTCCGGCGCGTCCGCCTTGGCGGTGGTCGCCGACAGGCGGGGTTCCAGGGGCGCGTCCGAGGCGGCCAGTTCACCCAGCAGGGCGGGGCTGATCGTCAGCAGGTCGCAGCCCGCCAGGGCGCGGATCTGGCCGATGTTGCGGAAACTGGCCCCCATCACCTGGGTGGGGATGTCGTAGGCCTTGAAGTAGCGGTAGATGCGCGCCACGGACTGCACGCCGGGATCGTTGGATTCGGCGTTCGCCGCTTCGTCCCAATCGGCGCCAGCAGCCTTTTTGTACCAGTCGTAGATGCGGCCCACGAAGGGCGAGATCAGGGTCACCTTGGCCTGGGCGCAGGCGATTGCCTGGGTCAGGGAGAACAGCAGCGTCAGGTTGCAGCGGATGTCTTCAGCCTGCAGCGTGCGGGCGGCCTGGATGCCTTCCCAGGTCGAAGCCAGCTTGATCAGCACGCGCTCGCGCGGGATGCCCTCGGCCTCGTACAGAGAGATGATCTGCCGGGCGCGCTCGATGCTGGCCTGGGTGTCAAAGGACAGCCGGGCGTCGACTTCGGTCGAGACGCGGCCGGGCACGATGGACAGGATTTCGCGGCCAAAGGCCACCAGCAGGCGGTCGACCTGTTCGGTCAGCGGGGCCTTGGGGTGGTCGCGCAGCACCCGGTCCAGCAGGGGACGGTAGGCGGGCTGGCCCACGGCCTTGAGGATCAGCGAGGGGTTGGTGGTGGCGTCCGTCGGCCGGTAGGCCCGCATGGTTTCGAAGTCCCCGGTGTCGGCCACGACGGTCGTCAGTGTGCGCAGGGCGTCCAGTTGAGTGCTCATGAGGGCGGTGATCCAGTCAGACAGGGTTGCGAGACCCCTACTGTAGACCATTTCCCGGCGGGGACGGGCAGGGTGCCGGAGGCCGCGCCGGCCGGGGCATCCGACGGGATTCCCAGGAAATATTCGGGGTAACCCTTGCTCCGCTGTATAATAGGAAGGTTTGAATATCGACTTTTAGAGTCCCCTGAATCTGCACGGGGATTCTTCCTAACCGGGGTTCCATTTTGCTGCCGTCAATCTTTCCCGAGGGGTCCGCAGGACTCGCACCAGCAATTCTCGCCTTGGCTGACGGGACCGTATTCAGAGGCGTTTCGATCGGCGCCGACGGGACCAGCGTGGCCGAAATCGTCTTTAACACGGCCATGACCGGCTACCAGGAGATCCTGACCGATCCCAGCTATAGCGGCCAGATCGTCACCCTGACCTATCCCCACATCGGCAATACCGGCGTCAATCTCGAGGATGTCGAATCCAGCCAGGTGCACGCCGCCGGTCTGGTGGTGCGCGACTGTCCGGCGCTGATGTCCAATTTCCGCGCCACCCAGTCGCTGCCCGACTACCTGAAATCCCAGGGCATCGTGGCGATCTCGGGCGTGGATACCCGCAAGCTGACCCGCATCCTGCGTGAACGTGGCGCCCAGGGCGCCTGCATCCTGGTGGGCGAAGACGCTGACCGTGCCGTCGAACTGGCGCGCGGTTTTGGCGGCATGGAAGGCCAGGACCTGGCCCTGAAAGTCACCACCAAGCAGCCGGGCCCCTGGGTGCAAGGCACCTGGCAGTTGGACAGCGGCTATACCCATCAGGACCAGGGGCAATACCACGTCATCGCCTATGACTACGGCATCAAGTCCAACATCCTGCGTCTGCTGGCCGATCGCGGCTGCCGCATCACCCTGGTGCCGGCCCTCACGCCTGTGGCCGACATTCTGGCTCAGGCACCCGACGGCGTGTTCCTGTCCAACGGCCCCGGCGACCCGGCGGCCTGCGATTATGCCGCCGAAACCTGCCGTGCCGTGCTGGATCGCGGCATCCCCCTGTTCGGCATCTGCCTGGGCCAGCAGGTTCTGGGCCTGACGTTGGGCGGGCGCACGATCAAGATGAAAACCGGCCACCACGGCGCCAATCACCCGGTCCAGGATCTGGATACCGGCCGGGTGTTCATCACCAGCCAGAATCACGGCTTCACTGTGGACGGCGACAGCCTGCCGGCCAACGCCCGTGTCACGCACGTGTCCTTGTTCGACGGCACCCTGCAGGGCTTCGAGCTGACCGACCGTCCGGCCTTCTGCTTCCAGGGCCACCCTGAAGCCAGCCCTGGCCCGCACGACATCCAGGTGCTGTTCGACAAGTTCATCGACCTGATGGCGCAGCACAAAGCCCAGTCGTCCAAATAAAAAGAGCCCGCCTCCCATGCCCAAGCGTTCAGACATCAAAAGCATTCTCATCATCGGGGCCGGTCCGATCATCATCGGTCAGGCCTGCGAATTCGACTATTCCGGCGCCCAGGCCTGCAAGGCCCTGAAGGCCGACGGGTTCCGCACCATCCTGGTCAACAGCAATCCGGCGACCATCATGACGGACCCGGAAACGGCCGACGTCACCTACATCGAACCGATCACCTGGCAGGCCCTGGAAAAGATCATCGAGATCGAAAAGCCTGATGCCGTCCTGCCCACCATGGGGGGGCAGACGGCGCTGAACTGCGCGCTGGACCTGGACCGTCACGGCGTGCTGGCCAAGCATGGGGTGGAACTGATCGGTGCCAATGCCCACGCCATCGAAAAGGCCGAGGACCGCCAGAAGTTCAAGGACGCGATGACCTCCATCGGTCTGGAATCGGCCAAGTCCGGTGTCGCCCACAGCATGGACGAAGCCTGGGCCGTGCAAAAGCGCATCGCGGCCGAACTGGGCACGTCCGGTTTCCCCTCCGTGATCCGTCCCAGCTTCACGCTGGGCGGCACGGGCGGCGGCATTGCCTACAACGCCGAGGAATTCGAGACCATCTGCCGTCGCGGCCTCGAGGCCTCTCCAACCAATGAGCTCCTGATCGAGGAATCCCTGCTGGGCTGGAAGGAATTCGAGATGGAAGTCGTGCGCGACAGCGCCGACAACTGCATCATCGTGTGCGCCATCGAAAACCTGGACCCCATGGGCGTGCACACCGGCGACTCGATCACCGTCGCGCCCGCGCAGACGCTGACCGACAAGGAATACCAGATCATGCGCAACGCGTCGATCGCGGTGTTGCGCGAGATCGGCGTGGATACGGGCGGCTCCAACGTCCAGTTCGCGGTCAATCCGGCCAACGGCCGCATGATCGTGATCGAAATGAATCCGCGCGTGTCGCGTTCCTCGGCGCTGGCCTCCAAGGCCACGGGTTTCCCCATCGCCAAGGTCGCGGCCCGCCTGGCCGTGGGCTACACGCTGGACGAACTGCGCAACGAGATCACCGGCGGCGCGACCCCGGCCTCGTTCGAGCCGGCCATCGACTACGTGGTCACCAAAGTGCCGCGTTTCGCCTTCGAGAAATTCCCCCAGGCCGACTCGCGCCTGACGACCCAGATGAAGGCCGTGGGCGAGGTCATGGCCATCGGCCGCACCTTCCAGGAATCCTTCCAGAAGGCTCTGCGCGGCCTGGAGGTCGGCGTCGACGGCCTGAACCAGAAGACCACCGACCGCGAGCGTCTGCAGATCGAACTGGGCGAACCCGGCCCGGAACGTATCTGGTACGTGGGTGACGCCTTTGCCCAGGGCTTTTCCCTGGAAGAAGTCCACCACCTGACCAAGATCGACCCCTGGTTCCTGGCGCAGATCAAGGAAATCGTCGACATCGAACTGGCGCTGGAACAGCGCACCCTGTCCGAACTCGACGACGGCACCATGCGCGAACTCAAGCGGCGCGGGTTTTCGGACCGCCGTCTGGCGTTCCTGCTGGATACCACCGAGGCCGAAGTCCGCAAGCTGCGCCACCAGATGAACGTGCGCCCGGTCTACAAGCGCGTCGATACCTGCGCAGCCGAATTCGCCACCACCACGGCCTATCTGTATTCGACCTACGAGGACGAGGACGAGGCCGCGCCGACCGATCGCAAGAAGATCATCGTGCTGGGCGGCGGACCCAATCGCATCGGCCAGGGCATCGAATTCGACTACTGCTGCGTGCACGCGGCCCTGGCCCTGCGCGAGGACGGTTTCGAGACCATCATGGTCAACTGCAACCCGGAGACCGTGTCCACCGACTACGACACCTCCGATCGCCTGTACTTCGAACCGCTGACGCTCGAAGACGTGCTGGAAATCGTCCACAAGGAAAACCCGGCCGGCGTCATCGTCCAGTACGGCGGCCAGACCCCGCTGAAACTCGCCCGTGCCCTGGAAGCCAACGGCGTGCCCATCATCGGCACCAGCCCCGACTCGATCGACGTGGCCGAAGACCGTGAACGCTTCCAGAAGCTGCTGACCAAGCTGGGCCTGCGCCAGCCGGCCAACCGCACCGCCCGTGCCGAAAGCGAGGCCCTGGCCCTGGCCGGCGAGATCGGCTACCCCCTGGTGGTGCGCCCCAGCTACGTGCTGGGCGGGCGCGCCATGGAAATCGTGCACGAACCGCAAGACCTGGAGCGCTACATGCGCGAAGCGGTCAAGGTCAGCAATGATTCTCCGGTCCTGCTGGATCACTTCCTGAACAACGCCACCGAAGTCGACGTGGACTGTCTGGCCGACGGCGAACAGGTCATCATCGGCGGCGTGATGGAACACATCGAACAGGCCGGCGTGCACTCGGGCGATTCCGCCTGCAGCCTGCCGCCGTACTCGCTGTCGCCCGAGATCGTGGCCGAGATCGAGCGCCAGACGGCCCTGATGGCCCGCGCCCTGAACGTCAAGGGCCTGATGAACGTGCAGTTCGCCATTCAGGACGGCGACGTCTACGTGCTGGAAGTCAATCCGCGCGCCTCGCGTACCGTGCCCTACGTCTCCAAGGCCACCGGCCGCCAACTGGCCAAGATCGCCGCGCGCATCATGGCTGGCCGCACCCTGGCCGCCCAGGGGGTGTCCTCGATCCCGGCGCCGGCGCGCTATTGCGTCAAGGAAGCCGTGTTCCCCTTCGTCAAGTTCCCCGGCGTGGACACCATCCTGGGACCGGAAATGAAGTCCACGGGCGAAGTCATGGGCGTGGGCGATTCTTTTGGCGAAGCCTTCGTCAAGTCCCAGATCGCCGCCGGCGCCTGGCTGCCGGAGTCCGGCCGCGTGTTCATCAGCGTGCGCGACCAGGACAAGTCGCGCGCCGTTGAAGTCGCTCGTGGCCTGGCCGCGCTGGGCTTCCAGTTGGTTGCCACGCGCGGCACGGCGGCCGTGATCGAGGCCGCCGGTCTGGCGGTCCAGGTCGTGAACAAGGTCACCGAAGGCCGTCCCAACATCGTCGACATGATCAAGAACGGCGAAATCGCCATGGTCATCAACACGGTCGAGGAACGCCGCAACGCCATCGCCGACTCGCGCGCCATCCGCACGCAGTCGCTGGCCAACCGCGTGACCTTCTTCACCACCATCGCGGGCGCGCGCGCCGCCGTCGAGGGCCTGCAGTACCTGCGTCATGGCGGCGGACTGAAGGTCTACTCGCTGCAGGCCATGCACGCGGCCTGAGCGGCCTGGCGCGCAGTCTCCGGCGGGAGATTGCGCGCCCCCTTCGTCAGACCATTCTGTCGCGCGGAGCGCTCAGGTTGCACCGTGCCGTTGCGGCGCCGAGAGATCAAGGCCCGCTGCCGAGCTATTGATGGCATTTTTCAATCATTTGGGTAGGTTTTATGGATTTGGGTGATGTTTTCCAGACAGTCGCGCTGACGGCTTGCAATCGCATGCTGCCTGGGCAGACGCCGATGAAAAGTGCAGTGTGCGGTGGTCTTGCCGTGGTAGGCCATGTGGCGGGCGATCTGGCGCAGCCGGTCATTGCCCGTTCTCTTGGCGGGGTGTTGGTCAGCATCAGCCAACGCGGTCAGGATCTGGCTGTGGCGGAAGGCGCGGACGAGGCGGCAGAAGAACAGCCCGAAGGGTTGCAGACGGTGCTCAAAGAGATCGGCAGCGGTTGGGTGGGCCAGGAATTGGCCAAGACGCCGTGCGACATCGCGGCCGCCACCCTTCCGAAACCGCTCTCGACGGCCGCCGGCCTGGCCTGCGAGACCGTGGCCAGCTATACGGCGGGCAAGGTGCTGCCTGGCGTCGTTGAGGCCTATCTGGAGCATTTCCATCCCCCGCTGCAGGCCTGATCAGCGCTTCGGCTTCTGATTTGCGTCCAGGTGGAACCTCAGGCGCGTGCCGGTCACTTACAGGAAGATGCCGTGGGCGGGCGTAGTCCCTCACGGTCTGGATGAACGAGCATGGCGAGGAGAACTCAATGACCATCGATATTTCCGCAGGGCGTTTCGGCCCGGTTTCCTTGGGGACCCAGGATGTGCAGAGCATCCGGCAGGCCACGAGTCGAGACAGCATCGGCAGTGTCTTTTCCCGCACCTGGGACAAGGTCGCAGACTGGTTTTGCAGTACGAACCGGACGGAAGCCAAGAAATGCCTGTACGACCTCTACTCCGAGGCGACGCCCCATGACCAGAAGATCGAGAGCTTCCATGCCTTGAAAGAGATGGCCGGCGCCAACTATCAGAGCCGTTTCCAGATTGAGGAGAACGAAGAGGGCGTGCGCTACACCCTGGACTTGTCCGAGGAGCAGTGCCCGAGCTTTTCCCTGAGCTTCCAGAAACTGCCGGTGAACCGCGAGAGGCTGGAGCGCGAACTGAACCGCAGCGATTACTGGGGTCACAATGGGGTTGGCTCTGCGCGGGATCAGGTCAAGGCGGACATCTGCCGTGCCAGCTACTCCGTGTCGGGGATCTCGCTGCCCGAGGGCACGCCCGATGAAAGAATGAGGCATTTCGATGAGGCGCTCGGAGCGCTCGGGGTGACCGCCAGTCAGCGCGAGGCGGTCATGGAAGTATGCAATCAGTCGGTGCAAGGAAACTTCCTTCAAGCGTCCATCGCCATGGTGCCGGGTGGGCAAAGCGTACGCTACGACGTGCGGATGGAAGAGGGGGAGTTGCGTGTCCAGGCCATTTGCATCAAGGATATCGACATGAGCGAGTCCGATGACCGGAATGACCTGGATCAGCGCCAGGGCAAGCTGGATATCATCCTCGCGGAGGGCGACCATCCCTTCTACAAATCGCAGGAAATGCGGCTGGATCTGCGGATCGTGGATGGCACCCCGCGCGCCGTGATCGACATTGTCGGAGCCCAGCACCTGGTCAGCCGGGACAATGACACGGTCCAGTAAGACGGCATTTCTCGAACCGGACGCGGCCTCTTGCTCCTTGCCCGGGCGCCGCGTCTTCATCACGGGCGCCAGCAGCGGCATCGGCGCCGCCCTGGCGCGCCGGTATGCGGCGCGGGGCTGTGAACTGGGCCTGGTCGGCCGCCGCCTGGATGCTTTGCAAGGCCTGTGCCGCAGCCTGCCTGGGCAGGGACATCGGATCTACGCGCTGGACGTGCGCGATCGCGTGGCCCTGCATGTGGCGGCGCGGGATTTCCTGGACAGCGGCCCGGTCGACCTGGTCATCGCCAGCGCCGGCATCAGCGCCGGCACCCTGACCGACGCGCCCGAGGATCACACGGTTTTCCAGGCCATTTTCGACACCAACGTCCTGTCCATGGTGACGACCTTCGAGCCCTTCGTCGCGCCGATGCGCGCGCGAGGGCGGGGCACGCTGGTGGGCATCGGCAGCGTGGCGGGGGTGCGCGGCCTGCCGGGTGCAGGCGCCTACAGCGCCTCGAAAGCAGCCGTGCGCGCGTATTGCGAAAGCCTGCGGGTCGAACTGCACGGCAGCGGCGTGCGCGTCGTGACGGTGGCGCCGGGGTTCATCGCCACGCCCATGACGGCACGCAATCCCTATCGCATGCCCTTTCTGATGCCTGTCGATCGTTTTGCCGAGCAGGCCGTGCGGGCCATCGACGCCGGCGTGTCCTACCGTGTCATTCCCTGGCCCATGGCCTGGGTGGCGCGCTTGCTGCGCCTCGTGCCCGATGCGCTGTACGATGCGGTGGCAGCACGGCGCAAGCGCAAACCCAGAATGGGCGAACATCCGTAAAATCCGGTCATGGCACAGAAACCGAACTCCCGGTCGGCGCCCGTTTCGCGCGACACGGATCGCTCACAGGCGGCGATCCTGAAAGCCGCTCGCGACGAATTCAGCGAACACGGCTTTGCCGGCGGACGCGTGGATCGCATCGCGGAACGCGCCGGCGTGAACAAGCGCCTGATCTACTACTATTTCGGCAACAAGGACGATCTGTTCCTGTCCGTCCTTGAAAACGCTTATGCGGACATCCGCCAGGCCGAGCAGGGGCTGCATCTGGATGCGCTTGAGCCCATCGAGGCCCTGCGCACACTCGTCACTTTCACCTGGCATTACTTTCTGGCGCACCCGGAGTTTTTGTCCCTGCTGGCCAGCGAGAACCTCTCGCGCGCCAGCCATCTGAAGCAGTCGGGCAAGATCCGCGAAATGCATTCTCCGCTGGTCCGACTGCTCGACGGGCTGCTCGAACGCGGGCGGGCGGACGGCCTGTTCCGCGCGGGGATCGACCCCGTCCAGCTTTACATTTCCATCGCCTCCCTCGGTTTTTTCTACTTGGCCAACAACGACACCCTGTCGGTGATCTTCGGGCGTGATCTGCGCGCGACCGAGGCCCTCGATGAACGCCTGTCGCACATGACGGACCTGGTCGTCGGTTACGCGATCAGCGAGCCGCCGGACGGCGGCCAGCCTGCGTCCAGGCGTGCCGTAAGAACCTCCTGAGAACCTCCTAGGGATATCCCTAGCGGGTGTCATCATTGACACTTGAATCAGGCCGCACCCATAATTCACCAATCAGTGAATTGAGAAAAACGACAGGTGCGGCGCACCGGAATTCCGGCGTGCGGCATTGCAGGAGACCTGAATGTTGCGCAAGCTGTTGTTGTCCCCGGCCCTGCGGCCGCTCCTGCTGGTGCTGTTCCTGCTGGTACTTTGGGATCTGACCATCCGGGTCTTCAGCATCCCCGCGTATCTCATCCCGCCGCCCGGCAAGGTCCTGGTTCAACTCGTCGAGCAGTGGCCCATGCTGCTGACAGAAAGCTGGTTCACGACCGAGGCGACCATCTGGGGCTTTCTGCTGTCCATCGTGGTTGGCGTGCCTATCGCCATGGTGATCGCCTATTCCCGTCTCGTGGAATCCTACGTCTACCCCTTGCTGGTGTTCTCGCAAAGTGTGCCCAAGGTGGCGATTGCGCCGCTGTTCGTCGTGTGGTTCGGCTTCGGCATCCTGCCCAAGATCATCACGGCCTTTCTGCTGGGTTTCTTCCCCATCGTGGTGTCCACCGTCATGGGCTTCAAGTCGGTCGAGTCCGACATGCTCGACCTGGCGCGCTCCATGGGGGCGAGCCGTCTGCAGACCTTTTTCAAGATCAGCCTGCCGGCGGCCCTGCCCGCCATGTTCAGCGGCCTGAAAGTCTCGGTCACGCTGGCCGTCGTCGGCGCGGTGGTGGGCGAGTTCGTCGGTTCGAATTCGGGCATCGGTTATGTCCTGCAGGTCGCCAACGGCAATTTCGATCTGCCCTTGATGTTCGCGGGGCTGGTATTGCTTTCGATCATCGGCGTGCTGCTGTTCGCGGTCGTCGATCTGATCGAGCGCATGATGATTCCCTGGCACGCTTCACAGCGCTAGGGGCCTGATTTCATTGCACAACAAGGGCCGTCAGTGCCCGAAGGAGACATGCATGATACGCCGCGATTTGCTCAAAGCCGGGGTCGGCCTGGCGCTGGCCGCCACGATGCTGGGCGCCACGCCCGCCCAGGCGCAGGACAAGCCCAAGGATGACGTGACGCTGATGCTGAACTGGTATCTGTACAGCGAGCACGCACCGTTCTTCCTGGGCAAGAAGCTGGGTTACTACGCCGAAGAAGGCATCAACCTGGACATCCAGGAAGGCCGGGGCTCGGCCGTGACCGCGCAGGCGGTCGCCGCCAAGTCCGTGAACTTCGGCTACATCGACGTCACCACCATGATCAAGGCGGCCGCCAAGGGTGCGCCGCTGATCTCGACCGGCGTCCTGTTCCAGGTCAGCCCGATGTCCGTCATGGGCTTCGAAGAGAAAGGCATCAAGACTCCGCAGGACATCGTCGGCAAGACGGTCGCAGTCACGCCGGGCGATTCGATGTCGCAGATGTGGCCGATCTTCCTCAAGGCCAACAAGATCGATCCCGCACAGATCAAGATCGTCTCGGGCGACGCCCAGACCAAGCTCAATGCGGTCATGACGGGTCGCGCCGACATGCTGCTGGGCTACGTCATGGACCAGGCCATCAAACTGCAGGACGCCACCGGCAAGCCGGTGCATCCGATCCGTTTCGCCGATTCCGGCGTCAACCAGATCAGCTCGGGCATCATCGTCAACAAGGACTGGCTGGCTGAGCATGGCGATCTGACGCGTCGCTTCATGCGCGCTTCCACACGCGCCGTCGAGGCGGCGGAAAAAGATCCGCAGGCCGCCGTGGACGCCATGCTGGAAGCCAAGCCCAAGGCCGGCGTGTCCGATACCCTGCTGGTCGGTCTGAAGCGCAGCATCGAGCTCTACCACACCCCGGAAACCAAAGGCCAGCCGCCGTTTCGCGTCGCCATGGACAACGTGGACAAGTCGCTGGACCTGCTGGTCGAGTTCGGCGGGGTGGAGCCGGCGCAGCGCGGCAAACCTGCCGACTACGTGACCCTGGACTATCTCCCCAAGAACTGAAGCCGTACTGGAAGCGCCCATGTCTGACGACATCCTCATCGAAGCCGCTGGCGTCACCAAGGTCTACCAGACCCGGGACGGCGCCGTCGAGTCCCTGAAACCGCTGGACTTCAGCATCCGCAAGGGCGAGTTCGTATCCGTCGTCGGGCCTTCGGGCTGCGGCAAGAGCACCTTGCTGAAGATGGTCGCCGGCCTGCTGCCCCTCACCGAGGGGCGGCTGATGCTGTCGGGGCAACCCATTTCGGGGCCGCGCAAGGACGTGGGCATCGTCTTCCAGAGTGCTGTTCTGCTGGCTTGGCGCAGCGTGCTGGACAACATTCTGCTGCAGGCCGAAATGCGCCGCATGCCGATGGGGCCGGCACGCGAACGCGCACTTCAACTCATGGAAATGGCCGGCCTGTCCGGTTTCGAGGGCAAGTACCCCTGGCAGCTTTCGGGGGGCATGCAGCAGCGCGCCTCGATCTGCCGGGCGCTGCTGCACGATCCGGCGCTGTTGCTGATGGACGAGCCTTTCGGGGCGCTCGATGCCATGACGCGCGAAAAGATGAACCTCGAACTGCAGCGGATCTGGGCCGAGTCCCGCAAGACGGTCCTGCTGATCACGCACAGCATTCCCGAGGCGATCTTTCTGTCGGACCGGGTCCTCGTCATGAGCGAGCGGCCCGGCTCCATCGCGGCGGTCTACGACATCGATCTGCCGCGCATGCGTTCGCTGGACGTCATGGGCTCGCCCGAGTTCGCAAAGTACGCCAAGCAGATTCGTGCGCACTTCTTTTCCGAAGGCATCCTGGACCACTAAGGTCTGTTTGCACGAGGGCCTGTTCACACTAATCCCGCCCGAGGGCGAGGACGCGAGACATGCACGCCATTCGTTTTGTGATCGAGGACATCCGCTTTGCCGAGCGCGATGTCACCCTGCGGCTGCCCTTCAGGTTCGGCAGCGCCACCGTGAACGCCTGTCCCCAGGCCTACGTCCGCACGCGCATCCGCCTGGAAGACGGCCGGACGGCGACGGGCTGCGCGGCCGAGATGATGATCCCCAAATGGTTCGACAAGCGCCCCGAACTGACGCAGGAACAGAACTTCGCACAATTGCGCGAGGCCCTGACCCTGACCCGCGAAGCCTATGGCTCGGATGCCGGGCCCGGCACCGCCTGGGGGCATTCTGCCCGTCACTACAGGGCCATCCATGAAGCGGCGGCGCAGCGCGGCCTGCCGCCCCTGGTGGCGTCCTACGGTCCCGCCCTGGTGGACCGGGCCGTGTTCGACGCCGTCTGCCGTATCCTGGAGATGGGATTTGCCCCAGCCTTGTCGACGAACGTCGCAGGCATGCGCCTGGCAGGTACCGGCCTGGCCGACGACCTGCTGGATTTCGATCTGGATGCCTTCCTGGCTGCGCATCCCATGTCCCTGGCCGGCCACCGGATTGCGGCGCGGCATACGGTCGGCCTGGCCGATGCGCTGGCCGAGCCCCGGCCCGGTTCGCCGGATGACGGCCTGCCCGTCAGCCTGGCGCAGGCCGTGGCCCGTTACGGCCATCGTCACTTCAAGATCAAGCTCGGGGGCGATGCGGCGGGCGACGTGAGCCGCCTGGCCGAGATCGTCCCGGTGATCCAGGACGTCATGGATCTGGTGACGTTCGACGGCAATGAGCAGTACCGCGACGCGGCGCATCTGGCGGAATTCCTGGATCGCCTGGAGCGGGAACCCGCGCTGGCGCCGCTGGTGGACCGTCTGGCGTTCATCGAGCAGCCGCTGGCGCGCACGCAGGCGCTGGAAGCGGATGTCTCGGCGCTCAGCCCGCGCGTGCCGCTGCTGGTGGATGAATCGGACGCCACGCTCGACGCCTTCCCCCGCGCGCGGGCGGTGGGCTACACCGGCGTGTCCAGCAAGAGCTGCAAGGGCTTCTACAAATCCGTGCTCAACGCCGCGCGTTGCGCAGCCTGGTCGCGCGAGACCGGGCGGACCTATTTCCTGTCGGGCGAGGATCTCACGATGCAGGCGGGCCTGGGCGTCCAGCAGGATCTGGCCCTGGCCGGCTGGCTGGGCCTGACCCACGTGGAACGCAACGGACATCACTACGTCAACGGCCTGGCCGCCGCGCCGCAGGCCGAACAACAGGGGTTCCTGCAAGGTTTCCCGACGCTTTACGAACATTCCGACGGCGCCGTCCGGCTCCGCATTGACGCCGGTTGGATCGATCTGAGCGGCCTCGACTGCACCGGTTTTGCGACCGGTGTGGCCGACGGTCACGTTTCCTGGGACGCGATGCGTTCCGTTTATTGAACGAAATTGAACGAGAGGACTTTTCCATGAGCACGCAACGTCTTGGAATCATCATGCACGGCGTCACGGGACGCATGGGCATGAACCAGCACCTGATCCGCTCCATCGTGGCGATCCGTCGCCAGGGCGGGGTCGCCCTGGCCAACGGTGACCGGGTGATGCCCGATCCGATCCTGGTGGGCCGCAATCTGGACAAGATCAAGGCCCTGGCCCAGGCGCACGGGATCGAGCGCTGCACCGACGATCTGGACGCCGCCCTCGCCAACCCGGAGGACACCGTGTTCTTCGACGCCGGCACCACGCAGATGCGTCCGGACCTGCTGGCGCGCGCGATCGCCGCCGGCAAGCACATCTACTGCGAAAAGCCCATTGCCACCGGCCTGGACGAGGCCCTGCGGGTCTGCCGTCTGGCGAAGGACGCCGGGATCAAGCACGGCGTGGTGCAGGACAAGCTGTTCCTGCCGGGCCTGCGCAAGCTGGACATGCTGCGCCGTTCGGGCTTTTTCGGCCGCATGCTCTCGGTGCGCATCGAGTTCGGCTACTGGGTGTTCGAAGGCGATCTGCAGCCCATCCAGCGTCCGTCCTGGAACTATCGCAAGGAAGACGGCGGCGGCATGATCCTCGACATGGTCTGCCACTGGCGTTACGTGCTGGACAATCTGTTCGGCGAGGTCCAGTCCGTGTCCTGCCTGGGCGCCACGCACATCCCCGAGCGCCTGGACGAGCAGGGCAAAACCTACGAAGCCACCGCCGACGACGCCGCCTACGCCACTTTTGAACTGAAGGGGCACAACGGCGAGCCGGTCATCGCGCAGGTCAACAGCTCGTGGACCACGCGCGTGCGCCGCGACGATCTGGTGACCTTCCACGTGGACGGTACGCACGGGTCGGCCGTGGCCGGCCTGACCGAATGCGTGGTCCAGCCGCGCGTCGGCACGCCGCGTCCGGTCTGGAATCCGGACGAAAAGCAGAAGATGCCCTTCATGGAGCAGTGGCAGACGGTGCCCGATACCGAGACCTACGACAACGGTTTCAAGATCCAGTGGGAACACTTCATCCGCCACGTCGCCGCCGACGAGCCCTTCCGCTGGACCCTGGAAGAGGGCGCCAAGGGCGTGCAACTGGTCGAGACCGCGCTGCAAAGCTGGCAAGAGCGCCGCTGGGTCGACGTGCCGGCGCTGTTCCCGAAGAACTGAGGAGATTTCGATGAGCGGCCGTATTCTGTTGCCCACACAAGCCGGTGGGCTCGAATCCTACGCCCTGCGTGGCGTGCCCGTGCCCCGGCCAGCCGGCGGAGCGGTGTTCAATCGTATCGCCTATTCGGCGGCCCACGTGGTGGCCGATCCGCTGGCCGTCGTGGACCCCTGGGTCGAGTCCGCCATCGACTGGGATGCCACGATCGGCTATCGCCGTCACCTGTGGTCCCTGGGCCTGGGCGTGGCCGAGGCCATGGACACGGCGCAGCGCGGCATGGGGCTGGATTGGGCGACCTCGCTCGAACTGATCCGGCGTTCGCTGGATGCGGCGCGCGACGTGCCGGGTGCCCGGGTGGCCTCGGGCTGCGGGACGGATCACCTCGCGCCGGAAGCGGCGCGCACGGTGGACGACGTGATCGCTGCCTACGAGGAACAGGTCGGGGCCATCGAGGCCCTGGGCGGCACGCTGATCATGATGGCCAGCCGCGCTCTGGTGCGCGTGGCGCGCGGTCCGGACGATTACGCCCGGGTCTACGGCCGCATCCTGGAACAGGTGCGCGAACCGGTGATCCTGCACTGGCTGGGCGATATGTTCGACCCGCAACTGCGCGGCTATTGGGGCACCGAGGACATCTCGCGCGCCATGGATACCGCCCTGGAGGTCATTGCCGCCCATGCCGACAAGGTGGACGGCATCAAGATTTCCCTGCTGGACAAGGACCGCGAGATCGAGATGCGCCGTCGCCTGCCGGCGGGTGTGCGCATGTACACCGGTGACGATTTCAACTATGCCGAACTGATCGCAGGCGACGGTGTGGGCGAGTTGCCCACGCATGGTCAGAGCGACGCGCTGCTGGGCATTTTCGATGCCATTGCGCCTGCCGCCAGCGCCGCACTGGCTGCCCTGGGTCAGGGCGACACCGCGCGTTTCCATCAAATTCTCGCGCCGACCGTGCCGCTGTCGCGCCATATTTTCGCGGCACCGACCCGGTTCTACAAGACGGGGGTGGTCTTCATGGCCTGGCTCAATGGCCATCAGAGCCATTTCTCGATGGTGGGCGGGCAGCAGAGCACGCGTTCCGTGCAGCACATGGCTGAACTGTTCCGTCTGGCCGATCAGGCCGGCGTGCTCGAACAACCGGATCTGGCCGTCGCACGCATGGGCCAGTGGCTGGCGGTGCACGGCATTCATCAATCCTGAGGAGCGCGGCATGCGGGACCTGTCCAAGGACCATGAACTCTTGTCCCTGAACACCGCCACGGTGCGCAAGCAGTGGCGGCTGGACACGATCATCGACGAATGCGCCCGGCGCGGCATTCGGGCGATCGCACCCTGGCGCGATCAGGTGGCGGCGGTGGGGCTGGATGTCATCGCCCGACAGTTGCGGGACACCGGTATCGGCCTGTCGGGCTATTGCCGGGGCGGGTTTTTCCCTGCGGCCGACGCCGCGGGTCTGGCGGCGGCGCTGGAAGACAACCGCCGCGCCGTGGACGAAGCCAGGACGCTGGATGCGCCTTGCCTGGTCCTGGTGGTGGGGTCTTTGCCGGGTGCCCTGCAGGGGGCGCCGGCCTATACCGACATCGCGCGGGCGCGCAACGAGGTGCGCGACGGCATCGCGGCCACACTGGAGTATGCGCGCACGGTGGGGATGCCGCTGGCGATCGAGCCGCTGCACCCCATGCAGGCCGCCGAGCGCGCCTGCATCAATACGATCGAGCAGGCCCTGGATCTGTGCGATGAACTGGACCCGGGGCGTACCGGCATGCTGGGTGTGGCCGTGGACGTCTATCACGTCTGGTGGGACCCGAAGCTGCATCAGCAGATCCACCGGGCGGGCGCGGATCGCCTGCTGGCCTATCATGTGTGCGACTGGCTGGCGCCGACGCGCGATCTGCTGAACGATCGCGGCATGATGGGCGATGGGGTCGTAGAGTTGAAGACCATTCGCCGCGAAATGGAAGCGGCCGGCTATGCCGGCCTGTGCGAAGTCGAGATCTTTTCCGAGGACTGGTGGAGCCGTCCCGGGGGCGACGTGCTGGATACCTGCATTCAGCGGCACAGTTCAGTGGTGTAGTGCTCAGAGGGCGCGGCGGCGGGCTGTTGACCTCGGCCTTGACCGTGGCTCCCGGCACGCGGGCCAGGGTGCGGATCGGCAGCGCTTCGTCGTCGCCGTCCAGGCCGCTGACCAGCGTCACGAAGCGTTCGGACCGGCGCGCTGGAAACGGCCATGGAGCCTTGGGAGCGGAACTCGCCGCGTGTTGCTGTTACTCAAAGAACAGCAGGTCGGTGTGGCCTGACGAGAGCTGCCCCATAGGAGCGGAGAAATGATGGATCGGAACGAACACCTGGCGGATGAACTGGAGCGCTTCCTGGCGCTCGACACCGCCGCAGGGCCCGGGTTGCGGGAATTCATCGTCGCGGGTTGTGCGACCGGGCTGACCCGATTGCGGACGGCCGAGGGCGAAGACTGGATCATGGCGTGTGTCGATGTCGGCCCGGCTCCGGCCGCACAGGCGGAGGAGGTCCACCGTTTGCTCATGCAGGCCAACAATCTCTGGGCGGGAACCCGGGGTAATACGCTGGGCCTGTATGGCGATGACGATGCGATCGTGCTCAGCAGGTCCTTGCGAACGGATGAGGTGTCGCCACAAGTGCTTGAGAACACCCTGCGCGCTCTGGTCGAGGACGCGCGTCGTTGGCGCATCTGGCTGGACCAACGGGTCGACGGCGCCGTGCCCGTCCTTAACTGAACAGGAAGTCATGAAGATGTCTTTGGAAAAGGAAATCTACGAAAACGCCGTGAAGGATCTGGCTGTGCATGTCGGCGTGGACGCAGCGGCATTGCTGCGCTCGGGCGAATTGACGATCGACGGCGTGCCGGTCGGTCTGGCCCTGGAATCAGAGACGGAGGCTGAGCCCGTGATCCAGGTGTTCTGCCCGGTCGGGACGGTGCCGGAAGACGGTGCCAGCCACGTGCGTCGAGAATTGCTTCGCGCCAATGCGTTCGGTTTGGGCACTGAAGGCGCGACTTTCGGCATGCAACAAAACACGGGAAAGGTGGTGCTGGCCCAACGGCTCGGCGCCGGGGCCGGGGCGCAGGCGCTGGCCAGGACGATGCGCCATCTTGCAGGCCTCGCGCTGGCCTGGCGGCGGCAACTGAACCTGCAAGCCTAGCACCGGCGTCTTTTCACCTCACTGAATGAATTGAATTGGAGAACTACATGTCGAACTACACCGAACTGCTGGAGCGCTACGCGCAATTCGTGGGCCTGACCCCGGCCGAGGCACTGCTGTCGACTGAGGAAGTCGTGGTGGGCGATGTGACCATCGGTTTGATGAACGAAGGCGGAGATGCCGGAGAAGTGGTGTTCTTCGCTCGCCTGGGACAGCCGACGGCCGCTGCGGGCCTCGAGGCGGTCTACCGCCTCATGCTGCAGGCCAATGCTTTGTGGAGCGGCACGGGGGGCAACACGATTGGTTTGCATGAATCTTCCGGCGAAGCCTTGCTGTGCGGCAGGATTCCCCTCGCTTTATGCTCGGCCCAGACGCTGTCCGGCCTGCTGGAGGCGTTCTCCGAAACCGCCCAGGTCTGGCGCGAGATCGTCCAGGGCCGGGTGCCCGCCATGCTGCCGCCCCTGGCGGCCTGAGTGAAAGCTTGAGGGAGATTGCCATGGGTGGTGTGCAGAATGGCGTCGGGCACGTGCAGGGACGCGTGCAGCACGGCGAACCGCTGGTTCACGACAAGGGCCTGTCGCAACAGACGGGGATCCAGTCGGGGCGCGGTGAAATGGAAGGACACGATATCGAGGTCTCGGACGGCACCGTCCGCCAGGAGGTGCTCAACGGCGGGCAGGAATCCAGGGGGGTCTTCGCCACGCTGTGGAGCGTGGGCACGAACCTGCTCGGCGCCGCCAACGAGTTCGCGAAGCAGATGAATCCCGGCCTGTATGACGACGAAGAGTCGGTTGTCGGCGAGGACGAGATCGATGTCGTCGACGAGAATCCGGTGATCGAGGAGGACGAGATCGAACCCTCGTCGGAGAAGCCGCGGTATATCGATATCGGCGAAATGGATGAGAACGGAGACGTCTGGTACGACGTGCTGGACGGGACCGAGGAGGATCCTGTATTCCTGGAGCCGGCTCCCATTTCCAGGCAGGACAACCTGCGGATGGACAAGGACCATGCCTTGCTGCACGAGGGGTTCCGTGTCGGGAAGAAAGAGCCCGACCAGGTCGAAGAACATGCGCCCAAGGAGCAGATCGCGCCGATGAATCAGGGGTTCATGCAGAAAACCCTGGGTGTCGCCTATTCCGCGTGGAACTGGCTGAGGGGCGGCAGTTCCACGCCCGAGTCAGTGCCGCAGGACACCCGCAGCGTGAGCGAAAAGAACATCAGTCAGATCGAGAAGCTGCAGATCGATACGGCGAAATGCTTGCAGAAACTCGACGAGCAGGTCCAGAAGGTCACGGGCAAGAGCATCATGGACCAGAATCCGGATCCGTCCAAGATCAAGCCGGATGTGTCCTCTCTGGGGTTCCAGGATCATGCTTGGCGCTGGGGCGAAACGACGAAGGCGTCCTTTAGCGAGGCAGTCAAGACGCTGGGCTGGTGCGCGGCGGGGGCGGGTATCGCATACGGAGGCTCCACCGTGTCCTCGCTGACCGGTGGCGGCATCTCGGGAAGTCTGGTGTCGATCCTGGGCGGATCTTATGTGGCGCTCAGCGCATTGCGGGATTTGCCTGGCAACGTGACGGATCGGACGACGGTCAATATGATCGAGAAAAGTCTGGCGGAAATCAATCAGTTGCTCGGTACGGCTCAGGAACTGATCTTGAAGGAGCAGCACCGGCAGGAATTGTCCGAAAAGCTGGGGATGATGTCCCAAGGCCGCCTGGAAACGATTGAACGGCTCGAACTCGAACTGGAAGTCGTGGATCGGCGGCTCGTGGGGCGCAAGGAGTCGGGCTCAGTCGAATCAGTGGAAAACCAGCCGCGCCTGCCCGCAGTCGTCGGGGATGGGGTGACGCGCAGCGAGACCTTGTCCGGCATTGCGCGTGTCAAGCAGGCGTTTTCTTCCTTTTTTGCGCCGGTCGTAGAGGGACTGTCGCGTGCGGGCCGGTTCCTGGGCGATGCCTTGGGCCTGACGGGTCTGAGCATGATCCAGAAGATGGATCGTGATGAAAACCGCGCGTATGAAAGCACGTACGCGAAGGGACTGCAGTTGCTGCAGCAGCAGTCCCAGGACAGCATCATGAGTAGAGATCTGGTGCAAAAGGCAGCCCTGCGCATGCTGGAGCTTCCGCAGGAACGGCCTACCGAGCCGAAGGAGGTGTCACAGCGGGTTCGGCAGATCGCACACAAGGGTGATTCGATGCGGCCAGTGCTGTGCCTGGGCGAGAATGTCGTGCGCCATGTGCGGGATGGCTCCGGGGGCTCCTTCGGCACGCTGATCGTCCCCGATAAGGGCGGCAACCGATTCGTCGTCAACAGCGGTCAGCCGACCGTGCGGGCGATGTGCCACTACCTCGACGTGCTGGCACGGGATGTAGGCAAGGAAAATACGCTCGGCGTCAAGGTGGACGATTCCGGCAGCCTGGTGCTGCACGATCCGGATCGACGCCTCTATCAGTTCCTGGTGGGGGCGCCGCAAGCCATGACTCCTTTGTTCATGAGTCCGGTCGGCGCGGGATCCCAGTGGCGCGAGGCGACCGAGCATGCCGGCCGGATGTGGATCAACGATTCTTCGGGCCAGTTGCCCGGCGGCGCCAATCGCGTCGTGTTCGAGATCGGTGTGGACGAGGGCAGGGATGTTCTGAAGCTGCGCTTTGAGCACCTCGACAGGGACGAACTGGTATCTTCCGTGTCCGATATGCCCGAGCATTCCATGAGCAAGCAGTTGGCGCTGATGGATACCGCCTACCGCGATGCATACCGATCCGGCTCGCAGTCGGCGACGGTGGATAGCCTGGACGACGAGAGTTTGATGCGGCGCTACAAGGGTTCGAACGAACTGCTGGGCGTTCCCGGGGAAGACTACGGCCGCTGGCCACTGGAGAGCCTGCAGGAACGGCGCGAACAGCTTCTGAGCCGCCTGGCCAAGGAGCAGGTGCTGCTTCAGCGGGATAACGACAGCTATCAACTGCTGCAGAACGACGACCAGTTGCGGGTCGTCAGCCAGCGGGTCTGAACGGCAGCGCCGGAAAGGGGGGGCGGCTGCCGCACCCCCCTTCTCTTTGATGGGGGTGCCGGCCTTGCAGCCGCGCGAGGGGCCGCCGTACACTTGCGGCGGACTTCTCCATCCACTCACCTCTTCCGGACGGCCCCTCCGGCCGTAATCCCCTTATGACGACTTCCTACTTTCCGCAGTGGCGCCGCGTGTCCGGCACCGCCGACGGCGCCGTGGTCCAGCCCGACGAGACTATGGCCTGGCCCCAGACGGTGGCCATGGGCGCGCAGCACGTGGTGGCCATGTTCGGCTCCACCATCCTGGCGCCGCTCATCATGGGCTTCGACCCCAATATGGCCATCCTGATGTCGGGGGTGGGCACGCTGATCTTCTTTCTGTTCGTCGGCGGCCGGGTGCCCAGCTACCTGGGTTCCAGTTTTGCCTTCATCGGCGGCGTGATCGCCGTCAGCGGCTATTCGGGCAGCGGGCCGAATCTGAACATGGGTGTGGCGCTGGGCGCCATCGTCGTCTGCGGTCTGATCTATACCGGAATCGGTCTGTTGACCATGCTGCTCAATGCCCGCCAGGAGGGCGGAGCCGACTGGATCGACCGTTGGATGCCGCCCGTGGTCACCGGCGCCGTCGTGGCCGTGATCGGTCTGAATTTGGCGCCGATCGCGGCCAAGGGTGCGATGGGCGGCTCGCTGTTCGAGTCCTCCATGGCGCTCATGACGGTCCTGTGCGTCGGCGGCGTGGCCGTGTACACACGCGGCCTGGTGCAGCGCCTGCTGATCCTGGTGGGTCTGCTGGCCGCCTGTGTGCTCTACGTGATCCTGGCCAACGGCTTGGGGTTGGGCAAGGCGATCGATTTCGCCGCCATTGCCGCCGCGCCCTGGTTGGGGCTCCCCACGCTGACGGCGCCTGTATTCGAAGCCCACGCCATCAGCGTGATTGCGCCGGTGGCCGTCATTCTGGTGGCCGAGAACCTGGGCCATATCAAGGCGGTCAGCGCCATGACGGGCCAGAACCTGGACCGCTATCTGGGCCGTGCCTTCATGGGCGACGGCGTGGCGACGATGATATCCGGCGCCGTGGGCGGCACGGGAGTCACGACCTACGCGGAAAACATCGGTGTGATGACCGCGACGAAAATCTATTCCACGCTGGTGTTCGTGGTGGCGGCTCTGGTCGCCCTGGTGCTGGGTTTCTCGCCTAAATTCGGCGCGGTCATCCAGGCCATTCCCGGGCCTGTCCTGGGCGGCATGTCAGTGGTGGTGTTTGGCCTGATCACCATTGCAGGCGCTCGTATCTGGGTGGTCAATCAAGTCGATTTCAGCGACAACCGCAATCTGATTGTCGCCGCCGTCACGTTGATCCTGGGCGCGGGCAATTTTTCCATCGACTTCGGCAGCTTCAAGCTCGACGGCATCGGTACCGCGACTTTCGGCGCCATCCTTCTGCACGCGTTGTTGCGTGGGCGCCGCCAGCGGCTGGCGTGACCTTCCTTGCCCGCCCGGCCAGGGGCGGGTCTGGGAAACGATCCGGATTTATGCTTGAAGCGTGGAACTCCTTGTTTTCAATGGTTACTTAAGAGTGCAGGGGCCTTTGAGCAAGGCCGGAAATCCTTCGGCCCGGGCCCGAACTAAATTTGAGAGAAATCAGAGATGAGTGCCATCAGTACCGTGAGTTCCTATCTTTCCTGGGGCGCCCAGGAGTCCGCCCAGGGGTCCAAGAACGCGCCTGTGGCCGAAGGCGCCAAGCAGCCGCGCGGCGATCAGGAAGTCCGGGAAAGCTACAACGTGAAAATCAGCGAAGCCTACCAGGAGTTCAAGACGAAATTCCAGGAATTCCATGATCAGGAACAGTGTTTCGGAGAGGCTCTGGCGCGCGAGGCCTACGAGGTGCGCAGCAAGATCAAGGAAGAACACCAGGAGCAGACTTCGTACCTGGGGCGCGCAGCGATCTGGCTGCGCAACATGGTGATGTACAGCAGCAGCAACGCATCCTACGAGGGCCTGAGCAAGACCAAGAATCCCGAGGAGATCGCCTATTCGGCCTTCAAGACCGGCGGCGGCGACCTGGGCCTGAAGAACAATGGCTTTGGCGACAAGCTCGACGTCTGGAATGCGATCAAGGAGGTGTCGACGCTGTACCCGGAAGACATCACGGATGCGATGGTCAGCGCCTACAAGGCGCAGGAGCCCGGCAAGGTGGACGTCGACGCCATCCTGGCCGCGCGCAGCGACACCAGCCCGACCGATGCGTTCCTGGATTTGCTCAAGCCCGGGACGAACACCTTCAAGACCTACGCCTGAGGCGTTTGATCGTCCACGGCCCGGAGGGCGCCGCGCAGGACGCGGCCCTCCGGGCCGTTTTCATTTGCCCTCGGCAATGCGCGCCAGTGCTTCGGCATCCACGGCGTCGATCTGCGCTGTCTTCATGAAGTCGCGTGCGTAGGCCAGCCAGACGGGGCTGCGCAGGAAGTACAAGTACAGTTGGGGGTCGAGATGCCCATCCCTGCACATGAACGCCATGATGCGCAGGGACTCGGACAGGGTCTTGGATGGCTTGTAGGGGCGGTCGGCGGCTGTCAGCGCCTCGAAGACGTCGACCAGGGCCATGATGCGTTCGGTGAGCTGCAGCTTTTCTCCGGGAATACGGCGCGGATAGCCGGCGCCGTCCATTCTTTCGTGGTGGTTGGCCGCGATGTCGGGCACCCGTTCCAGGTGGCGTGGCCAGGGCAGTTGGGTCAGCATGGTCAGGGTTTGGACCATGTGATCGTTGATCGCAAAGCGGTCCTCTTCCGTCAGCGTGCCGCGGCGGATGGTCAGATTGTGCAATTCCCCCGCATTTTGCCGGCATGCCGGCAGTTTCATGTCGAACCCCAGCGTGTTGCGCGGGTCATCGCGCTCCACTGCGGGCTTGCGCGCTTCATCCCACGGCACGATGTGCTCGGGTTTGTCGGCCAGTAACGATTCGGCGGCGGGCAGCTCGGGCGGGTGCGGGCGGCTGATCGCCAGTTTGGCGAGCTCGGCCGAAGACAGGCCGATGCTGTCGTCAAAATGGCGCATCCAGGTCGTTTCCGCGATCTGGTGCAGGCGCGCGATCGCCTCGTCGGAGAGGAATTCTCCGCCGATGTTGCATTGGGCGACGAACCGGAAGTCGTCCTGCAATTGCGCGTGCCGCGCATTCAGGGTGGCGGCGGCGCGATCCTCATCCTCGCCCGCGAGCCTGGCCTGCAGGCGGTTGATCTCGGCATCGCGCCACAGGACTTCGAAACGCATGCGGATTTCATGGATCCGGTTGTGGATGACCTCCAGCTTGGTGGCCTTGTCGATGATGTGCTCGGGGCTGGTGACCTTGCCGCAATCGTGCAGCCAGGCGGCGAGACGGAATTCGTAGCGCTCATCTTCGTTCAGAGTGAAGTCGGCGTACGGCCCGCTGGTTTCCGCCGCGATCTGATCGGCCAGCATGATGGCCAGTTGGGGGACGCGTTCGCAATGGCCGCCGGTGTAGGGGCTCTTGGCATCGATGGCGTCGGCCAGGACGCGAATGATCGCGTCCAGCAGCTCCTTCTGGGCCTGCATGAACTGGCGCGCCTCGATGGACATGGCCAGCATGCCGGTCAACTGGTTCGTAAACGACAGGAACTCGGGCGAGGTGTGGTCCGGATCCCGCGCATGGGTCAGCACGAGCAGTCCTTCCAGGTGGCCCCGGCGGCTGCGTAATTCGAACGTGATCCGCTCATGTGGACCGTCATCGTTCATGTCCACATCCGGCGGTGGCCAGTGTTCCGGCCAAGCGCCGCATTCTGGTGCTTCTTTCCCGACGTTGAACGTAGCGGCCAGCAGCAGGGATTCCCGCCCGTCCTCCGACAGGTAGACGGCGCCGTCCAGGCAGCGTGTGGCCTTGACGAGCTTTTCCAGCACTTGGGCAAGCATGGCTTCAATGCGCGGTTCGGAGCCCAGCGTCTGGCTGATTTCCAGGAAGGCCTGGACCGTGCCGCCGACATGGTTCATGACCTGGTTGAGTTCGCCGACCTCGCGCAGGCGCGTCGACCCGGATCCGGGTCGGCTGAAGTCGAACAATGACATTCTTCGCGCACGGTCCGTCAGGCGTTCCAGCGCGTGGCCCACGGAGCTTCCGGTGCTCCATCCAAGCGGCAGAAGAAGCAGGATCAGAACGGACGATATGAGGACCATGTGCATCCGATTGCGTGCCAGATCGCCGAGTAGTTCATCTGCGGGCGCAGTGACCAGCAGTTGCAGATCAAGCCCCTGGATGCCGTCGAACGGAAATGCGGCTCCCAGCCATTCCCGACCGTCCTCTTCATACAGGAGGACGGAGTCGGTCGAGGACGGGGCCGTTTTCCACAGGCGGGACAACGCTGCCGCGCCCAGGTCATCCAGTGACGACAGCCTGGGCTGTCCATCGGGCTGGATCGACGCTGGCGGCGTCGCGCCGCTGTAGGCGATGATGGTGCCGTCCGGAGTCGCCAAGGCCAATTCGGCGCTGGGCGTCATGCGCAGGCTGGCAAGGCCTTTGCCCAGATCCGTCAGGGTGATGTCCACGCCCACGACCGCTTGTCCCGAGCGGGCTGACCGGGACAAGGTGATCCCGGCCTGGTGGTTCGTAAAGAAAGCGTAGGGCCCCGAGGTCACGATTTCGTCGTTTGTCATCGACTGGGTATACCAGGGACGTGTGCGTGGATCGAATGCGTTCTCGGACTGGTCTCTTTGCGTCAGCAGTTCATGCTGTGCATCGTAGAAAAACAGGTGATTGCGCGTGGAGCCGTCTTCGAGGCGCGTGAGCATGTTGATGAGGTAATCGGCGCGGGGCGGCGCCTGGAAATAGTGCCGGGTTTTCTCGTCCTGCAGAGGCCGCAGTGAGAGAAAGTCTCCGTTCCGGTAGCCCACGTAGAGGCTGGATATCAACGGGTTGGCCGCCAGCGTAGGCGCCAGCGTGGTGCGCAGCATCCATTCCTCGTTTTCCCGCACCTTGCGGATGAAAGGATTGGAGGCGAGGACGTTCAGCATGGCTTCGCCCGGCGCAATCATCCGGCGGGACCGCTCGGCGGTCAGTTGGCTGGCATTGAGCGCGATCACCTGCGCCATGTCGAGAAAGGCCCGCTTGGATCCGAACCAGCTCAGCGAGATCAGCACAACGGCCACGAGCGTCATGGCGATGACCGTGATACCGGCGATGATATGACGGATGGGCCAGGCGCGTGCCGAACGGGGGGGATGCGGCATGGGGCTGTTCGTGTCGTCTCGCATTTCCGCTCCGGCGGCCGGGAAAGAAGCCCCGGCGGGCTGTGTGTATATTGAATGTTCAGGCTTGGATTGTATAGTGGTCCGGCTTTGAGACGGCGCCTGAGCCACGCCGGTTGCGAGCAAGAGAGAAACGGCGATTTTACCTTGACTCTGCATCGAGGCACCGGGGCTTGCTTTTTCCCTCCGGATTGCCCACAATATCCTCAAGCACCCCGGTTTCGGCCGGGGTTTTTCACGGGCGAGCCGGCAGGCCACCTGGTCGGGATGTCGGTGGCGCCATGCTACGTCGGTCCCTCATCAGCCCCCACATGGGCGCGCATGGCCAGGCAGCCCTCAGCGGGCCGGAACCACCACATTTCGCCCCTCTTTCTTTCGTTGTCGGGCGCCCCGCGCATGGGGCGTCTTTTACTTTTAGAGTCAGGAACTATGTCTGCGATCCCTTTGACAGCTCGCGGGGCAGAGCGCTTACAGGCTGAATTGCACCGTCTGAAGACGGTCGAGCGCCCCGAAGTCATTAACGCCATCGCCGAGGCGCGGGCCCAGGGTGATTTGTCCGAAAACGCCGAATACGATGCTGCGCGCGAGCGCCAGGGCTTCATCGAGGGCCGCATCCAGGAACTGGAAGGCACGCTGTCCAACGCCCAGATCATCAATCCGGCGGACCTGGACGTGGCCGGTCAGGCCGTGTTCGGCGCGATCGTCGAGATCGAGGACCTGGAATCGGGCGAACGCCTGACCTATCAGATCGTCGGTGATCTGGAAGCCGACATCCGCGCCAACATGATCTCGGTGTCCAGCCCCGTGGCGCGCGCCCTGATCGGCCGCAGCGAAGGCGACGTGGTCGAAGTGCGTGCGCCGGCCGGTGTGCGCGAATACGAAGTCTGTTCCGTCAGCTACGAGTAACGGACTTGCATTCAGCCGGATCGCCACGAGTCGGTTTTACGGCGCGTGTGCCGGCTGGATGCCACGTGGCGGATTAGCGGCTGCGGCCGCCGCGCCGGGCTCCGGCGCGCAGCGACAGCGCACTGCCGTTGCCGCCGCCGCTGTTGCGACGCGGGATGCCGTGGCCTGCATCGGCACGGTTGCTTCGTGCCGGTTTCGTCCCTTTGGCGGTGCTCCGGTCGTCGGCCGGACGCGTTTTGCGGCCCGCATCCGGTGCGGACCGTTCGGCCGATCCGTCCTGCCTGGGGCCGGAGGCGCGTTGCGGGGCGGGGCGGGCGGCACGCGGTTGTGCCGCCTGTTTTTTAGGCACGTAGGGTTCGGATTTCCGGCGCACGGCCCGGGTGGCGTTTTCAGCCGCCTGCGCGGCCTGTTGCGCAAGCAGATCGGGCCGATAGATAATCAGCGTTTTGCCGAGATGATGCACTGCGGCGCAGGACAGCGTTTCGCAGATTTCCGCCAGCATCGCGTCGCGTTCGTCGCGCTCGGCGCCGGCGACACGGATCTTGATCAGTTCATGGGCCGCCAGAGTGCGGTCGATTTCTTCCAGCACGGCGGCAGTCAGGCCGCGGTCGCCGATCAGGACGACGGGATGCAGGGGATGAGCAGCGGCGCGTAGAGCGCTGCGCTCTTGAGAGGTCAGTTCGAGTTTCGGCATATTGGAATTGTACGAGAATGGCCAAGAAAAAATTCTCTAAAGCCTGGGTTCAGCGGCATATTCACGACCCTTACGTCAAAATGGCGCAACAGAAGGGTTATCGTGCGCGCGCCGCCTTCAAGCTGACCGAGATTCTGGATACGGAAAAACTGCTGCGTCGCGGCGACGTGGTCGTGGACCTGGGCTCGACGCCCGGCAGTTGGTCGCAGATCGTGCGCGAACGCCTGCTGGCGGCGGGCGGCGAGATCGACGGCCGTGTGCTGGCGCTGGACCTGCTGCCCATGGAACCCATCGCCGGGGTGGAATTCATCCAGGGCGACTTCCGAGAGGACGCCATCCTGGCGCAATTGCACGAACGTCTGGGCGGGCAGGCGGTGGATCTTGTAATTTCCGACATGGCCCCCAATCTGTCAGGTGTGGCCTCGGCGGATTCCGCCCGCATTGCCCACGTCTGCGAATTGGCGCTGGAATTCGCCTGCAGTCACCTGAAGCCGGAGGGCGCCTTGGTAGTCAAGGCCTTCCACGGCAGCGGGTTTTCGCAGATCGTGCAGATGTTCAAGCAGCATTTCGTCCGGGTGGTCGAGCGCAAGCCCAAGGCGTCCCGGGACGAGTCCTCCGAGACCTTCCTGGTTGGCCGCGTGTTGAAAAGCCCTGCTCCGGGACGGGCGCTGGCCGATGACGTGGACGCTGCGTCCGCCTAGCGGATTCAGGTAGAATGAAGCATTGACGTATCTGTCAGCTTGTTGTAATTGCGCGTCGCCGGATGCGGCGCGCGGGCGACGGGCGGGCAGCGGTATATACCCAGGAGGTTGGCTTTGAACAACTCGTTTTCCAAGGTTGCGGTCTGGCTGGTGATCGCGCTCGTGCTCTTCACGGTGTTCAAGCAGTTCGACGGACACACGGCTACGAGCGGGGATGCGGTCAGTTACACGCAATTCATGAACGACGCGCGTGCCGGCCGAATCAACAAGGTCGACATTCAGGGCGACACGATCTACGTGTCCCCGGAATCCGGTCGTTCCTACAGCCTGACCTCGCCCGGCGACCTGTGGATGGTGCCCGAACTGGTCAAGAACGGTGTCCAGGTTTCCGGCAAGGCCCGCGAAGAGCCTTCTTTCCTGGCCAGCCTGTTCATTTCCTGGTTCCCGATGCTGCTGCTGATCGGGGTGTGGATTTTCTTCATGCGCCAGATGCAGGGCGGCGGCAAGGGCGGGGCGTTCAGCTTCGGCAAGTCGCGTGCGCGCATGATGGATGAAAATACCAACAACATCACGTTCGCAGACGTCGCCGGTTGCGACGAGGCCAAGGAAGACGTCCAGGAATTGGTCGATTTCCTGCGTGACCCCACCAAATTCCAGCGCTTGGGCGGCCGCATCCCGCGCGGCGTGCTGATGGTCGGCTCTCCGGGTACGGGTAAAACGCTGCTGGCCAAGGCCATCGCCGGCGAAGCCAAGGTTCCGTTCTTCAGCATTTCCGGTTCGGATTTCGTCGAAATGTTCGTCGGCGTGGGCGCAGCCCGTGTGCGCGACATGTTCGAGAACGCCAAAAAACAGTCCCCCTGCATCATCTTCATCGATGAAATCGACGCCGTGGGCCGCCAGCGCGGCGCCGGCCTGGGCGGGGGCAACGACGAACGCGAACAGACCCTGAACCAGTTGCTGGTCGAAATGGACGGTTTCGAGACCGGCCAGGGCGTGCTGGTGATCGCCGCCACCAACCGGCCCGACGTGCTGGACCCGGCGCTGCTGCGCCCGGGCCGCTTCGACCGCCAGGTGGTCGTGTCGCTGCCTGACATCCGCGGCCGCGAGCAGATCCTGAAAGTCCACATGCGCAAGGTGCCCATCGCCCAGAACGTCGACGCCAGTGTGCTGGCGCGCGGCACGCCGGGCTTTTCCGGCGCCGACCTGGCCAATCTGATCAACGAGGCCGCGCTGTTCGCCGCGCGCCGCAACGGCCGTACGGTGGACATGTCCGACCTGGAAAAGGCCAAGGACAAGATCATCATGGGCGCGGAACGCCGCTCCATGATCATGCCCGAAGAAGAACGCCGCAACACGGCCTATCATGAGTCCGGCCACGCCCTGGTGGCGCGCTTGCTGCCCAAGACCGATCCGGTACACAAGGTCACCATCATCCCGCGCGGCCGCGCGCTGGGGGTGACGATGCAGTTGCCCGAGGGTGATCGCTACAGCATGGACAAGGAACGTCTGCTGAATACCATCGCGGTGCTGTTCGGCGGCCGTATCGCCGAAGAAGTCTTCATGGGCCAGATGACGACGGGCGCCTCCAACGACTTCGAGCGCGCCACCGCCATCGCCCGCGACATCGTCACGCGCTACGGCATGACCGATTCCCTGGGCCCCGTGGTATATGCCGAAAACGAGGGCGAGGTCTTCCTGGGTCGCAGCGTGACCAAGACCACGCACGTGTCCGAGGCCACCATGCAAAAGGTCGATTCCGAGATCCGCAGCATCATCGACGAGCAGTACCGCGTGGCGCGCAACCTGATCGAGTCCAACCAGGACAAGATGCACGTCATGGCCAAGGCCCTGCTCGAATGGGAAACCATCGACGCCGAACAGATCGAAGACATCATGTCCGGCCGCCCGCCGCGCGCGCCGCAGCCGCCGGCCTCGGGGGGCGATGCGCCGCAGGC
>NZ_JBASAD010000031.1:0-45637 GCF_049650445.1 Castellaniella sp. | reverse complement strand
GATGTTGGAACCAAAGGCAGGGACGTGCCCGGAACTTTAGCATTTGCGGCCAGGGCGCACGTTTCCTGGTGTGTCCGGGTTGCCGGAACGGTTTGGGGAGGCCGTGATGTGCCGGGCTGCGCCGCAGGGGCGCATCAGGTATTTGGCTTGCTCATGGATGGACTCCTCAAGTTTGAAGTGTCAGAGGTTCGTTTACAGACTTTCATCACGACGCTGAAAAATGCGTGCGTGTGCGGTTGGCAAAAGCCACCAGGGACAGCATCACCGGCACTTCGACCAACACGCCGACCACAGTCGCCAGTGCCGCGCCCGAGTTCAGGCCGAACAGGCCAATCGCCACAGCCACCGCCAGCTCGAAGAAATTGGAGGTGCCTATCATGGCGCAGGGGGCGGCAATCGGGTGCGGCAAACGCCAGGCCCAGGCCCAGGCATAACCCAGGGCGAAGATGGCATAGGACTGAATAAGGATAGGCAAGGCAATCAGCACAATCAGCGTGGGTTGGGCCAGAATCACCGGCCCCTGGAAGCCGAACAGCAGCACCACGGTGAGCAGCAGGCCGAGCATGGAGGCTGGCTTGGTGCGGGCGATGAAGTCCGCAACGGCCGCCTCGCCGCGCCGAGCGATCAGGCGCTTGCGTGTCCACCAGCCGGCGATCAGCGGCAGCACGATATAAAGCGCCACCGACAGCACCAGAGTCTCCCAGGGGATGGCGATTTCGGTCACGCCCAGCAGCAAGGCGACGATGGGGGCGAATGCCACCACCATCACCAAGTCATTCACCGAGACCTGTACCAGCGTGTAATTCGGATCGCCCCGGGTCATTTGGGACCACACGAACACCATGGCCGTGCAAGGCGCGGCGCCCAGCAGAATCAGGCCGGCGATGTATTGCTGCGCATCCAGGGCCGGGATCAGGCCGGCAAACAGGTGCTCAAAGAACAGCACCGCCAGCGCCGCCATGGTGAAGGGCTTGATCAGCCAGTTGATCGTCAGCGTGATGATCAGCCCCTTGGGCCGCCTGCCAACGGCCTTAAGAGAGCCCAAATCGATGGCAATCATCATCGGGTACACCATGGCCCAGATCAGCACCGCGACGATAAGGTTGACCGAGGCATATTCGATGGTCGCCAGGGTGCTGAACAACTGCGGCATCAGATTGCCCAGAGTCAGCCCGGCCAGGATGCACAACGCAACCCAAAGCGTCAGGTAGCGCTCGAAAATGCCCATGGGCGAGGCAGCAGCGCGGCTCATGACATCCTCCATTTAGCCAAGGCAAGCAGGCGATGGAGGTCTTGCCGACGCCTCCCTGCAGTGCAGAAAAGGAAACGCGGCGCTTGAGTCAGAAAATGCATGAGTCGTCCTTCCTACTGCTGACCGATGGTGCGCAGTTCGCGCTGTAGTGACATGGCATCCAGCCGTTGCAGTGGCAGCGACAGAAAGAGCTCGATGCGCCGGCGCAAGGCCAGCGCAGCATCCTGGAATGCGTTGAGTCGTTCTTCTTCGCTGCCTTCTGCCGCCGCCGGATCGGGCACGCCCCAGTGTGCCGAGACTGGCTTCCCTGGCCAGAACGGGCAGCTCTCGCCGGCGGCGTTATCGCAGACCGTAAAAATAAAGTCGAACACCGGCGCTCCAGGCGCCACGAATTCATCCCAACTCTTGCTGCGATAACCGGTCGTCTTCATGTGCAGCCGGCCCAAGGTGGCGAGTGCGAGCGGATGTACCTCGCCTTTGGGTTGGCTGCCCGCAGAATATGCGTGGAAGCGGCCTTCACCCAATTCGTTCAGGATGCCCTCAGCCAAGATGGATCGGGCGGAATTACCCGTGCAGATGAACAACACGTTGTACGTGGCGTCTGTAGCCATGGAGTGCCTTCTCAATTGCAGCAGGAACGGGAGCTTGGAGCGCAGCAAACCGGAGTGTCCGCCGGTGTGGCGGCTGGGGCTGCTTCGTGGAACACCGGGATGTTGCCCAGCGTGTGGAAGTGTTCCCAGGCAATCCCTTGCGGATCGGTGACCCAGTGTTTCTCACTACGCGCGTAGCAACAGGTTGTGGTGCCTTCATCGAGCAATGCCATGTCAGCCGCTTGCGCGCGGGCTTTCAGGGTGGCTAGTTCTTCAGCATCGTCGGTCTGGAATCCCAGGTGGTCGACGCCCGGCTGGTTTCCGCGCGTGGAAATAGCGAAGTTCACCGGAGGGTCTTCAAGCATCCATTTCGCGTAGTCGCCCTCGACGCGCGCGGGTTGCGCGGCAAAAAGCCGGGAGTAAAAGTGGATGTTGCGCGTCAAGTCATCAACGTGCAGGTGGACGTGAAAGCGCTTCATGGCAGGCTCCTTTCAGCAGGATGTACGACAGGGGGAGAAGATTCGGTGACTTCGCATGTGCCGCCTTGGCAGCAGTGCTCCGTCATGTAGCCCAGCAGGCCGTTCATCTGGGCAAAGTCGGCGCGATAGATCAGGTTGCGGCCCTGTTGCTCGGTGGTGACCAGGCCCGCATGGGCCAGTTCCTTCAAGTGGAAGGACAGCGTGTTGCGGGCCACATCAAGCTGTTCGGCCAGGACACTGGGGGTCAAGCCTTCGGGGCCTGCGACGACCAGAGCGCGGTACGTGCGCAGGCGCTGAGTGTGGGCCAGCGCGCTGAGGGCAGAGATGATTTGAGCTTCGTTCATTATTCAATAATACAACGATCATTGAATCAATGTAAATACCGATCTGACAAACCTGCTACCTGATCGGCAGAGAACAACCGGTGCGCCGGTGCCTTGCCTGGATTTGCGCTATCACTTGCGCTATCAATGGGCCATCAAGGCCTGTGTTTGTGGTGATGAAAAGTGCACAAAAAATAAAACCTGTGTATTTTCAATCACTTGAAACGCTGATTTTTGGCCCGCCCTACTGGATTCGAACCAGTGACCTACGGCTTAGAAGGCCGTTGCTCTATCCAACTGAGCTAAGGGCGGCTGGGTGGCGCGTCCGCGAAACCTGGATTCTAACGTGCATTCCGGGTGTCGGTGTTTTCCCTGATCTTGCAATAGATCGGGCCGCCTGTAAGGCCCTCGTCAGGTCGGGTTTTTATCTTGCACTGCATCATACAAACCATCCCACGAGGAGACCGACATGGGAGACAAACAGACACAGGCCATCGTGTCGAATCCGAAGTACCAGCATCTGCGGCGGACACGGCTGCGCTACGGCTGGACGCTGGCCGTGATCATGCTGGTGGTGTACTACAGCTTCATCGGCGTAATCGCATTCGACAAGGAACTGTTTGCGTTGAGGCTGGGCGAAGGCGTCATGACCTGGGGCATCCCGGTCGGCTTCGGCGTCATCGTGTTCAGCGTGCTCATCACCGGCCTGTATGTGCGCCGCGCCAACAATGAATACGACCGCCTGACCCGCGAAATCGTTCAGGAGGCCGGGCAATGAACCGTACGACGATGACGACGCGCGCACTGGGCGCGCTGGCCCTGGCGACCCTGGCGACGACTGCGCAGGCCGCAGGCGGTGATCTGGGCGAATTGCAACAGCAGGCGACCAACTGGACCGCCATCACGATGTTTGGCCTGTTCGTGCTGCTGACGCTGTGGATCACGAAATGGGCGGCGGGCCGGACCCGCTCGGCCGCCGACTTCTACACTGCCGGCGGGGGCATCACCGGCTTTCAGAATGGTCTGGCGATCGCCGGGGACTACATGTCCGCCGCTTCGTTTCTGGGCATTTCCGCCGCCGTGATGATCAACGGCTACGATGGCCTGATCTATTCCATCGGCTTTCTGGTGGGCTGGCCCATCCTGACCTTCCTGATGGCCGAGCGGCTGCGCAATCTGGGCAAGTTCACCTTCGCCGACGTGGCGGCCTATCGCTTCAAGCAGGGGCCGATCCGCGCCTTCGCGGCATCGGGCACCCTGGTGGTGGTGGCGTTCTACCTGATCGCCCAGATGGTCGGCGCCGGTCAGCTCATCAAGCTGCTGTTCGGCCTGGAATACTGGATCGCCGTGGTCGTGGTCGGCGTGCTGATGATGGTCTACGTGCTGTTCGGCGGCATGACGGCCACCACCTGGGTGCAGATCATCAAGGCGGCGCTGCTGCTGGGCGGCGCGACCTTCATGGCGCTGATGGTGCTGGCGCATTACGGCTTCTCGCCCGAGCGCCTGTTCGCTGCTGCGGTCGAGGTCAAGACCCTGGCCGCGATGGATGCCGGCAAGGACGCCGCCCAGGCCGGTTCGCTGGGACAGTCGATCATGGGGCCGGGCAACTTCATCAAGGACCCGATCAGCGCGATTTCCTTCGGCATGGCGCTGATGTTCGGCACCGCCGGCCTGCCGCACATCCTGATGCGCTTCTTCACCGTGCCCGATGCGCGCGAGGCTCGCAAGTCCGTGTTCTGGGCCACGTCCTGGATCGGTTATTTCTACATCCTGACCTTCATCATCGGCTTTGGCGCCATCGTGCTGGTGTCCACCAATCCGCAGTTCCTGGACGCGGCCGGCGGCCTGATCGGCGGCGGCAACATGGCGGCGGTGCACCTGGCCGACGCCGTGGGCGGCAATGTGTTCCTGGGTTTCATGTCGGCCGTGGCCTTCGCCACGATTCTGGCGGTGGTGGCCGGGCTGACCCTGTCGGGGACGTCCGCCGTGTCGCACGACATTTATGCGACCCTGGTCAAGAATGGCAACGCCACCCGCGAACAGGAAATGAAGGTCGCCAAGATCACCACGGTGATCCTCGGAATCGTTGCCGTGGCGCTGGGCATCGCCTTTGAAAAGCAGAACATCGCCTTCATGGTGTCGCTGGCTTTTGCGGTGGCGGCCTCGGCGAACTTCCCGGTGCTGTTCATGTCCGTGCTGTGGAAAGGCTGCACCACGCGCGGCGCGATGATCGGCGGCTTTGCCGGCCTGATCAGCGCCGTGGGCCTGACGGTGGTGTCGCCCTCCGTCTGGGAAGCCACGCTGGGCAATCCGGCGGGCTCTGCCTGGTTCCCCTACGCGTCTCCGGCGCTGTTCTCCATGACGATCGGTTTCGTATCGATCTGGCTGTTCTCGGTCACGGACCGCAGCGACCGCGCCCGCATCGACCGGGCCGGCTTCGAGGCCCAGACCGTGCGCAGCGAAACCGGGATCGGCGCGGCCGCCGCCAGCGCGCACTGAGTTGTTGCAGGGACGGCGGCCTGACCGGCCGCCGCCCACGCTCTTACCCTGGGCAGAAGCACCTGCCGCAGTCCGGGGGCTCTCGCACCCCGACGACCGTGATCCGGCCGCCGGGGTGTTTCTTTGTGTCAAGCGGATGTGGGGCTTATGGTCAATCAGGACCGAATCGGTGCACAATGGGTTTTGCCGCCGGGCCGCCCCAAGGCTAAACGCCCCCCTTTTTGGGGGCAGCCAGCAGCCTCGGGCTGCGCAGCGTGGGGGCGCTACTACACCTCTTTCTGGAACTGATCGACCATGACCCAACGCCTGAACTATTTCCAGGCTTCCCCCGAAGCCGCCCGCAAATACAGCGAGTTCAGCCAGCTGCTGCACGCCAACCCCTTTCTGGCCGAAATCGGCCACCTGGTCACCCTGCGGGCCTCGCAGATCAACGGCTGCGCCTTCTGCGTGGACATGCACGTCAAGGAAGCCAAGATCGCCGGCGAGCGCGAACTGCGCCTGCATCATGTGGCGGTGTGGCGCGAATCGCCCTTGTTCACGGACAAGGAAAAAGCCATCCTGGAATGGACGGAAGCCCTGACGCGGCTGTCGTCCGGGGACGTATCTGACGAACTGTTCCAGCGCGTGCGTGAACAGTTGTCCGAAAAGGAACTGGCCGACCTGAGCTTCCTGGTGGTGGGCATCAATGGCTGGAACCGCCTGGGGGTGGCTTTCCGCTCGGTGCCGGGCTCTGCGGACGCTGCCTACGGACTGGACAAGGCCGGGCTGAGCTGATCCGGACCGATCGCGCCGGGCCCCGCATGTGCGCGGGGCCCGGTATCGGGGTGCTTACCCTCGCATCGCCTGTTCGAGCGCCTGGGCCAGGTCGGCCTTCAGGTCGTCGACGTGCTCCACGCCCACCGACATGCGCACGAAGTTGGGTTCGATGCCCGCAGCCTTCATGTCGTCCTCGGTCATGGCGCTGGCCCACATGGACGCGGTGTGCACCGCCAGGGTTTCGACACCGCCCAGGCTGACCGCCTGAGTCGCCAGTTTCAGTCCGCAGACGAAGCGCTGGGTGGCGGCATAGCCGCCCTTGATCGAATAGGCCACCACGGCGCCGAAGCCGCGCATCTGGCGCGCCGCCAGGACGTGCTGCGGATGGCTTTCCAGGCCGGGATAGAAGACCTGTTCGACTTCGGGGCGGGTTTCCAGCCATTGCGCCAGCGCCAGGGCGTTGGCGTTGATGCGTTCCATGCGCAGCGACAGCGTGCGCAGGCCGCGCAGCAGCAGCCAGGCATCCATGGGCGACAGGACGGCGCCCAGGGTGACGTGCATCTTCCAGATGGTCTCGGCGAGTGCGTTGCTGCAGCAGATGGCGCCTGCCATCAGGTCGTGGTGGCCGCCCAGGTACTTGGTGGCGCTGTGCACCACGATGTCGATGCCCAGGTCGTGCGGACGCTGGTTCAGCGGCGAAGCGAACGTGTTGTCGGCCACGGTCAGGATGCCGCGCGCCCGGGCGATCCCGGCCACCGCCGCCAGGTCCGTGATGGACAGGCTGGGGTTGGCCGGCGTTTCCACCATGATCAGCTTCGTGTTCGGGCGCAGCGCGGCGCGCAGGCTGTCCAGATCCGTCTGGTCAAAGGTGCTGACCTGCACGCCGTAGCCGGCGAGCACCTCGCAGAACAGCTTGGTGGTGCTGACGTAGTGGCGTTCCTGGATGACGGCGTGGTCGCCCGCCTTGAGCAGCGCCAGAATGGTGGTGCTGATGGCGCCCATGCCCGAACCCGTCAGCAGCGCGCTTTCGGTGCCTTCCAGGCCGGCCAGAATGGCTTCGACGCGCTTGTTCGTCGGGTTGCCGTGGCGCGTGTAGAAGGTCGCCGGCCGCACGGTCGTGGCCATGTCCGAGAATTCCTCGGCGGTTTCGGCACGAAAGGTGGCACTGTAATGGATCGGCGAAACCACGTCGGCCCCGAGGCCGCAGACGGCATCGCCGTGCAGCACCTGGGTCTGTTCATGCCAAGGCGCGTCGGGGGAAGCGGGCCGGGACGGGTTCATGAGAATGGGCTCCTGCGCAAGAAGGGGGGACAGGCGCTCATCATACGCCCGCGTGGGCCGCCGGATCGTGGCGCCGGGGCAGTCTTTCAGCGTATCAGAGATACGGGCTGGCCAGCCAGATGACCCGGTTGCGCAGGCGCTTCAGGTAGGGTATGGCATTCAGGTCTTCCAGCGTCACGCGTTCGGATTGCGCGATATTCGCGTCGATGCGTCGTCCGATCTGTCCGGCCAGGGCGCGGTCGTAGATTTCCATGTCCAGTTCGAAATTCAGCCGCAGGCTGCGAGGGTCCAGGTTGGAGGAGCCCACGTAGGACCAGGCATCGTCGATGGTGAGCATCTTGGAGTGATCGAAATTCCCACGGTGGCGCCAGACGCGGCAGCCGCCTTCGATCACCTGGGCAAGCTGGGCGGTCATGGCGTAGTTCACCAGGCGCAGATTGTTGCGTCCCGGGATCACGATGTCCACCTGGATGCCGCGCCGCGCCGCCGTGTTCAGCGCGCCGATCAGGACCTGGTCGGGCAGGAAGTAGGGGGACTGGATGCGAACGTGTTTTTGCGCCACGGCCAGGGCGCCCAGCAGCACGCGGTGTGTGGCCGCCATGAAGCGGTCGGGGCTGGTGCGGATGCAGCGCGCCGGTATCCGGGGTGTGGGGGGCAGGGCAGAGATCCGGACCCAGTCTTCGATGCGCAGCCGCTCGCTGGTGGCGAATTCCCAGTCGTTGGCGAAGACGGCGAACAACTGAGTGGCCAGCGGGCCCTCGATGCGGAAATGCGTGTCGCGGTCCGTCCGCCGGCCCGTCAGAGACGTCATGAAGCTCTCGCGAATGTTCATGCCGCCCATGAAGCCCAGGCGGCCGTCGACGAACAGGATCTTGCGGTGACTGCGCAGATTGGCGTAGGCCGAGCGCAAGCCCAGCGGATTGGTCATGAAGCGGTCGGCACGGACACCGTTGCGCTGCAGCAGGCGCAGGATGGGCGGGCGGGAATAGCGCGCGCCGACGGCGTCGATCAGCACCCGGATCTCGACGCCGCGTGCCTGGGCGAGCCGCAGGGCCTCGGCAAAGCGCAAGCCGATCCGGTCGTGGTCGAAGATATAGCTTTGCAGCGCGATGCAGTGGTGGGCTTCGGCGATGGCCTGCAGCATGGCTGGATAGGCTTCGTCACCGCCATCCAGCAGGCTGACGTGGTTGCCGCCCTGCAGGGGAAACCGGCCGACCTGATCGCACAGGATGCGCAGCGAGGCGAACTGCGGGGCAGAGACCGGGCTGACGTCGCCAAAGGTCGGGTGTGCGCTGTTGACGTAGTCCTTGATCAGACGGCTGCGCTGGGTGGACATCTGGTCGTGGCGGATGCGGTTGATGCCCGCGACCAGATACAGGAAGGCACCCACGAACGGCGACATCAGGATGACGCCGACCCAGGCGATGGCCGCGCGCACGTCGTTCTTTTGCATGGCTGCCTGGGCCGCCACCACCAGACTGACGGCCAGCGACAGCAGGGCCGTCAGATGCGGCCAGTAGTCGTGCAGGAAGTCGCTCAGGACGCTCATGCCGGTGTGTCCGGGGACGGACGCGACGGCTGGCCGGGCGTTGGCGCGGCTTCGGGCCGGCGGCGCAGGGAATCGAACCAGTCCGGATTGGGCCGGCCGTCGGCGGCGTATTGTTGATTGCGGGAATTGGAGCGCCAGACACCACCGCCAATGCCGGGGATGGGTTCGGTCCGATACCAATACCAGCGCCCGTCGGCATCCTGCGCGGACCAGTTCCAGCCGTCAGGGGCAAGGGACCAGTCGGGGGCGTGGGGCGCCGGGGGCGTGTCGGGAGGGGCGTTCATGCTGCGTTCCGGGATGAGGCGGCCTGCGCGGTCAAGGAGCGCCCAGCCGTGCGCCGGGCCGTCAGTTCGCTGCGATCAGATTCTGCCGAATCTTGTCATACCCCAGGTTGAAAAGAAAGCCGTAGGGCAGGTAGAACAGCACGAAACCGATGTCCAGCAGCAGCGCGTTCCAGATCGAGATGTTCAGCCACCAGGCGACGAAGGGGATGGCGATGACGATCAGGCCGCCTTCGAAGCCAAAGGCGTGCGCCACCCGGATGCCGTAGGTGCGGTCGAAGCCGACGCGCGCCTGCAGGCGGTCGAACAGCCAGTTGTAGAGCATGTTCCAGGCCACTGCGATCGTGGCGATGACGGCGGTGAGGATGCCCATGTCGAACAGACCGTGCCCGGTGATCCAGGCGGCCAGGGGGGCGGAAATGCCGATGGCAAGGATTTCGAACGCCAGCGCGTGAAAGACGCGTTCTGACAAGGGGCGATCGTGGATGTGCATGGCGGGTGGTTCGCTGCAGCGGTGTCGTCACCGCGTGGATGCGATCGGACGGGGTCGTCCCCGTCGCCCGGGAATCCGGGGGATTGCAGCACAGAAGAATTCTTGGGGTGACCGATGGGGCTCGAACCCACGACAACCGGAATCACAATCCGGGACTCTACCAACTGAGCTACGGTCACCACTGCAAAGAACAGAAATTCTAGCATGTCTGAAATCCTTTTGCAGGCAACACTTCGATGCTTGATCGCCATCCCGTTTTAGGTCATGTTATTGGCTGCGGATTTGATTTCAGCGGTTCACCCGGGGCCTCCTGGGAATCGGCCCGGTGACGGGCGTGTTTCACGGTGGCCGGACCTTTCCCATAAGGAAGATTGCTCATGGCACAGATTTTCGTCGTCCATCCCGAAAACCCGCAATCCAGGCTGCTTCAGCAGGCCGGCGACCTGCTGGCCCAGGGGGGGCTGGTGGCTGTCCCCACGGACTCCAGCTATGCCGTCGTGGCGCGCCTGGATGACAAGGACGCCGCCGAGCGCCTGCGCCGGCTGCGCGGTCTGGATGAACGCCACCATCTGACGCTGTTGTGCCGCGATCTGGCGGAAATCAGCCACTTCGCCAAAGTCGACAACCCCCAGTACCGGCTGCTGAAGCTGGCCACGCCCGGCCCCTGGACCTTCATCCTCGAAGCCACCAAGGAGGTCCCGCGGCGCGTTTCGCACCCTTCGCGCAAGACCATCGGCATCCGTGTGCCCGAGCACCGGGTGGCGCTCGCCCTGATCGAGGCGGCCGGCTCACCGCTGCTCTCGACCACCCTGATCCCCCAGGACGAGGACCTGCCCCTGAACGACGCCCAGGACATCGTCGGTCGCTATCAGCACGATCTGGCCGCCATCGTGGACGGCGGTGCCTGCCCTTTCGAGCCCACCACGGTCATCGATCTGACGGCCGAAACGCCCCAGGTGATGCGGGTGGGCCGCGGCGACCCGGCGACGCTGGGCCTGTCCTGATCTCGGGGACCTCTCCGAGCCGCTTGCAAGCGGCTCGGATTCGTCAGGCATAGTACAGTCCTCAATGGACTGTACTATGTCCTGTCTCATTCTCATCTGCCCGAGTTTCTGTGGACAATCTGATCCAGACCATCGCGGTCTATGCCTTGCCGGTCCTGTTTGCCATTACCCTGCACGAGGCCGCGCACGGCTACGTGGCGCGCTATTTCGGCGATCCTACCGCTCAGCAGGCCGGCCGCATCAGCCTGAACCCGCTGCGCCATATCGACCTTATGGGCACCATCGTGGTGCCGCTGGTCTTGCTGTTCGCCACCAAGCTCATGGGCGGTGGACTGCTGTTCGGCTGGGCCAAGCCCGTGCCGGTCAACTGGAGCCGTCTGCGCCGGCCCAAGCGCGACATGCTGTGGGTCGCTCTGGCGGGGCCGGCCTCCAACCTGTTCATGGCCATCGGCTGGGTGCTGTTCCTGCGGGCCATGCTGTCCTTGGACCTGATCAGCGGACCGCAGGATTTCTGGCTGCTGATGGCCAACGCCGGCGTCCAGGTCAATCTGATCCTGATGGCGCTGAATCTGCTGCCGCTGCCGCCGCTGGACGGGGGCCGGATCGTCTTCAGCCTGCTGCCCCCGCGTCTGGCCTGGCGCTATGGCCGGATCGAACCTTATGGGCTGATGATCCTGATCGTGCTGATGATGCTCGGCTGGCTCTGGCCCCTGATGCTGCCGCTCCTGAAACTGGGGCAGTGGGTCGTCGGTGGATTTTTGTAGATCGGCGGTCCGAATCCGGTAAACTCAACCTTTTGTTTCGCTCGGGGACTTTCCCGGGCGTTTTGTGGAGACATTCCTCATCATGGCCGGCTCGGATTCATCGACCCCAGTCTTTCAGGGCAGCATGGTTGCCCTGGTCACGCCCATGCATCCCGACGGGCAGTTGGACCTGGAAGCCTTCCGAAAACTGATCGACTGGCACGTCGAACAGGGCACCGACGCGCTGGTGGTGGTCGGCACGTCCGGTGAATCTCCTACGGTCACCGTCCAGGAACAGGCCGAGCTGATCGAACTGGCCGTGCGCCATGCCAACGGGCGCATTCCCGTGATTGCGGGCACCGGCGGCAATTCCACGACCGAAGCCATCGAACTGCAGCGCCATGCCTACGCCGCCGGCGCGGCTGCCGGCCTGACGGTCGTGCCCTACTACAACAAGCCGACCCAGGAAGGTCTTTATCAGCACTTCCGTGCCATCGCCGAATCCGGCGACCTGCCCAGCATTCTGTACAACGTGCCGGGCCGCACGGTGGCGGACCTGTCCAACGAGACCATCCTGCGTCTGGCCCAGGTGCCGGGCATCATCGGTGTCAAGGACGCGACCGGCAACATCGCTCGGGGCGCCCAACTGATCGCAGCCGCACCGGAAGGCTTTCACGTCATCAGCGGTGACGATCCCACTGCTGCCGCGCTGATCCTGCTGGGTGGCCGGGGCAACATCTCCGTCACCGCCAACGTCGCGCCGCGCCTGATGCACGAACTGTGCGCCGCTGCGCTGCGGGGCGACGTGCTCGAAACCCGCCGCCTGAACAGTCAGTTGGCGACGTTGAACCAGGTGCTGTTCCTGGAAGCCAACCCCATCCCCGTCAAGTGGGCCGTGGCCGAAATGGGTCTGACCCAGTTGGGCTATCGCCTGCCGCTGACGCCTTTGTCCGATTCGTTCCGCACCGTTGTGCGCCAAGCCCTGATTGAGGCCGGTTCCCTGTGAAGATGAAACGCATGCCGCTCGCCCGGACCAGCCTGGTGCTGGCGGGTCTGCTGACCCTGTCCGCCTGCTCGGCTCTTAATGAAATGACCGGTCAGACTGACTCCGTCGAATACAAGAGCACCGTTGCGGGGGACCCCTTGTCGATCCCGCCTGATCTGACCCAGGCCAACAAGAACACGCACTACGTCGCCCCCGAAGGCGTCGCCCGTCTCAGCGACTACAAGGCCAGCCAGGGCGCGCAGAGCGCGAACCCGGCCGACCGGGTGCTGCCCAAGGCCTCCGGCATCGAGGTCATGCGCGATGGCACGCTGCGCTGGCTGGTGGTCAGCGAGGCGGCTGAAAACCTGTACCCGAAGATCATCGAATTCTGGGGCGAACAGGGCTTCACCATCCATTCCCAGAACGCGCAGGCCGGTCTGATCGAGACCGACTGGGCCGAAAATCGCGCCAAGATCCCCGAGGGCTGGCTGCGCAGCGCCCTGGGCAGCGTGCTGGATCAGGTCTTCGACAGTGGCGAGCGCGACCGCTTCACCACGCGACTGGAGCGCGTGAATGGCAAGACCGAGGTCTACATCAGCCATCAGCACATGGAAGAAACCCCCACGGGCGATGGCACGGCCTTCAAGTGGGTCTTCGGTAAAGAGGACCCGGGTCTGAACGCCGCCATGCTGGCCCGTCTGATGGTCTACCTGGGTACCGACCAGCAGCAGGCCGCCCGGCAGGTCAAGGCCGCCGAGGCCGGCGCGACTGAGACTTCGGTCGCCACACTTGCCCAGGACCAGACCTCTCTGACCGTGGCCGAACCCTTCGACCGGGCCTGGCGTCGCGTGGGCGTGGCCATCGACTCGGCCCGCTTCACGGTCGAGGACCGCAACCGCGCGCAGGGTGATTACTACATCCGCTACCTGGATACCGACTCGGGCGAAAAAATCGAACAGCAGACGGTGTTCGGCCGCATGTTCGGCACCCGTAACGCTGCTGAACCCCAGAAGCTGCGTATCCACCTGGCCCAGCAGGGCGGCGGCACGCAGGTCAGTGTGCTCAACGAGGCCGGTCAGCCCCTGACCGACGCCACGGCAAAGCGCATCCTGTCGGTCCTGTCGAAGAACCTGAAGGAAGCCCAGTAAGCCTGGTTCGCGCGGGGTCCTGATCCCGCTCGTGCTTGTGAACGGAAAGCCTCGCCGGCATGATCGGCGAGGCTTTTTGCTGTTGTTCCCTCTTGTTGTTACCTGTGCATCAAGCTAATATGTTAGTAAAATCACAGGAGACAACCATGAGCATGCGGATACGCTGGATGAGCGGGCGGGTGGCTCAGGACATCCAGAGCCTGGATCGGCAGGCGCTCGACATCACCATCAGCAACGCCAGCATGATGTCCTCGTTCACGAATGTGATCACTCTGTCGCGCGAGCAGACGGGTATCCTGGCCAGACTGAGGGGCAGCATGGACACCCTGGCGCACAGCGTCGAGACCGTGGTGCAATCGGCCGAGGTCACGCGCGATGGGGTCGACAATATGCACGCGTTGGCACATCGGGGGGACGAACTGCTGGACGAGACCACGGCCCGGCTTGGGGCGCTGGCCCGGTCGGCGGACAGTCTCAGCGACCGGTTCCGCGAGGTCGTGCGCCGGACCCAGGAGATCGAGGGCATCCTGGGCTTGATCCAGCACGTCGCCATGCAGACCAATCTGCTGTCGTTGAACGCGGCCGTCGAGGCAGCCCGGGCGGGTGAGCAGGGGCGCGGCTTTGGTGTCGTGGCCGAAGAAGTCCGCAAGCTCGCGGCCCGCACCGACGAGGCCACCGTGCAGATCCGCTCGATGATCTCGGCGATCTCGGCCAGTACGGCCGAAGCCGGCGGTTTTCTCGAAACCGTGCTGACCGATATCCAGGCCGGGGTCGAGCATGCCCGCGAGGCCGGACAGGCCCTGAACGACATCAGCCAGCATTCCAGCCGCACGCTGGAAGCCTCCGATCAGATGACTGAAGCGGCGCGCACGCAAAGCGGCCTGAGTCAGCAGATCGGTCAGGACATCGCATCCCTGTCCGCCTCGGCCCGGCAGTCCGTCGAATGGGTGGGCAAAAGCAACGTCGATCTGCGTCTGGTCCAGGGACAGATCGGCCTGCTCAAGCGCGGCACCGCGCAACTGCTGCCGGGGCGCCCGGAACTCGAGGTGCTGTCGACCTGTGCCGAGGAAATGCGGGCGTGCAACATCCTCATCAAGAACGCCGACGACTATGCTGAAATCCAGCCGGTGGTCGAACGGATCGGCGAGGTGGACCAGATCATGGACGAGACCTGGGCGCGCTACCAGCGCCGCGCGCGGAATCTGGCGGCCCAGGAACATTTTGTCGCCGCCGTGCAGGCCTACCGCGCGATCCGCAGCGACATCCTCGATCTGGCCCGACGTGGTCACTTCGATGCCGTGCGGGACAAGATCACGACGCAGGGGCGTCCCGCCTACGGCGCAATCAAGCAGGCTCTGACCGAACTTGAGGCCGGGGACGTCGCGAAGCGCTCAGGCCGCCGCTTGCTGTCGTCGCAGAGTGGCACCACCGGCTGATTCGTCGCTTGATTCGCCAGCCGTTGTCGTCCGCAGCGTTTCGCCGAACCACGCCAGATCCAGGCCCAGCGCGGCGACTGCGCCGACGATGATCAGGGCGGGGGAGCGGATGGCGTGGTGGCGCGCCTGTTCCACGACCGAACCCAGGGTGGCGTGCAGGGCGCGCTGTTCGGGCCGCGACCCGTTTTCCACCAGAGCGCAGGGCAGGTCGGCGGTGTGGCCTTCGGCCAGCAGCCGGTCGCGCAGCGCCGGCAGGCGTTCGACCCCCATGTAGTACACCCGGGTCTGGCCATCGCCATCGGCGGGATCATGCGGTTCGGCCGAGAGTGATGGTGGTGGCGACGGCGTGTTCACCGGCGCGCCTGCCTTCGGATGCGCAGTGGACAGGGTCAGGGACTGGGCGTGGTCCCGGTGTGTCAGCGGAATGCCGGCGTAGGCGCCGCAGGCCAGGGCGGCGGTGATGCCGGGCACGACTTCATAGGCGATGCCGTGCCGCTTCAGGTGCTGAAGCTCTTCGCCGCCGCGTCCGAAGACCATGGGATCGCCGCCTTTCAGGCGCACCACGCAGCGCCCTTGGCGGGCGTTCGACACCATCAGGGCGTGGATGCGGGACTGGGTGGATTCGTGCGGGCCGCCAGGGGCCTTGCCCACGTCGATCACCTGCGCATCGCGCCGCGCCAGCGCCAGGACGGCGGGGCTGACCAGACGGTCGGCCAGGATGACGTCGGCTTCGTTCAGGGCGCGCAGGCCGCGCAGGGTCAGCAGGCCCGGATCGCCAGGGCCTGCGCCGACCAGCAGCACCTTGCCTGCCGGGGGCGGGTTGGCGGTCGCCAGAGCCTTGTCCAGCAGGGTTTCGGCCTCGTCGGCGCGGCCACGCCGCAGCGCACCCAGGACGGGGCCGTTCAGCAGCCAGTCGTAGAAATCCCGGCGCGAGCGCAATTGGGGCCGTGCCTGGCGAATGTCGGGCCGCTTGCGCTGCGCCAGCGCGGCCAGGATGCCCAGGGCCGGGTCGAACAGCGATTCGATGCGCTCGCGCAGGCGTCGGGCGATCACGGGCGCGGCACCGCCCGAGGAAATGGCGATGGTCAGCGGTGCGCGGTCGACGATGGCCGGCACCTGGACGCTGGACAACGCCGGATCGTCCACGACGTTGCAGAACAGGCGGCGGGCCGTGGCGGCATCCGCGACCTGTTGGTTCTGCGCGCGGTCGCTGGTGGCTGCGACCGCCAGCCAGGCCTCGTCCAGCAGGGCGGGATCGAACTCTCCCAGGCGCAGCTCGATTTCGCCCGCCAGGGCACGTGCGAGCACCTGGGGATGGGCTGCGCGGGCGCTGACGATGACCCGGGCGCCGGCCGCACGCAGCAGCGCGATCTTGCGTTCGGCCACCAGGCCGGCCCCGACGACGACGGCGGTGCGGTCCTTCAGGTCGGCGAACAGCGGAAAGTGGTTCATGCCGCGCTCGCCTTGCGGCCAGGATCGGCGATGTGCGGGTCGCGTGCGTCGGCCTGGATCACGCCGGCGCGCACCAGGAAGTCCCCAAAGCCTTCGTCCGCGACGCGTTCACGGGCATATTGGCCGAACAAGGCGTCCAGGCTGGACAGGATGTCCGCTTCGGTGATGTTCTCGCGGTAGACGACGTTCAGGCGTTCGCCGATGCAGTCGGCGCCCAGGCGCAGGTCATAGCGCCCCAGGGCGCGGCCCACCAGGGCGATCTCGCCCAGGTAGGGGCGCGAGCAGCCGTTCGGGCAGCCTGACAGGCGCAGCAGGATAGGCGCGTCACGCAGGCCGTGCGTTTCCAGCAGAGCTTCCAGTTTGGGCAGCAGGACGGGGGCGTAGCGCTCGCTCTCGGCCATGGCCAGGCCGCAGGTGGGCAGCGCGACACAGGCGATGTGGTGGCGGCGGATGCCGCTCTGTTCCTTGTAGCCGTCCAGTCCGTATGCTTCGACCAGGGCGTCGATGGCGGTGCGGTCGGCCTCGTCCACGTTGGCGATCACCAGGTTCTGATTGCAGGTCAGGCGGAATTCGCCCTTCAGGATCCTGGCGATCTCGCGCATGCCGGTCTGCAGGCGCGGACCTTCCTGGTCCCACAGGCGGCCCGAGGCGATGTACAGCCCCAGGTGCCAGCGGCCGTCCTCGCCGCGCGACCAGCCGTAGCGGTCGCCGTTGTGCTCGAAGCGGTAGGGGCGCAGAGGCTCCAGCGGCGTGCCGCTGCGCAGGCCGACCTGTTCGCGGAACCAGTCCACGCCCAGGCGGTCGATCGTGTATTTCAGGCGGGCGTGCTGGCGTTCCTTGCGGTCGCCATGGTCGCGCTGCAGGGTGACCACGGCCTCGGCCACGGCGACCACGTGTTCCGGCCGGCTGAAGCCGATCAGCGTGCCCAGACGCGGGTAGGTGCTGGGGTCGCCCGCCGTGGCGCCCATGCCGCCGCCCACGGCCACGTTGAAGCCTTGCAGCACGCCATTCTCGATGATGGCGACCAGCCCCAGGTCGTTGGCGAAGACATCGCAGTCATTGGTTGGCGGCAGGGCGACGCCGATCTTGAACTTGCGCGGCAGGTAGGCCGAGTCGTTGCCGTAGATGGGTTCCTCGTCGACCGCCTCGCCGACCTGCTCGCCGCCCAGCCAGATTTCGGCGTAGGCGCTGGTGCGTGGCAGGAAGTGATCGGACAGGCGCTGCACCCACTGTTGCGTCAGCGCATGCTGGCTGGACAGGTGCGGATTGACTGAGCTGATCACCTGGCGGTTCACGTCGCCGCAGGCGGCGATCGTGGTGGCGCGGGCGTCGTGGATGCCCTGCATGAAGGCGCGCAGGTTGCGCTTCAGGATGCCGTGCCATTGGAAGGTCTGGCGCGTGGTGATGCGCAGGCCGCGCGTGGCGTATTTCTGCGCCAGTTCGTCCAGCGCCAGCCATTGGTCGGGGCTGATCACGCCGCCCGGCAGGCGCGCGCGCACCATGAAGGCGTAGGCCGGCTCCAGCTTCTGTTTGCGCCGCTCGTCGCGGATGTCGCGGTCGTCCTGCATGTAGCTGCCGTGGAATTTCAGCAGCTTGGTGTCGGCTTCGGGGATGGCGCCGGTCACCGGATTTTCCAGCTCTTTGGCGATGGTGCCGCGCAGGAACCGGCTTGCGGTCTTGATGTCTTCCAGGGGGGACAGGGGGGAAACGCTCATGTCGGGTATCGGAATGTGAAATTAGTAAACGTCGCGGGCGTAGCGGCCTTGTGCTGCCAGGTCGTCCAGCCATTGGCGGGCGCCTTCCTCGTTCAGGCCGCCGTGATCGCGGGCGATGTCCAGCAGGGCGGCCTGGACGTCGCGGGCCATGTGGTCGGCGTCACCGCAGACGTAGAGATGGGCGCCCGCCTGAATCCAGTCATAGACGTCCGCGCCCTGCGTCAGCAGCTTGTGCTGGACGTAGATCTTGTCCGCCTGATCGCGGGAGAACGCCAGGTCGATGCGGTCCAGGTGGCCGTCCTTCAGGGCCTGCTGCCATTCGGTCTGGTATAGAAAATCGCTGGTGAAATGCGGATTGCCGAAGAACAGCCAGTTGCGTCCCGGGGCGTTCGCGTCGGCGCGGGCCTGGACGAAGGCGCGAAACGGCGCCACCCCGGTGCCTGCGCCGATCATGATGATGTCGCGGGATGCGTCGGCGGGCAGGCGAAAGCGCGTGTTTTCCTCGATGAAGACCGGGACCGTTTCGCCTTCGGCGCGCTCGGACAGGAAGTGCGAGGCCACGCCCCAGCGGGGTTCGCCTTCCCGTTCAAAGGCGACATGTCCCAGCGTCAGGTGGACCTCGTCTTCAGCCACCGCCGCGCAGGAGGCGATGGAATACAGGCGTGGGGTCAGCGGGCGCAGGGCTGCCACCAGTTCCGGGCCGGTCCAGCGCACCGGCCACTGGCGCAGCGCATCGATCAGTTGATGCGTGCCCAGATAGGCGGCCAGTGGTTCGCGGGCGTCGGGTTTCAGCAGCGCCGTCAATTCGTCACTGCCAGCGCGTTCCGCCAGCGCTGCCAGGAAGGGGCGGGTCAGCACCGTCAGTTCGCGGTAGCGGCCCAGCCATTCGCCCAGGGGGCGTTGGGCGCCCTGGTGCTCGACCGGATCGGCGGCATTCAGGCCGCCGGCCTCCAGCACACGGGCGACCAGGGTGTCGTCCTGCACCGGCCAGACGCCCAGGGCGTCGCCGGGTACGTAGTGCAGTTTGCTGCCCGCCAGGGACAGTTCCAGATGGCGGATGTCCTTGTCGCTGTCGCGGCCCGTGATGGGCTGGTTCAGCAGCACTTCGGCCTGGAACGGGCGGTCGCGGGTGAATTTCTCGGTCTGGGGATGCAGCGGCGTCACGGTGGCCTGGGGGGCGGCGGGTGCGGTGGACTTCAGCGCGTCGCGTGCCTGTTCCAGTGCCCGGGCCTGCCAGGGGGCGGCGACCGTCTCGATGTCCAGATCGGCCGCACCGGCGTCCTGCAGACGCTGCGCGCCCAGCTCGGCCAGGCGGGCGTCGATCTTCTGCGAGATGCCGCAGAACGAGGGATAGCTGGAGTCCCCCAGACCCAGCACGGCGTATTGCAGCCGGGGCAGTTTCGGTGCGCGCTTGCCCAGCAGGAACTCGACCCAGGCGATGGAATCGTCCGGCGGATCACCGTCGCCCTGGGTGCTCATGACCACGTAGAGCAGTTGCTCGTCCTTCAATTCCTTGGTCTTGTACTGGTCGGCCCGCACCAGGCGCGCCTCCAGACCCAGGCCCTGCACCTGTTCGTGCAGCGCGGCGGCGATCCGCCTGGCGTTGCCTGTCTGGCTGCCGTAGACGATGGTCAGCCGCTGGGCGGCGTCGGCGGCCGGCGCGGCGGCGACCGCCAGCGGGGGAGCGACTTCCCGCACGGGTTGGCGTGCCTGGGCGACACCGGCGAAATAGCCCGAGAGCCAGTGCAGGCTGGGGGATTCCAGTGAACCCGCCAGTTCGGCGATCAGGGAATGATGGGCTTCGGGCAGGTAGTTCGGCGCGAGCATGGCACGGTCTTGTCAAAACGAAGGAAGCGTCCATTCTGGGACGCTTCCTTCATGCCGTGAACGAACCGATGCTTATGTTTTTATGCGGATATAAGCAAATTGCCTGACGTATGCGAAGCGCTTGCAAGCGGTGGGATGGGCGGGCTGGATTCAGGCTTCCCAGTGCAGCCAGCCTTCCTGCAGCCATTCGTCCAGCAAAGCCAGGGTTTCGGGGGACAGACGGCGGACGTCGTCGGCCTCCAGCGCACGCCGGTCGGCTAGCGTCTGCAGACCGGGTTCGGCCGCCAGGGGGGCGACTTCGCCGTTGATGAACACCTGCTGGTCGCAGTACATCAGCCGTGTGCAGCGGTCCAGCGTCAGGCGGCCCGACGCCGGGATTCCTGCGCGCAAGGTCGGGGGTTCGTCCGCCGGGTCGAACAGCGCGCTGTCGGGCAGAGACGTCAGCCACTGGCCCAGGAACCGTGCCGCCACGGTACGATCCAGGCGGATCTTGGACAGGGTCTCCAGCGTTGCCCCTACCAGCGCATCGGGCAGAGCGGCCGGGGTCCGGGTGGCGGGCGTGCCGGCGTCGGTGTACAGCGCGGCCAGGTCCGGGCCGGGAAGGCAGGGATGCCCGTACAGCCCCGGATCGTCCAGGTGCTGGGCCGAGACCTGGTCGGCCGCCGCTTCCAGCAGGCCCCGGGCCAGCGTGGCCTGGCTGGGGACGCGGAAACCGATGGACAGCGTCATGCAATCGTTGCCGATGGCGACGCCGTCGTGGCAGGCATGCGGGGGCAGGTACAGCATGTCGCCCGGTTCCAGAATGTCGTCTGCGTCCGGCTGGAAGTCGGCCAGGATTTTCAGCGGCAGCCCGGGCACCAGGCTGCGGTCCGCCTGCTGGCTGGTGCGCCAGCGGCGCCGGCCGTGGCCTTGCAGCAGAAACACGTCATAGCTGTCGAAGTGGGGGCCGACGCCGCCGCCGTCGGTGGCGACGCTGATCATCAGGTCGTCCAGCCGGGCGTCGGAAATGAAGCGGAACTGCCGCATCAGCGCGGCCGAGGCGTCGTCGTGCAGGTCCACGCTTTGTACCAGCAGCGTCCAGTTCGGCTGCGTGGCGGGCGGCAGTTTGCGAAACGGCCCGTGCTTCAGCGACCAGCCCTTGTCCCCGTGGGTGATCAGACGGGATTCGACCTCGTCGCGGCGGGCCAGCGTGTGCACGTCGCGGATCGTGACCGGCGGCTGAAAGCCAGGGATCGCCTGGCGCACCAGCAGCGGTTTTTTCTGCCAGTAATCGCGCATGAATTCCTGGGGCGTCAGACCGCCCAGCAGGGGGGTGGGCTGGTCGATGTCGGGGATGGCAGAGTGCATGGCTGGTGTCCTGTGATAGTGCAGGGCGGCGGGCCGGGGCGCCTGGGGCGAGGCAGTCCGGTGTTCACGCCGGGCCGTTGTGCGGTTCAGAGAAAATCGCGGCGCAGTTGGTAGATCAGTTCCAGCGCCTCGCGCGGGCTGAGGCTGTCCGGTTCCAGCGCCTGCAGGGCGGCGCGCAGCGGCGCGTCCTGATCGCCGCCCGATTCGTCTTCGGTCTGCTGCACGAACAGTCCCAACTGAGATTCCGCCCGGTTGCGGCTCTCCAGTTCGGCCAGTTCCTTGCGGGCATGGCGGATCACCACGGGCGGGATGCCGGCTCGCTGGGCCACGTGCAGACCGTAGCTCTGGCTGGCCGGGCCGGGACGGACCTCGTGCAGGAAGACCACGCCATCGGGCGTATCGGCCGCCGCCAGGTGGACGTTGACCACGCCGTGGGTTCTTTCCGGCAGGCGGGTCATCTCGAAATAGTGCGTGGCAAACAGCGCCATGGCGCGGTTGTGCGTCAGCAACCGGTGGGCGATGGCCCAGGCCAGCGCCAGGCCGTCATACGTGGACGTGCCGCGGCCGATCTCGTCCATCAGCACCAGGCTGCGCGGCGTGGCCGCCCCCAGGATCACGCCCGCCTCCATCATCTCCATCATGAAGGTCGAGCGCCCGCCCGCCAGGTCGTCGGCCGCGCCGATGCGCGTGAAGATGCGGTCCACCGGGCCGATTTTCGCCCGCGTGGCCGGCACGTAGCTGCCGGTGCGTGCCAGCAGCGCGATCAGCGCCACCTGGCGCATATAGGTGGATTTACCGCCCATGTTCGGCCCCGTGATCAGCAGCATGCGGCGTTCTTCGCTCATGCGGCAGTCGTTCGGGGTGAAGGATTCGATGCTGTGTTCCACCACCGGATGGCGGCCGTCCTCGATGTCCAGGCAGACGTCGTCGGACAGTTCCGGCGCCACCCAGCCGTGGGCGCGTGCGTGATGGGCCAGCCCGGCCAGTGCGTCGATCCGCGCCAGGGCGGCGGCGCTGCGCGCCAGAGCCGCCGCGTGTTCCGCCGCCTGCGTCAGGAGCTGTTCGTACAGCAGCTTCTCGCGCGCCAGGCTGCGGTCCCGGGCCGACAGGACCTTGTCCTCCCAGGCCTTCAGCTCGGGCGTGATGTAGCGTTCCACGTTTTTCAGCGTCTGGCGGCGGCGGTAATCGTCCGGCACCTTGTCCGCCTGGCCGCGCGAGACCTCGATGAAAAAGCCGTGGACGCGGTTGTATTCCACGCGCAGATTGGCAATGCCGGTGCGTTCCCGTTCGCGGGACTCGACCTCCAGCAGGAAGGCACCGTTGTCGCCCGCCAATTGGCGCAGTTCGTCCAGTTCCGTGTCGTAGCCCGGAGCGATCACCCCGCCGTCGCGCACCATCAGGGCCGGTTCGGCGGCGATGCCCCGGTCCAGCAAGGTGTGCAGCGCCGGGTCCACGGGCACGTTCCCCAGGCAGTCGGCCAGCAGCCCCCGGGCATCGAAGGCCGATGCGGTAGCCTGTGCCAGCGCGTCCAGCCCGCCCAGCGCGTCGCGCAGACTGGCCAGTTCGCGCGGCCGGATCGTGCCCAGCGCCAGGCGGGTTGCCATCCGCTCCAGATCGGGCAGTGGCCGCAGCGCGTCGCGCAGGGCGCGCAGTGCGCCGTCGGCGTCCGGCGCCTGCAGTAGTTGCGTGATCACGTCCTGGCGGTCGCGCGCCTGCGGGTTGTCGCGCAGCGGCGCCTGCAGCCAGCGGCGCAATTGGCGGCTGCCCATCGGCGTGCGGGCATGGTCCAGCGTACTGAACAAGGTCGGCCCATCGCCGCCGTTCAGTGTGTCCGTGATTTCCAGATTGCGCCGCGTGGCCGGGTCCAGCACCACGTAGTCGCCGCCTGCGTCCACCGCCAGGCTGTGCACGTGGCTGAGTGCCTGGGCCTGCGTCGTCCCGACATAGCGCAACAGCGCGCCCGCAGCCTGCATCGCCAATGGCAGGTGATCCAACCCGAAGGCACCGACGTCGTTCACGCCAAAATGACGCAGCAGTGTGTCGCGCGCGCCGTCGGCCTCGAAGTGCCAGTCCGGCACCCGGCTGATCGCCGCGTCCAGTTCGGAGGCATCCAGCGCCTGCATGTCCGCCTGTTCCGCGCAGACCAGTTCGGCGGGCGCGATGCGGCTCAGTTCCGCGTCCAGCAGTTCCTGCGTCGATTCGCAGGCTTTGAAGTCGCCGTTTGCCAGGTTCATCCAGGCCAGGCCCACGGTTTCGCGCCCGTGGCCGCGACCGCCGACCCAGGCTGCGATCCGGCGATCGTCGTTGGCCGGCAACAGCGCATCGTCGGTCAGTGTGCCGGGCGTCACCACGCGCACGATCTTGCGTTCCACCGGCCCCTTGCTGGCGGCCGGATCGCCGATCTGCTCGCAGATGGCGATGGATTCGCCCAGTGCCACCAGCCGCGCCAGGTAGCCTTCCATGGCGTGATGCGGCACCCCCGCCATCGGGATCGGCGCGCCGTTGGACGTGCCGCGCTTGGTCAACGTCAGGTTCAGCAGCCGCGCCCCGCGTTCGGCGTCGTCGTAGAACATCTCGTAGAAGTCGCCCATGCGGTAGAACAGCAGGTGCGACCCGGCTTGGGCTTTCAACTGGAGGTACTGCTGCATCATCGGGGTGTGGCCGGAGAGGTCGGGGGTGGGCATGGGCGAGGCGCTGATCGGGGGTGGAACGGGGAAACCGTATTATCGTTCAATGGGGAGGGAGGGTGTCGGTCTCGATGGTGACGGGTTCTGAAGACTGGTTTGGCCCTGGTTGGCGCGTCGGGAAAATCGAGGTTGCACCCGCAGACCCCGAGCAGGTCCGGGACCTTCTGGACCCTGGGAGAAGCGCATGAAATCGTATTTCTCTCAGTGCTGGGCAGCTCGGATCCGCGCCTGGATCCACTCGTTGAAGCTTCTACCAGGGTTCCCTGTATTGCGCTTCGGACGTGACTAGGTGTTAACCCTTTTTCTGCTTGGGGTTTTACCTAGGTTGCATAAAGGTGGGTGCTCCATGAACAATGTCCCCGATCTTGCTTGTTCAACCACGGGGGAAGTCCGTAATGAAATTCAAAAAACTGTTGATTGGCCTGGCCTGTGTGAGCTTCTCGGTATCCGCGTTCGCGGCCAAGAACTTCAAGGCGAACGTCCTGTACGACCAGAAGCACCCTTTTACGCACTATGGTTACCTGACCTGGGCTGATTACCTCAAGGATATTTCCGGTGGCGAGCTGAACCCCAAGGTCTACACCGGTACGGTCCTGCTCGCGGCCAACGCCAGCATGCAGGGGCTGCGTGACAACGTTGTCCAGGTGGCGCACCACCCGGCGATCTATACGCCGTCGGAGCTTCCCGTGGCCAACGCCATGCAGGAACTGGGTTTCAACTTCGATAACCAGATGGCGGTGATCGCGGCTGTGTCCGAGTTCAGCATGAACAATCCTGTTCAACTGGCCGAGTGGAAAAAGTCCGGCATGATCTATCTGGGTGCCTACGCCACCTCGCCCTACGTGCTGTTCTGCCGCCAGCCCATCAATTCTCTGGCCGACCTCAAGGGCAAGCGTATTCGTACGGCCGGGTCCACCATCGCTGACTGGGTGAAGCAGGTCGAGGGGATCGCCGTCAACATCTCGTCGGGCGAAATGTATTCCGGGCTGGATCGCGGCTCATTGGATTGCGCCAGCAATTCTCCGCTGGATCTTCAAGCCCGTTCGCTGTGGGAAGTCGCACCCTATACCGTGCTGGTTCCGACAGGCGTCTACTGGTCCGGCCCTGAATGGGGGTTCAGCAAGAAGTTCTGGACCGGCTTGACCGATCAGGAGAAGCAATGGTTCAAGGAAGCCTCCGCGTATTCCATGGCCAACATCGTGGTCAATTACAAAAAGGAAGACAAGGCAGCCATTGAGTTCGCCAAGGGGAAGGGCAATACGGTGTCTGAAGCACCCGCCGACATCCAGGCGTCCGTCGAGGAATTCCGCAAGAAATCGCTCAATGACGTCTATGACCTGGCCGCAAACAAGTACAAGATCCAGAATCCAAAAGAAACCCTGGATGACTTCATCGGCACTTACAACAAGTGGGTGGAACTCCTGAAGGACAAGAACACCGATAGCGTGGATGACATGAAGGCGCTGTTTATGGCCAACATCTTCGACAAGTTGCCGGCCAACTACGGTATGTAATTGATGCGAGTCTTGTTCACGACAAGCCGATATCTAGCAAAGGCGGGCTTTTACCTGGCCTGCCTTGCTCTGGTATTCATGGCCGGGCATATGTTCCTGGACGTCGTTTTGCGGCGTCTGGGGATCTACATCGAAGGGACGCTCGAGTTCACCTCGTTTTATTACATGATATTCGCGGTGTTCTCGGGACTTGCTTACACGCAATACAAAGACAAACATATATCAACCGATATATTGGTCAACCTTCTGCCCAAGAAAGTCTCCGCGCCGTTGTTCAAGTTCAATCTTGTCATCCAGTTGATCCTGTACGTGGTGCTCACCTACCAGACCACCATAGACGCTTTCAATTCGGCTTCCTTTCATGAGGAAGCGATGGCAAATTTCACCTTTTACATCTGGCCCGCCAAATTTGCGCTGCCGCTCGGGTTCTTCTCCCTGTGCCTGGTTGTTCTGTCGCAGCTTATTGCTTCAAAATCCGAGAGTGATGCATGGACGCTCAGTTAATCGTTGGTGTTTCTGGCGTCGCCGTCGCGCTGTTCCTGATTTTTTTGCGGGTGCCGATCGGGGTGAGTCTTGCCCTGATTTCGATCATCGGCATCGGCATCGTCGCGGACATGGACGTTGCCCTCAGCATCATTTCCTCCACCCCCTATAACTTCGTGGGTCAATGGGAACTGTCCGCCGCGCCGATGTTCCTGCTGATGGGGTACTTGTGCTCTGAGACCAATCTCACCAAGGGGATCTTTCGATTTCTGCAGATGCTCCTGCATCGGCTCCCCGGCGGTCTGGCGATCTCCAGTGTGACCGCGTGTGCGATTTTTTCGGCGGCTTCCGGTTCCAGCGTGGCGACGGCGGGTGCCATGTCCAAGATCGCGGTTCCGGAAATGCTCAACCGTGGTTACAGCCCGTCGCTGGCAACCAGCACGGTCGCCGCCGCCGGAACACTCGGGTCGCTGATCCCCCCCAGTGTGCTGCTGATTCTGTACGGTGTCTATGCGAATACATCCATCGGACAGCTTTTCATGGCGGGCGTGTTGCCGGGCCTGCTGACCGTCGTACTGTATTTCACCATGATCATCATCCGGTGCAAGTTGAATCCGGAACTCTATGGTCGAGGCGCGGGGACGTCCGAATCCTACTCGGGGCGGGAACTGTTCCAGGCATTCACCCAGGTATGGGCGCTGCCTACCTTGATCATTTTCGTGATGGTCGGCATTTTTTATGGCTGGTTTTCGCCGACGGAAGCGGGGGCCATCGGTTCCGTGACGGCGATCATCATCGCACTGTTCAAGGGCACGCTGACCCGGGTCGCCGTGAAAAACGCGGTGTTTGACGCGGCCTACAGCACGGCGAACATATTCCTGATCATGATCGGGTCTATTTTCTTCACGAAATTCCTGGCCTTGTCGGGCGTGCCGGACGCGTTCACGAGCTTTATCCTGTCGTTCAGCGAAGAGCGGTGGTGGATCGTGGTTTCGGTGATCATCATTTACCTGATCCTGGGGATGTTCATCGACTCGATCGGCATCCTGCTCTTGACCCTGCCCATCCTGCTGCCCCTGGTCGATGTCGCGCACATCGATCTCATCTGGTTCGGCATTCTGTTGACGAAAATGCTGGAAATCGGCCTTGTCACGCCACCTGTCGGCTTGAACGTTTATGTCATCAAGGCGACCGCCCCGCCCGGCATCAGTCTGGAAACGATTTTCAAGGGCGTCATCTGGTTCATTTTGTGCGATGTGGTGTTCCTGGCTCTGATTTATTACTTTCCGATCATCGTCACCTATCTTCCCAGCATCATGAGGTAATCGAAGAATGTACACAATTCTGAAAAATGCCAGCTATCTGGATGTCCGTTCCGGCATCTATCAGACCAATAAGTCGATCATCATCAAGGGAGACAAGGTCGAGAAAATTACCGATGCGGGTGGTGCCGACGGGCTGGGTGATGCCAAGGTCATCGATTGCTCCGGGCTGTATCTGCTGCCTGGTCTGATCGATGCCCACGTGCACACGACGGCGATCACGCCCGACTTTGCGGAACTCGAGGTCACCTCGCCCTTTTATATTGCGATCAAGTCCACCGAGATTCTCTCCGGCATGTTGCAGCGTGGTTTCACCACGGTGCGAGATGCGGGCGGCGCCGATTATGGTCTGGCGGCCACCACGCAGGAAGATCCGACCCTGGGCCCCGAAATCCTGTTTTGCGGCAAGGCCTTGTCACAGACAGGCGGCCACGGCGATGTCCGCACCAAGGGACGCAGGCAGTTCGAAGGCTGCTTCTGCTGTGCCGGACTCGGCATTGTCGTCGATGGCGTGTCCCAGGTTCGCCGCGCGGCGCGTGATGAAATCCGCAAGGGCGCCACGCAGATCAAAATCATGGCCTCCGGCGGGGTTTCGTCCCCCACGGATCGCATCGACAGCACGCAATTCTCGATCGAGGAAATCCGGGCCATTGTCGAAGAAGCCGATGCCGCCAATATCTATTGCATGGCGCATGCCTATACGGCCCGGGCCATCAAGCGCCTGCTGCGCAATGGCGTCAGGACGATCGAGCACGGCAATCTGCTCGATGAAGAATGCTGCGACCTCTTTGTCGAAACCGGCGCCTATCTGGTGCCGACCTTGGTGACCTATCAGGCCTTGGCCAACGAAGGGGTGGCCAGCGGCTTGCCGGCTTCGATGGAAGAAAAAATCTACACCGTTCTCGAAGCAGGTCATGTCGCCCTGAAGATGGCTTATGACAAGGGCGTCAAGATGCTGTACGGGTCCGATTTGCTGGGTGCCATGCAGCGGCATCAGTTGCAGGAATTCAGCATCCGCTCGAAAGTTGTCAGCAACATTGACCTGATCCGCCAGGCGACGGTCAATGCGGCGGAATGCTTCGGCAGGGTCGGGGATATCGGTGAAATCCTGGAAGGCGGATCGGCCAATATTCTTGCGTATCGGCAGGATCCCTTGCAGGATATCCAGACGCTTGTGAATCCGGAAGACGGGTTGCGCCTGATCATCAATCGAGGCGTGACGGTCAAGCATCTGGCCGCCTGATCGGGCATGGGGGCTGCCATGCCGTAGTGGGTTGCTTCGAATAGATACAATAAGCAGGTATCTATTTTCCTGCAAGGAACCGCCCCCATCATGCCCGCAGCCCACATGTCACTGAAGGAACTCACCCTGCGGGGCGTGGTTCTGGGTGCCTTGATCACCCTGGTGTTTACCGCGTCCAACGTCTACCTGGGCTTGAAGGTCGGTCTGACCTTCGCGTCCTCGATTCCGGCGGCAGTGATTTCCATGGCGGTCCTGCGGGCGTTCCGCGACTCCAATATGCTGGAGAACAACATCGTCCAGACGCAGGCGTCGGCGGCGGGCACCTTGTCCGCCGTCATTTTCGTGCTGCCGGCGCTGCTGATGATGGGATATTGGACAGGGTTTCCCTTGTTGCAGACCGCCATGATCTGCGCCTGTGGCGGGATTCTGGGTGTGGTGTTCACCGTGCCGCTGCGACGTGCGCTGGTCGTCAACAGCGATCTGCCGTATCCAGAAGGCGTGGCCGCAGCCGAGATCCTGAAGGTCGGGCAGAAGCAGGCAGATGATGCAGAGGGCGCAGAAACCCGGCAGGCCGGTGGACTGCGCGAGATCATGCTGGGTGGGGCGCTGGCGGGTGGTTTCAGCCTGCTGACGGGCGGCCTGCGTGTGGCCGGCGACAGCGTGAGTCATTGGTTCAGCATCGGACGCGCCGTATTCCAGTTGCCCCTGGGCCTGTCCTTTGCCCTGGTCGGGGCGGGCTATCTCGTCGGCATCGTCGGCGGCGTGGCGATGCTGCTGGGTGTGGTGTTGTCCTGGGGCGTGGCGGTGCCCTGGCTGACGGCGCTCACGCCCATGCCCGACGGTGCCAGCTTGTCGAGCTTTGCCACCGGTATCTGGGTGTCCAAAGTGCGGCTGATCGGCGCCGGCATGATCGCCGTGGCGGCCGTCTGGACCCTGCTGACGCTGATCCGGCCCATGATCGAGGGCATGCGGATTTCACTGTCGGTGCTGAAACGCGGGTCGGGCGAAGCGGGACAGGACCGCACCGACGCCGACCTGCCGCCCGGGCTGCTGCTGAAGCTGACGCTGCTCATGATTCTGCTGTTGGGCGCGACCTTTCATTCCTTCGTGGCGGACTCCGGTCTGCCGGTATTGGCTGCCTGGACTCTGATCGTCGCCGGCGTCGTGCTGGCCTTCGTTTTCGGCTTCCTGGTGGCGGCCGCGTGCGGCTACATGGCCGGCCTGGTGGGCTCGTCGGCCAGTCCGATTTCGGGTATTGCGGTGATCGCCATCCTGGCTTCGTCCATGATCTTCATCGGCATCGGCCAGGCGCAGGACTTGTTGGGCAACCCCGAATCCGTGCGGTTCATGACGGCGCTGGCGCTGTTCTGCACCTCGGTCGTCGTGGCCGTGGCGGCGATTTCCAACGACAACCTGCAGGACTTGAAAACGGGCTGGCTGGTCCATGCGACGCCGTGGCGGCAGCAGATCGCGCTGATCATCGGCTGCGTGATCGGCGCGGTGACGATTCCGCCCGTGCTGGAATTGCTCTACGAGGCGTACGGTTTCATCGGCAGCCTGCCGCGCGAGGGCATGGACCCCGCCCAGGCGCTGGCCGCGCCGCAGGCATCGCTCATGATCACCATCGCGCAGGGTCTGTTCAGCGACACGCTCGACTGGACGTACATCCGCATCGGTGTGCTGGTGGGTGCCGCACTGATCGTCTTCGACTTGGTTCTGAGCCGACTCAGCCGCTTCAGCGTCCCGCCGCTGGCGGTGGCCATGGGCGTCTATCTGCCGCCCACGGTGGCCACGGCCCTGTTCGTCGGCGCCCTGATCTCGTGGTTCGCGCGGACCCGTGTCTGCGCTCAGGCGCGGTCGACCGGTGCGGATCCGGTCCGGCTCGAACAGGCCAGCGAACGCACCGGCACCTTGTTCGCCTCGGGCCTGATCGTGGGCGAGAGCCTGGTGGGCGTGGTGCTGGCCATCGTGATCGTGGGCTCCATGGCATCCGGCGGCGGCGATGCGCCGCTGGCCGTGGCGGGTCCCGGGTTTGCGCCGATTGCGACCGGCATCGGGCTGCTGGCTTTTGTGCTGATGTGCGTGGTGTTTGTGCGGCGTGTGCTGGGGGCGGGGAGGGGGTGAGGCGCCGGGTATCTCTGCCATAGCTATGCATCACCGTTTCTATAGAGCCGCATGACAACTAGTACGGGGAAAGCCTTGCGTATCGGGCTGCCAATTGGGACAATAAGCTACCCCATTTGAGTCCTGCAGGAGAAAACGCGCCCGCCAGCCGATAGGTTCGCGGGCTTTGCCGCGCTTGGGAACTGATTTTGGAGGCCCGCGTGAGCAGAAGCAAAAGAAAGACCCCTATCATGGGCATGACGTCCGCGGTCAGTGAGGCGCAGGACAAGGCGATCTGGCATCGTGCTTATAGACGTGCAGAACGGCAGCGCCTTCAATCGCAGCCGTTTTCCGACCCGCACAGTTTTCGTGAATTCTCCGATCCGTGGGGCATGGACAAAGACGGCAAGCAATACTGCGAGAAGATGCCGGCGCGGTGGATGCGCAAATAGCAAGCAAGCGGCCGGGCCTCGTTTCCCACGCCCAACGCGCCACGGTCTCCCCCCGCCCCTGTACCATTACGTCCAATGCACATCACGGAGATTCACATGCAAATCGGCATGGTAGGTTTGGGACGCATGGGCGCTGGCATGGTGCGCCGCCTCATGGACAAAAACATCGGCTGCGTTGCCTACGACCCTCAACAAGACGCCGTCGCGCGCCTGATGGCCGATGGTGCCGTCGGCGCCGCCTCGCTGGCCGATCTGGTCGAAAAACTCCCGCGCCCCCGGGCTGTCTGGCTGATGGTGCCGGCGGGCCTGGTCGATGGCGTATTGGGTCAACTGGAACCGTTGCTCGATGCGGACGACATCGTCATCGACGGTGGCAATTCCTGCTATCACGACGACATCCGGCGGGCGAAGGCGCTGGCGGATCAGGGTATTCATTACCTGGACGTTGGCACCAGCGGCGGCGTGCATGGCCAGGCCCGGGGCTATTGCCTGATGATCGGTGGCGATACTGCTGCGGTCGGGCGGCTGGAGTCGGTGTTCGCGGCGCTGTCGCCGGGCCGGGACGCCGCCTCGCATACACCGGGGCGCGGCGAGGGTGCGGGCACGGCAGAGCAGGGCTATCTGCACTGCGGGCCGGCGGGGGCGGGGCACTTCGTGAAGATGGTGCACAACGGCATCGAGTACGGGATCATGCAGGCCTATGCCGAGGGCTTCAATCTGCTGCGTCATGCGAACGTCGGCAAAAGCGATCACGCGACCGACGCGGAAACCACGCCGATGCGCGATCCGCAGCACTATCAGTACGACATGGATCTGCCCGAAATCGCCGAACTCTGGCGCCGGGGCAGCGTGATCGGTTCGTGGCTGCTGGACCTGACGGCGCGGGCGTTCCAGGCTGATCCGGGGCTGGACGGCTTTGCCGGTCGGGTGTCCGATTCCGGCGAGGGCCGCTGGACGCTGCACGCGGCCATCGACGAGGGCGTGCCGGTGCCGGTGCTCAGCGCCGCGCTGTTCGAGCGCTTCCAGTCACGCGGTAATGCGGAATTCGCCAACAAGGTGCTGTCGGCGATGCGCAAGGGATTTGGCGGGCACGAGGAACCTGGAGCAGAAATCAACCGCTCAGCGTAACCCTTTGGCCCATCGTTGAAATCAGGGAAAGCCCGAGGTTTGTCCATGGGCTTGTCCACAGGCGAGGTGGATAATTCCGCGCGACCGATCCTTGTCATGGATCGGTCATTTTTTTACCTCATGATCTATCTCATTGATGTGCAAAGGGGAAATCAAGTCTCCCAGGACTTGTCCATGGCATTGTCCACAATTCGCGGGGATAAGACGGTCATCCCCGGCCACATGGTTTTCTTTGGCCGAGCCGGATCCCGGACGATTTCCGACCGCTGCGCCTAAGTGATTGAGGCACAGGGGAAACCCGCAGATCCCCGGTGTTTGTCCATGGGTTTGTCCACAGGCCGCGTGGATAAATCGGCGCGGCTGACAACGTTCATGAAACGGTCATTTTTCTATCTGTTTGTCTATCCATTTGATTTATAAATAAAAAATGAAGTCTCCAGGGACTTGTCCATGGGATTGTCCACACTCCGCGTGGATAAACGAGTCAGCGCGGAACCGGCTCGGGGATCGGTCAAAGTGCTGTCTCCAAGCCGACGTAAAATCAGCGTTTCCCTGCTTCACTCTTGGAGATTTCAGTCATGGAACAGCTTCAGGCTTTCTGGTCCAGCCTGCCCGATCTGAGCGGCATCGCGATCAATCTCGGTGTGACCCTGGCGATCCTGATCGTCGGTTGGACCGTGTCCAATCTGTTGGGGCGCTGGATGCTCCACGTGGCGGACCGGTCCTCCCGGATCGACCCGACCATCGTTCCCATGATCCGCAGTGTCACCGTCTGGGCCGTACGCATCGTGGTGCTGCTGGCCGTGCTGGCCCGCCTGGGGGTGCAGACTGCCAGTCTGGTCGCCATGCTGGGCGCTTCCGCGCTGGCCATCGGTCTGGCCCTGCAGGGCACGCTGCAGAATTTCGCCGCCGGCATCATGCTGCTGGTGTTGCGGCCGGTGCGCGCGGGGGAATTCGTCGCCATCGGCAGCCAGGGCACCGGCACGGTGGACGAGATCGGCCTGTTCATGACGCGTTTCGTGCAGGCCGATGGCATCCATGTCCTGCTGCCCAATACGCTGGTCTGGGGCAGTCCGATCACCAATTACAGCCGCAACAAGACCCGCCGCCTGGACATGATGCTGGGGGTGCGTTACGACGACGATCTGGATGCGGCGCTGAACACGCTGCAGGCGCTGGTGGATCGCCATGACGACATACTGTCTGATCCGGCCCCTCAGGTCATGGTGATGGAGTACCGGGACAGCACCATCATGGTGAACGTCCGTGCATGGGCGCTGGCGGACAAATACTGGGACGTGTATTTCGACCTGCACCGCCGGGCACCGCAGGCGCTGCGTCAGGCGGGCCTGCGCTCGCCCATCCCGCTGCGTGAGGTCCAGTCGATAGCCAAATAACCCTACTCCACCATCCGGTTCAGCCGCTCCGCGTCCAGCGGACGCTGGCCGTTTTCGATGCGCTGGCCCAGGTCTTCCAGAGCCGAGCACAGGCGCTGGATGCGCGCGTCCTGCTGGGCCGTGTGGTTGATGAGTTCGTGCAGCACCTTGACCAGCGGGTCGTCGTCCGCGCGGCCAACGCCGTAGGGGGCGAAGTCCTCTTTGGGGATCGTGCCGTCGGTGGGGGCGGACTCGGTCCGGCCGCGTTGCAGCAGTTCCTGCAGGGGCCGGGCAGCCCATTCGGATTGCGCGAGCGGGGTGTCTTCCTGGCAGGGTGACACGGTGGAGCGTGCCTGGCGGGTGGCCGCCGAACCCGAAGCGGCACTCGCATCTGCAGCAGCCGAAGCAGCCGACTCGGAACCCGCGCCAGCACCCACATCGGCCGCAGAACCCGACGCTTCATGGCTCTCCGGCAGAATCACCCGCGCCGGGTTGCCCACGGCGGTCGCCCCGGCAGGCACGGGCTTGATCACCACCGCGTTGGAGCCGATCCGGGCATGGGCGCCTACAGTGAAGCCGCCCAGGATCTGGGCGCCCGCGCCCACGACCACGCCTTCTTCCAGCGTCGGATGGCGCTTTTCGCCCTTGTAGAGCCGCGTGCCGCCCAGGGTGACGCCCTGGTAGATCGTGCAGTCGTCGCCGATCTCGGCGGTCTCGCCGATCACCACGCCAAAGCCGTGGTCGATGAACACGCGCCGGCCGATGCGCGCGCCGGGATGGATTTCGATGCCGGTCAGCAGGCGTCCCAGGTGGGACGTGAAGCGGCCCGCCCAGTACCAGCCGCGCCGCCACAGGCCGTGCGCCAGCCGGTGGATCAGGATGGCGTGCAGGCCCGGATAGCAGGTCAGGATCTCGATGCGGCTGCGAGCCGCCGGATCGCGTTCGTGGATGCAGGCGAGGTCTTCACGGAGCTGGTCAAACATGGTGGTCGGGGCCTGAGGCCTGTGCGTGTTCGTCAAGGAGAGTGCGTGGGGACTGCGCGTCATCGGGCGCCGGGCGCCCGGCGCTGCGGATCATGGCGGTGCACAGGCCGCGCACCATATCCACCTCGTCGGCGCTCAGCCGGTTGCGGGTCCACATCTGCCGCATGCGCGGCACGAGTTTCTTCGGATGCCTGGGGTCCAGGAACCCGACCGCCAGCAGGGCCTGCTCGAAATGATCCAGCATGGCCTGAACGCGTTCGCTGCTGGCCGGGTCCGATCCGGGATCATGCCGGGCATGGGTGTCGGGCAGGCGTGCCGCGCCGGCCAGGGGCAGCAGGGCGTAGCGCATTTCCCAGGCGGCCAGTTGCAGCGCCTGGGACACGTTCAAGGAACTGTATTCCGGGTTGGCGGGGATGTGACAGACCCGCTGACACAGGGTGATGTCCTCGTTGGACAGGCCGGTGCGCTCCGTGCCCAGGACGATGGCGATGCGCGCGTCCGGCTGGGACAGTTCGGCGGCCGATTGCACGGCGGCCTCGCGGATGTCGCAGGGCGGAGGGCCGATGGCCCGCGCCCGCGCCGTCAGGGCGAAGGCCAGGGTGACGGGCCCCAGGGCGTCGGCCAGGCTGGCGTGCTGCCGGGTGTTTTCCAGGATGTCGCCGGCCCCGCTCGCCAGGGCGATGGCCTCGGCTTGACGGGTGATGTCCGGGTCGGCGGGGGCCACCAGATGCAGGTCGTGAAAGCCCATGGTCTTGATCGCCCGGGCCGCCGAGCCGACATTGCCGGGGTGGGTGGGGCTGACCATGACGAAGCGCACCCGGCTGAAAATATCCAGGGTGTCGGGGGGCGAATCGGAGGAAACTGTCAGAGTCATTTAAAATAGGGGTCTGTTACCCGTGATCTTTGGAAACCTATGCACCCGATGCTCAACACCGCCATCAAGGCGGCACGCCGTGCCGGCGCCATCATCAACCGCGCCAGCCTTGACCTGGAGCGCCTGAACGTAGCGCGCAAGGGGCCAAAGGACTACGTCACGGAAGTCGATCGGGCCGCCGAGGAATCCATCATCGACATTTTACGCACAGCCTACCCGGACCACGGCATCCTGGCCGAGGAATCCGGCCGTCTGCAGGCTGGGGGCGGTCAGGCCGAGGCGGAATTCCAATGGGTGATCGACCCGCTGGACGGTACCACGAACTTCATCCATGGTTTCGCCCACTACGCCGTGTCCATCGCCCTGATGCATCGTGGCCAGGCCGTGCACGCGGTGATCTACGACACGACGCGCAACGAGATGTTCACCGCCAGCCGCGGCAGCGGCGCCTTCCTGAACGACCGCCGGGTCCGGGTGTCCTCCTGCATGCGCTATCACGATGCGCTGCTGGCTTCGCACATTCCTCAGTCCACGGCCTTGCCGGCCACCTCGCCCTTCGTGCCCCTGCTGGCCGAATGCGCGGCGGCGCGGCGCACGGGCTCCACGGTCCTGGACCTGGCCTGGGTGGCCAGCGGCCGGCTGGACGGTTTCTGCGGCGTCAAGCTCAAGCCCTGGGACATGGCCGCCGGCAGCCTGCTGGTGCTGGAGGCCGGTGGTCTGATGGCCGATTTCCAGGGTGAGCAGGGCTGGATGGAGTCGGGCAACGTGCTGGCCGCACCGCCCAAGATATTTGCGCAGATGGTCGCTCATCTGCACGCCTGACGGGGCATGATGATGGAGTGGATGCTGGACCCGGCAGCCTGGGTGGGCTTGCTCACCCTGATCGTCCTGGAAATCGTTCTGGGCATCGATAATCTGGTCTTTATCGCCATTCTGGTCGACAAACTGCCGCCCAAGCAGCGCGATCGCGCCCGCGTCCTGGGTCTGAGCCTGGCACTGATCATGCGTCTGTTCCTGCTGACGCTGATGTCCTGGCTGGTCAAGCTCACCGAACCCTTGGTGTACCTGGGCGATCTGGCATTCTCGGGTCGCGACCTGATCCTGATCACGGGCGGTTTCTTTCTGCTGTTCAAGGGCACTTTCGAACTGCACGACCGCATCGAGGGTCGCACCCAGCATGCCTCGGGCTCGCGCCTGCATGCCGGCTTCTGGGTGATCGTCACCCAGATCGTCATTCTGGACGCGGTGTTCTCCGTCGATTCGGTGATCACGGCCGTGGGGATGGTCGATCACCTGGCGATCATGATGGTGGCTGTGGTGATCGCCATGGGGATCATGCTGGTGGCGTCCAAGCCGCTGACCGCCTTCGTCAATGCCCACCCGACAGTGGTCATTCTGTGTCTGGGCTTCCTGCTGACGATCGGCTTCTCGCTGGTGGCCGACGGCTTCAGCTTCCACGTCCCCAAGGGCTATCTGTACGCCGCCATCGTGTTCTCGGTGCTGATCGAGAGCCTGAATCAATGGGCGCGGCGCAACGTGCGCCGGGCCGAGATGCGCCGGCCGCTGCGTGAGCGCACCGCCGAGACCGTGCTGCTGATGCTGGGCCGCAAGCCCATGGTCGGTCCTGAGCCGGATGACGGCGAGAACACGCCCGCACCGGTCGAGGCCTTCGTCGATGAGGAACGCAACATGGTCAGCGGCGTGCTGACGCTCAGCGACCGCAACGTGCATTCCGTGATGACGCCGCGCACCGACGTGTCCTGGATCAATCTGGATGCGCCGCTGGACGATCTGCGCGCCCAGTTGATCCGCGAGCCGCACAGTTTCTTCCCGGTGTGCCGAGGCACGCTGGACGAGGTCGTGGGGGTGGGCCGCGCGAAGGATCTGCTCCTGGATCTGCTGGAGCATGGCGGCATCCGCGCGACCCGGCTGCGCGAGCCCATCATCGTGCACGAGACCATTCCCATCCTGCAGCTTATGGAAACGCTCAAGCGTTCGCACGGGCTGTTGGTGCTGGTGGCCGATGAGTTCGGCTCCATCGTCGGCGTGGTGACGCCGATCGACATCTTCGAAGCCATCGCCGGTGAATTCCCCGACGAGGATGAGGCGCCCGACATCATCGACCAGGGTAACGGCCGCTGGCGCGTGGACGGTGCCGCCGATCTGCACCACCTGGAACAGGTCCTGCACACCGATGGGCTGGTCGACGAGCACGAGGAATACTCCACCATCGCGGGCTATCTCCTGAGCCGTTTCGGGCGCCTGCCCGAGGTCGGCGATCATTGCGAACTGACGAGCGGCTACGGTGGTTTTCGTTTCACCGTCGTCGCCCTGGAAGGCCGGCGCATTGCCGCCGTCCAGATCGACAGCCTGGACCCGTTCGACCCCGAGGCTGATCCTCAGGATTGATTCCTACATCTGTTTCAGTTGGATTCCGGACGCGTCGATTTCGATCCAGCCCCCTCGGGGGGGCGGGGCTCGGTCGAATTCCCAATCCGGCAGCACATAGCGCCGCGCCGCGCGTCCGTCCAGGTCCATCGGGTGGATGGCGGGCCGGTGCGTGTGACCGTGGATCAGGGTAGTGCATCCGGCATCGCGCAGCGCCCGCGCGACGGCGGCGGCATTCACGTCCATGATCGCCATCGACTTGCTGCGGCGGGCCTGCCGGCTGCGTGCGCGTGCGCGCGTGGCGATGGCGCGCCGCAAGCTCAGCGGCAGGGCCAGAAAGAGGTGTTGAATCCAGGGGGTGCGGACGATGCGGCGGAAGCGCTGATAGGCGAGGTCGTCCGTGCAGAATTCGTCGCCGTGGGCCAGCAGGATGGTGCCGGCATCGGTATCCAGAACGGCTGGAGTATCCAGCAGCCGGGCGCCCAGCGCGTCGGCCAGGGCGCGGCCCATCAGGAAATCGCGATTGCCGCGCGCCAGCCACAGGGGCAGGTCGGCCGCAGTGGCGCGTAACGCGTCCAGAGCGGCGGCCAGCCAGTCGGGTGGATCACGCAGGGCGTGATCGTCGCCGATCCAGGCGTCGAAAATGTCGCCGCACAGGATCAGGGCATCGGCCTGGCGGCGTGCCCGATCCAGGAAATCGTAGAAGGCGCGGGCCGTCTCGGGGACAGCCTCGCCCAGGTGGATGTCCGAGGCGACCCAGACGGCGCCTCGCAGCGCCAGTTTATTCAACCAGCGTGGCGCTTTCGATGATGACGTCCTCGGCCGGCACGTCCTGGTGGAAGCCCTTGCTGCCGGTCTTCACTTTCTTGATTTCGTCGACGACTTCGGTGCCTTCGATGACGCGGCCGAACACGGCGTAGCCCCAGCCATTGGAGGTGGGCGCTGAGAAGTTCAGGAAATCGTTGTCAGCCACGTTGATGAAGAACTGGGCCGTGGCCGAGTGCGGATCGGAGGTGCGCGCCATGGCGAGCGTGTAGCGGTCGTTCTTCAGGCCGTTGTTGGCCTCGTTTTCGATCTGCGCGTGAGTCTGCTTCTGCTTCATGCCGGGCTCGAAACCGCCGCCCTGGATCATGAAGTTGTTGATGACGCGGTGAAAGACGGTGCCGTCGTAGAAGCCTTCCTTGACGTAGCTGAGGAAGTTTTCGACGGTTTTGGGGGCTTTTTCGGCGTTCAGTTCGATCAGCAGATCGCCCTTGTTGGTATGCAGTTTGACGTGCGGATGAGTGCTCATGGCTGTGCTTTTGGGGGAGGGGTTGGAATCAGCCTGCGCGGCGACGGCAGCGCCGCCCGCCAGGACCAGAACGCAGCCCAGGCTGCAGGCCCGCGCCCAGGGCAGGGCGCGGGAAAGAGACGAGAAATGGGACATGGTGGCGTCCAGGGGAAAAGGCTTATTGTGCCTGAGGGGCGGGGGTCTTGGGAATCGATGGGACGGGGGCCTGCGCCGGCTTCGGCGCCTGGCCGCCGCCCGCCGCGCGGGCGCGGTCGAAGGATTCCTGGGCCAGACGCATCTGGACGTGCCCGAGATTTTCCAGCGCCGGGGCGAAGGATGGATCGGACACCAGCGCCATGTCCAGCGCTTCGCGGGCCAGTTGGAGCTGGCCCTGGCGGGCGTATGCGATCGCCAGCGCGTTCCAGGGTTCGGGCAGTTCGGGGTAGTCGGTGGTCATCTGCCGCCAGACAGCCATGGCCTGGTCGTGCTGGCCCAGCGCATCCAGGGCGCGGCCCTGCAGATAACGCAACTGGACGTCGACGCCCGGACTGACGGACGCGTCGTGCGCGGCCTGGCGTTTGGTGATGATGTCCAGGGCTTCTTTGGCGCGGCCCGAGTCGATCAGCGACGATACATGTTCGGCGATCTGGGCGGGCGTCAGTGGAATGGCCGTGTTCACCGATGGCGTGGCTTTTTTCAGCAGGTCGGCGAAGGCTTGCCAGCCGCGTTCCGGCGGGGGGGCTTCGGTGAATGCCCCGGTGTCCGGGTCGTAGTTCAGACTGGGCAGGTCCGCGTCGGCGCTCGAGGATGCCGCGAGAGTCGAACCCGCCGCCAGGCAGGCGCACAGGGCCAAAACAGGAAGGAAAGGGCGGGTCACGTCTCGGGGCACCTATGGGTGGGGTTCTGGGATTGGACCGGGGGACGGTATACTTGTCAGTCCATTTTACATCCCCGTGCGCTGCCCGTATGGTCCGAAGCGGCGGGTTTGCTCGTCTCATCCGATCCGCCATGCTCCATATCCACGACACCCTGACACGCCAGAAAATGCCGCTGCGGACAGCGGAGCCGGGGGTGGTTCGCATGTACGTCTGTGGCATGACGGTCTATGACTTCTGCCATCTGGGCCATGCGCGGATGCTGGTCGGCTTCGACGTGGTGCAGCGCTGGCTGCGGGCCTCGGGCTATCAGGTGCGCTACGTGCGCAACATCACCGACATCGATGACAAGATCATCCGTCGCGCGGTCGAACGCGGTGTGACGATCCGGGCGCTGACCGAATTCTTCATCGACGCCATGCGCGCCGACGAGCGCGCCCTGGGGGTCCAGTCCCCCGATGACGAGCCGCGCGCCACGGAGCACGTGGCCGGCATGCTCGACATCATCCGCACCCTCGAATCCAAGGGCCTGGCCTATCAGGGCGCGGACGGCGACGTCAATTTCCCGGTTCGCAAATTCCCCGGCTACGGCAAGCTGTCAGGCAAATCGCTGGACGATCTGCGCGCAGGCGAACGCGTCGCCGTGTCCGCCGGCAAGCAGGATCCGCTGGACTTCGTGCTGTGGAAATCGGCCAAGCCCGAAGAACCCGCCGACACCCGCTGGGATTCCCCCTACGGGCCGGGGCGCCCGGGCTGGCACATCGAATGCTCGGCCATGAGCCACGCGCTGCTGGGCATGCCGCTGGACATCCACGGCGGCGGCCCGGACCTGAAATTCCCCCACCACGAAAACGAGATCGCCCAAAGCGAAGGCGCGTTTGGCGGCACCCTGGCCACGGCCTGGATGCACTGCGGTCCGATGATGGTGGACGCCGAAAAAATGTCCAAGTCCCTGGGCAATTTCCGCCGCATCCGCGACACGGTCGCGTTGGACGCGGCCGATGACCGCGCCGACTACGCCGTCAACCTCCGCGAAGCCGAGATGCTGCGCTTCTTTCTGGTGCGCAACCACTACCGCAGCGCCCAGAATTACGCGCCCGACAATCTGCTGGACGCCCAGAATGCCCTGGATCGGCTCTACCAGACGCTGGTCAGCGTGCCGCCCGCCGACGTGGCCGTCGATTGGGACGATCCGGCTGCCCAGGCCTTCCGTGCCGCCATGGACGACGACTTCAATACGGCCGGTGCCGTGGCCGTGCTGTTCGAACTGGCCGGGCAGGCCAACCGCGAAGCCAGCGCCCGGGCCAGCGGCCTGATGCGCGCCTTGGGCGGCATCCTCGGCCTGCTGCAGGCCGATCCCGTCGGTTATCTGAAATCCCCCACCCGTTTTCTGGCGGGCGGCGTTCGCGCCGATACGCTGTCGTCCGAATCCATCGAAGCCCTGATCGCCGAGCGCGCCCAGGCCAAGTCCTCGCGCGATTTCGCCCGGGCCGATGCCATCCGCACCGAATTGCGCGAGCAGGGCGTGGAACTGGCCGACGCGGCCGGCGGCGCCACCCAATGGCGGCGGGTGTGACCGTGGACATGCAACATCACAGCCCCGCCGCGCTGCAGCCTGCCTATTGGACGCAGGCGTGCGAACACCTGATGCAGCGCGACCGCATCCTGCGCAAGCTGATCCCGGTCTACGGTCACGAATCCATGCAGGCGCGCCAGAGCCCGTTCCAGACCCTGACCCGCATCATCGTCGGCCAGCAGATCTCCCTGGCGCTGGGGCGCAAGCTCTGGGCCCGGCTGGTTCAGGCCTGCGGCACCGACATGCAGCCTGGCTGCATCGCCCGTTTCACCGAGGCCGAACTGCGCGGACTCGGCCTGTCCCTGCGCAAGGCCCAGTACCTGCGTGACGCGGCCGAATTCTTTGCCCAGTCCGACCGGATGGACCCGGCCTGGTGGGAATCCCGCGACGACGCGGCCGTGATGGCGTTGTTGTGCGACATCCGCGGCGTGGGCCGCTGGACGGCGGAAATGTTCCTGATTTTCTTCCTTGGCCGCCCCGACGTCCTGCCTCTGGATGACACGGCGCTGCTCAAGGCCATTTCCCATCACTACTTCAGCGGCGAGCCGGTCTCGCGCTTCGAAGCCCGCGAGGTCTCCCAGGCCTGGGCGCCGTGGCGCACGGTCGCCAGCTGGTATCTGTGGCGCAGCATGGATGCTGCCGCCGTCGAGTATTGATGTCCCGAACGTTCTGACCGAATATCCTGATCGAGTCCCGAAATTCCATTCTAGGACCCCAGTTCTCATGCGAAATACATTTCTTGAATTCGAACAGCCCCTGGCCGAGCTCGACCAAAAGATCGAAGAACTGCGCTACGTGCAGACCGATTCCGCCGTCGATATCTCCGAAGAGGTCAACCGCCTGCAGCAGAAGAGCCAGTCCCTGGCCAAGAGCATCTACGCCAAACTGACCCCCTGGCAGACCGCGTTGGTGGCGCGCCACCCCCAGCGGCCCTACACCATGGATTACGTCCAGGCGCTGTTCACGGATTTCCATGAACTGCACGGCGACCGCATGTATGCCGATGACCTGTCCATCGTGGGCGGGCTGGCGCGCTTCAACGGCACGCCCTGCATGGTGATCGGTCACCAGAAAGGCCGCGACACCAAGGAACGCGCCCGGCGCAATTTCGGCATGCCGCTGCCCGAAGGCTATCGCAAGGCCCTGCGTCTGATGAAGCTGGCCGAAAAATTCCGTCTGCCGGTGTTCACTTTCGTCGACACTCCGGGCGCCTATCCCGGCGTCGGGGCCGAAGAGCGCGGCCAATCCGAAGCCATCGGCCACAATCTGTACGCCATGGCCGGCCTGAAAGTCCCCATCATCGTCACCATCATCGGTGAAGGCGGTTCGGGCGGCGCGCTGGCCATCGCCGTGGGCGACACGGTCATGATGCTGCAGTACGCCACGTATGCCGTCATTTCGCCCGAAGGCTGCGCCTCCATCCTCTGGCGCAGTGCCGACAAGGCCTCCGTCGCTGCCGAGGCCCTGGCCATCACGGCGCCGCGCCTGAAGGACCTGGGCCTGATCGACCGCGTGGTCAACGAGCCCGTGGGCGGTGCCCACCGCGATCCGGACACCATGGCCCGACAGCTTCAGCGCGCCCTGGCCGACGCTCTGCGCGAACTCTCCAGCCTGGACGTGGACGAACTGTTGCGCCGCCGCCTCGAGCGTGTCTCCGCTTATGGGCGATTCCAGGACGTCCGCTAGCCCGGCGCTCGATCCATCGCTGCTGCGGGCGCTTGACACCGCCCTGGCGGCGCTGCCCGCCGGTGCCGCCGTCGGTGTAGCGCTCAGCGCCGGGGCTGATTCCGCCATGCTGGCCCTGCATGCCGCCCAGACGGCCCGGGGGCGCGGGCTGCGGCTGCATTGCTTCCATATCCATCACGGCCTGCAAGCCGAAGCCGACGACTGGCTGATCCAGGCGCATCGGCTGGCGGGGCTGTTGAGGGTCTGTTGCCACAGCCGGCGGGTGACAGTCGATGTCGATGGCCGGGGGATGGAAGCGGCCGCTCGGGACGCCCGCTATACGGCCTTGGCCGAACTGGCCGCCCACGCCGGCGTCGGCCATCTGCTGCTGGCGCATCACCAGGATGATCAGGCTGAAACCGTGCTGTTGCGCCTGCTGCGCGGCACCGGGCCCTTGGGGCTGGCGGCCATGCGTCCCGTGACGGAACGCGGCGGCCTGATCTGGCTCCGGCCCTGGCTGGATCTGCCCCGGTCCGCGATTCTGGACAGCGCCCGGCGTTTCGAGGCGCTGAGTGGCTGGCGGCCGGCCAGCGACCCCAGCAATGTCGACGAGCGTTACGCCCGGGGTGCCCTGCGCGCTGGCCTGGCACCGGTGCTGGACGCGCGCTGGCCCGCCTGGCGCCGGACTCTGGCCCGACATGCGGGTCAGGCGCGCGATCTGTCGGACTGGGTGGACGAAACCGCGCACGCCGATTGGGCCGGGCTGGACCCTGCTCCCGACGGTCGGGCGTTTTCGCTGGCCGCCTGGCGTGCGCTGCCCGTGTCTCGCCAGGCGCCATTGTTGCGTCATTGGCTGCATGCCCTGGGCCTGCGCATGCCCACCGAGGCCCGCTTGCAAGCCTGGTTGCGCCAACTGCGCGGGGTCCATGCCTTGGGTCATGACCGTGACGTGCGGCTGGGCCATGAAGGCGTCTGGATCGTGGTGCAGCGTGGCCGCGTCCTATGCATCTCGAAAACCCAGGTAGAATAATTGGCTTTGCTGCACTCTGTGCGGTAAATCACCGATCTACACGGGAATTGTCCGAACGATCCCCCAGGCTCCAATCTTCATCAGGGCATCATGCTAATCGTCCAGAAATACGGCGGCACCTCGATGGGTTCCGTCGAACGTATTCAGAACGTCGCGCGGCGTGTGGCCAAATGGCACGCCGCCGGCCACCAGGTCGTCGTCGTCCCTTCGGCCATGTCGGGCGAAACCAACCGACTGCTGGGTCTGGCCAAAGAAATTTCCCCCCAGCCCGATCCGCGCGAGCTGGACATGCTGGCTTCCACCGGCGAACAGGCCAGCAGCGCGCTGCTGGCCATCGCCCTGATGCGCCAGGGTGTCGCCGCCCGCAGCTATACGGGCTGGCAAGTGCCGGTGCGAACCGACAGTTCATACACGAAAGCGCGTATCCACTCCATTGACGATACCCGTATTCGCGCCGATCTGGATTCGGGTCGCGTGGTGGTCGTCACGGGTTTTCAGGGCATTGATGACGAAGGTCACATCACCACCCTGGGGCGGGGCGGTTCGGACACCTCGGCCGTGGCGGTCGCCGCCGCCATGGGCGCCGACGAATGCCTCATCTTCACCGACGTGGACGGCGTCTACACCACCGACCCGCGCGTCGTCCCCGAAGCGCGTCGCATGAACGTCATTTCCTTCGAGGAAATGCTGGAAATGGCATCGCTCGGCTCCAAGGTCCTGCAGATCCGTTCCGTCGAATTCGCCGGCAAATATCAGGTGCCGCTGCGAGTCCTGTCCTCGCTGACCGATCCCATGATCCCGGTCGACGAAGAAATGCACTCGGGCACGCTCATCACTTTCGAGGAAGACCAGAAAATGGAAACCGCCGTTGTCTCCGGCATCGCCTTCAGCCGCGACGAAGCCAAAGTCACCCTGCGCAACGTGCCCGACACCCCGGGCGTGGCCTATTCGATCCTGGGGCCCGTGGCCGCAGCCAATATCGACGTGGACATGATCCTGCAGAACATCTCGCAGCAGGGCATGACCGACTTCTCCTTCACGGTCAACCGCAATGACTTTGCGCGCACCCTGGACCTGCTCAAGGACCAGATCGGCCCGGCCGTGGGCGCCGGCGACGTCGTCTCCGACGACAAGGTCGCCAAGGTCTCCATCGTCGGCATCGGCATGCGCAGCCACGTCGGCGTCGCCAGCCTGATGTTCCGCACCCTGGCCGAAGAAGGCATCAACATCCAGATGATCAGCACCTCGGAAATCAAGACCTCCGTGCTGATCAACGACAAGTACATGGAACTGGCCGTGCGCGCCCTGCACAAGGCCTTTGAACTGGACCAGGCATCCGTCCAGGCCGAGGCCTGATCGGCGGCTTTGGCGCCGCTGCGCCGGCTGTCAACGCTAAATAGAAATGTCCGGTTTTCTCCCAAATAGAAATGTCCGGTTCAGGGGGAGGCGGCCGGGTGTGCGCGCAGGCGTTCGATAGGCCCCTCCCAGCGTCTCCAGGGATGATTGGC
>NZ_JBASAD010000030.1:0-25485 GCF_049650445.1 Castellaniella sp. | reverse complement strand
CCCGCGCCAATCTCGACGCCTGGCCGGCCCTGCGGCTGCGCGGCCGCGTGCTGCGGCCGCTGGCCGGCGCCCATACCCGCATCGAATTGCACGGCCAGACCCTGGCGCACCCGATCCTGATCGCCCCCACCGCCTGGCACGGCCTGGTCCACCCGGACGGCGAAACCGCCACCGCGCTGGCGGCTGCGGCCACCGGCACGCCTTATGTGCTCAGCGCCCAGTCCGGCACGGCCATTGAAACCCTGGCCGCCCTGCCCGAGCCTCCCCCTCTGTGGTTCCAGCTCTACGCCCAGACCCGCCGCGAGGACACGCTGGCGCTGGCAGGCCGCGCCCTGCGGGCCGGTGCCCGCGCCCTGGTGCTGACCGTGGATGCGCCCGTGAACGGCGTGCGCAACGTCGAGCAGCGCGGCGGTTTCCGCCGGCCCGACATGATCCGCTCCGTGCATCTGGACGGTCTGTCGCCGCCAACTACGCGGACAGCGCCGCCCGGCGGCAGCCCCCTGTTCGACAGCGGCCTGCTGGACGCCGCGCCCACCTGGGACGACGTGACCTGGCTGCGGACATATCTGCCTGCCGGCACACCCCTGTGGCTCAAGGGCATTCTGGACCCGGAGGACGCGCGCCTGGCCCTGGCGCACGGGATCGACGGCCTGATCGTCTCCAACCACGGAGGCCGCTGCCTGGACACCCTGCCCTCCACCTGCGAAGCCCTGCCGGCCATCGCGCGGGCCGTGGCGGACCGCATCCCCATCCTGGCGGACGGCGGCATCCGGCGCGGGACGGACATCCTCAAAGCGCTGGCGCTGGGCGCCCGGGGCGTGCTGATCGGCCGGCCCGCGCTGCACGCCCTGGCGGTCGGCGGCGCACCCGCCCTGGCGCACCTGATCCAGGTGCTGCGCGGGGAACTGGAAGTGGCGATGGCCCTGACGGGCTGCCGCACGCTGGCCGACGTGGACGCGGACGTGCTGTGGACGCCCGGGGCGTCATGAATCCAAGGACAGGAAAAGAAGCGGCGCCCGGACGGGGCGCCAAACGCAATCAACCCGTCGGCTGATCAGCGCCGTCGGCGCAACATATAGCGCCAGACGAACCCTGGATAGCCCAGCACCAGAAACAGGGCCAGGGTCACGGCATAGAATTCCCAGCGCTGGGGAAAGGCATTGCCCAGGTTCAGTTCCAGGGCGAAGCCCAGGGTGCCGACCAGCACATAGCCGATCAGGACTTCCAGCAGGCGGTCAAAGAAGGACTTGACGTGCCCGACACCGCGCGGCGCACCGGCTGAGACCGCACCCGCGGCAGCCGTGCCCGAAGCAGTCCGGCGCCAGCCCGGCAGCGCCAGCAGCGCCCCGGCGACCAGCAGGCTCACCAGCAGCTTCAGCAAGAACAGCACCGTCGTCGCGCCGCCGCCGGCGAAAGCCCCACCCACCAGATTCAGCGTGCCCCATGACCACAGGGCCAGCGCTGCCAGAAAGACTAGGCCCAGGCCCCAACGCACCAGACCGGGCTGCGCGTCGCCCGCCGCCCAAGGCCAGGGTGCCAACCGCCGTTCCAGCAGGAACGGCAGATTGGCCATGACCAAGGCGCAGAGAATGACGATCCAGGCCGCCGCCGTCAGGGACATGCGAACAACCCGTTCAGAAGGACAGGGACTGGCGGATGACGTCCACGCACAGGGACATCAGACCGCCCGGCAGGATCCCCAGGCCGATCACCAGCAGGCCGTTCAGGGACATCACGCCGCGCGTGGCCAGCGTACCGGCGCCCAGCGTGACGCTGTCCTCGGGCTCGTCGAAGTAGGCCGTCTTGACCACACGCAGATAGTAGAAGGCACCGATCAGCGAGCACATCACCGCGAACACGGCCAGCCAGACATGACCGGCGCTGACCACGGCCTGCAGCACGACCAGTTTGGCGTAGAAGCCCGCCAGCGGAGGAATGCCCGCCAGAGAGAACATGGACAGCAGCAGCACGCCGGCCAGCAGCGGGTTGCGGTGGTTCAGCCCCTTGAGGTCGGAGATTTCCTCGCACTCGAAACCCTGACGCGACAGCAGCAGGATCAGACCGAAGGTGGACAGCGTGGTCAGCACGTAGATGACCACATAGAACAGCGAGGAGCCGTAGGCTGCGGCGCTGGCGCCGGCCTGGCCTTCGTACACGCCGGACATCAGGCCCAGGAACACGAAGCCCATCTGGCCGATGGTCGAATAGGCCAGCATGCGCTTGAAGTTGGTCTGGGCGATGGCGACGATATTGCCGATGGCCAGCGACAGCACGGCCAGGATCAGCAGCATCGGCTGCCAGTCCACTGCGATGCCGTGCAGGGCTTCGATCAGCAGACGCAGCGTAATGACCAGGGCGGCGAACTTCGGGGCCGAACCCACCAGCAGCGTGACCGTGGTCGGCGCGCCCTGGTAGACGTCGGGCGTCCACATGTGGAAAGGCGCGGCCGTCATCTTGAAGGCCAGACCCGAGACGATGAACACCACGCCGAACACCAGCGGCAAGCGATCGGCACCGCCGTCACGGATCACCTGAGCGATCTCGGTCAGGCCCAGATGGCCGGTGGCGCCGTAGATCATGGACATGCCGTACAGCAAAATGCCAGAAGCCAGACAGCCTAGCACGTAGTATTTCATCGCGGCTTCGGTGGAAGCCAGATGATCGCGGCGCAGGGCCACCAGACCATACAGGGCGAAGGACATCAGTTCCACGCCCAGGTACACCGTCAACATGCTGCCGGCCGAGATCATCACGAACACGCCCAGCAGGGTCAGCAGCGTCAGGGAATACATGTCGCCGCCACGCGCCACCATGTCACGCTTTTCAGCGTAGGCACGGCCGTAGATCAGTGTCACGCCCACCGTGATGGCCGACAGGATCTTCAGGAAATGGCCCAGCGGATCAGCCACGTACAGACCGCTGAAGGTACGGCCCTGCATGGCCTCGCCCCACTGCCCCCAGGACACCAGGATGACCACCAGCAGCGTACCCATGGTCAGCATGAAAGTCATGCGCCGCGAGGGCTCGTTGCCGAAAGCGTCGATCAGCAGCACCGCCCCGGTCAGCACCAGCAGAACGATCTCGGGTGTCGCCAGCGCGAAGTCGAAAAGATTTTGCATAGTGGTTCAGGCCTACAGTTTCGAGAGGGACACGTGCTGCAGCAAGGCTTGCACCGAGGGATGCATCAGGTCCGTGAAGGGCTTCGGATAGATGCCCATGAACAGCGTCAGGATGGCCAGCAGGCCCAGGATCAGGAATTCGCGGCTGCACAGGTCGGACATGCCGTCCACCTGTTCGTTGGCCACGGGGCCGAAGGCCACGCGCTTGACCATCCACAGCGAATAACCCGCGCCCCAGATCAGGGCCGTGGCGGCCAGCAGGCCGATCCAGAAGTCGTACTGCACCGCACCCAGGATCACGGTGAATTCACCGATGAAGCCGCTGGTGCCCGGCAGGCCCGCGTTGGCCATGGAAAACAGCACGAAAAACGTGACGAAACGCGGCATGCGGTGCACCACCCCGCCGTAGGCGTCGATGCGCCGCGTGTGCAGGCGGTCGTACATGACGCCGATGCACATGAACATGGCACCCGACACGAAACCGTGCGAAATCATCTGGACGATGGCGCCTTCCAGGCCGGTGACGTTGAACACGAAAAAGCCCAGGGTCACGAAGCCCATGTGCGCCACGGACGAATACGCCACGAGCTTTTTCATGTCGTCCTGGACGATGGCGACCAGGCCGATGTAGATCACCGCGATCAGCGACAGCGCGATCATCAGGCCGGCCAGGCTGTGCGAGGCATCCGGGGCGATCGGCAGCGAAAAGCGCAGGAAACCGTAGGCGCCCAGCTTCAGCATGATGGCCGCCAGCACGATGGAGCCACCCGTGGGCGCCTCGACGTGAGCGTCGGGCAGCCAGGTGTGCACCGGCCACATCGGCACCTTGACCGCGAAGGCCGCCAGCAGCGCCACGAAGATGAAGATCTGTTCGGTATAGCTCAGGGGCAGCTTGTGCCAGGTCGCCACATCGAAGGACCCGCCCGAGGCGTGCCACAGATAGATGAAGGCGATCAGGGTCAACAGCGAACCCATCAGCGTATACAGGAAGAACTTGAAGGCCGCGTACACGCGGTTCGGACCGCCCCAGGCGCCGATGATGATGTACATCGGAATCAGGGTGGCCTCGAAGAACACGTAGAACAGCATGCCGTCCAGGGCGCAGAACACCCCGATCATCAGACCCGACAGAATCAGGAACGCGGCCATGTACTGAGCTACGCGCGACTTGATGATTTCCCAGCCGGCCAGCACCACGATGATGGTGATGAAGGCCGTCAGCAGCACGAACCACACCGAGATGCCGTCGATCCCCAGGTGATAGTTGAGGTTGAAGGTCTCGATCCAGGACGTCTTTTCGACGAACTGCATGTCGGCCGTATCCGGGTTGAAGCCGGTGTACAGGGGAATGGTCACCAGCAGCCCGACGATGGAGCCGACCAGCGAAAGCACCCGGGCCGGGCCCGGATTGTCGTCCCGGCCGATCAGCAGCACCAGCAGCCCGAAGAAGATCGGGACGAAGATCGAGAGGGTCAGCCAGGGGAGTGTAGAGGACGCCATTTCGCTAGCCATCAGTGAACCATCAAGACGAAGAAAGTGAGAAACACCATGATGCCGATGATCATGGCGAAGGCGTAGTGATAGATGTAGCCGGACTGCAGCAGGCGGGCCGTGGCGGCCGTGGCCCCCACCAGCCGCGCGCTGCCGTTGACGATCAGGCCGTCGATGATGCTGCGGTCGCCACCCTGCCACAGGCCGCGCCCCAGGGCGCGGGTCAGACGGGCGATGACGTTTTCATTGAACCAGTCGAAGTAGTACTTGTTGTCGAGCAGGCGATAGATCGGCGCCAGGCTGCGCGCGAACGCCGCAGGCACCGACGGGTTCACCAGCCAGCAGTACCAGGAGACCACGAAGCCGGCCACCAGCAGCAGGAACGGCACCGTCATGAAACCGTGCAAGCCGAAGGCCACCCAGCCGTGCCATTCGCGGGCCAGTTCAGCCATGGCCGGATGATGGGACGCAATCGTGATGCTCTTGGCGAAATAGCCGTTGAACAGCAGCGGATCGATGAACCAGACCCCTGCCACCACCGACATCACCGCCAGCAGCACCAGCGGCAACGTCACCACCCAGGGCGATTCCTTGGGCAGGCCGCCGCCGTGATGCCCGTCATGGCCGTGGGCATCGTGACCATGCGCGTCGTGGCCGGCCAGCGTGCGGCCTTCGTCATGATGGACGTGCGCCGGGCCGTGCTTCAGGTCGAAGCGTTCCTTGCCGTGGAAGACCAGGAAGTACAGGCGGAAGGAATACAGCGAGGTCACGAACACGCCGCACAGCGTCGCGTAGTAGGCGAAGTTCGCCCCCCAGACGCCGGCCGCGCCGGCGGCCTCGATGATGTGTTCCTTGGAATAGAAGCCCGAGAAGAACGGCGTGCCCACCAGGGCCAGCGTGCCGATCAGCATGGTGATCCAGGTGATCGGCATGTACTTGCGCAGGCCGCCCATGTTGCGCATGTCCTGGTCGTGATGCATGCCCAGGATGACCGAACCCGCGCCCAGGAACAGCAGCGCCTTGAAGAAGGCGTGCGTCATCAGGTGGAAGATCGCCACCGGGTAGGCCGAGGCGCCCAGCGCCACCGTCATGTAGCCCAGTTGCGACAACGTGGAATAAGCCACCACGCGCTTGATGTCGTTCTGCACCACCCCGAGGATGCCCAGAAACAGCGCGCCGAAGGCGCCGATCACGATGATGACCGACAGCGCCGTGGGCGACATCTCGAACACGGGCGAGAAGCGGGCGACCATGAAGATCCCGGCCGTCACCATGGTGGCGGCGTGGATCAGGGCGGAAATCGGCGTCGGGCCTTCCATGGAATCGGGCAGCCAGACGTGCAGCGGAGCCTGGGCGGATTTACCCATGGCACCCACGAACAGCGTCAGGCTGACCACGGTCAGCAGATGCCATTCGGTGCCCGGGAACAACAGGCCGGACAGCTTGTCGACCTGGGCGAAGACCTCGGCGTAGTTCAGGCTGCCGGTGTAGGCATACAGCAGGCCGATCCCCAGCACGAAGCCGAAGTCGCCCACGCGGTTCACCATGAAGGCCTTCAGGTTGGCGAACACTGCGGTCGGACGGCCATAGTAGAAACCGATCAGCAGGTAGGACACCAGGCCCACGGCTTCCCAGCCGAAGAACAGTTGCAGCATGTTGTTCGCCATCACCAGCATCAGCATGGAGAAGGTGAACAGCGAGATGTAGGAGAAGAAGCGCTGATAGCCCGGATCGTCGGACATGTAGCCGATGGTGTAGATATGCACCATCAGTGACACCGAGGTCACCACCACCATCATCAGCGCCGTCAGCGGATCGATCAGGAAGCCGATCTCGAACTTGACCGAACCGATCATGGACCAGGTGTAGACCGTGCCTTCGAAGGTCTGGCCGTCCAGCACCTGCTGCAGCACCAGCAGCGAGCCGACGAAGGACACCGCCACCCCCAGGATGGTCAGCAGATGCGAACCGCGGCGTCCCAGCCAGGAGCCGAGAAAGCCTGTGCCGAAGAAACCGGCGATCACGGCAGTGACCAGCGGCGCCAGGGCGATCAGGAGATACAGATTCTGTGCGGACATGGCGTGACTACCCCTTCAGCGAGTCGAGCTTGTCGACGTTGATGGTGCTGAGATTGCGGAACAGCAACACCAGGATGGCCAGCCCGATGGCGGCTTCGGCGGCGGCCACGGTCAGCACGAAGAACACGAAGATCTGTCCGGCCGGGTCGCCCGATCCGATGGAAAAGGCGACGAAGTTCATATTGGCTGCCAGCAGGATCAGTTCGATCGACATCAGCAGCACGATCAGGTTGCGGCGGTTCAGGAAGAAGCCGAACACGCCCACGGCGAACAGGATCGCTCCGACGATCAGGTAATGGCTCAGGCCTATGGTCATTTTTCGGCTCCTTCGGATTGCACGTCGGGCGTCTCGACCTGTGCGGGCATGCTCACCAGGCGCACCCGGTCGGCGGCACGCACGCGCACCTGCTTGCTCGGGTTGGTGCGCTTGTAGTCGGCGCGCTTGCGCATGGTCAGGGCAATCGCGCAAATCATGCCCACCAGCAGCACCACCCCGCCGATTTCGACGGCGTAGGCGTACTGGGTATACATTGCGGTGCCCAGGGCCAGGGTGTTGTCGAAATCATCGGCCGGAGTCGGCAGCGCCGGGGCGTTGCCCCAGGAACGCATCACCACGAAGGCCATTTCCAGCACCATGATCCCGCCGATGGTCAGGCCCAGCGGCAGGTAGACCTTCAGGCCCTGCTTCAGGCCCTCGGTACGCATGTCGAGCATCATGACGACGAACAGGAACAGCACCATCACGGCGCCGACGTAGACGATCACCAGCACCAGCGCCAGGAATTCGGCCTGGAGCAGCATCCACATCATGGATGCGGTGAAGAAGGTCAGGATCAGGTGCAGCACCCCGGTCACGGGGCTGGTGGCCGTGATGACGCGGAACGCCGCCACGACCAGCACGATGGCCAGCAGGTAGAACAGAACGGTATCGAAACTCATGGTCGGTGTTCCCGGCATCAACGATAAGGCGCGTCGGCGGCGCGGCGAGCCGCGATTTCCGACTCGTAGCGGTCGCCCACGGCCAGCAACATGTCCTTGGTGTAGTACAGGTCGCCGCGCTTTTCACCGTGGTATTCGTGCAGGTGCGTCTCCACGATGGCGTCCGTGGGACAGGCTTCTTCGCAGAAACCGCAGAAGATGCACTTGGCCAGATCGATGTCGTAGCGCGTGGTGCGGCGCGTGCCGTCCTCGCGCTGGTGCGACTCGATCGTGATGGCCAGGGCCGGGCAGACTGCTTCGCACAGCTTGCAGGCAATGCAGCGTTCTTCGCCGTTGGCATATCGACGCTGCGCGTGCAGGCCGCGGAACCGCGGCGAGGCCGGCGTCTTTTCCACCGGATAACGCAGCGTGATCTTGCGTTTGAAGAAGTATTTGCCCGTCAGGCGCATGCCTTCGAGCATTTCCTTCAGCATCAGACTGCCGAAGAAATCCTTGATCGCTTCCATCTCGTACCCCTTACTGCCAGATGTTCCAGGGCGTCTGCATCCAGATCGCCACCACCACCAGCCAGATCCCCGTCAGGGGGATGAAGACCTTCCAGCCCAGACGCATGATCTGGTCGTAGCGGTAGCGCGGGAACGTCGCGCGAAACCAGATGAACATGGACACCACCACGAAAGTCTTGATCCCCAGCCACAGCCAGCCCGGCACCCAGGTGAAGGGCGCGAAGTCCAGCGGCGCGGCCCAGCCGCCCAGGAACATGATCGCAGCCATCGCCGACAGCAGAATCATGTTGGCGTATTCGCCCAGGAAGAACAGCGCGAAGCCCATGCCGGAATATTCCACCATGTGGCCGGCCACGATTTCCGATTCGCCTTCCACCACGTCGAAGGGGTGGCGATTGGTTTCCGCCACCGAGGACACGACGTAGATCACGAACAGCGGCAGCAGCGGCAGCCAGTTCCAGGACAGGAAGTTCAGACCCATGCCGGCAAAGTAGCCGACGGTCTGGCCCTCGACGATGCCCGACAGGTTCAGCGTGCCGGAAACCAGCAGCACCGTGACCATGACGAAGCCGATGCCCAGTTCATAGGACACCATCTGCGCCGAGGCGCGCAGCGCGCCCAGCAGGGCGTATTTCGAGTTCGACGCCCAGCCGGCCATGATGACGCCGTAGACTTCGACCGAGGTGATGGCCAGGATGAACAGCAGACCCGCGTTGATGTCGGCCAGGACGACTTCGGGCTGAAACGGAATCACCGCCCAGGCGGCCAGCGCCGGCATCAGCGTCACCACCGGGGCCAGCACGTACAAGACGCGGTTGGCCTGGGACGGAACGATCAGTTCCTTGGTCAGCAGCTTGAACACGTCGGCGAAGGGCTGCAGCAGACCCCGGTAACCCACACGGGTGGGTCCCAGGCGCACGTGCATGGCGCCGATCATCTTGCGTTCCCAGTACGTCAGATACGCCACGCACAGAATGATGGGCACGGCGATGACGACGATCTTCACCAGTGTCCAGACCAGCAGCCAGGGGGTCTCGCCGATCAGGTCGACGCCGAAGGCGTTGAGGGTGTTCAACCAGTCCATTAGCGACGCTCCACCTGGATTGCGCCCGAGCCCATGCCCAAGGCGGCGGTCTGTTCAAAGGCCCCGGCGATGCGCACGGCCCCGTCGGCCACCGTGTCGTCCAGGGCGGCCTCCAGTTCGGCCGAGCCGTGGACCGTGGACACGCGCACGGCGTCCCCGTCCGACAGGCCCTGCGCCTGCAGCGTGGCGGCGTTCATCGCCGCGCGCGGCGGCGCGGAACTGATGTGCTCTTGCAGCGGCTGCGAACGGCGCACCAGCGCATCGGTGCGGTAGATGGGCAGTTCGGCGACGCGTTCCAGGCCGGCGGCCGCGGCGGTTGCGGCCGGCGCCAGACGGATCTCGTTGGACAGGCGGCCGTCCAGCCCCCCGACCATCACGGTGTCGCGCACCGATTCGGAAGTCTCGTCATCGAAGCCCTGCAGGTCCATCAGATTGCCCAGCACGCGCAGGACCTTCCAGGCCGGGCGGGTATCGCCCACCGGGGCGGCCACGCCCTTGAAGCTCTGCACGCGGCCTTCGGCGTTGACGAAAGTGCCGGAGGTTTCCGTGAAGGGCGCGATCGGCAGCATCACGTCGGCCCAGTCCTCGGCCGCCGAGCGGAAGGCCGTGAAAGCCACCGCCATGGCCGAACCCTGCAGTGCGCGCACGGCGCGCTCGCCCAGTTCGCTGTCCAGGCGCGGTTCGGCGTGCAGCACCAGATAGGCCTTGAGGGGCTCGCCGCCCAGCATGCGCCGGGCATCCAGGCCGCCATCGGCCGGCACGGCGCCCGCCAGGTAGCCGCCCACGGTGTTGCCGCCGGGGGTCAGGAAACCAAAGCGACCGCCCGCCAGATTGGCGATGGTCTGGGCATTGGCGGCCAGTTGCGCAGCCTGATCGTCGGCCAGAGCCAGATTGCCCATCAGCACCGCCACCCGCTCGCCCGAGGCGAGGCTGGCGGCAATGGCGCGCGCGGACTCGCCCGGCTGAACGCCGGACAGGCCTTCGGGCGCAGGCTGGGATTTGAACTCGGCCAGCGCCACAGCGACCTCGGCCAGCGCCGACACCAGGGCCGAGGGCTTGACCGTCAAACGGCCGGCGACCGGCACCAGAGGATCGGCGGCGACGCTGTCCACCAGGGACAGTTGCATGCCGCGCTTGGCCGCCTGACGCAGGCGCTGCGCCAGCAACGGATGATCCTTGCGCAGGAAGGAGCCCACCACCAGGGTGCGGTCCAGGGTATTCAGGTCGGCGATCGGCAGGCCCAGCCAGGGCGCGCCCGAACGCACGGCGTCAAAAGCCGCGCCGTCGCCGCGCAGGCGGAAGTCGATGTTGTCCGAACCCAGGGCGCGCGTCAGACGCGCCAGCAGAGCCAGTTCTTCGAGTGTGGCGGTCTCGGTGGCCAGCGCGCCGATCTGGGCGCTGCCGCCGTCCTCGCGCACCTGCTTCAGGCCGGTGACCACGGACTGCAGTGCGTCGGACCAGGAGGCCTCGTGCCACTGGCCGTCGCAGCCGCGCACCATCGGGTGCTGCAGGCGGTCTTCGGAGTACAGGCCGGCGTAGGAGAAGCGATCACGATCGCTGATCCAGCATTCGTTGACCGGCTCGTTTTCAAACGGCACCACGCGCAGCACGCGGTCCATCTTGGTCTGCACCACCAGGTTGGCCCCCACGCTGTCGTGCGGGCTGACCGAGCGGCGCCGGGCCAGTTCCCAGGTGCGGGCGTTCATGCTGAAGGGCTTGGACAGCAACGCGCCCACCGGGCAGACATCGATCATGTTGCCCGACAGTTCGGATTCCACGGCCTCGCCCACAAACGTGGTGATTTCGGAGAACTCGCCCCGGTTCAGCATGCCGAGTTCCATATAGCCGCTGATTTCCTGGCCCACGCGCACGCAGCGCGTGCAGTGGATGCAACGCTGCATCTGCTCGGCCGAAATCAGCGGACCCATGGACTTGTGGAAGACCACGCGCTTGGGTTCCTTGTAGCGCGAGGCCGATTCGCCGTAGCCCACGGCCAGATCCTGCAACTGGCATTCACCGCCCTGGTCGCAGACCGGGCAGTCCAGCGGGTGGTTGATCAGCAGGAATTCCATCACCGCGCGCTGGGCGTCGATGGCCTTGGGCGAGCGGGTATGCACCACCATGCCGTTGGTGACCGGCGTCGCACAGGCCGGCATGGCCTTGGGGGCCTTTTCGACCTCGACCAGGCACATGCGGCAGTTGGCGGCAATGCTGAGTTTCTTGTGATAGCAGAAATGGGGGATGTACAGGCCCACCGCGTGGGCGGCCTGGATGACCATGCTGCCTTCTGCGGCTTCGACCTTAAGTCCGTCGATGGTGAGTTCTACCATGGCGTGTCCTGACCCTACAGATACTTGGCAACCACGCAGTCCTTATGGTCCACGTGGTGCACGAATTCGTCGCGGAAATGCTTGATGAAGCTGCGCACGGGCATGGCGGCCGCATCGGCCAGGGCGCAAATCGTGCGCCCCATCATGTTGTGCGCTACGGAATCCAGGGTGTCGATGTCCTCCATCGTGCCCTGGCCGTGTTCCATGCGGTTCATCATGCGGTACAGCCAGCCCGTGCCCTCGCGGCAGGGCGTGCATTGGCCGCAGGATTCCTCGAAGTAGAAATACGACAGACGCATCAGCGACTTGACCATGCAGCGGGTCTCGTCCATGACGATGACCGCGCCCGAACCCAGCATGGAGCCGGCCTTGGCGATGGAGTCATAGTCCATATTGGTCTGCATCATGATGTCGGCCGGCACCACGGGCGACGAGGATCCGCCGGGGATCACGGCCTTCAGCTTGCGCCCGCCGCGCATCCCGCCCGCCAGTTCCAGCAGCGTGGCAAACGGCGTACCCAGCGGGATTTCGTAGTTGCCGGGGCGTTCGACGTCGCCCGAGATCGAGAAGATCTTGGTGCCGCCCGCCTTTTCGACCCCGGCCTCGGCATAGGCTTGCGAACCCAGGCGGATCACCCAGGGCACGGCCGCGAAGGTTTCCGTGTTGTTGATCGTGGTGGGCTTGCCGTACAGACCGAAGCTGGCCGGGAACGGCGGCTTGAAGCGCGGCTGGCCTTTTTTGCCTTCCAGGGATTCCAGCAGCGCGGTTTCTTCGCCGCAGATGTAGGCGCCAAAACCATGGTGCGAGTGCAACTGGAAGCTGAAGCCCGAACCCAGGATGTTCTCGCCCAGGAAGCCGGCCTCGCGGGCTTCTTCCAGGGCTTGTTCAAAGCGCTGGTGGATCTGGAAAATCTCGCCGTGGATGTAGTTGTAGCCCACCGACGCGCCCATCGCGAAACCGCCGATGATCATGCCTTCGATCACGGCGTGCGGGTTGTAGCGCAGGATGTCGCGGTCCTTGAAGGTACCGGGCTCGCCCTCGTCCGAGTTGCAGACGACGTATTTCTGGCCGGGGATGTTGCGCGGCATGAAGGACCACTTCAGGCCCGTCGGAAAGCCTGCGCCGCCTCGGCCGCGCAGGTTCGACGCCTTCAGTTCGGCGATCACGTCGTCGGCCGTCATGCCCGACAGGACTTTTTTCAGGGCTTCGTAGCCGCCGCGCGCCATGTAGTCGCGGATGCCCCAGTTATGCCCGTCCAGATCGGCCAGGATCTGCGGCTGGATGTGGCGGCCGTGGAAAATCATGCTGCGGGCGGGATCGCCGCCCAGATCGGGCGCGAGGGCGTCCGTGGAGAATTTCTGCAGTACGTCCAGGGCGCTCATGCGGATTCCTTCAGTTCACCGATCAGGGCGTCGATCTTTTCCGGCTGCATGCGGCAGCACATGTGCGTGCCGTTGGCCAGCATCACGGGCGCGTCACCACAGGCACCCATGCATTCACCCTCGACCAGGGTGAACAGGCCGTCCGGCGTGGTTTCGTGAAAATCGATACCCAGCGTGCGCTTGAGGTGCGCGGCCGCCTCTGTGCCGCCCTGGAGCGCACAGGGCAGATTGGTGCAGATGGACAGCGTGTAGCGCCCCACCGGCCTGGTGTTGTACATGTTGTAGAAAGTGGCGACTTCCTGGACGGCGACCGGCGGCATGCCCAGGTAGGCGGCCACGTCGCGGATCACGTCCGGCGACACCCAGCCTTGCTCGCCCTGAGCGATCGTCAGCGCAGCCATCACGGCGGACTGCTTCTGGTCCGCCGGATACTTGGCGATTTCCCGGTCGATGTTCCGGTAGGCTTGTTCGGAAAGCAACATAATCAGATTCCCTGTGATGTCCGAGCGGCTAGCGATCGATCTCGCCGAACACGATGTCCTGGGTCCCGATGATGGTGACCACGTCGGAGATCATGTGGCCCTTGGACATTTCTTCCAGCGCGTGCAAGTGGGCGAAGCCCGGTGCGCGGATCTTCATGCGGTAGGGCTTGTTGGCCCCGTCGGACACCAGATAGATGCCGAACTCGCCCTTGGGGTGTTCGACGGCGGCATAGGCCTCGCCTTCGGGGACGTGCATGCCCTCGGTGAAGAGCTTGAAGTGGTGGATCAGGTCTTCCATGCCCGTCTTCATGCGTTCGCGCGCGGGCGGGGCGACCTTGTGGTTGCCGGTGATGACCGGGCCGGAATTGTTGCGCAGCCATTCCACGCACTGGCGGATGATGCGGTTGGATTCGCGCATTTCCGCGATGCGGCAGAGATAGCGGTCGTAGCTGTCGCCGTTCACGCCCACGGGAATGTCGAATTCGACGCGATCGTAGACTTCGTAGGGCTGGTGCTTGCGCAGATCCCATTCGATGCCGGAGCCGCGCAGCATCGGGCCGGTGAAGCCCAGCGCCAGTGCGCGTTCGGGCGACACCACGCCGACGTCCACCAGACGCTGCTTCCAGATGCGGTTGTCCGTCAGCAGGACTTCGTATTCGTCCACACAGGCCGGGAAGCGGTTGGTGAAGTCCTCGATGAAGTCCAGCAGCGAGCCCGAACGCGCCTCGTTCATGGCGCGCACTTCCTTGTCGGAGCGGTACTTGGAGCCCTTGAACTGCGGCATGCTGTCGGGCAGGTCGCGGTACACCCCGCCCGGACGATAGTAGGCCGCGTGCATGCGCGCACCGGAGACTGCCTCGTAGCAGTCCATCAGGTCTTCGCGCTCGCGGAAGGCGTACAGGAACACCGCCATAGCGCCCACGTCCAGGGCGTGCGAACCCAGCGACATCAGGTGGTTCAGGATGCGCGTGATCTCGTCGAACATGACGCGGATGTACTGCGCGCGCAGCGGAATCTGGATGCCCAGCAGCTTTTCCACCGCCATGCAGTAGGCGTGCTCGTTGCTCATCATGGACACGTAGTCCAGACGATCCATATAGGGCAGCGTCTGCAGGTAGGTGCGGGTTTCCGCCAGTTTTTCAGTGGCGCGGTGCAGCAGCCCGATGTGCGGGTCGGCGCGCTGGACGACTTCGCCGTCCAGTTCGAGCACCAGGCGCAACACCCCGTGGGCGGCCGGGTGCTGCGGGCCGAAGTTCAGGTTGTAGTTCTGGATTTCTGCCATGTCAGTACCGTTCTATGCCGTAGTGGTCTTCGCGCACGATGCGCGGGGTGACCTCGCGCGGCTCGATCGTGACGGGTTGATAGACGACGCGCTTCTGCTCAGGGTCGTAGCGCATTTCCACGTGCCCGGAAATCGGGAAGTCCTTGCGGAACGGATGGCCGATGAAGCCGTAGTCCGTCAGGATGCGGCGCAGGTCGGGGTGGCCTTCGAAGACGATGCCGTACAGGTCGAAGGCCTCGCGTTCGTACCAGTTGACCGAGGGCCAGATGTCCACCAGCGAGGCGATCACCGGGAAGGCATCGTCCGGCGTATAGGCCCGCACCCGCAGGCGCCAGTTGTGCGTCACCGACAGCAGGTGGATCACCACGGCGAAACGCTGGGGATGCGCGTCACCGGCGTCGTAGGTAGGCGCCTTCCAGGCGGAATAATCGATCCCGCAAAGGTCCATGCAGGTTTCGAAGCGCAGGCTGGCGTGGTCGCGCAGCACGCGACAGGTTTCCACCCAGGCGTCCGCAGGCACCCGCAGCGTCAGTTCGCCGCGATCCTCGGTCAGTTCAGCCGAGTCCCCCAGGACCGCGCGCAGATTCGTGTCTAAAGTCTGTAGCCGTGTCATAGCGTGTGTATCAACGGTTGGACGGCGCCTAGCGGGCGATGGTGTTGGTCAGGCGGATCTTGTTCTGCATCTGCAGCAGGCCGTAGACCAGGGCTTCTGCCGTGGGCGGGCAGCCCGGCACGTAGACGTCCACCGGCACGATACGGTCACAGCCGCGCACCACGGAATAGGAATAGTGGTAGTAGCCGCCGCCGTTGGCGCACGACCCCATCGAAACCACCCAGCGGGGTTCGGGCATCTGGTCGTAGACCTTGCGCAGCGCAGGGGCCATCTTGTTGCACAGCGTGCCGGCCACGATCATCAGGTCGGACTGACGCGGGCTGGGACGGAAAATGATCCCGAACTGGTCCAGGTCGTAGCGCGCCGCGCCGGCGTGCATCATCTCGACCGCGCAACAGGCCAGGCCAAACGTCATGGGCCACAGCGAGCCCGTCTTTGCCCAGTTCAGGAACTTGTCCGCACTGGTGGTGATGAAACCTTTGTCCATGACACCTTCGATAGCCATATGAACCCCCGTTTATTCCCAGTCCAGCGCGCCGCGCCGCCACTCGTAGATGAAACCGACCGTCAGCACGCCCAGGAAGATGGCGACCGTCCAGAAACCGACCATGCCCACCGTGCCATTGGCCATGGCCCAGGGGAACAGGAAGGCGATTTCCAGGTCGAACATGATGAACAAGATGGCCACGAGGTAGTAGCGCACGTCGAATTTCATGCGCGAATCGCCAAAGGTCTCGAAGCCGCACTCGTAGGCCGAGAGCTTTTCGGGATCCGGCACGTTCCGTCCCAGCAGGCGGCCCGCACCCAGCAGGGCCGCGCCGATCAGCGTAGCGACGATGATGAAAAGCAGCACGGGAAAGTACTGTGCCAGATTCATGGATGGCCCCTGTTCCAAAAGATCAAACCACGGGATTGTAGCATTTCGACAAGCCCGATCGCCGGGAAAACCCGCAGTGGAAACATATTCGAGATCAAGGAAATCTCTGAATCAGTCGGGCGGAAAGCGAGCGCTGCGGATCGGGATGGGATGCAAGGCGCGAACCGCAGCCATAGCCGTCGCTATGGCAAGGATGAGCAACGCCGCAGACCGCCCGAGACCGCAGATGCACGCGGCGCGAGGACTTGTTCAGAGGTTTCCAAGGATTCAGAAGATCACGAGAACCCTTTCAAGCGCCTGAAAAGACGCATCCCGCCGGGCGAGATGGAGCGATGAAGGCCGACGGCGCGGATACGCTGCGTGATCAACGGCCTACGAATGCTGATGCCGCATGACGTCCGCTTCCAACAACATGCGTACGTAGCGGGTATAGGGGATGCCTCTGGCCTTCGCCCGAGCCTTGACCGCATCGAGCAGCGTGGCGGGCAGGCGCATGTTCAGTGAGGCGGACTTGGGTTCGAGTTCGAAATGCATGGGTTTGAACTGCGAAAAATCCAGATCGGACAGGTCCTGATCGAGAAAAGCCTCTGCAGCCTGATCAGACTCAAATCGAGGAACTTTCTTCATAGCGGCTTGCCTCCCGGGCATGCATGTAGCGGGCGCTGATGGGACGGATGACAAGCACGCCACCCCGCAGCCTGAGCGCAAAAGCCACGAACATCGGTCGCCCCTGAAGACTGCGTCCCACCGCAATGTAACGCGGCTCTCGCTGCAAATGTCGCACGTCAGGCGCCAGCCGCGCCGACTCGAACATATGCTCAATCGATTCCCGAGACACACCATGCCGGCCACATTTCGGCCAGTTTCCGGCATCCCATTCAAAGCTCGCGATCTTCATGTCAGCTTACGCCTTTGTGTAGACAAAAGCAAAACAAACCCAGCGAGGGCCAGAAGCTTCATGATGACCGGCTTGCAAGCCAGCCGACACCCCGCACAACTACGGTTGGCTAGAAATGTCCTTCCTGAACGCGACGACTACGGATGTGTGTGCAGTATGCGAAAAAGCCTGCCGCGCTTTGGACGCGGCAGGCTTTTCGGCCTGATGCTGCAGCCTGACACGGCAATGGCCGAGTCTTAAGAAGGATGCAGTGCGGTGTTATCGAGGAAGACCTGGCCGTCGAGATGTCCGGGTAATTGCCCTGATCAGCCTGTGCGATGCCCGCACAGGCAAGGCCCAGGGACAAGACAGCGATAGAGGCAGCGGCAAGAGTTTTCATGACAATGACCGCGTAGAGTGTCCGCCGCGCCGGGCACAGACGCAAGAAGGCCACCCGAGGGTGGCCTTCTTGTTGCCGGGGACCGAAGCCCCCGGCGGCGTTCGTGACAGCCCGGCAAGCCGGGCTGCATCGCAAGCGTAGACAAGCTACGCGAGACGATTAGAACTTGTGGTTGATACCCACGCCCGCTTCGGTACCCTTCAGGTCCTTCACGTAACCGACGTTCTTCATGTAAGAAGCGTAGGTGTACAGGCTGGTGCGCTTGGACAGGGGGTACACGTAGTTCAGCTGGTAGGCGCTGATGCTGCCGGCGTCGCTGCCCAGCTTGCTGTCGTCGTCCAGGTTGGACGTGGAGTAGTTCCAGCCGCCGTACAGAGTGCCGCCACCGATCGGGGCGCTCAGGCCCACATGGTAGTTGTTCGACTTGAAATCGTCGAACAGGACAGACGTGTCGGCCAGACCCGTACCACCGACGAAGCCGCCAGCAGCACCGTTCCAACCGATCTTGCCGTGACGATCCTGGCCGTAGGCCAGCGCCAGCTTCACGACTTCAAAGTCGTAGGAGCCGCTGAGGACCCAGGAAGTAGCAGCCGAGCGGTCAGCCGCAACAGGCGGAACGAGCGACGAGAGGTTCTGCCCGTACTGGCTTTGACGGTCGTAGCTGGCGCCGACACCGATCGGGCCGTTGGTGTACGAAGCACCGATAGACACGCGGGCACCGCGGTCGGCGGTGGTAATGTTGCCATTGCGGCCAACAGTCGTGTTGCCGCCGGCGGCGTTGGCGTCATCACCCGTGCCGTACATCAGGATGGCCTTGAAGCCGGACAGATCGGGCGTCACGTACTTGAAGGAGTTTTCGACGCGGGTGCCTTCGCCCAGGCCGACGGCGCCGAAGACCTTGTCGGCGTCACCCAGGTTCACGCCGTTGGGGCCCTGGAAGACTTCCGTGCCGGCGGAGTACTGGCGGCCCATCGTGAAGGTACCCCAGCTGTCGCTGGACAGACCGACGAAGGACTGGCGGTTGAAGCCGCTGTGGGCAGCGCCACCGCTACCACCCAGGTTGACGTGGGCTTCCAGTTGGAAGATGGCGCGCAGGCCGTCGCCCAGGTCTTCGGCACCCTTCAGACCCCAACGGCTGCCGTTGAAGGTACCGTCGCGCAGGCCCGAGGAACGAGCGCGGATGTCATTATTCACACCGGCGCGGTTGGTGTGGTTGTACTTATAGTTCTGGTAGCCGTAGCCGGTATCCAGGATGCCGTACAGCGTCACGGACGTTTCCGCTTGAGCAACACCGGCGGTGGCGAAACCAGCCAGCAGAGCGGCGGCGAGCAGAGTCTTTTTCATGTAAGAAATCTCCGTAGATTTGTGTGAATCAGAGCAGGCCAACAACAACCTGTGCCGCTGCTCTTCCAACTCCGCGATGGGAAGTTGTAGACATTGCATCAAAAATCCGGAGCGAACGCCATGTTGAGCGCGACAAACCCGCCAGTTTCCCGGGAAGTCGTTGCATGTTCACAACATCGCGCCCCATCCCTTCGGCCAAGATCGGGAATTACCCTAGAGTTGTATCCGAACGTCGTAGCCGGACACGGAGATCGGATTCAAACTGAGGACGTCGTATCATCGCCTCCATCACAGCAACCCCAATCTTCCGTAGGCCACCCTTGCCCGCCCTGAACAAGATCACCTGTGTCGAGGACTTCCGACGCGTCGCGCGGCGCCGCGTGCCGCGCATGTTCTACGACTACATGGACTCGGGCTCCTGGACCGAATCCACCTACCGCGCCAACGAGGCCGATCTGCAGGCGTTGAAATTCCGCCAGCGGGTGGCGGTGGACATCGCCCGACGCAGCCTGCGCGCGCGCCTGCTGGGCGAGGACGTGACGATGCCGCTGGCCCTGGCGCCGACTGGACTGACAGGCATGCAGCGCGCCGACGGCGAGATCCTGGCCGCCCGGGCGGCGGAGCGCTACGGCGTGCCGTTCACGCTGTCGACCATGAGCATCTGCTCGATCGAGGACGTAGCCGCCCGTACCAGCCGGCCATTCTGGTTCCAGCTCTACGTGATGCGCGACCGGGAGTTCATCGGCCGGCTGATCGACCGCGCCCGCGCGGCACGCTGCTCGGCCCTGATGGTGACGCTGGACCTGCAGGTGATGGGACAGCGGCACAAGGACATCAAGAACGGCCTGTCCACACCGCCGCGCCCGACGCTGGCCAATCTGGCGAACCTGGCGCTCAAGCCGCACTGGTGCCTGGAGATGCTGCGCACGCCCCGGCGCACGTTCGGCAACATCGTCGGTCACGCCAAGGGCGTGGCGGACATGCGTTCCCTGGCATCCTGGACGGCGGAACAATTCGACGCCACGCTGAACTGGGGCGATCTGGCCTGGATCAAGGAACGCTGGGGCGGCAAGCTGATCGTGAAGGGCATCCTGGACGCGCAGGACGCCCGCCATGCGGTGGACGCCGGCGCGGACGCGCTGGTGGTCTCGAACCACGGCGGGCGCCAACTGGACGGCGCGCCTTCGTCGATCGCCGCCCTGCCCGCCATCGCCCATGCGGTGGGCGACCGCATCGAGGTGCTGATGGACGGCGGCGTGCGCAGCGGCCAGGACACGCTGCGCGCCCTGGCGCTGGGCGCGCGCGGCGTGCTGGTGGGCCGCGCGTTCCTGTACGCGCTGGCCGCCTACGGCGAAGCCGGGGTGCAGCGCTGCCTGGAACTGATGGCCAACGAACTGGACGTGACCATGGCCTTCTGCGGGCGCACGCGGGTTCAGGACGTCGACCGGCGGGTGCTGGTGAATCCGGAAACCGCATGCTGAACATCCTCTGGCTCGGGTTCTTTCTGGTCGCGGCGGCCGCCGCGCTGTTCCAATGGCTCGTCCTGGGTGATCCGGGCGTGTTCGCGCGCCTGATCGCCAGCCTGTTCGACATGGCGGACCTGTCGGTCAAGCTGATGTTGCTGCTGTTCGGCACGCTGACGTTGTGGATGGGCTTCTTGAAGATCGCCGAATCGGCCGGTCTGGTGGCCGGGCTGGCGCGGCTGCTGGGGCCGCTGTTCCGCCGCCTGATGCCGGAGGTGCCGGCCGGGCATCCGGCCCTGGGCCTGATCACGCTGAACTTCGCCGCCAACGCGCTGGGGCTGGACAATGCCGCCACGCCGATCGGGCTGCGGGCCATGCACGCGCTGCAGACGCTGAACCCGGAACCGAAATCCGCCAGCAATGCGCAAATCCTGTTCCTGGTGCTGAACGCCTCGTCGCTGACGCTGCTGCCGGTGACGATCTTCATGTACCGCGCGCAACAGGGTGCCGCCGACCCGACGCTGGTGTTTTTGCCGATTCTGCTGGCGACATCGGCCTCGACCTTGACGGGTTTGCTGGCGGTGGCCTTCATGCAGCGGCTGCGGCTGCATGATCCCGTGGTGCTGGCCTGGCTGGGCAGCGGCGCGCTGCTGCTGGGCGGCTTCATGGCGCTGCTGGCCTCCATGAGCGCCGCCGCCGTGGCGGCCCTGTCCTCGCTGCTGGGCAATCTGGCGCTGTTCGGTATCCTGATCGCCTTCCTGATCGCCGGGGCCTGGAAGCGCATCCCCGTCTACGAAAGCTTCATCGAGGGCGCCAAGGACGGTTTCGACGTCTGCAAGGGGCTGCTGCCCTATCTGGTCGCCATGCTGTGCGCGGTCGGGGTGCTGCGCGCCTCCGGTGCGCTGGACGTGCTGCTGGACGGCATCCGCTGGCTGGTGCACGCGGGCGGCCTGGACGCACGTTTCGTCGACGCCCTGCCCACCGCGCTAGTCAAGCCCTTTTCCGGCAGCGCGGCGCGCGCGCTGATGATCGAGACCATGCAGCACTTCGGACCGGACAGCTTCCCCGCCCTGCTGGCCGCCACCCTCCAGGGCAGCACCGAGACGACCTTCTACGTCCTGGCGGTGTATTTCGGCGCCGTCGGCATCCAGCGCGCACGCTACGCCGTGGGCTGCGCCTTGCTGGCGGACCTGGCGGGCGTGCTGGCCTCGATCGGGGTGTGCTATTGGTTTTTTGCGTGAAGCAAGCGGGCCAATTCAGGCTCAGGCAGCCACCGTAATTCCTGGCGCGTGTGCGCGTCGCGCCGGTCGCACGACGATCTCTACACGCTGATCCAGCGACACCAGCGCCTGCATCAGCCGTTCCAGAGAGATGTTCTGGAGCTTATATCGACGAATCTGAGAAACCTTGGGCTGGGTCATGCCGGTGATTGCCGCCACGTCCATCTGGTTCAGACCACGCTGGTCGATCAAGGCATTGAGCTTGAGAGCAAGCGCCGCCTTGGCGGTCAATTCCTCGGCATCGTCAAACCCGAGGTCCAGCAACACGTTATCCGTGCCTTGGGGAAGATCGTTGAAACTCATGATGTCCTCTCGCCCGTTCCATAACGAGCCAATGCCGCCTTCAGGCGCTTTCTGATCAAATCCACATCAGGCTGCGGCGTAGCGATACCCGATTTGGATTTCTTCTGAAACGCGTGCAACACATGCACTGCATCGCCCAGTCGAACGGTATAGACCGCCCTGAAAGCATCACCCCGATAGGCCTCTACCAATTCGTATACCCCCGGCCCCAGGCCCGTCCAGGGCTTCACGGAATCCGGCACCCCGCCCAACTGAGCGATGAACAGCGCCACACCCATGTCCTTTTGGACGTCCAGAGGAAAGGCCTTGAAATCCTTCTTCGAGGATCCTTCCCAGTACAAGAGTTTGCGACGCTGGCACATAATTATATCCGTTCGGATATAGATATCCAGAGGTGGAAACCTACATCCTGGATACAGTGTCAGCCTTGCGCCAGATCGGAAATCCCACAAGGGACGGAAAGATCCTACCCAGCACACTCCGAACTCAGCCCGGCACCCCGACACTGACCAAAGCCTGCAGCGGACCGGCCGTGCGGATGGCGTCGATCTGGGCCGGATCGCGCACGTAGATCGTGCCGCCGAAGGACAGGGCGTTCAGGGAGACGCCCTGGAAATGTTCCTGGCTGCGCGGCAGCACCAGCATCCAGCCATCGCCCACCAGCATATTGCAGGGCGGCAGCAGGCCGTCTGCGCCGGGGCGCAGGTCGAGCGCGGCGCAGGCCTGACCGAACGCGATCAGCATGGCGCGGGCGCTGGCCTGTGCATCGGCACCCAGGCCGGCGTCCACGCGCACGAAGCAGTGGGCCAGGCCCAGCGCGGGATGGCGGACGACGGTGCCCTGCGCCTGACCGGCCGGCAGGCCGGCCCCCAGCGCGCGCAGCGAGGCGTTGCCCGGCGCATCGGGAATCCATTGGACGTGCTTGTGCCGCTGGCTGGCGCCCGCGGCGGCTCCGCCGTTATAAAAGCCCAGGCCGCCCTGAGCCGACAGCACAAAGGCCAGGGCCTGAAAATCAATGGCTTCCAGTGGCGAAAGCTGCTCGGCGTACGTACGCCGGGCCAGCACCAGATGGTGCAGGCACACGGGAAATTTATTGAGAATGGCCGCGTGATGATCCCCGATCGGCCCCACGAGCAAGGCGGGATCGGGCTTCAGGAAGGGATTGAAGTTCGGGTCGCGCGGCCCGCCCGGCAGCGTGACGGCGTCCTGGCCCGAGGATACAGGCTGCCCTGCCGTGACACCCGGCTTCGCCGCGTCCTTGGCTGCCAGGGCGGCCACCCAGCGGACGATGAAGGGCAGGCCCTGATCCTCGATCACGACCTGTTCGGCCTCGATGGGCTGCAGATCGCCGGAAGCGATGGCCCGATCGCTGCACGACCGCACGGCATCCATGAAGTTAGAATGCATATTTCTCCCCCGCATGGGCGGATCCGGTTCCGCCGGTCGCGCCGACGGGCTCGGCACCCAGACGGCAAATTCCTTCCGATTGTAGGAGATCGTCGTCAAAGATGCCTGATCGGGGGATGAAAACCGCATATGGAGGCGTTTCATGTTTTCCCGCTCATACACGCGCACCCTCACCCGAGGCGCCCTGGCAGCGGGCGCAGGCCTCTGGCTGGCGGGCTGCGCCAGCATCACGGCCACCCCGCCGGGCACGCCGCTGGCCCAGGTGACGGCGCAGTTCGGCGCGCCGACGCTGCAATGCGTCGACCGCCAGGGCCACGACCGCGCCGTCTGGTCCCGCCAGCCGCTCGGGCAATACGCCTGGGGTGCCACGGTGGACGCCCAGGGCCGCGTCCAGAAGGTCGAACCCATTCTGACGGACGAGCACTTCCAGATCCTGAAGCAAGGCACGTGGACGGCGAACCAGGTGCGCTGCGAGTTCGGCCCGCCCGCCATCATCGACACGGCCGGCCTGCCCAATGTGCGCCAGATCGTCTGGAGCTACCGCTACAAGCAGGACCATGTCTGGAACTCGCTGATGTACGTGTTCATGGGGCCCGCAGGCGACCAGGTGACGAAATTCCATCCGGGTCCGGACCCGATGTACATCTACGATGACAGCTTCCCGAGACGCTAAGCCGTCTCAGGCCAGCGGTTTCTGCCAGGCGGCCAGCACACTGGCCACGAGCAGCACGGCGGCCGACACGGCCAGCCCGAAGGACAGCGAGCCGGCCAGGTCACTGATCCATCCGCAGGCCGCCGGACCGATCGTCTGGCCGATGGCGAACAGGCTGGTGGCGACCGCCATGGCATTGCCCCAGGCCGGCTGCGCCAGATTGCTCTTGACGAAGCCGGTCACCCCGGATGGCACCATGAAGACGCTGCTGCCCACCAGCATCGCGGACAGCCAGATGCCCGCCAGATTGGGCAGGACCAGGGGCAGCCCCGCGCCCGCCGTCAACACGAGCAGGGCGGCCCCCATGGGCAGACCGTCCCGGCGCCCGTTGAACAGCCTTGCCCAGAGCACCGGCGCCAGCAAGGTCGCCACGCCCAGCAGCCCCCACATCACGGAAGTGATCATGGCCAGGTGAGTCGCGTCGGCCGTGTGTTGCCGCACCCAGGCCACCATGAAGGTCATATAGGCGATATAGCCCAGTCCGAAAATAAAATAGGCGCTCAGCATCGGCAGGCAGGATCGCCACGGCCACCGGGCGCTGGCGCGCGCGGACGAGGGCTCGGCAATGGTCGCTGCAGCACGGATCGCAGCGACGGCGCACGGCAGACAGATGATTCCCATGGCGATCCACGCCACTGGCCAGGCGACCGCCCCCTGCCATTCAAACAGCCACGGCAAGGCCGCGCCCGTCAGCAACATGCCCAGGCCGCCCCCGCTGAAAAAAATCACGATGGCGCGCGTGCCCAACACACCCGCCAGCACACCTCCGCAGATGAAGGCCCCCGCCCCGCCGAAGCCGGCCGCAAACCGGTAGACACTGAGCCAGAAGAAGTCCTGCGTCAGCCCGCTGGCCAGCACCGAGAGCGTCGTCAGGACCATGCCGCCCATGAACAGACGCCGGTTGCCCAGCCGCGCGACGAAGTGGATGGTCAGCAGAGAGCCCAGCAGATAGCCGAGCGCATTCACGGTATTGAGCCAGCCCGACTGCGCGTAGTTCAGGTGCAGGTCCGAGCGCATCGCCGGCAGGATCAGGGCGTAGCCAAAGCGCGCGAAACCCACGGCGACCGCCGATCCGCCGGACAAGGCCCAGGCCAGAGCGCCCGGATTCATGGTGGCAGCGACATCGGCACCGGATGGACGCGCCATGAGGGCTCCCGGATCAGGTTGAGGAATGAAATATCCAGCACATCATACAGAAACAAAAAAGCCCTTGATCAACAAGGGCTTCAATGTAATCACTGGCGGAGACGGAGGGATTCGAACCCTCGATGCGGGTATAAGCCGCATGCTCCCTTAGCAGGGGAGTACCTTCAACCACTCGGCCACGTCTCCAGCAAGACCGGCATTCTAGCACAGGAAGCGGCGACGCCGGCAAGCCGGCGCAGCGGCGTGTTGGTGCAACGTGAGAATGTCCGGTCTGTGCAAAGTAGAAATGTCCGCTTCAATGGGGAGAACCACACGACCGAGGCGGGCAGGGACGATGATCACGATGAGCCAGAAGGAAGTGAGCCGACTG
>NZ_JBASAD010000029.1:0-33257 GCF_049650445.1 Castellaniella sp. | reverse complement strand
CGCCAGGGGCTCGACGCCCGCGTGGCCGTGCAGGCGCTCGACGCCTTCCCGATAGGACCGGGCGATGCCCGTGGTCAGCATGGTGGCGGCCGGTGCGGCGTTCACGCCTTCGGTGGCCTGGCGCACGAAGCGGTCCAGGTCCGGACCGTCCAGGCCGACGATCAGGCCGGGGTTGGTACATAGTTGGCCTGCACTGCCGGTCAGCGAGGTGACGAAGCCTTTGGCGATGTCCTCGGCGCGCGCGGCCAGGGCGCCGGGCAGCAGGAACACCGGGTTGGTGCTGCTCATTTCGGCGTAGACCGGGATAGGGATGGGGCGCGCTGCGGCGGCCCGCATCAGGGCCAGGCCGCCCTGGCGGGAACCGGTGAAGCCGACCGCCTGGATGACGGGGTGCCCGACCAGCGCCAGGCTCAGGTCGTTGCCCGGACCCGCCAGCAGGGAGAACACGCCTTCGTGCAGGCCGCAGTGCTGGATGGCCCGGCGGATGGCGCGGCCCACCAGTTCCGAGGTTCCGGGGTGTGCGGGATGCGCCTTGACGATGACCGGTGCGCCGGCCGCCAGGGCCGAGGCCGTGTCGCCGCCCGCTACCGAGAAGGCCAGGGGAAAATTGCTGGCACCGAAAACCGCCACCGGTCCCACGGGAATGTGGCGCAGGCGGATGTCGGCGCGCGGCAGCGGCGTGCGGTCGGGCAGGGCATGGTCGATGCGGGCGCCGATCCAGTCGCCGTCGCGCACCACGCGTGCGAACAGGCGCAACTGAGACACGGTGCGTCCGCGCTCGCCTTCCAGGCGCGGCCGGGGCAGGCCGGTCTCGCGCATGGCGCGTTCGATCAGCACGTCGCCCAGGTCCAGAATGGATTGCGCGATGGCTTCCAGAAAGGCGGCGCGCGCTTCCAGGCTGGTTTCGCGGTAGGAGGCGAAGGCGGCGTCGGCCAGTTGCGCCGCCCGGTCCACCTGGGCGGCATCCGCGCCGCGCCAGGCCGGAGCCAGTGCCTCGCCCGTGGCGGGGTCGTGGGCGTGGAATTCGGCGCCGGTGCCGGGAATGTCCTGGCCGCCGATCAATTGGGTGCCGGTGAGTTGCATGTTGGGGTCCTTCGTATCAGGAGTCGGTCGGGACCGCGCCGTCTGAGCGGCGGGCCGGGGTCGGGTGGACATCGAGCCGCAGGCCGACGTCCAGGGATTCGTCGGGTGCCAGGATGCGCAAGCCGGTGCCGGTCTGTCCGGACGCGCTCAGGTTGGCGGCATCGCAGACGTGGGTGGCCGGCTCGACGCACAGGTAGCGTCCGGCGTTGGCGTGCAGCACCAGGTGTTCCAGCGGGCCTTCGGCGTACAGGATCAGACCGGGGCCGTGATCCCAGTCGACCTGAGCATGGCCGTCCCAGCCCCCCAGGAACGCGGTCCAGGTTTGCGTGCCGCGTTGCCAGTCCGCGCGCCGGTTGGGCCGGGGGAAACGCGCCAGTTCTTCTTCGTGGGTCCACTCGGTTGCGGCGCTCAGCCGGGTGCCGGTCGCGGTGAAGTAGGGGTGCAATCCCAGGCCGGCCGGCATGGGGCTGTCCGATACGTTGCGCAGCGACAGGCGCACGCGCAGGCCGGCGGATTCCAGCCGGATGGTCTGGTGCAGCCGCCAGGCCCAGGGCCAGCCGCCGACGCCGGCGGGATGGTCCAGCAGCAATTGGATGAAGTCGGCACCGCTGTCCAGGACCGTCCAGGGCATGGCCTGGGCCTGGCCGTGCAGGGCATGCGGATGGCCGGGCAGGGCTTCCAGCGCCAGGGTGTCGGCGCCCCAGTGCAGGCGGGCGTCGCGTACCCGGTTGGAAAATGGCGCCAGGGGGAAGATGCCGCCCTTGGGCCAGGCCCCGGCAGGCCAGCCATCGATGTCGACAGGGGCCAGCCAGTCGCGCGGTCCTGCGGGCAGGTCCGTGGTCCAGCGCAGGATGCGCCCGCCGGCCGCAGGAGCGACCACGGCCCGATGAGGGCCGTGGCGCAGGACCCGGTGAGTCGGCTCCGTCGCGTCCATCCAGGCGGCGTACAGGGACGGCCCGCCTGGAGGCGTGTGCATGCGGTCCGCGCTCATGCTTCGCGCGGTGCTTCCTTGACGCGGCTGACCAGTTGCGTCGGGCTGACGAAGCGCAGGGCGATCAGGACCCACAGCAGGGTGATGGCCATGTAGATCATCGCCATGGCGTCGATCGCCTGCGGCGCCCGCACGCCGGTGGAGAACACCGCGTAGTACAGCGCCACCACCAGGGTCTGGGAGTCCGGACCCGCCGTGAAGAAGGTCAGTTCGAACATGCCGATGGTGCGCACCAGCACCAGCAGGCCCGCTGCCAGCATGCCCGGCACCAGCAGGGGCAGCAGCACGTGACGGAAATACTGGAAGGTGTTGGCGCCGAAGATGCGCGCGGCGGATTCCAGGCCGGGGTCGATCTGCTCGATGAAGGGGGTCATCACCAGGATCACGAAGGGCAGGGCGGGCACCAGATTGGACAGGATGACGCCCGTCAGCGTGCCGCCGACGCCGATCTGGTACATCGCCGTTGCCATGGGGATGCCGTAGGTGACCGGCGGCACCATCATGGGCAGCAGGATCAGCAGCATGGCAAGGCGCTTGCCCCGGAACTGGGCGCGCGCCAGGGCGTAGGCGGCGGGCACGCCCAGCAGGATCGAGAGGAAGACCGTGGCGGCGACGACTTCCAGCGTGACCACCAGCACGTGCGACAACTGGAAGTCGTCCCAGGCGCGGCCATACCAGCTCAAGGTGAAGCCTTCGGGCAGCGGGGTGCCGAACCAGCGGGTCGCCACCGAATTGACCACCACGGTGGCGATCATGAAGATGACGTTGAGCAGGAAAAAGCCCATGATGGTCCAGATCGTGGCGCGCCACAACCAGCCCCAGCGCCGCGAGGGCGAGGCGGCAGGCAGACCAGCCTGGGATGTCGGGAGAGTGTGTGCGTTCATGATCGTCAACCCTTGCCGCTGGTGGCCGGCCCGCTGTAGAAGGCGCGCCGGAAGGCGAAGATCGCGCAGACGATGAGCAGCTGCACGAACCCCATGACGATGGCGATGGCCGAGGCCATGCCGTAGTCGTATTGTTCGAAGGCCGCTTCATAGGCGGCGATGGAGATCACCCGCGTCGGACCCGCCGGGGCGCCCAGCAGGATGGCCGAGGGGAACACGGCGAAGGCCTGGACGAAGGACAGTGCGGCGGCCATCGACAGCCCCGGCACCAGCAGCGGCAGATAGATCAGCCGGAACTGGTTCCAGGGGCCGGCACCCAGTGTTCCCGCCGCCCGGGCCAGCGTCGGGTCGATGCCCGAGATGTAGGACAGGGTCAGCAGGAAGGCGAAGGGAAAGCCGGAGATCACCAGGGAAATCAGCACGCCCCAGAAATTGTGGGTCAGGCGGACTTCGTCCATGTACAGGTGCAGGCCTTGCAGGAATTGCGGGAACCAGCCTGCCGGACCGTAGAAGGTCAGCATGCCTTCGGCCACCAGCACGGTGCCCAGGGTGATCGGGATCACCAGCAGCGTCGTGACGATACGCTGCGCGCGGCTGTTGCGGCGCAGGGCGAAGGCGACCGGCACGGACAGGCCGATGTTGATCAGGGTGGCGGGTACGGCCAGCTTGAGCGTCACCCAGAGCGTGCCCCACTGGGACTGCGTGGTGAAGAAATGCGTGTAGTTGGCCCAGAGTCCGCCGCCTTCCAGGGGCTGTGTCGAGATGAACACGCCGTAGGCGAAGGGGTAGACGAACAGGGCCAGCAACACCAGCACGGCGGGCGCCACCAGCCAGCCGCGCCGGTCTCCGGTCGGCGCGACGGCGTTCATGCGCCCCCCTTGGCGCTGTGCGCCGTGGATCGGGACATGGAGCGGTACGGCGTACTCATGCTGCCTCCGCGTAAGCCAGGACCCGGTCGGCCGGGATGTGCAGCCGGATGCGGTCGCCCGGAGCGAAGGCGCCCGGCAGGCGGACGTACAGGTCGCCCAGGTCGGTGGCGACCAGCAGCAGGGAATCGCGTCCGCCGAATTCCAGGGTCTTGACCGTGGCGCCGATGCTGTTCGCCCGGCCCGCGTCGGCGATCTCGAAGTCGTCGGGCCGCATGGCGATGGCGACTTCCTGGCGGCCGGCCAGCTCGCCGATGGCCGTGCCGTTCAATTGGACTTGATTGCGTTCGATGGACAGGCCTTCGCCGGCCTGGCGTATGACGCGGCAGTCGAGCACGTTGCGATAGCCCATGAAGCGCGCCACGTGCAGGTTGCGCGGCCGGCCGTAGACTTCGCGCGGTGCGCCGATCTGTTGCACCGAGCCGGTGCGCATGACCACGATCCGGTCGGCCATCGACAGGGCCTCGTCCTGGTCGTGCGTGACGTAGATGGTGGCGCGTTCCAGTTGGCGGTGGATGCGGCGGATCTCCGCGCGCATTTCGATACGCAGCTTGGCGTCCAGGTTCGACAGCGGCTCGTCCATCAGGATCACGGGCGGCTCGATGACGATCGCCCGGGCGATGGCGACGCGCTGCTGCTGGCCACCGGACAATTGGCCCGGCAGCTTGTGTTCGTGGCCTTCCAGTTGGACCAGGGTCAGGGCCGACTGTACGCGGCGGGCGATCTCGTCCTTGCGTACGCCGCGCATCCGCAGGCCGAAGCCCACGTTGTCGCGCACCGACATGTGGGGAAACAGTGCGTAGTTCTGGAACACCATGCCGAAGCCGCGCCGTTCGGGGGGCAGCACGTCGATGCGGGTGTCATCCAGCCAGATGCTGCCCTCGGTGAGCGAGGTCAGGCCCGCCAGGCAGTTCAGGGCGGTCGATTTGCCGCAGCCCGACGGCCCCAGCAGGGCGATGAATTCCCCGCGCTGAATGTCGAGGCTGAGGCCGCTCAGGGCGGCGACGGCCGAACCGGAAACCGTATCGAATTTCCGGCCCACGGCGTCCAGGCGCAGCTGTTGAAAAGAATGATTCATGATCCTAGATCCAGGGAGGTCGGGCCGCCCGCGTGCCCGGGGCAGGCAGGCGGCCGTACACGGGAAAGCGACTGCTGATTACTTCTTCAGGGCGCCGACTTCGGTGTCCCACTTGCGGAAGGCTTCGACCATGGCTTTGGCATCCAGCGGCACGGCGTTGGGGCGGCGGGCGATCAGCTCTTCGTATTCCGGGCGGCCGAACTTCTTGATGATTTCCTGGCTTTCGGCCGGTGCGGCGGACAGCGGCACGTCGCGGATGGCAGGGCCGGGGTAGAAATAGCCGGAGTCATAGGTCATGGCCTGCTGCTTGGGTTCGAGCATGAACTTCAGCAGCTTGAACAGGACCTGCTGCTTTTCCGCAGAGACCCCCTTGGGGATCACCATGAAGTGCGCGTCGTTGACCCAGGTGAAGTTGTCGAAGGCCTGGATCTTGAAGTCGGCGGGCACCACGCCCAGCGCGCGCGGGTTGATGTCCCAGCCGGTGACGGTCACCGTCATGTCGCGGCTGCCTTCGCCCAGTTCCTTCATCACGGCCGAGGTGCCGCCGGGATAGTAGGGCACGCAGTCGTTCAGTTCCTTCAGGAACTGCCAGGTCTTGTCCCAGCCGTTGATCGGATCATAGGGGTCCTTGTCGCCCAGCAGATAGGGCAGGCCCATCAGGAAGGTGCGGCCCGGGCCCGAGTTCGCCGGCCGGGCGTAGATCAGCTTGTTGGGATTGGCCTTGCACCAGGCCAGCAGTTCGGCCGGGGTCTTGGGCGGGTTCTGGACCTTGGCCGGGTTGTATTCCAGCAGCGGGCCGGCGGGCATGAAGGTGACTTCCAGGCCGTAGCCCTGGGCCAGTTCCTGCATGCGGGCAGGGCCGCGCGCATACTGGGTCAGAATGTCCTTGAATTCGGCCTGGTGGTCGGGCAGCAGCTTCAGCCAGAGGTCTTGCTCGATGCCGGCGGCCAGGGCGTCGGTGCCGGTCAGGACCAGATCGATGTCCGAACGGCCTGCGTTCTGCATGGCCTTGATCTTGCCGGGCAGTTGCGGTGATGGTGCGTTGGTGAAGGTGATGTTCGAGACCAGATCGGGATGCTGGTCGCGGAAGGCTTCCAGGGCCTTTTGCGTCAGGGCCAGGTTGCCTGCCACGTCGACGACGTTCAGCGTGACGGGGGCGGCATGGACCGACAGGGCGGCGCCGGCCAGGGCCAGGGCACCCGCCAGCGCGTGGAATCGTCCCTGCCGTGGGGACTGCTTGTTGTCTTTCATGGATTGTCTCCTAGGGTGTACGCCTGTACGTGGAAGAAGCCGGCGGACGGAATATCCGGCTCAGCCACGGCCCGAGTGATCGGACCGTTCTTCTCGTAAGTCATCATATAAGTTGATGGGTTTGCAGGACAACATTTTTTTGCATTGATCCGGTCTGTGAAAGCTTCTGAATAAAATAAAAATTAGATTTAATTTGTTGATTTATATAGATAAAAATAAGGTTATACACTGCGTATCGGTATATTCCCTAGTAGTCCTGGATTTCCGGGTGAATCTACAGTTTGTATGTCATATGACAACATGATTTTTTTCGCCCAGGCAAGGCCATCCCATGAAACTGAAGACTGTCAAGATCACGCCCATTGCATTCAAGGATCCCCCGCTGCTGAACGCCGCCGGCATCCACGAACCCTACGCGTTGCGCACCATCATCGAACTCGAAAGCGACACCGGCCAGATCGGCCTGGGCGAAACCTACGGCGATGCGCCCATCATCGAACTGCTGCGGGCTTTGCAGCCGAGCCTGATCGGCCTGGACCCCTTTGATCTGAACGGCCTGCGCCGACGCGTCCAGGACGTCGTGGCCCGCACCCAGGTCAGCGCCAACACGGCGTATAGGCTCGCCCCCGGGACGGACCCCGCCAAGAACGTGCAGAAGCTGTATTCCGCGCTCGAAGTGGCCCTGCTGGACATGCAGGCCCGTCATCTGGGCGCGCCGCTGGTCGATCTGCTGGGCGGCCGCGCGCGCGATGCAGTGCCCTTCAGTGCCTATCTGTTCTTCAAGTACGCCCGCCACGTCGATGCGCCCTATGCCGACGACGCCTGGGGTGAAACCCTGACGCCCGCGCAACTGGTGACCCAGGCCGAGACCATGATTGCTCACTATGGCTTCCAGAGCATCAAGCTCAAGGGTGGTGTGCTGGACCCCGCGCAGGAAGTCGAATGCGTCAAAGCCCTGGCGGCCCGCTTTCCGGGCATGCCGCTGCGGATCGACCCCAACGGCAACTGGTCGCTGGATACGGCGATCGAGATGGGCAAGCGGCTGGACGGCTTGCTGGAATACTACGAGGACCCGTGCCCCACGCTGTCGGACATGGCGGCGCTGCACCGGGCGACCGGCCTGCCGCTGGCGACCAATATGGTGGTCACGGACATGGCCCAGTTCCGCGAGAACGTCCCGGCCAACGGCTGCCAGATCATTCTGTCGGACCACCATTACTGGGGCGGGTTGCGGGACACGCAGTTGCTGGCGCGCATGTGCGAGGTGTTCGGCATGGGCCTGTCCATGCACTCCAATTCGCACCTGGGCATCAGCCTGATCGCGATGGCGCACGTGGCGGCCAGCGTGCCGACCCTGAGCTACGCCTGCGACACGCACTATCCCTGGCTGGACCCTGACGAGGAAGTCATCGTCGGCGGACATCTGAAATTCCACGACGGCGCCATCGTGCTGAGCGATGCCCCCGGGCTGGGCCTGGAGATCGACCAGAGCGCCCTGGCGCGGCTGCACGAGCAGTACCTGAGCTGCGGCATCCGTTCACGGGACGATGCGGCGCAGATGCGCAAGTATCAGCCTGACTGGAGCGGCAAGGCGCCGCGCTTTTAAGTGACAGCCGGCCCGGTCAGGTGACCGGGCCGGGGTTGAACAGAACCAGATCGTTGACGATGCCCCAGTGCTCGGCCCAGGTCTTGCGACCGCTGGCGACATCCAGGATGCGCTCGAACAGTTCCTGGCCCAGGTCTTCGATGCTGGCCTCGCCGGTAGCGATCCGGCCGGCGTCGATGTCCATCAGATCGTGCCAGCGGCGCGCCAGGTCCGAGCGTGTGGCGACCTTGATCACCGGGACCTCGGCCAGGCCGTAGGGCGTGCCCCGGCCGGTGGTGAAGATGTGGACGTTCATGCCCGCCGCCAGTTGCAGGGTGCCGCAGACGAAGTCGCCGGCCGGGGTGGCGGCGTACAGCAGGCCCTTGCCTTGGGCGCGTTCGCCCGGGGGGACGACGCCGCGGATGGGCGTGCTGCCGGATTTGACGATGGAACCCATCGCCTTCTCGACGATGTTCGACAGGCCGCCGCGCTTGTTGCCGGGGGTGGTGTTGGCGCTGCGGTCCGCCTGACCGCGTTGCAGATAATCGTCGTACCAGGCCATCTCGCGGATCAGGTCCTGCGCGACTTCGGGCGTGGCGGCGCGCGCCGTCAACTGGTCGATGCCATCGCGCACCTCGGTGACCTCGGAGAACATCACGGTGGCGCCCGCGCGCACCAGCAGATCGGCGGCGTGGCCCACTGCCGGGTTTGCGGTGGCGCCGGAAAAGGCGTCGCTGCCGCCGCATTGCACACCCACCACCAGATCGGCGGCCGGACAGGTTTCCCGGCGGCGCTGGTTCAGGCGTTCCAGATGCGTTTCGGCCATCGCCAGGATGTCGTCGATCATGCTGCCGAAGCCCACGTGCCGCTCGTCCTGCAGGCGCACCAGGTCCGGGTGCGTCTCGCCGCGATCCTTGAAGCGCTCGGGCATCAGGCGCTCGGGCTGCAGTTTTTCGCAGCCCAGGCTGACCAGCATGACCTCGCCGCCGAAATTCGGGTTCTGCGCGATGTGGCGCAGCGTCTTCACCGGGATCGAGGCGCCGGGCGCGTCGATGGCCACGCCGCAGCCATAGCCGTGGTGCAGTGCCACCACGTCATCTACATTTGGATAGCGGGGCAGCAGTTCGCGGCGGATGCGGTCCAGGGCGATGTCCGCCACCCCGGCCACGCATTGCACCGTCATGGCGATGGCCAGGATGTTGCGGGTGCCCACGGAGCCGTCGGCGTTGCGATAGCCTTCAAACGTATAGCCCGTCAGGGGGGGCAGATCGGGCGCCGGGGCGGTGCAGATGGGTAGGTCATCCAGGGACGGTGCCGGCGGCATGCGCATCACGGCTTCGTAGACCCAGCTGCCGGCGGGCAGCGGCCTGGTCGCGTGGCCGATGACGACGCCATAGCGCACGATGGCGCCGCCTTCGGGGATGTCCCACAGGGCGACCTTGTGGCCCTGTGGGATGGTGTCGATCAGGGTCGGGCCGTCGGCGATGCGGGCGCCTGCGGGCAGCCCCCGGTCGTTGGCGATGATGGCCACGTTGTCGCCTTCGCGCATGCGGATCATGCGGGGGATCTGGACAGTCGGTTTGGGGGAATGCACGGGGTGTCTCCTGGTTTTATCTCATCATACAACTTAGGATTTTCACTGGCAATCCTGTGTGAATCGATACGTAAAACCGTTGATTCATGCCTGTTGAAATTCTATCGCTCGTGATTTCCAAATTAATAATATGTCGTCGTATAAGTTATCTCTTGGAGAATGCAGTATCATGGATCGTCCGAATTTCCCAGGCTCCGCCCATGGCCTCCGTTCCTGCCCGCCGCTCGCGTAATCTCACCCAGAATGTCGTGACCGCCCTGTCCGAGCGCATCCGACATGGCGAATTCCACGTCGGTGAAAAACTGCCGACGGAATCGGCGCTGATGGAGTCCTTCGGGGTCAGCCGGACCGTCATCCGCGAGGCGATCTCGCGTTTGCAGGCGGCGGGCCTGGTCGAAACACGGCACGGCATCGGGACCTTTCTGCTCGAACCCCGCAACGAGCAGCAGTTGCGCATCCGCACGGAAAACATCCTGACCATGCTGGACGTCCTGGCGATCCTGGAATTGCGGATCAGCCTGGAAACCGAGGCGGCGGGGCTGGCCGCGCTGCGGCGCACCGACGCCCAGATCCAGCAACTGCGCGGCATCCTGGACGAATTCGCCGATCACGTACGTAAAAAGACCGGCAACGTGGTGGTTTCGGACGTGGCTTTCCACCTGGCGGTGGCGACGGCGACGGGCAACCGCTATTTCCACGACATCCTCAAGCAACTGGGCAAGGCCATCATTCCCCGGACGCGCGTCGATTCGGCGGCCCTGGCGGAAGACGACCGGACCGTCTATCTTGGCCGCGTCCATGTCGAGCACGAGGACATCTATAACGCCATCGTCCGCAAGGACCCGGACGCGGCTCGCGCTGCAATGCGCACGCATCTGACCAACAGCCGCGAACGCCTGCGCCGCGCCCAGGAAGCCGCCGAGCAGGGCGCCTGAGTGCGCCAGGGCCGGGCTGCGTCCTGCTGGCCTCGGAATCGTTGACAATCATGTCATCGTATAAGCGATAAGGTGCTGCGGCACCTGAGGCGTTGACGAAATCACCACACCATCTGCCCTAAGATCAGGGTATACGCTAGTCTGAAGGATTTTTCTTGTTCCTTGTCATTCTATGTCATATGATGACGTACGACATGAACGAGTGAGGCAGGCGTCTCGTGCGCCTTCTCAGATCAGAGGACACCACGCATATGACGAATTACCAGGAATTGAAGGACATCCTGAGGGACGGGCTCCTGTCCTTTCCGATCACGGATTTCGACGCCCAGGGAAATTTCGACCCCAAGGGTTACCAGGCGCGCCTGGAATGGCTGATGCCCTACGGCGCCCGCGCTTTGTTTGCGGCCGGCGGCACGGGAGAGTACTTTTCCCTGACGCTGGACGACTTTTCCCAGGTGGTGCATACGGCGGTCAAGACCTGCCAGGGCCATACGCCTATCCTGGCCGGAGCAGGCGGCCCTACGCGCACGGCCATCGCCTTCGCCCAGGAAGCCCAGCGCCAGGGTGCGGCCGGTCTGCTGCTGATGCCGCACTATCTGACCGAGGCGCCGCAGGACGGCATTGCCGCGCACGTCAAGGAAGTCTGCCAGTCCGTCGATATCGGCGTGGTGATCTACAACCGCGGTCAGTGCCGCCTGTCGGCCTCCGTGCTGGAGCAACTGGCCGAAGAATGTCCGAACCTGATCGGTTTCAAGGACGGTATCGGTGACATCGAGAACATGGTCCGGGTGCGCCGCCGGCTGGGCGATCGCTTCTCCTACCTGGGCGGCCTGCCCACGGCCGAGGTCTTTGCCGAAGCCTATCGTGCGCTGGGCGTACCGGTGTATTCGTCCGCCGTCTTCAACTTCATTCCCGCCACGGCCATGAAGTTCTACGAAGCGGTTCGCGCCGGGGATCACGAGACCACTGGCCGTCTGCTGGATGCTTTCTTCCTGCCGATGCTGGAAATTCGCAACCGCAAGCAGGGCTATGCGGTTAGTATCGTCAAGGCTGGCGCCCGTATCGTCGGCCATTCGGCCGGCCCGGTGCGTGCGCCCCTGGTGGATCTGATGGCTTCGGAAGAAGACGAACTGCGCGCACTGATCGAAGCGCTCTGATCCGCCCATGCCCACAGCTATCGCGTCCGCCTCCGCCTCGTCCGCCGAACTGGTTCTGCACCCGCGCAATCTGACCGGGGAAAGCCCGGTCTGGCATGCGGGCGAGCAGGCCCTGTACTGGGTGGACATCCCTGCCGGGACACTGCACCGCTGGCGCGCCGGGGATGGGCAGCACACCAGTTGGCGTGCCGATCAACGGCTGGCGTGTATTGCCCGGCAGGCCGATGGCGGCTGGCTGGGCGCCATGGAAGATGGTGTCTACCGCCTGTCTTTGCAGGCTGATCAGCGCTTGGAGATGACGCCGTATATGGGCGTGTCTCACACGCGTCCCGGCATGCGTTTCAACGATGGCCGTTGCGACCGGCAGGGGCGTTTCTGGGTCGGATCGATGCTGGACGATGGCGGGCCGGCAGCGCCGGTCGGCGTGCTGTATCGCCTGACCGCTCCGGGCGGTGCGCCGCGCCTGGATGTCTTTGAGCAGGGCATGCTGACGCCCAACGGGCTGGCCTTCAGCCCCGACGGGCGCACCCTGTACCTGTCCGACTCGCATCCCGATCGGCAGCGCGTCTGGGCCTTTGACTACGATCCCGACGACGGGACGCCCGGCGGGCGCCGCCTGTTCATCGAGAAACTGCCGGGTGGCCGCCCCGATGGCGCGGCTGTCGACGTGGATGGCTGCTACTGGATCTGCGGCAATGACGCCGGTCTGATCCACCGCTACACGCCCGATGGCCGCCTGGATCGCAGCCTGAGCGTGCCGGTGGCCAAGCCGTCCATGTGCGCGTTCGGCGGCCCGGATATGGATACCCTGTTCGTGACCTCGATCCGCCCGGCTGGTGCCGGCCCTCTGGCACTGGATGGGGCGCTGTTCGCCCTGCGCCCGGGAGTGCAAGGGATCGAGGAGCCCGCCTACGCGCCTTGATGCGCCTGGGGGGGCGGCGTGGAATCGGCGGCCGTAGCGGCCCTTCATGCTATCTTGCTGGCCGTGCTGTAACGGAATTTTTTCGCATGACGTCTATCGCTGTCCTGCCACGGCGTACCGCCGTGGCCATCCTGCTGTCCCTGGGGACGCTGTTCGCCGCCAATCACGTGGCGGCCCGCCTTGCGTTTGACGATCAGGCCGGCTTGCTGCTGGCCATCGTCTGCCGTTCCGGCCTGACCCTGTTGGCCTTGGCGGGTTTCGTGCTGTGGCGCCAGCCGCGGCTGCGCCTGGCGTCCGGCCTGATCAAATGGCAGATCGTGCTCGGCCTGCTGATCGCGTTGCAGAGCCTGTGTCTGTACTCGGCCGTGGCCCGCATCCCCGTGGCCCTGGCGCTGTTGATCGGCAATACCTTTCCGATTCTGCTGGCGTTGCTGACCTGGGCGCTGGGTGGATCGCGGCCTACCCGGCGCGCCTGTCTGCTGATGGGCCTGATCCTGTGCGGCCTGATCCTGGTACTGGACCTGCCGGCCTGGCTGTCGGCCTCAGGGCCCATGACGCCGGCCTGGAAGGCAGGCATCGGCTTCGCTTTCATGTCCGCCTGCGTGTTTGCCTGCGCACTGTGGATCACGGAACATCGCCTGTCGACCCTGCCGGGCGCGGTGCGCAGTCTCTACACCATCCTGATCGTGTTCTGCGGCATGTTGGTGGCGGGGGCTGCGGGTGTGCTGCCTGGCGGCATGAATCCGCCGGCCAGCGGCCTGGGCTGGGCTGCTCTGGCCACGCTGTCGGTGCTGTACGCCACGGCGTTCACGATCCTGTTCGTGTTCGTGCCGCGCCTGGACATGGCGCGCAACGCGCCGGTGATGAACATCGAGCCCGTGGCCAGCCTGCTGTTCGGCTGGCTGCTGCTGGATCAGATCTTCGGCGGTCTGCAACTGCTGGGCGGCGCCGTGGTGCTGGGCGGCATCGTGCTGCTGGCGTATTCCAAAAGACGTTGAATCACCCCGAGTTTCTAAGTCCTGCCGCGATGCCGTTGATGGTCATGTGGATCGCGCGCTGGTCGCGCGATTCCTGTTCGTCGGCGGCGCGCCGCGTCGAAGAGGGGGCGGAGCGCATGCGGCGCAGCAGTTCGACCTGCAGGTGGTTCAGCGGGTCGATGTAGGCGAAGCGTTCGGTCAGAGCGCTGCGCAGAGGTTCGTCGCGTTCCAGCAGGTCGTGGCCGGTGGCGGCGCGGAAGGCGTCCCGGGACGCCTGGTATTCGGCGGCGATACGCTCGAAGATCCGCTTGCGCAGGGGCTTGTCGGGCACCAGTTCGGCGTAGGCCCGACCGATGGCGAGGTCGGTCTTGGCCAGCACCTGTTCCATGTTGGAGAGCAGGGTGCGGAAGAACGGCCAGTCCCGCGCCATGGCTTGCAGGCGTTCCAGGCGTGCCTCGCGCGACAGCGCATGGTCGGGGCCGCCTTCGGACAGGTAACGCTCCAGCGCCGTGCCCATTCCGTACCAGCCGGGCAGCGGCAGGCGGCACTGCGCCCAGGAGAACGACCAGGGGATGGCGCGCAGGTCTTCGATGCGCTGCAGGGCCTTGCGCGAAGACGGCCGCGAGCCGATGTTCAGGCCGGCGATCTCGCGAATCGGCGTCGAAGCGAAAAAATAATCCGTGAAGCCGTCCGTGCCGTAGACCAGGTCGCGGTAGGCGTGCCGTGCGGTGTCCGACATCCAGGCCATGGCCTCGCCGTAACGGGCCGCGTGCTCGTCCTCGGCCCGGCTGGCCGGTGAGCCGGACGCCAGGCTGGCCTCCAGCGTGGCGGCGACGAACAGTTCCAGGTGTGAACGCCCGACCTCGGCGTCCTTGTAGCGGCCCTGGATGATCTCGCCCTGTTCGGTCAGGCGGATCTGGTTGTTCACGGTGCCCGGGGGCTGTGACAGGATGGAGTCGTAGCTGGGGCCGCCGCCCCGGCCGACGGAGCCGCCGCGCCCGTGGAACAGGCGCAGGCGGGTGCGGTGCCTGCGGAAGACCTCGACCAGACGCCGCTCGGCTTGATACAGCGACCAGTTCGAAGTCAGGTAGCCGCCGTCCTTGTTGCTGTCGGAATAGCCCAGCATGACCTCCTGGATGCCGTGCTGGGCGTGGCGCACGCGCGCGGCGACCTCGGGCAGCGACAGCCAGGCGTCCATGATGTCCGGGCCGCGTTCCAGGTCGGGGATGGTCTCGAACAACGGCACCACCATCAGTCCGCTGTCGGGGGCGGCGTCGCTGGCCGTGGTGGGGGCGATCAGGCCGGTTTCCTGCTGCAGCACCAGGACTTCCAGCAGGTCGCTGAGGGTCTCGGTGTGGGACACGATGGTCTGGCGCAGGGCGGCGGCGCCAAAGCGCCGGCGGCAGTCGGCGGCCATGCGCAGAATGGCGAGTTCCTTGGTCGTTTCGGCGGAATATTCAATCCAGGGCGACACCAGGGGGCGGGGTTCGCGCAGTTCCTGGCGCAGCACGCGGATGCGGTCGGCCTCGGACAGCCTGGCATAGCGCACGGGCTTGTCGTCCAGGGTCACACGGGCGTGGCGCATCAGTTCGTCGATCACGCGCTCGTGGACGTCGGAGCTTTGCCGCAGATCCACCGTGGCCAGGTGCAGGCCGAAGATCCCGACTGCCTGGCGCAGGTGCGTCAGGCGCAACCGCGCCACCAGGGCGCCGTGATGTGCGTCCAGCGATTCGGCCACGGTGCCCAGGTCCGTCGCCAGCTCGTCGGCGGTGCCGTAGGCCGGGGCCTCGTAGATGGTGCGCCGGGCCAGACGCCGGCCCGTCAGAGCCTGCGCGGTGGCGGCGAGCCGGGCGTAGATGTGGATGCAGGCGCGCCGGTAGGGTTCGTCCTGGCGGTGGGGGGAGGGGTCCTGGCTGGCCGCCGACAGTTCGGCCAGCGCGGGGGTGACGCGCATCAGCGAATGCGAGATCGACAGTTCGGCGCCCAGCGCCTGGACTTCCGTCAGGTAGTAGCGCAGGACGTGCGTGCACTGGCGCAGCAGCGCCTGTTCCAGGGTGCCGGCGTCCACGTTCGGATTGCCGTCGCGGTCACCGCCGATCCAGCTGCCCATGTGGACGAAGGGCGGCAGCGGCGCGTTGTCCACGTCGAACACGGTGCGTGCCGGCTTGCGCAGCAGCGCCCCCATGTCCAGGTGCAGTTGGGGCAGGGTGCTGAAGAAGGTGCTGGTGTAGTAGGACAGGGCGTTGTCGATCTCGTCGAGCACGGTGAGCTTGCTCTGGCGCAGCATGCGGGTCTGCCACAGGGCGGCGATCAGTCCGGTCAGGCGTTCCCCCAGGCGGGCGGATTCCAGCGGCGCGTGGGGCGTGTCCAGATGGCGCAGGTGCCGGGCGATGGCCTGATGCAGGTCCAGCGTGCTCTTGCGCTGGACTTCGGTGGGGTGCGCCGTCAGCACCGGCACGATGCAGGCCGAGGCCAGGTGCTGGCGGATGCGGGCGCCGGACAGGCCGGCGCCCTGCAGCAGGTCGGCGGCGTGCTGCAGGCTGCCGGGTGTGGCGAGGCCTTCGGCCTGCCACTGCTGGCGCTGGCGGCGAGTCTGGTCGCGGTCCTCGGCGATATTGGACAGGTGCAGAAAATAGCTGAAGGCGCGCGCTACGGAATTGGCCTCGCCGTCGGCCAGACGGCGGATCTGGCGCTCCAGCGTGCGGCCATCGCGGTCCTGGCCTTCACGGCGGAATTTCACGGCAGCGCGGCGCAGTTTTTCGATCACGTCGTAGACGGCGCGGCCCTCACAGTCCCGGATGACTTCTCCCAACGTTCGGCCCAGAAGCCGGATGTCTTGTCGCAGGGGGGAAATGGCTTCGGTCTGAGAGGCAGGCTTCACGGGGTCTCCATTGTCGGGAATCGGGACTGCGAGAGGAACCGTTTATCATAAGCGCTTTTGCCTTTTCCGCTTCCAGGACAGCCGCCATGCCGCACTATCGTTCCCGCACCTCGACCCACGGCCGCAACATGGCCGGGGCCCGCGCCCTCTGGCGCGCCACCGGCATGAAGGACGGGGATTTCAGCAAACCCATCATCGCCGTGGTGAATTCGTTCACCCAGTTCGTGCCGGGCCACGTGCACCTGAAGGACATGGGCCAACTGGTCGCGCGCCAGATCGAGGCGGCCGGCGGCGTGGCCAAGGAATTCAACACCATTGCGGTGGATGACGGCATCGCCATGGGGCACGGCGGGATGCTGTATTCGCTGCCCTCGCGCGAACTGATCGCCGATTCGGTCGAATACATGGTCAACGCGCACTGCGCCGACGCCATGGTCTGCATCTCCAACTGCGACAAGATCACCCCGGGCATGCTGATGGCCGCCATGCGCCTGAACATCCCCGTCGTGTTCGTGTCCGGCGGGCCGATGGAGGCCGGCAAGGTCGTCGCCAAGGACGGCAAGACCGTGGTGCGCAAGCTGGACCTGGTCGACGCCATGATCGAGGCCGCCGATCCCAATATCACCGACGAAGAGGCTGAAACGGTCGAGCGCAGCGCCTGCCCGACCTGCGGATCCTGTTCGGGCATGTTCACGGCCAATTCCATGAACTGCCTGACCGAAGCCCTGGGCCTGGCGCTGCCGGGCAACGGCACGGTGGTGGCCACGCACGCCCGGCGCAAGGGCCTGTTCGAACTGGCGGGCAGCCTGATCGTGCAACTGTGCAAGCGCTGGTACGAGCAGGACGATGCTTCCGTCCTGCCGCGCAACATCGCGACGTTCGAGGCCTTCAGCAACGCCATGACGCTGGACGTGGCGATGGGCGGGTCCACCAACACGGTGCTGCACCTGCTGGCTGCGGCCCAGGAGGCCGGCGTGGCCTTCACGATGGCCGACATCGACCGGATCTCTCGCCGCGTGCCCTGCCTGTGCAAGGTCGCTCCGGCCACGCCGGACTACCACATCGAAGACGTGCACCGCGCGGGCGGCATCATGGGCATTCTGGCGGAACTGGCCCGTGCCGGCCTGCTGAACCTGGACGTGGGCAACGTGCATGCCGGTACCCTGGGCGAGGCCATCCGCCGCTGCGACGTGCGCGGCGAACACGGCGCCGGCATGGCCGACTTCTACCGCGCCGCCCCTGGCGGCGTGCCCAGCCAGACCGCCTTCAGCCAGGATCGCTACTACGAGACCCTGGACCTGGACCGCGAGGCCGGCTGCATCCGCGACCGTGAGCACGCCTATTCGCAGGACGGCGGTCTGGCCGTGCTGTACGGCAATCTGGCACCCAACGGCTGCATCGTCAAGACGGCCGGCGTGGACGAAAGCATTCTGACCTTCACCGGCCGCGCACGCGTCTACGAAAGCCAGGAGACCTCGGTCAAGGGCATCCTGGACGGCGAGGTCGTGGCCGGAGACGTGGTCATCATCCGCTACGAAGGCCCCAAGGGCGGCCCCGGCATGCAGGAAATGCTGTATCCCACGTCCTACCTGAAGTCCATGGGCCTGGGCAAATGCGCGGCCCTGCTGACCGATGGGCGTTTCTCCGGCGGTTCGTCGGGCCTGGTGATCGGCCACGCCTCACCCGAGGCGGCCGAGGGCGGCAACATCGCCCTGGTCGAGGACGGCGACACTATCGAAATCGACATTCCCAATCGCCGCATCAACCTGGCGATCGACGACGAAACCCTGGCGGCGCGCCGCGCGGCCATGGAAGCGCGCGGTCCGAAGGCCTGGAAGCCGGTGGACCGCCAGCGGGAAGTCTCCCAGGCGCTGCTGGCTTACGCGGCGCTGGCGACCTCGGCCGATCGGGGCGCGGTGCGCGACGTGAGCCAGTTGAAGTGATTTGAAGCTGATGTCCGATGACGGCGGCCCACGGGCCGCCGTCATCGTGTCCAGGCCTGGCCAAGTCAGGCTAGGCGTTCAGGGTAATTCCTGATTCCAAGTCATACGATGACGTATCACAATGCATTCAATCAATCGGTTCGATCGTGCATTGGATGGAGAAGTGTGTGGCTGAAAACAGGTTTGAACGCTTGCTGTTGACGGGCGCGGCCGGCGGGTTGGGGCGCGTGCTGCGCGAAACGCTCAAGCCGATGACGCGCGTCCTGCGCCTGTCCGACGTCCAGTCGCTGGGCGAGGCGGCGGAGGGCGAGGAACTGCAGCCCTGCGACCTGGCCGACCGTCAGGCCGTGGACGAGCTGGTGCGCGGCTGCGAGGCCATCGTGCACATGGGCGGCGTGTCGGTCGAGCGTCCCTTCGAGGAAATCCTCGAGGCCAACATCAAAGGCATCTTCCACATCTACGAGGCCGCGCGCCGCCATGGCGTGCGCCGCGTGATCTTCGCCAGTTCGAATCATGCAGTGGGCTTCTATCGCCAGTCCGAAACGATCGATGCCTCCATGCCTGTCCGCCCCGACGGCTATTACGGCCTGTCCAAGATGTACGGCGAGGGCATGGCCAGCTTCTATCACGACCGCTACGGCATCGAGACCCTGTCCATCCGCATCGGCTCGTCGTTCCCGGAACCCCGGGATCGCCGCATGATGCACATCTGGCTCAGCTATCGAGACCTGACCGAATTGATCCGCCGGGGCCTGTTCACGCCCGGCATCGGCCACACCATCGCCTTCGGCATGTCCGACAACAAGGCACCCTGGTGGGACAACCGCCTGGCGGCGCACCTGGGTTACGCCCCGCAGGATACGTCCGAGGTCTTCCGTGCGCAGATCGACAGTCTGCCCATGCCGGCGGCGGACGATCCGACGATGGTCATGCAGGGCGGCGTCTTCACGGTCCAGGGGCCGTTCGATCCGCTGGATGTCCCTTCCTAAATATACGATGTCTTATATCTTTGGACGGTAAGTCGAGAGGCCTGGCGTGCGCTACACCTTCAATTTTCCCGGCCTCGCGCCTTATTGGGACGTTTTCCTGGGCGGTGCGCTGACCACACTGGAACTGACGCTGGCCTCGACCGTGTTCGGTCTGATCCTGGGCATTCTGTGCGCCATCGGCCGGCGCGGCACCCACCGCGGGCTGTCGGGGCTGTGCGGAGCGTACATCGAGACCGTGCGCAACACGCCGTTCCTGGTACAGATCTTCATCTTCTACTTTGGCCTGTCCAGCCTGGGCTATACCATGCCCGCCGCCGTGGCGGCGGTGATCACCATGGTCATCAACGTGGGCGCCTATTCGGCGGAGATCATCCGTGCCGGCATGGACGCGGTGCCGCCGGGGCAGATCGAGGCGGCCGAATGCCTGGGCCTGTCACGCGCCCGGATCTATTGGCACGTCGTCATGCTGCCGGCCTTCGAGAAGGTCTATCCGTCCATCACCAGCCAGTTCGTCCTGATGATGCTGATGTCCTCCGTGACCTCGCAGATCTCGGCCGAGGAACTGACCGGCGTGGCCAACAACGTGCAGTCCATCACCTTCCTGTCGCTGGAAACCTATATCGTCGTCGCGTTCCTGTACCTGTGCCTGGCAGTGCTGCTCAAGGCGCTGTTCTGGTTGGGCGGGACATTTCTGTTCCGCCGCCGCCGGGTGGTGGCACGGGCCGCGCGCCGCCAGGTTGCCGCACCGCGCGGTGCCGTCCGGGAGATGCGTCATGGATGAATTCAGCCTCGTGCAGTTCGTCTATCTGCTCAAGGGCCTGGGCTGGACCCTGGTGTTGTCGGCCCTGTCCTTCGGCCTGGGTTCGTTTGCCGGATTCGGCGTGATGTTGGCGCGCGTGTCGCGCCTGGCGGTGGTCCGGGTGGCGGCCGCCCTGTTCATCCAGACGATCCAGGGCATTCCTCTGCTGGTGCTGCTGTTCGTGGTGTATTTCGGCGTCGGCATCTTCGGCATCGACGTGCCGCCGCTGCTCGCCGCCGGGGTCGCCCTGATGGTGTACGTCAGCGCCTTCCTGGGGGAGATCTGGCGCGGCAGTGTGGAAGCCATCGAGAAGACGCAATGGGAAGCCTCCGAATGCCTGGGATTCTCGCGCTGGCAGTCGCTGATCCTGGTCATCATCCCCCAGGCGGTGCGCCTGTCCCTGCCCGCTACCGTGGGTTTTCTGGTGCAGGTCATCAAGTCCACGTCCCTGGCTTCGGTGGTGGGCTTCGTGGAACTGACCCGCGCCGGGCAGATCATCAACAACTCCCTGTTCCAGCCCTTCCTGGTGTTCGCGCTGGTGGGCGGGTTCTATTTCCTGTTGTGCTACCCCTTATCCCGGTGGAGCCGAACCATGGAGAAGAAGCTCAATGTCGGCCGTCGTTAGTCTGCAGAACGTCCATAAGTCCTTTGGAACGAACCAGGTCCTCAAGGGGGTGTCCTTCGACATCGCCCGGGGGCAGGTGGTGGCCATCATCGGCCAGAGCGGTTCGGGCAAAAGCACGGCCTTGCGTTGCATCGATCGTCTGGAAACGATCGACGAGGGCCTCATCCAGGTGTGCGGCCATCAACTGGACGGCGGCAAGGTCGATCTGGAGCAGTTGCGCAAGGACGTGGGCATCGTGTTCCAGAGCTACAACCTGTTCCCCCACCTGACGGTGGGCCACAACATCACCCTGGCCCTGCGCCACGTGCGCAAGCTGCCGCGCAAGACCTGCGAGGAACGTGCCCGCCAGGTGCTGGAAACCGTCGGCCTGCTGGAAAAATACGACAGCTATCCCGAGCAGTTGTCCGGTGGCCAGCAGCAGCGCGTGGCGATTGCGCGTTCGCTGGCGATGGAGCCTCAGGTGATGCTGTTCGACGAGGTGACCTCGGCCCTGGACCCGAAGCTGACCGGCGAGGTGCTGAGGGTCATCGAGGCGCTGGCCGAGGGCGGCATGACCATGGTCCTGGTGACGCACGAGATGGCCTTCGCCCGGCGCGTGGCCGATCAGATCGTGTTCATGCACCACGGGCAGGTCTGGGAAACCGGCGGGCCTGACATCCTCGTCAATCCCCAGACGCAGGAACTGCAGGATTTCATAGGCAACGGCCTATAGGAAGCAGACAGCCGGGACTGCTGCAAGGCCCCGGAACAATCACTTGATGGAGACTTCAATGAAACTCGAAAAAACCGTGTTGGCCGCTGTCGTTGGGTTCGGACTGTGCGCCTTCGGCGTCACCGCCCAGGCGGGCGACCTGGACCAGATCAAGAAAGACGGCGTGATCCGCGTGGCCATCGCCATGGGCGTGCCCATGTTCAGCTACGCCAACGCGCAGATGCAGCCTGAAGGCTCGGACGTGTCCACGGCCGAGATGCTGGCCAAGGACCTGGGCGTGAAGCTGGAACTGGTGCCCATCACCAACGCCGCGCGCGTGCCGACGATCCAGACCGGCAAGGCGGACCTGGCCGTGGCCAATCTGTCGATCACCGAGGAGCGTGCCAAGGTCATCGATTTCTCGGTGCCCTACGCCTCGCTGCAGATCATCGTCGCCGCGCCCAAGGACGTGAAGATCGCCGATTACAAGGATTTGAAGGGCGTGAACATCGGCGTGACCCGTGCCACGGTGAACGACACCGACATCACCAAGAACGCGCCGGATGCCAACATCCGCCGCTTCGAGGACGACGCCACGCTGGTGACGGCGGCAGCGTCCAAGCAGGTGCAGGCGATCTCGTCGCAGTGGCCCAACGTGGCCGAGGTCAACAAGAAGCTGAAGGCCGATCCCTACGAAACCAAGTTCGTGCAGCACGAATTCATGCTGGGCATCGCCATGCCCAAGCAGACGCCGCAACTGAAAGAATGGGTGGACGGCTGGGTGCGGACGAACCTGAAGAATGGCCGCCTGAACGATGCCTACAAGAAATACCACGGCAACGATCTGAGTCCCAAGGTCCTGGCCAACGGAAGCTGAAGTCTCGCGCCCGGGAGTCCCGGGCGCGGTTGTTTCCAGGGTCAGAACTGGTAGGTGATCCCCGCCGTCACGCTGCGGCCGTTGCCGGGCAGGAATGTGGGCATTGCGGTCGTGCCGGTGTTGCGGATGACGAAGGCGCTGGCGTAGGTCACGCCGGTCAGGTTGTCGCCCTGCACGTAGGCCTGCCAGTGTTTGTCGATCCGGTAGTCCACCTTGAAACCGAGCAGGGCATAGCTGTCCTGTTGGGTATCCGGCGTGTTGGCGTGGTTGGTTTCCGTGGCGGCCGGCATCCAGCGCACGTTCGGGCCGAAGCGCAGTCCGCCGACGCGGTACAGGACTTCGGCGCTGACCAGGTGGCGCGGCACGCCGGCGATGCGGTTGCCCGCGTATTCGCCGCCCTTGAAGCGGAAGTCGCTGAAGGTGTAGGCGACGCGGTAGTCGAAGGCCGCGCTCTCGCCGGGGGCGGGCAGGCTGCCGTTCAGGCCCAGTTCGATACCCTGGTGACGGGTGCCGCCCTGGTAGTTGTAGGTGCCCGAGGGCGTGCCGTTGGCGGTGCTGACGGACATGAGCTCGTCCCTCACGTCGCTGTGATAGAGCGTCAGCGCCCAGTGCGGCGCGTAGGATCCTGCGCCCAGACGGCCCTCGCCGCCGATCTCGACGGTGTCGGCGCGCTGCAGCTTCAGGGCATTGAGGCTGGCCGTGCCCGCCGTATCGTTCATGGGGTTGGGCAGATTGCCTCCCCCGATGATTTCCCAGTAGGTGGGCGCCTCGTTGCTGCGGCTGACGTTCACGAAGTAGCGCTGATCTTCGGCGGGCTGCCAGACCAGCCCCAGTTTCGGGCTGACGTAGTTCCAGTCCTGATCCAGGGATTTTCCAGTCAGGCGGTCGCGCGCGTCGCGGATGGCCTGGGTGAACTTGGCGTCGCCCACGACCGTCCATTGCGGCGCGACGTGCCAGGCGAAGCCCAGCAGGGCGCTGCGGTTTTCCGCCTGCAGGTCATAGATGCCGTAGTGGGTCTTGCGTCCGCCCGTTTCCTTGTCGACGGTGTACAGGTCGCGGTCCATGTCGCTGCGCGCCCAGTCCAGGGCGATGCGATAGTCGATGGCGCGATACTTGCCCGCGAGCTGCCACTGGGCGCCGTAGGTCATGCCCTTGGTTGCGGTGGCCGTCATCGGATCCTGGAAGACGTCGTCGATGTTCTGGGCGTAGACCCCGACGGTGTTGTTCAGGGTTTCCGTGCCCCAGTACGTGCGGTTGGCGGCGCGGAACTGGCGCGAGGTGCGGTGCGGATCGCGCTTGTCGATATTGATCTGATTGAATGGCGGGTTCACCTTGACCCCTTCGCCGTTGGTCTGGCGCGGGTCGTATTCCATCTGGTCACGTGTGACGACGAACGGGATGTCCACGTCCAGATCCACGTACGACAGGTACGTGCGGTTCTCGAAGCCGTCGCCCTGGACGCCGAAATTGCCCTGCACGCTGGTGCGCCTGGATCCGGAGTGGTGGCGGTAGCCGTCGTATTCGTCATGGGTGACGCTCAGGCGGCCATCCAGGTTGTCGCTGCGGAATCCCTTGGCGGCCTGGGCGCCGAAGCGGCCGAAGCTGCCGCCTTCCAGGCGCAGCAGATCGCCTTCCGTGCCCGTCAGGGACTGGAAACCCAGCTCGCCGCCCAGGGTGGTGGCAGCCGGCGACAGGGCGTTGGCACCCCGGCGTGCGCTGATCAGGCGGGCGTTGCGCGGTTCCAGGAAACCGATCACGAAGGATCCGTCGGCCTCGTTCAGCGGCAGACCGTCCTGCAGCAGCATGACGCCCCGGTTCACTGGGTTGCTCTGGATGCCCGAGCCGCGGATGTTCAGCCGCGGCTGGTCCAGGCCGCCGAAGAATTCCTGGACCACCAGGCCAGGCTGGTAGTCCAGGGCATCCCGCAGCGTGGCCAGGCGGGTTTCCTTCTGCGGCTCGATCAGGTTGGTGCCGCCGGCCACGCCGTCCAGGCGGGCACGTTCGGCCTTCACGCCGGGGTTCAGGGGGGAGGCCTGGGCGTCACCGCTGACGGTGATGGGGTTCAGACTCTGGACTTCCTGGGCGTGGGCTGGCGCCGGACCGATGGCCGCGAGAGCCAGAGTCAGAGCCAGGGGCGTGAGGGCGTAGGATGCGCTCATGGGGTTCCTCGGTGAGGGAATGTGAAAGAGAAGGGTGGAAGAATCGGGCTATGAGCCGGCGGGCGGCGCCCCGGCGGCGGGTTGTTCCTGGACATGGCCGTCGGCCACGCGCAGGATGCGGTCCGCCAGGCCGGCAAGCTCCCAGGGCTGATGACTGATGCAGACCAGCGCGGTGCCGGTGGCGCGGGCCTGTTCGGCGCACAGCCGCCCCAGGTCGGCGCGCAGCGCCGGGTCCAGCGCGCTGAAGGGTTCGTCGAGCAACAGCAGGTCCGGCTCCAGCGCCAGGGCGCGGGCCAGGGCGGCGCGCTGGGCCATGCCGCCCGACAGCTCGGCCGGCCAGGCTCGCGCCGTGTCGGCCAGCCCCACCCGGGCGAGCCAGCGATCCCGTCGCGCGGCGATCTCGTCGGTGGGGACGCCGCCCGCGTGCAGGGCGATGTCCAGGTTGTCGGCCACGCTGCGCCAGGGCAGCAGGCGGGGCTCCTGGAAGACCAGGCGGGTGCGTTGGAAGGTGTTGCGGCAGGTCCCGCTGTCCGGGCGCAGCAGGCCGGCCGCCAGGCGCAGCAGGGTGCTCTTGCCGGCGCCGCTGGGACCGATGACGCCGATGCGTTCGCCGGGGCGCACGTCCAGGCGGATGCCGTCGAGCACGATGCGCGGTCCGAAGGCCAGGCTCAGGTCGCGCATCTCAAGCATGACTGGGCTCCTGCCAGCGGGTCAGGCGACGCTGGACGGGTTGCAGCAGCAGGAATTCCAGCAAGGCCACCAGGCCCAGGATCAGCAGCACCCAGGCGTACAGCCGGCCGCTGTCGAAGGTGCTGCGCGCATTGGCCAGTGCATAGCCCACGCCGCTCTCGGCACCCAGCACCTCGGCCATGACCACCAGCCGCACGCCGCCGCAGGCGGCGATCAGCAGCGCCGCCGTCAGGGGCGCGGCCAGGGCGGGCAGGTAGATGTGGCGCAGCCGCGTCCAGGCGCCGAAGCGGTAGACCTGGCTCATTTCCAGCAGGCCGGCGTCGATCATGCGCATGCCCTTGACCGTGTTGACGTACATGCCGGGCACCATCATCAGGACGGTGATGAAGATCACCATGCCCGAGCCCAGGCCGAACCAGAGCATGGCCAGCACGACCACGACCACGGGCGGGATGGCCATCAGCAGCCAGCGCAGCGGCTCCAGCAGGCCGCGCAGGCGTGCGTCGTGGCCGGCCAGCACCCCCAGGGCGAAGCCGATGCCGCAGCCCGCGCCCACGCCGACGGCGATGCGCGCCAGGCTGTCGCGGCTGTGCGTCCAGAAGCCCGGGTCGCCGGCCAGGACGCTGATCGATCGCAGGGCCTCCAGCGGCGTGGCCATCAGCATGGGCCCCATCAGGCGTGCGGCGAGTTCCCAGCCGGCGAAGATCAGGATGACGCCCAGCGCGGACCAGAGCCGGGATGTGCGCGCGGGGCGGTCCGGAATCCTCTTGGCGCCGTTCATGGCGCTCATGGCCCGTAGAAGCCGGCATCGGGCAGGCGGCCGCCGACGGCTTCGGGGTTGTGCCGCAGGATCAGGCCGTAGAGGGCCTCCAGATCGGGCCGCACGGATTGCGCGTCACGGCTTTCCAGGCGGGTGACGCGGATCGAGGCTTCGATGGCCTCGACCGGCAGAAAATCCATGTGTTTGTGCACCAGGCGGGCACATCCGGCCGGCTCGGCCTTGCACCAGCGCGCCGACCGGTCGTAGGCGCGCGCGAAGGCCTCGCCCAGGGCACGGTCGTCGGCCACGCCGGCATTGGCCATGATGCCGGCCTGCGGCAGGTCGGGATGGTCCGGGAAGGTCCCGCGCCAGGCGTCCTCCAGACTCTGCACGCGGTGCAGCGGCGCGCCGCCCCGGCGGGCATTCTGTGCCAGCAGCAGCGAGACGGAGGGTTCCGGCAGCAGGGCGCTGCGCGCCTCGCCGGTCAGCAGCAGGGCAGTGGCGTCCTGGGCGTCGCGCGCATAGCGGATGGCCGGCGCGCGTTCACCGGCCAGGCCCTGCGCGTCCAGCAGCCGCTCCAGCAGCAGGGCCGGCAGATCGCGCTGGAAGGTCGTCAGCAGCGGCTTGCCGGCCAGGTCGGCGACCGTGTGCACGTCCGGGTCGGCGCTGACGAACCACAGCAGCCCCCAGACGGAGACGTTCAGCAGGCGCACGGGCATGCCGCGATTGTTCATGATGGCGGGCAGGTTCACCGGCGTGGCGCTGAAATCGACCTCCTGCTTGGCGAGCAGCACGCGCAACTGGTCCGGGTTTTTCCAGTGGCGGAATTCCACCGCGCCGGCCCAGTCCGCCAGGGCGCCGGTCTCGACCATGTGGATGAGCGGGAAGCTGACGGCGGCTGTAGGGCCGGCCAGGACCAGGCGCTCGCGCGGCGCGGCCGAGACGGACAGGCCGGTGCCCAGCAGGACGGCCAGCAAGGAGAGCCGCGCCAGGCAGTATGATGCTCGAAGGGTTTCCCACATATCTGAATGCGAATTATTATCAATCTCGTATCGTCGCATCCTGGATCATCGAATGCCAATGACAAAAGTCAATCCGACCGAGGATTCCCCCGCCCGGGTGCTGGGGCATCCGCTGTTCCGGGACGCGCCGTCCGAGGTGGCCGGCCTGCTGCTGCGCGACGCCGCAGTCCTTCACGTCCAGGACGGAGAGGCGCTGTTTCATGAAGGCGAGGACGCCATCGAGTACCTGTATGTCCTGAGCGGCGGCATCGAGGTGCTGCGCCACACTCAGGACGGCCAGGAGCGCGTGTTCCATATCTTTCGCGCCGGCCAGTTGTTGGCCGAGACGGCCATGTTCATGAGCCACGGCCGCTATCCGATGCAGGCACGGGCGCATGGCGACGCCATTGCGCTGTGCCTGAAGCGGACCGGTCTGCAGGCGGCCTGCCGCGCCTGGCCGGAGCTGTCCATGCGGCTGCTGGCGCGCCTGAGCGACCGGGTCTACCAGCGCGTCAACGAGGTGGAGTGGTTCAGCGGCAGCACGGCCGCGCAGCGCCTGGCCGACTATCTGCTGCGCCTGAGGCCCGGCGAGGGATCGTCCGTGCATCTGCCTCTGACGCAGCGCCAGCTCGCGGCGCACCTGGGGGTGCGTGCGGAAACCCTGAGCCGGTTGCTGGCGGACTGGGTGGCGCAAGGCCGCATCGCGGGCTCGCGCCGGGACTGGGTCCTGCACGATCCGGTCTTTCTCGACGATCTGGCGCAGCCGGCCCGGCGCAGTTTCTGAAACCCGCCCAATACCCGCGCCCGGCGTGCGTGTGTCCGATCCGCTGGCGAGGAGTAGTCTTACACTGAACGATTTCGCATCGACCTCTCGAAAGGACTCCGTCATGGCCAAACCGCTGCGTTCCTCGAACATCACCCAGGGTGTCGCCCGGGCGCCGAACCGCTCGATGTACTACGCGCTCGGCTACACGGAATCGGATTTCGACAAGCCCATGATCGGCATCGCCAATGGTCAGAGCACCATCACGCCGTGCAACAGCGGCCTGCAGCCGCTGGCCGACGCGGCCGCCGCAGCGATCAAGGACGCCGGCGGCAACCCGCAGATGTTCGGCACGCCGACGATCTCCGACGGCATGGCGATGGGCACCGAAGGCATGAAGTATTCCCTGGTGTCCCGCGAGGTCATCGCCGACTGCGTGGAAACCTGCGTCCAGGGCCAGTGGATGGACGGCGTGCTGGTGATCGGCGGCTGCGACAAGAACATGCCCGGCGGCATGATGGGCATGCTGCGCGCCAACGTGCCCTCGATCTACGTCTACGGGGGCACCATCCTGCCGGGCAGCTACTGCGGCCAGGATCTGAACATCGTCAGCGTCTTCGAGGCCGTGGGCGAGCATGCGGCCGGGCGCATGTCCGAGACCGATCTGCACAATATCGAGACCCACGCCATCCCCTGCAGCGGGTCCTGTGGCGGCATGTATACCGCCAACACCATGAGTTCGGCCTTCGAGGTCATGGGCATGAGCCTGCCGTACTCCTCCACCATGGCCAACGTGCACCAGGAAAAGATCGATTCAGCCGCCGAATCGGCCCGCGTGCTGCTGAACGCCGTGAAGCTGGACCTGAAACCGCGCGACATCGTCACGCGCAAATCCATCGAAAACGCCGTGGCCGTCATCATGGCCACCGGCGGCTCGACCAATGCCGTGCTGCACATCCTGGCGATCGCGCACGCCGCCGAGGTCGAATGGACCATCGACGACTTCGAGCGCGTGCGCCGCCGGGTGCCCGTCATCTGCGACCTCAAGCCCAGCGGCAAGCACCTGGTGGTCGATTTCCACCAGGCGGGCGGCGTGCCTCAGGTGATGAAGCTGCTGTTGAACGCCGGCCTGCTGCATGGCGACTGCATCACCATCACCGGCAAGACCATCGCCGAAACACTGACGGACGTGCCCGACGCGCCGGCCAATCAGGACGTGATCCACACCCTGGACAACGCCCTGTATGCCGAAGGCCACCTGGCCATCCTCAAGGGCAATCTGGCCGAACTGGGCGCGGTGGCCAAGATCACCGGCCTGAAGAATCCCGCCATGACCGGCCCTGCGCGCGTCTTCGACGACGAGTCCTCCGCCATGGAGGCCATTCTGGCGGGCCGCATCCACGCGGGCGACGTGATGGTGTTGCGCTACCTGGGCCCCAAGGGCGGGCCGGGCATGCCCGAAATGCTGGCCCCGACCAGCGCCCTGGTGGGCGAGGGGCTGGGCGACTCCGTCGGCCTGATCACGGACGGCCGGTTTTCCGGGGGCACCTGGGGGATGGTGGTGGGCCATGTCGCGCCGGAAGCCGCCGTCGGTGGCACCATCGCGCTGGTCCACGAAGGCGATTCCGTCAGCATCGACGCGCATCGTCAGCTATTGCAGTTGAACGTGCCGGACGATATTCTGGCTTCCCGGCGCGCCGCCTGGACGCCGCCTGCGCCGCGCTACACGCGCGGGGTGCAGGCCAAATTCGCCTTCAACTGCTCCGACGCCAGCACCGGTGCGGTGCTGGACCGTTTTGAAGGCCGAGCGACCGGGGGTTCCCGGAAGGGCTGAGCCCACGGCGGGCCGTCCGGGGCGTGCCGGCGGCGGCCCCGCGTCTTGGGCAGGGAACCATCATGCGTTTCTGGTGACTCATGTAAAAAACAGGCGTTGCACTGCAGCGTATAAAAATAAAAGGAGCGCACATGAATTGGATGTCATCATCGGCCGCAGCCGGAGCCATGAATGCCGGAAGGTCTCTCATGTGGAGCAGAGGGGCCGGCTTTGCTGGTCGAATAATGGGCCTTGCATATCGATCCTGAGAGATGGGAGGACAGCCATGTCTCTCGACCGGATCGATTCGCAAGGTGTTTTTGTCGACCTGCCACGGAAGCCGGAGTTTCGCCTCGAAGGCGCGGCAGCCCTTTCCGCGCCCACAAGCCGCGGTCCGGCCAGCCCCGATCCGCTACGGGCCAGTGTCCGGCTTTCCCCTGAGGGCCTCGGCGCAGCGGCCTTGCAGGCCAGCGACAGCATGCAGCGCCAATTGCAAGGATTGCAGGAACGCAATCCACGAGCGGTCGAGGCGTCGTCCTACGACATCCGGCCGCAGGGCATTCCCCGCTACGATGCCGAGAACAGACTGCTGGGCTTTACCGTCATCCGTCAGGCCCCGCCACTGGAAACCTTGGTGTTCCGTGGCGGCGGAGCCAAGGGGGTCGGCAACCCGAGCGTTCTGGCCGAAATGCGGGATGCCGGTATGCTCGATGGGATCAAGCATCTGGTGGGTTCGTCGGTGGGCGCGCTCACTGCGCTGGGCCTGGCTTCCGGCTTGGATGCCCAGGCATTGCAGGTGTTTGCAGACAAGCTCAATGAGGACGCAACGCGAGACGCGTCGGATGGCTTCCAGTCCCGTTACCCCATGCTCGACACGAGTTGGCGTCTTGGTTTTCGGGCCGGGCGCGTTCTGGAACTCCTGGATCGGACCACGGCGGAGCAGGTGTCAAGCTACCTCAATGCTCATTGGGCGGGTGATGCCTTCCAGTCCAGGCTCGAACGCTTGCGCCTTGCCGAAGGTGAAGGGGCCGCTGATCGTCTCGCGCAATTACGCCACCAGGATTATGACGCTGACCGCAGCGGACGGATGATCACCTTCAATGATCTGCGCCTGCTGCATCGGCTGGATCCGGCCCGGTTCAAGAGCTTGACCCTCACGGGGTGGGATGCGACCCGTGGCCAGACGATGTATTTCGATGCGCAGACGACGTCGGATGTGCCGGTTGCGGTGGCAGGCCGCATATCGATGGGGTTTCCCGTCTATTTCAAATCGGTGGACTTCGATCCCGGTGATGGCCACGGCCTCAGGACTTTCATCGACGGGGGCGTGGGCAGCAATGTGCCCGTCGAAGTCGTCACGAAAGGCCTGCAAGGCAAGGCGCTGGAGTATGCGAAGGCCGGTACGGCCGTGTTGACCTTCGATAATGAGGGCTCCGCCTATCAGATACTGCACCAGACACCCCAGCCGCCTTCGTTCGGCCTGGGCTGGATAAAGAAAAAGCTTGAAGGGCTGGTGGCGCGCAACCCGGATTACGGATGGTCGTCTTACCAGGACGAGCTCAAGATTCATGAGGCGGGCCCCAATGCCTTCGTTGTCTTCCACGGAGATATCGGCACCCTGGATATGGGGGCTTCTCCGGAGCGGCTGGCCCTCGCGAGGGCGCAAGCCGGGATGAAAATGCGCGAACAGATCGAACTCCGACGCGGCCAGGCGTATGCCGAGGAGTTCGCGTCGGCTCGGGAAAGCTTCATGGAGTTGAACGATCAGGAAAAGCGGGCGATTCTTGAGGGACCGCCGCCGGAATCAGGGGCTTATCCCAAAGGCCGTGATGATGCGGGCTACCAATTCGAGCTGGCGCTGTTCGAGCTTGCGCGGCACGAGGCGCAACAGCGCATGTCTTGAGTTCCGGGGCATCTCGCGGCATGGGCCGGTTTATATTTGGTATCTTATGGAGTTCGATCCCCAGTGGGGGGCGAATCCTTCCGTCTTATATGCCTTGCTGGTCGGCCGGCCGGCCCGGAGTGACGTCTTGCTGAATGACGAACAACGCGCATTGCAACTTCATATCCGCCTCGCTCTGGGGGTGGGGGATGCCTTCGATGCCCAGGCTGAAATCGAGCGGCGAGCGGAGTTCCTGGCTGAACTGTTGCGCGCCACGGGCGCCCGCGCCCTGGTGTTGGGCATCAGCGGCGGCGTCGATTCCCTGACGGCGGGTTGCCTGTCTCAGCGCGCCGTTGAGCGCGTGCGCGCGCAAGGTGGAGAAGCCCGCTTCGTGGCCATGAGGCTGCCCTACGGCATCCAGCTGGACGAAGCCGATGCCCAGGCGGGCCTGGCGGTCATCCGGCCCGACGATCTGCTGACCGTGGATATACGGCCGGCCTCGGATGCGGTGCTGGCTTCGGTGCAGGCCGGTGGCCAGACTTTTCGCGATGCGGCCCAACAGGATTTTCTGCATGGCAACATCAAGGCGCGCCAGCGCATGATCGCGCAGTACGCCGTGGCCGGGGCGCGCGGCGGGCTGGTGGTTGGAACCGACCATGCCGCCGAGGCGCTGATGGGGTTTTTCACGAAATTCGGCGACGGCGCCGCCGATGTCACGCCACTGGCGGGGCTGAACAAGCGCCGCGTGCGGGCGCTGGCTGCCGCCCTGGGAGCGCCCCGGGAACTGGTCTTCAAAGTGCCCACCGCCGATCTCGAACTGCTCAAGCCGCTCAAACCCGACGAGGACGCCTTCGGCGTCAGCTACGAGCAGATCGATGATTTCCTGGAAGGCCGGGACATCCCGCCGGACATTTTCGACATCATCGTTTCCGCCTGGCGCCGCAGCGCTCACAAGCGCGCCCTGCCGATCGCGCCCTGACTCTTTGCGGCGTCAGGCGGCCAGCCCGGCCGCAATTTCGTAGGATCGCATCCGGGCCGCAGGGTCGTGCATGTTGCAGGTGATCATCAGTTCGTCCGCCCCGGTGCGCTCGATGAAGGCATGGATCTGCTCGGCGACGGTGTCCGGCGAACCGATGGCTGCACAGGACAAGACACTGTCCAGCAGCGCGCGGGCGGGTGCCGGCAGGGATTCCAGATAGCCTTCGACGGGGCGGGGCAGCAGCCCCGGCCGGCCGGTGCGCAGATTGACGAAGGACTGCTGCCAGGATGTCGCCAGGAAACGGGCCTGCTCGTCCGTGTCGGCGGCGAACACATTGAAGCCCAGCATCACGTAGGGCTTGTCCAGGTGGCGCGAGGGCCTGAAATGTCGCCGGTACAGGGCGATGGCATCCATCATCTGCGCCGGCGCGAAATGCGAAGCGAAAGCATAGGGCAGGCCCATGAAGGCGGCCAGTTGGGCTCCGAACAGGCTGGATCCCAGGATCCAGACCGGCACGGCGCAGCCCTCGCCGGGCACGGCGCGCACCGGCCCGCAGCCATCGAAATAATCCATCAGTTCGGCCACGTCGCGCGGGAAGGCGTCGGGGTCCGAATCCAGTGTCCGGCGCAGCGCCCGCGTGGTGGCCTGGTCCGACCCAGGAGCGCGCCCCAGCCCCAGGTCGATGCGGCCAGGATACAGTGTAGCCAGCGTGCCGAATTGCTCGGCGATCACCAGGGGGGAGTGGTTGGGCAGCATGATGCCGCCTGCACCCACGCGAATGCGCGAGGTCGTTGCGGCGACGTGGCCGATCAGCACGGCGGTGGCCGCGCTGGCGATGCCGGGCATGCCGTGGTGTTCGGCCATCCAGTAGCGACGGTAGCCCAGGGATTCGGCATGGCGGGCCAGGTCTGCGGTGTGTGCGAAAGCTTCGGCGGCGTTGCCGCCTTCGGCGATGGGGGCCAGGTCCAGGACCGAAAACGGGATCGAAGGACGGGTCATGCGGGTTCCGGCAGATTCATGTG
>NZ_JBASAD010000028.1:0-27936 GCF_049650445.1 Castellaniella sp. | reverse complement strand
GGACACGGCTGCGGCGCGGCCGCGTCGCGGTGGCGCTGGTCATCGCCGCGGTGCTGGGCCTGGCCGCCCTGGCGCTCTGGGCCAGCCTGAAGCCGACACCCGCAGGCACCATCGTCCAGCAACCCGTGCACCTGGAAAACCATTAAACGACCCTTCGCACCACAACGAAAACGCCGGGACGTGTCCCGGCGTTTTTGCATGGCCATCGAAGGAGCGAACGGAATCAGAGATCCAGCAGTCCCGCCGCCTGATGCGCCTGACGATTGCCGTCCAGGGCCTGGCTCAGGCGGTCCCGCGCGGCCACCAGATCGGCGCGCAGCGCCTGCAGCTCGGCACCGCTCAGGCGCACGGCGGCATCCTGGTCGTGCGGCGCATCACCGCTGTCGCCCAGGCGGTTGCGTGCCCCGGCGATGGTGAAGCCCTGTTCGTAGAGCAGATCGCGGATGCGGCGCACCAGCAGGACTTCGTGGTGCTGGTAGTAGCGCCGGTTGCCGCGCCGCTTGACCGGCTTGAGCTGGGCGAATTCCTGTTCCCAGTAGCGCAGAATGTGCGGTTTGACGCCGCACAGTTCGGAGACTTCGCCGATGGTGAAGTAGCGTTTGGCGGGGATCGGCGGCAGCACGGCTGCGGAAGACGCGGCGGACGTCATGCGGCGTCTCCGTCAGTGCCCACGCCGTCCTTGAGCTTCTGGCTGGCGTGAAACGTGACCACCCGGCGCGCCGCGATCGGGATGACCTCGCCGGTCTTGGGATTGCGGCCCGGGCGCGGCGGCTTGTTGCGCACCTGGAAGCTGCCAAAACCCGACAGCTTGACCTCGGTCCCCTGAACCAGGGCATCGCGAACTTCGGAGAAGAACGTGTCCACGATGTCCTTGGCTTCGCGCTTGTTCAGACCCACGCGCTCGAACAGCAGTTCGGCCAGGTGGGCTTTGGTGAGCGTCCGATCCGTATTCACCCGCGATTTCTCCTATGAGCGCAGACGCGCGCCGTGAGCCTGGGTCAAGGCGTCGAGCAGGCTTTGCACGCAATGTTCGACTTGATGGTCTTCCAGCGTCGTATCGCGACTCTGGAACCACAGGCGCAGCGCCAGACTGCGTTGCTGGGCAGTCGCGGCTTCGCGCCAGATATCGAACAGTTTAATGTCTTTGACCACGGAAAGGGCTTCATCGGCCGCGATCCGTCGCTGCAGTGTATCAAGCAGCGACTGCCACGGCACGCCCGCATCCACCCAGACCGCCAGATCCCGGACAACCACGGGCTGCCGGGACTGTTCGCGCGGCCGGGGGAAGACACGTTCGGATACGGCTTCGGCGTCGAGTTCGAAGACGACGGGGGCGTGCGGCAGGTCCAGGGCCTGCGCCCAGCGCGGGTGGACCTCGCCCAGCCAACCGATCGCGCGGCCATCCAGCATCAGGCGGGCGCTGCGGCCCGGATGCAGCGCGGGATGGGCGGCGGCCTCGCAGCGCAGATCGGCCGCGCGCGCGCCCAGCAGGGCTTCGAGGTCGCGCTTGACGTCAAAGAAGTCCACCGGACGGACCGGTTCACCCCATTGCTCCGCCTGCGCCGGCCCCCAGGCCGCAGCGGCCAGACGCGTGGGCTGCGCCACGCCCGCCACGGCCAGGCCATCGTCGGCGACCTCAGGATCGCGGGCGAACACGCGGCCCAGTTCAAAGACGCGCACACGCGTCTGGCGATGCTTGGCGTTATGGGCGATGTTGGCCAGCAGACCGCCGATCAGGCCGGAACGCATCACCGCCAGTTGGCTGGCGATGGGGTTCAGCAGACGGATGGGGTCGGCGTTGCCGCAATAATCCCGTTCCCAGGCTTCCTCGACGAAGGAAAAATTGATGACTTCCTGGTAATCGCGCGCAGCCAGGGCGGCGCGCAACGCATGCGGACCGTACAGGGTTTCGGGCGCAACCCGCATGACGGCCGGCGCCACCGGAGGTTCATCCGGGATGCGGTCGAAACCGTAGATGCGGGCGACTTCCTCGATCAGGTCTTCCTCGATCGTCAGGTCGAAGCGCGCGGCCGGCGGCGTGACGATGAAATCGTCGCCCTGGCGCTCGTAGGCAAAGCCCAGGCGCGTGAAGACGGCGCCCACCGCATCCGCGCCCAGCGCGATCCCCAGCACGCGGGCGCAGCGCGCCAGGCGCATGCGCACCGGCTCACGCGTGGGCAGATTGACGATCTGATCGTCCAGCGGGCCGGCCTGGCCGCCGCAGATCTCCAGGATCAGGGTGGTCATCAGGTCCAGGTGTTCGGGAATGGTGGCGAAATCCACCCCGCGCTCGAACCGGTGAGCGGCCTCGGAATTGAGCTTGAAGCGGCGCGTGAGACCCATGATGGCCTCCGGCCACCAGAAGGCGGCTTCCAGGTAGACGTCTGTGGTATCCAGCGTCACCGCCGAGTCCTGCCCGCCCATGACGCCGGCCAGGCTTTCCAGCCCCCGGCCGCTTTCGATGACGCCCACATCGGGCGTCAGATCGACGGTCTGGTCGTTCAACAGTTCCAGCCGTTCGCCCTCGCGCGCCCAACGCACCGTCAGGCCGCCCTGGATCTTGGCGAGATCGAAGACGTGCGTGGGACGGCCCAGTTCCAGCATGATGTAGTTGGAGATGTCCACCAGCGCCGACACCGGCCGCTGACCGGCGCGCTCCAGGCGCGACTTGATCCAGCCGGGCGTGGCGGCGCGCGCGTTCACGCCGCGCACCACGCGCCCGGCGAAACGGCCGCACAGATCCGGGGCCTGCACGGTCACGGGCAGGCGCTCGTCCAGGGTCACCGCCACCTGCGGCGTATCCAGGGCACGCAGCGGACAGCCCGTGAGCGCCGCGACTTCGCGCGCCACCCCGAGGATGGACAGGCAGTCGGCCCGGTTGGGGGTCAGTTTCAGAGTGTAGATCGTGTCGTCCAGATCCAGCGCCTGGCGCAGGTCCTGGCCCGGCTGCAGATCCGCAGACAGTTCCAGCAGGCCGGCGTGGTCCTGGGACAGGCCCAGCTCGCGGGCAGAACACAACATGCCGCGCGATTCGACGCCCCGCATCCTGACGGGGCCGATGTGCATGCCGCCGGGCAATTCGGCGCCGACACGGGCCAGGGGCACCAGCAGGCCGGCTGCGGCATTGGGCGCGCCGCAGACGATCTGCAGCGGCTCGCCCGAGCCGTCATTGACCTGGCAGACGCGCAGCTTGTCGGCATTCGGATGCGGCTCGGCCGATTCGATGCGCGCCACCACCACACCGGAGAACGGCGGGGCATAGGGATCGGCGTCCTCGACTTCGAGACCGGCCATGGTCAGCCGATGAGCGAGTTCCTGGCTGTCGATCTCGGGATCAGCCCAGGCGCGCAGCCATGATTCGGGAAATTGCATGATTCGGGTTCCGTATCACTGAGGCCGACGGGCCTAATCGTTGAACTGACGCAGGAAGCGCAGATCGCCTTCGAAGAACTGGCGCAGATCGTCCACGCCATAGCGCAGCATGGTCAGACGCTCCAAGCCCGAGCCGAAGGCAAAACCGATGTAGCGTTCCGGGTCCAGCCCGAAATTACGCACGACCTGGGGATGCACCTGGCCCGAGCCCGAGATTTCCAGCCAGCGCCCCTGATTGGGACCGGAAGTGAACATCATGTCGATTTCGGCCGAGGGTTCGGTGAACGGAAAGAACGAAGGCCGGAAGCGCAGGGTCAGATCGTCGGTCTCGAAGAAAGCCCGCAGAAAATTCGTATAGACGCCCTTCAGGTCAGCGAAGGAGATGTCCTCGGCAATCCACAGGCCCTCGACCTGATGGAACATGGGCGAATGGGTGGCGTCGCTGTCGACGCGGTAGGTGCGCCCCGGGGCGATGACCTTGATGGGAGGCTTGTTCATGCGGGCGTAGCGCACCTGCATGGGACTGGTGTGGGTACGCAACACCAGCGGCAGCCCGCCCGCGTCCTTCATGTCCACGTAAAACGTGTCCTGCATGGAACGCGCCGGATGGTTTTCCGGATTGTTCAGGGCCGTGAAATTGGTCCAGTCATTCTCGATCTCGGGACCGTCGGCGACGTCGAAACCGATGGAACGGAAGATCTGCTCGACACGCTGCCAGGTGCGGATCACCGGATGGATGCCGCCCACACCGCGCCCTCGGCCCGGCAGGGTGACGTCGATGGTCTCGGCCGCCAGGCGCTGGTCCAGCACAGCCTGGGTCAGTTCGGCGCGCCGCGTGTTCAACAGCGATTCGACCTGCTGCTTGGCCTGGTTGATCTGTGCGCCGCGCGTGCGTTTTTCTTCGCCCTGCAAGGCCGCAAGGCCCTTGAGCAACGCGGTCAGCGACCCCTGCTTGCCCAGAAAGGCAGCTTTTTCGTTTTCCAGTGTGGCGGCATCCCCGGCCTGGGCGAAGCGGTCACGGGCCTGGGCAATCAGTTCGTCGAGCGATGAGTCCATGGTGCATTCCAAAACGCAAACGGAGCCCGATCGAGCTCCGTTTGCGATGATACAGAATCGAAAACGAAACTGTGTCGGTCAGGCGGCCAGCGCGGATTTCGCCTGGGCCACGACGGCGGCAAAGCCCGCCTTGTCGCGCACGGCCATGTCGGCGAGGACCTTGCGGTCGAGTTCGATCGAGGCCTTCTTCAGACCCGCGATGAAGACGCTGTAGGTCACGCCCAGTTCGCGGCAGCCCGCGTTGATACGGGTGATCCACAGAGCGCGGAAGGTGCGCTTCTTGTTGCGGCGGTCGCGGTAGGCGTACTGACCGGCGCGCATGACCGCCTGTTTGGCGACCCGGAATACATTGCCACGGCGGCCACGGTAACCCTTGGCGGCCTTGAGGACTTTTTTATGGCGTGCACGAGCGGTGACGCCGCGTTTGACGCGAGGCATGTGTAATCTCCGATCAGGCGAAAGGCAGCATCGCCTTCACGGAGGCGATGTTGGTTTCATGGACAGCAGCCGAACCGCGCAGCTGACGTTTGTTCTTCGTGGTTTTCTTGGTCAGGATGTGACGCTTGAAAGCCTGGCCGCGCTTGATGGAACCACTGCCGCGCACCTTAAAGCGCTTGGACGCGCCTTTCTTGCTCTTCATCTTGGGCATGACGATACTCTGTTGGCTTGACAAACCCAGGTGACCCGGGATTCGGGCACTTGTCAGACCTGGTATTTGCGAACGTTCGGATACGGCATGCGCAACCTGCATGCGCGCATCCTGCTTTTCCCCCTTTCATTTTTCCTCTTGTACCGACCCGATCTCATGAAGATCTTCCCGGCCAAAAGAACGAATTCCCTGGATCAACAAAACCCAAGGCAATGGGAAAAGCCCTTGATTATAGGGTGATTTGCCCTGGCTTGTCTATTCGTTTCCTTGTTCCAGGGCCTGAACCCGGGCTTCCAGGGATTCGACGCGCTCCAGCGCACGGGCCAGCAGATCGGCCTGGACATCGAACTCTTCCCGGGTGACCAGGTCCATGCGAGCGAACGCCTGTGTCATGAAGGCCTTCATATTGCGCTCGATGTCGGCGGCCGGGGTCTTGGCCAGGAATTCTGACATGTTCTTCTGGAAGTCGTCGAACAATTGATTGGGGGCGATCATCGGGGCCTCCTGAGTCGAAAAGGGGAAAATGCCATTTTACCCGGCCCTGCCCGGCCGGTCCGCCTGAACGCGGCTCATGCCTTGTCGTCAGGACGGTACTGGATCGCCTGTGCCACGTGACCGGCCTCGACCCGGTCGCCGCCCTCCAGGTCGGCCAGGGTCCGCGCCACGCGTTGGGCCCGGCGCACAGCGCGCGCCGACCAGCCCCAGGCCGCCGCAGCGCGCGTCAGCAGCGCCCGACCCTCGGCATCCGGCGCTCCGTGATGGTCCAGGGCGACACCGTCCAGATCGGCATTCAGGCAGCCCTGGCGCGCCAGTTGCCGGCAGCGGGCGGCCTGCACACGTTCCCGGACCGGGGCCGAAGGTTCACCCGGCGGCGCATCCAGCCAGGCGGTTTCCACACCCAGGCCGACATGCAGGTCGATCCGATCCAGCAAAGGACCGGAAATTCGCGCTCTATAGCGCGCGATGAGCTCTCGAGAGCAGCGGCATTCCCGCCGCGGATGGGGATGCCCGTGCCAACCGCAGGGACACGGATTCATCGCAGCCACGAACTGAAAACGGGCGGGAAAAGTGCAACTGCCGGCGGCCCGGGCGACCGTGACGCAGCCGGTTTCCAGGGGTTCGCGCAAGGCCTCCAGGGCCTGACGGCCGAATTCCGGCAATTCATCCAGGAACAGCACGCCATGGTGTGCCAGGCTGATTTCCCCGGGCCTGGGGCGGGCGCCCCCGCCCACCAGCGCCGGCATGGAGGCTCCGTGGTGCGGAGCACGGAACGGCGGCACACGAGACAGTGAGCGTCGGGAACGGGCCAGTCCGTGCACGGCGGCGACTTCGAGAGCCTGCTCGGCGCTCAGGGGCGGCAGCAGGCCGGGTAGGCGCCGCGCCAACATGCTCTTGCCCACGCCGGGACAACCGCTCATCAGCAGGCCGTGCCCGCCGGCCGCCGACAGTTCCAGGGCGCGCCGGGCCGCCGCCTGCCCCCGGACATCCGACAGACAGGGCACGGGGGCCTCGTCCGCCGGCTCGTCGCGCACCGGCGTGGCGACGGGCAATTCGGCCCGCCCCGCAAAATGGGCCACGACTTCGTCCAGGCCTCCGGCCGCCAGCACCTTCAGACCCGGCACCCGGGCAGCCGCGCCGGCAGCCGCCGGCGCCATGATCAACACGGCCCGGGGATCGTCACGAACGACCGAAAGCGCGATCGCCAGCGCGGCATCCACCGACGCGATGCTGCCCGTCAACGACAGTTCACCCGCCAGCACGTAATGTCGCACGTCGGGTGCCTGACCTCGGGTATCCGCCACCTGCCCCGACGCCAGCAGCACACCGAGCGCGATCGGCAGGTCGAAGCGGCCGGAGTCCTTGGGCAAGTCGGCGGGCGCCAGATTGGCGGTGATCCGGCCGGCCGGGAACTCGAAACCGCTGCTCAGCAGCGCCGAACGAACCCGCTCGCGGCTTTCGCGCACGCCTGCACCCGGCAGACCGACAATGGAAAAAGAAGGCAGGCCGCTGCCCACGTGGACCTCGACCTGCACGGGCCAGACCCGCAACCCGAACAGGGCCCGGCTGGATAGCACAGCAAGCGACATCGGCCCCCTCCCGCAGATCCCTGAAGACTTCCCGCACTATAGCGACGGGAACGGGATCGCGGGCAGCGCGCGGGACGGATTTGTCCCGCCCGAATCCGCAGATGCCCGCTTACTTGGAGCCGCTGTTCGAGTTGCCCACGGCCCCCTGGATGGCGGCATCGGCCTTGGCCGCACCTGCCTGCACCGATTCACGGGCACTGTTGGCGGCTTCGCCCGCATCGTGGGCCAGTTCGCCGGCCTTGGTGGACACCGCCTGGCCGAGTTCGGCCGCCTTGTCCTTGGCCTCGCCGGCCGTTTCCTTGATCTTGTCCCCCATGGACTGATCAGCGGGGGCGCTCTGCTGCTCCTGGGGCGCAGGCGTGCCGGGAGGCATGGGAGCCGGAGTCGGCGCCGTCGAAGGCGCGGGGGCCGCCGGAGGCGGCGCCGAAGCGTCATCGCTCTTGGAGCAAGCGGCCAGCAAGCTCAGCGATGCCACCATGGCGGCCATAGTCAGCGTTTTACGCGTCATGTTCATGATCTTCCCTATACAAAATTCCGCTGTGTGAAGTGGCGGATCATCTTCGAGGACCGGCTTGTTACAACCGGCTTGGTTACAATTCTAGCGGTCCTGAATCGGGGGTAAACCCTGACATGTAATGACTGATGTCCGCCGAGCCAGACCAATCCGGTGCCTGTCATCGGCCGCGTGCCCAGGGGGAAACCGCCCGGCTCGGCCCGCAGCCGCCGATCACGCCCCCAACAACTGGACACAAAACCACGCCGGAATCGAGGCCTCTGCGCCGCATGACCGCGCGACCACGCCGCCGCACCATTCCGGCGCAGCCCTGCACCCGGGCGGTGCGCGCCTTCGTTCCACGTCCCCTCGCGGCTCGCACGCCGATCGGATTCGCCAGGCGCAGGCCAGCCCGCAGAGGATTCCCTCAGGGCCGGACCCGTCCTCTGAAAAACTGGCACACATTTTGCTTGAATCTCCATGCACACAGACCGCAAAGGAGCATTCATGAAACTCGTCACTGCATTCATCAAGCCCTTCAAACTGGAAGAGGCTCACGCCGCGCTGGAGGCCGCCGGCATCCAGGGCATGACGGTCACGGAGGCCAAGGGATTCGGCCGCCAGAAAGGCCACACCGAGCTCTACCGAGGCGCGGAATACCAGGTCGATTTCCTGCCCAAGCTGCAGATTCAGGTCGCCGTCCCGGACGATCTGGTCGAAATGACGGTCGAATGCCTGTGCCAGGCGGCCCGCACCGGCAAGATCGGCGACGGCAAGGTCTTCGTCACGCCTCTCGAGCACGTCGTACGCATCCGCACCGGCGAAACCGGCGAAGCCGCCCTCTGACCCCCGTTGAAAAAGGAGTACCCCCTCATGGACAAGAGCGATCTGGTCTGGATCCTGACTTCAACCCTGCTGGTCTGGCTGATGTGCATGCCAGGCCTGGCGCTGTTCTACGGCGGTCTGGCGCGCAAACGCCACACGCTGTCCGTCATGACCCAGACGTTGAGCGTCTGCGCGCTGATCACGGTGCTGTGGTTCGCCTACGGCTACTCTCTGGTGTTCACCGAGGGCTTCGGCGGCCTGGGCGGATGGACGCGTCTGGGGCTGGCTGGCCTCTACCGGGCCGGGGACGCCGCCCCCCTGCCCTTGCTCGGCACGATCCCGGAACTGCTGTTCGCCCTGTTCCAGGCGACCTTCGCAGCCATCACCTGCGGGCTGATCACCGGCAGTATGGCCGAACGCACCCGCTTCGGCGCAGCGCTGGCCTTCGCCGGCCTGTGGTTCACGCTGGGCTACATGCCGATCGCGCACATGGTCTGGGCCGGCGACGGCTGGCTGCACCTACGCGGCGCCCTGGATTTCGCCGGCGGCACCGTCGTCCACATCAGCGCCGGGGCGGCCGGCCTGGTGGGCGCGTACTGGGTCGGTCCCCGGCTGGGCCACAATCGGGAAGCCATGCTGCCCCATAGCCTGCCGCTGAACCTGACCGGCGCCGCGTTGCTGTGGATCGGCTGGTTTGGCTTCAACGGCGGATCGGCGCTGGCCGCCAACGAGCAAGCCGTCCTGGCCGTGGCCAACACCCTGCTGGCCGCAGTCTGCGGCGTGCTGGCCTGGGCGCTGGCGGAACGGCTTCTGAAGGGCCGGGCCTCGCTGCTGGGCGCGGCCTCCGGAGCCATTGCCGGGCTGGTGGGCATCACCCCGGCCGCCGGCCTGGTCGCACCAGGCGCATCACTCGTCATCGGGGTACTGGCCTCCTGGGCCGCGCTCTGGGGCGTGAGCGGTCTGAAGCGCAGACTAGGCATCGACGATGCTTTCGACGTGTTCGGTATTCATGCCGTGGGCGGCATCGTCGGCGCCCTGCTGACGGGTATCTTCTATTCCGCCAGTCTGGGCGGCCCAGGGCCGGCAGGTCTGGGCGCGCTGCTGCATCAGACCTGGCTGCAGGCTGAAGCGGTGCTGGTCAGTCTGGTGTGGGCCGCCGCCAGTGCCGCGATTTGCGCCCTGCTGGTCGATCGGCTGATGGGGCTGCGGGTCGCGCCCGATGAGGAACGGCAGGGTCTGGACGCCACGACGCACGGCGAAACCGCCTACCCCGACTGAGCCGGAGCCGGGGCTGAAGCCGAAGCCGGATCAGGCCCCCCGGCGAGCGCGGACAGACTCGTGCATCCCGGCCGCATAGACACGGAAATGATTGCGGCCCTGCTCCTTGGCGGCGTACATGGCCAGATCGGCGGTCCGCAGCAACTCGCTGTCGCTGTCGCCATCGCGAGGATGCAAGGACGCGCCCATGCTGGCGGAAATCTGCACGGTCTGCTCGCCCAGTGCAAAGGGCTGGGACAGGGACTCCAGGATCTTGTCGGCGACCGGAAAGATGTCGTCCGGGTCCTGGATATCCCGGATCAGGAGCGTGAACTCGTCGCCGCCCAGCCGCGCCACCAGGTCCGAAGCCCGAACGCACTCGATCAGCCGCCGCCCCACCAGACGCAGCAACTGGTCACCCGCCTCGTGGCCCAGGGTGTCGTTCACATCCTTGAACAAGTCCAGATCCAGGAATATCACCGCGAACGGCGACCCGCCCAGCCGGGTCTGTTCGATACTGAGTCGCAGGTTTTCCTCGAACGTCTGACGGTTGGGCAACTGGGTCAGATGGTCATGATGCGCCTGATGCCAGATCGAGGCCTCACGACGGCGCTTTTCGGTCACGTCGGAAAACAGGCCAATCCGGCAATTGACGCTGCCATCGGCGTTGTAGGACGTATTGATCGACAGGCGTTCGACATATTCCTCTCCCGACTTGCGCCGGTTATGAATATCGCCGCTCCAGCGGCCGGTCTCCTCTAGCCTGGTCCACATCGCCCGGTAGAAATCGTCGTCGTGACGCCCGGAGCTGAGCACGCTCATGGTGCGCCCGACCACGTCATCGGCGCTGTAGCCGGTCACCGCAGTAAAGGCTGGATTGACGTCCTGGATCACGCCGCTGGCATCCGTGACCACCATGCCTTCGCTGGTGTGGGCGTAGACCAGGGCGGCCCGCCGCGCCGATGCCTCGGCACGCTTGCGCTCGGTGATGTCGAACATGATGCCGATCAAGGCCGGCCGACCGTGCAGGGTCATCAGGGAACCGAAGATTTCCAGTTCGATCGGCTCACCGTCACCACGCCGCGCCACGCATTCGTAGCGCGTCTGGGTTGCGTGCCCCGACAGACGCTCCATTGCCTGGGTACGGACCATCTCGTAGGCCGCCCCGATGAACACCTGGTCGAGCGGAAAACCGCCCGCCAGCACAGTCTGCGAATAGCCCAGCATATCGGCCATGCGCGCGTTGGCATAGATGAAGCACAGGGATTCATCCACCATGTAGATGCCGGCCACGGTATTGTCGGACAGACCGCTGAACATGGATTGCGCATCGGCCAGCGCCGCATGCTCTTTCTCGATGTCCTGCAGCAAGCGCTCGATGCGCCCAGCGGAATCGTTCAGCGCCTGACCCAGTTCGCCCAGCTCATCGCCGGGCGGCAAGGCGGAACGGGCGGCATAATCGCCCACCGCCAGGGCTCGGCATTGCTGGGCCAGAACCTGGACAGGCTGCAGGATACGCCGGGAAACCACCCAGCCGGCCAGCGCCAGCAGCAGGAGATCCAGTCCGAACAGGGCATAGGCGCCGTAAAGCGCGCGGCCCTGGACTTCCCGCGCCTGGACGACCAGGCTGTCCATCAGCGCCTCGGTACGGGTCAGCAGGTCGGTACCGGCCTGCAACAGCGCCTCTACGGCGGCGCGGTCTCCAGCCGGTGCGCGGGCCAGCGCGTCGACGGCGCTCCGATGGCGCATCCAGGCCTGGTGCACATCCAGCAACTGCGGCGCGAGTACCTTCGGTATCGCGGGGATATCCAGGTCGAAGGCCCGGCCGCCAAAAAGCAGTGCGTCATGCACCTCGTCGAACCAGGAGGTCAACTGATCCGGCACCAGATCCGGCAGGTCCGGCTGCTGATGCAGCGCCAGCGCTGACAGACTGAGGCGCTGGCTCAACATCCGCATCTTGCCTGCAACGTTCAGCGTGGCGGCCACACCGTCGCCTTCCCGCAACAGGAATTGGACGATGGAGACGTTGCCGATGGCCAGCAACATCACCAGGATGAAGGCCAGGGTGGCCTTCTGACGCACAGAACGGGGAAGGGAGTCGAGTCGCAAGAAGAAGCCTGGGAATATCGGGGTCGGAAACCAGGGTATTACCGCCGGAAGATTCTACCAACGAACAGACCGGCCCGACACTCTAATATGTTCGGGTTCTTGATCTGACCCCAGACGAAACTCAGGCGCCCAGGGTGGACAGGTCGATGCGTTCGGCCCGGTTCAGAGCCGAGGCGACCTTGACCCGCAGCGCGTTGGAATGCGCCTTGCGGATTTCCTTCTTCACGTCCAGCAGTTGCTGCGGATGCATGGAGAATCCGGTCAGCCCCAGCCCAAGCAGCATGCGGGTGACCCGCACGTCACCGGCCATCTCGCCGCAGATCGACACGGGCTTGCCTACCCGTTCGCCGGCGTTGATGGTGTGCGCGATCAGGCGCAGCACCGCCGGATGCATCGGATCGTACAGCGAGGCGACGTCCGTGTCGCCCCGATCGATCGCCAGCACGTACTGGATCAGGTCGTTGGTGCCGATGGACAGGAAATCCAGCGCCTCGGCGAAGGGCTCGATGGCGATGGCGATGGCGGGAATCTCGACCATGGCACCCACCTGCACGGCTGCGTCGTGAGGCAGGCCTTCGGCGCACAGTTCCTCGACGGCCCGCGCCAGGGCACGGCGGGCGGCATGGATCTCGTGCATGTGCGACACCATGGGGAACAGCACCCGGATCGGCCCGTGCGCGGCAGCCCGCAGCAACGCCCGCAACTGCGTGTTGAACATCTCGGGATGAGCCAGGCAGTAGCGGATCGCGCGCAGACCCAGCGCCGGATTGGTGGCCACGGTCGCCTCACCGTCCAGCGTCTTGTCGGCGCCGATGTCCAGCGTGCGGATCGTGACGGGCCGGCCAGCCATTGCACGCACAACCGAGGCGTAGGCCTCGTACTGCTCTTCCTCGCCCGGCAGATCGGGACGGCCCATGAACAGGAATTCACTGCGGAACAGGCCAATGCCCTCGGCGCCAGCCGCCAGCGCGTCGGCGGCCTCCTCCGGCAATTCGATATTGGCTTCCATGCGGATATGGATGCCGTCGAGCGTGACGGCCGGCGCGAAACGCAGCGCCTTGAGTTCGTCGCGCTCACGCAGGAAGGCCGCTTGCCGTTCCTGGTATTCCTGCAGCACGGCATCCGAGGGATTGACAAGAACCAGCCCGTTCAGGCCGTCGACGATGAGCCGGTCGCCGTCGCGCACCAGCGCGCGCACCAGTCCCATGCCGACCACGGCCGGCACATTCATGCTGCGCGCCACGATGGCCGTGTGCGAGGTCGCACCGCCCAGGTCCGTCAGAAAGGCGCCGAAGCGGCCGCCACGCAGACGCATCATGTCGGCCGGGGAAATGTCGCGCGCCACCACGATCAGGCTGCCATCGGTGTTCACAGCGTCCAGATTCGGCAGCCAGTGCCCGGACCCCGACAGCACCCGCAAGACGCGCTCGATCACCTGGCGCACATCCCCGCCACGCTCGCGCAGGTAGGCATCCTCCATCAGGGAGAACTGTTCCACCAGGATCTGGCCCTGGGTCGCCAGCGCCCATTCGGCGTTGTATTGGCGCTCTGCGATCATCTGACGGACGGATTGCGTCAGCATGGGGTCCTGCAGCAGCATGGCGTGCACCGACAGCAGCACGCCCAGTTCACGCGGGGCGTCGGCCGGCAGGTCCTCGGCCATCTGGCCCAGGTCGCGCACGGTCTCGTCCACCGCCTGGGTAAAGCGCCGCTGCTCGGATTCGATGTCCGCGTCGGCAATGCGGTAGTGGGCGACCTCGAGCGAAGCCGCACTCATGACCACCGCTCGACCGATGGCATAACCGCGCACCACACCCTGGCCGTAGAGGCACAGGGTGGAGGTGAGCGCGGACGAAACAGGTTCCGGCGAATTCATGCGGGATAAAGCCCTATTCGGCTTCTCCGAAGCGGCCCTCGAACAAGGCCCGGATATCGGTCAGGGCCTGGGCTTCGTCCTCGCCCTGAGCGTCGATCTTGACGGTGACGCCCAGCCCGGCGGCCAGCATCATCACGCCCATGATGCTCTTGGCGTTGACGCGTTGCGCCCCCCGCGAAATGAAGATGTCGCTGCGATAGCGCCCGGCCAACTGGGTCAGCTTGGCCGCCGCGCGCGCATGCAAGCCCAGTTTGTTCGAAATCACCAGATCGATGGAAGGCATGAAGACGGGTTCCTAACAATCACACGGGGGTTCGGCATTGACGATACCGCGCAACGCCCCCTGACGTACGCGCTCACTGAGAGATTCAGGGTTTTCCTGCTGGTCTGTCAAGGCCTTCAGCACCATGCAGGCATTGGTGCCGGTCAGCAGATGCACCACGTAGCCATCCTCCAGCGCCTGGCGCTGGGCCTGGACGGCGATGTTGAACGGCGTCGCGCCGTACAGGTCGCACAGGATCAGGACAGGCTCACCCGATCCGTGCGCGCGCATCCAGTCCAGGATGCGCGCGGTCTGAACGGGCGGATCGGCATCTGGCACGATGTCGAAGACCGTCAGGTCAGGCATGCGGCCCAGCACATGTCGGGCGCAAGCCTCGAAGGCCGCGCCCAGAGGATCGTGCATGACCAGGGCAATGCGCGTGTTCATATTGCCCCCTTGGCGCTACGCGCCGTCCCCCCAGGGGGGAATTCGCACTTGGGGCGGCCGGGCGCGCTCATTTACTGTGCGCGCTCACGGCGTGGACCAGGGCCTCGACGAAGCGGCCGGCCACGTCGAAACCGGTCTGCTCGGTGATTTCCACAAAACAGGTGGGGCTGGTGACATTGATCTCGGTGATGTAGTCGCCGATCACGTCCAGGCCGATCAACAGCAGGCCGCGTCCCGCCAGCCGATTGCCCACGGCCTGGGCCAGTTCCAGGTCGCGCGCCGACAAGGGCTGCGCCCGCCCGCGCCCGCCGGCGGCCAGATTGCCGCGCGTCTCGCCCTGCAGCGGCACACGCGCCAGGGCGTAGGGCACCGGCTCGCCGCCGATGATCAGGATGCGCTTGTCGCCATCGCGGATTTCCGGAATGTAGCGCTGCGCCATGATGGTGCGTTCACCCAGCTCCGTCAGGGCCTCCAGGATGGAACCCAGGTTCGGTTCGTCCGGCCGCAAGCGGAAAATCCCGCTGCCGCCCATGCCATCCAGAGGCTTGACGATGACATCGCCATATTGCGCCTGGAATGCGCGCAAGCGCGCCATGTCGCGACTGACCAGCGTAGGCGCCGTGTATTGCGGGAACTCGGTGATGGCGAGCTTTTCCGGATGGTTGCGGATGGCCGATCCGGCGTTGAACACGCGCGCGCCCTGAGCCGCCGCATAATCGAACAGATGCGTCGCGTAGACGTATTCCATGTCGAAGGGCGGGTCCTTGCGCATCAGCACGCCGTCGAAGTCGGCCAGCGCGCATTCGCGCGGGGCGGCGTCTTGCGTCCACCAGGCGTGGCCGTGCCAGTCGGCGTCAGCGCGCAAGCGCATCGCCGTGGCCGCAACCCGCACACGGCCTTCCTGGATGTACAGGTCGCCCATCGTGGCGAAGCTGAATTCATGCCCTTGCGCCGTCAGGCTGCGCATGATGGCGACCGAGGAATCCTTCCAGGCCTTCAGGGCAGGCAGCGGATCGATGACGAACAGAAAATGCATGGATGCCTCTGTGATACCACTGGTGTCCTGCTGGGATTTCTCCAGCCGGAACAATGCTTCACCTCGCCGCTTGCAAGCGGCGAGGTCAGAAGTCGCAATCAGGCCGCATCGCCCTTGCCGGCCTTCTTGCGCGGCGCCAGCACCATCACCATCTGACGGCCTTCGAGCTTGGGCATGGCCTCGACCAGCACCAGTTCGCCCAGGTCATCGCGCACCCGTTCGAGCACACGCATGCCCAGTTCCTGGTGGGCCATTTCACGGCCGCGGAAACGCAGCGTGACCTTGGCCTTGTCACCGTCCTCGAGGAAGCGGCGCAGATTGCGCAGCTTCACCTGGTAGTCGCCTTCGTCGGTGCCCGGGCGGAACTTGACTTCCTTGACCTGGATGACCTTCTGGCGGGAACGGGCCTCGGCCTGGCGCTTCTGTTCCTGGTACTTGAACTTGCCGTAGTCCATCAGGCGACAAACCGGGGGGCTGGCCGTGGGAGCGATTTCGACCAGATCGACGTCGTTCTGCTCGGCCATGACCAAGGCATCGGCTGTACGGACGATACCCAGTTGTTCACCTTCCACGCCGATCAGACGGACTTCGTGGATGCGGATCTCACCGTTGACGCGGTGTTTCTTTTCGGTTGCGATGTCTAAAACTCCTGTGAGTTGATAAAAAAGGGAGAAATCAGGCCTGCGCCGATTCGGTCCCCTGCTGACGGGTCGAGATTTCGTGCTTCAGCCGGGCGGTGAAATCCGCCACCGGCATCGAGCCCAGATCCTGATTGCCGCGCCCACGTACGGATACGGCGCCGGATTCGCGTTCCTTGTCGCCGACGACCAGAATATACGGGATTTTCTGCAGGCTATGTTCGCGGATTTTACGAGTGATCTTTTCGCCCCGCACGTCGGCGGACACGCGCAGACCCTGTTGCTTCAGGTCGCGGGCAAGCTGCTCGGCATAGGCGGCGGAACTGTCGGAGATACAACAGACCACGGCATGCTGCGGCGCCAGCCAGGCGGGCAGCGCCCCGGCGTGGTTTTCGATCAGCATGCCGATAAAGCGCTCCAGAGAACCCAGAATGGCCCGATGCAGCATCACCGGCGTACGGCGCTGATCCTGGGCATCGACGTATTCGGCCCCCAGGCGCTGCGGCATGGAAAAGTCCACCTGGATGGTGCCGCACTGCCAATGGCGGCCAATGGCGTCCTTCAGGGTGTATTCGATCTTCGGGCCGTAGAAAGCGCCCTCGCCTTCCGACACCTCGTACTCGCAATGAGACAGATCCAGACTGTCCATCAGGGCACGCTCGGCCTTGTCCCAGACCTCGTCGGCGCCGATGCGTTTTTCAGGGCGGGTGGCGACCTTGTACAGGATCTCTGTAAAGCCGAAGTCGGCGTAGACCTTTTGCAGCAGCCGTGTGAAATCGGCGCATTCGGCCTGGAGCTGGTCTTCGGTGCAGAAGATGTGGCCGTCGTCCTGGGTGAAGCCGCGCACGCGCATCATGCCGTGCAGCGAACCGGAGGGCTCGTTGCGGTGGCACTGGCCGAATTCGCCGTAGCGCAGCGGCAGTTCACGGTAGGAATGCAGGCCGGCGTTGAAGATCTGCACGTGGCCCGGGCAGTTCATGGGCTTGAGGCCATACACGCGGTTTTCGGATTCCGTCGTGAACATGTTTTCCTGGTAGTTGTCCCAGTGGCCGGTTTTCTTCCACAGGGACAGATCCAGAATCTGCGGCGCCTTGACTTCCTGGTAGCCGTTGTCCTGGTACACCTGACGCATGTATTGCTCGACCTGCTGCCAGACCGTCCAGCCCTTGGGGTGCCAGAAGATCAGGCCCGGAGCCTCTTCCTGGAAGTGGAACAGGTCCAGTTCGCGGCCGATGCGGCGGTGATCGCGCAACTCGGCCTGTTCGAGCATGTGCAGGTAGGCGTCCTGGTCTTCCTTGCGGGCCCAGGCGGTGCCATAAATGCGCTGCAGCATTTCGTTGTTGCTGTCGCCGCGCCAGTAGGCCCCGGCAACTTTCATCAGCTTGAACACCCGCAGGCGGCCGGTGGACGGCACGTGCGGGCCGCGGCACAGGTCGATGAAATCGCCCTCGCGGTACAGGCTGATCTTTTCGTTGGTGGGGATCGAGGCAATGATCTCGGCCTTGTAGGCCTCGCCGATGCCACGGAAGAACTTCACGGCCTCGTCGCGGTCCCATTCCTCGCGCGTGACGGCTTCGTCGCGGCGCGCCAGTTCGGCCATCTTTTTTTCGATGGCGGCCAGGTCTTCGGGCGTGAACGCGCGCTTGTACGAGAAATCGTAATAGAAGCCATTGTCGATCACCGGGCCAATGGTGACCTGGGCGTCGGGAAACAGAGTCTTGACCGCATAGGCCAGCAGGTGCGCCGTCGAGTGGCGGATCAGGTCCAGGCCCTCGGGGTCCTTGTCGGTGACGATGCTCAGCCCCGCATCCTGGTCGATCACATGGCTGGCGTCCACCAGCCGCTCCGGTTGCCCGTTCACGGTCAGCCTGCCCGCCAGCGCCGCCTTGCCCAGTCCGGTCCCGATGGAGCGCGCGACCTCGTGCACGGAAACGGGGTGTTCGAACGTGCGCTGCGTACCGTCGGGAAGGGTGATGCAAACCATGTAAGCGTGTCCTGAAAATGCGAAACGCGGCCTGCGCCGCGTCGATAAAGAGCCTGAATAAGCCTGAATTTTCCGTGCAGGAGGGAACCTGCCAAGTGTAGCAATCGGGCGGTCAACAATCAATTTGATACGAGAAAGGCACCGGATTCGGCACGGCCGGATGCCCTGCTGCGGCGAGGATTGTTGCAAAACAGCAAAAAGCCGCGCATCCATCGATTGCGCGGCTTTTTCGCGGGACGTGCCCGATCACTTCCGGTATTTGGTAGGCAGTACTGGATTCGAACCAGCGACCTCTACGATGTCAACGTAGCGCTCTAACCAACTGAGCTAACCGCCTTCAGGAAAGAACGGAATTTTAGGGGGGATTTCGCAGCCTGTCAAATGCCTGAACTCAAGTCTGAAGCTCAAGGCGAAAAACCGGCCCGTCACCCCCCAGCCAGCAGCGAACGCGCCCAGCGCCGGGCCGGCAGACCGGTGCGCGATTCCAGTTGCTCCGCCCGATCCAGCAAAGCCTGGCGTGACAGGTCCAGGGCATCGCCCTTGAAGGCCAGGACCACCGTATTGCCCTCGTCGACCTCCGGCAGGCACAGCACGCGCCCGTCGAAGGCGGCACGGATGCCGCGCAGGTTTTCCTCAAAACTTTCGTGGTTGCCGAACAGGTTCACGCTCATCACGCCCGGCTCGTCCAGGACTCGGCAGCAGTCCCGGTAAAACGCGGGATCGCCACATACGGGGCCTTCGGCCCGGCTGTCGTACAGGTCCACCATCAGGGCCCGATAGCGCCCCGCCCTGCCCGGCTCGGCCACCCAGTCGCGCGCGTCGGCGTGATCGATGACGGAACGTGCACTACCCGGCAAGCGGAAAAATGCCTGGCAGAGGGACGTGACGGCCGGATTGCGTTCGACCGTGTCCACCGAGGACCGGGTGTGCCGCAAGGTAAAGCGCAGCAGCGAGCCCGCCCCCAGCCCCAGGATGCCGACGCGGTCGCGCGTGCCGGCGGAGGCGAACAGCAGCCAGGCCATCATCTGCTGGGTATAGGCCAGCACCAGTTCGGACGGCCGGGCGATCCGCATCGCGCCCTGAATCCATTCCGAATCGAAGTGCAGGTAGCGGATGCCGTATTCTTCGGACAGCGTCGGCAGGTCGGCCTCGATGGCCGCCTGCCGGGCGTCCCGGTCAGCGCGCGAACGTGCCACGGCCTACAGGCGTTCGAAGATGGCGGCGATCCCCTGCCCGCCACCGATGCACATGGTGACCAGCGCATGACGGCCCTGGACGCGCCGCAGTTCGTGCAGGGCCTTGACCGTGATCAGGGCGCCCGTGGCACCGATCGGGTGCCCCAGACCGATACCGCTGCCATTGGGATTGACCTTGGCCGGGTCGAAGCCCAGTTCGCGGGACACCGCGCAGGCCTGGGCGGCAAAGGCCTCGTTGGCTTCGATCACGTCGATCTGGTCCAGGGTCAGGCCGGCGCGCGCCAGGGCGGCACGCGTGGCCGGCACCGGGCCGATGCCCATGTACTGGGGGTCCACGCCCGCATGACCGTAGGACACCAGCCGCGCCATGGGGGTCAGGCCACGGGCACGGGCAGCCTGTTCGGTCATCAGCAGCACGGCGGCCGCACCGTCGTTCAGGCCGGAGGCGTTGCCCGCCGTCACAGTGCCGTTTTCCTTGGCGAAGACGGGTTTCAGCTTGTTGAAGCTGTCCGGGCTGGCGTCGAAACGCACGTGTTCATCCTGTTCGAACACGATCTCGCCCTTGCGGGTCTTTTGCGTCACCGGCACGATCTGCGACTTGAAGTACCCCTGCTCGATGGCGTGCGCCGCACGGCGGTGCGATTCCAGCGCCAGCGCGTCCTGGTCCTCGCGGCTGATGGCGTATTTCCGCGCCACGTTCTCGGCGGTCACGCCCATGTGGTAGTGCTCGAACGGGCAAGACAGGGCACCCGTCATCATGTCCACCAGGCGCGAGTCGCCCATGCGCGAACCCCAGCGCTGGCCGACCGCCACATAAGGCGCGCGGCTCATGCTTTCGGCGCCGGCGCCGATCGCGACCTCGGCATCGCCCAGCATCAGCACCTGAGCGGCGGATACGATGGCCTGCAGGCCGGAACCGCACAAGCGGTTGACGTTGAAGGCCGGTACGGCCTGGGGGATGCCCGCGTTCAGGGCCGCCACGCGCGACAGGTACATGTCACGCGGTTCGGTGTTGATGACATGGCCGAAGACGACATGGCCGACGTCATCCGCCGCTACGCCCGCGCGCTGCAGCACGGCGCGCACCACGCGCTCTCCCAGTTCGCAGGGGGCGATGTCCTTGAGCCCGCCGCCGAAATCCCCGACGGCGGTGCGGCAGGCCTCAACGATGACGATGTCTTGCATGATTTTTACTCCAAAAAAATCAACGGCCCAGCGCCTTGCGGATGGCGGAGGACAGTTCCTCGGCGGAAAATTTGGAGACGTAGCCATTGGCGCCGACGCTGCGCACGTGGTTTTCATTGGCCGAACCTGACAGAGATGAGTGAATCACCACCGGCATGGCGTTGAAACGGGAGTCCTGCTTGATGTTGCGCGTCAGCGTGAAACCATCCATTTCCGGCATTTCCAGATCGGTCAGCATCAGGCAGACCTTGTCGTGGATGGTCTTGCCCTCGGCCTCGGCGGTGGCGGCCAGCGCGTTCAGGCGGTCCCAGGCCTCCTGGCCGGATTTGACCATCTCGTAGGGAATGTCCATCGCCTTCAACGTCTGTTCCATCAGGGCGCGGGCCACGAACGAGTCGTCGGCCACCAACACCACGGTGCCCGGCTTGAGGGCGAATTTGTCGCCCACTTCCCGGGGGTTGACCTGGTGGCGGTTTTCCTCGGGCGTGATGGCCTGCAGGATGGCCTCGACGTCCAGCACCTGGGCCAGGCGCGCCTCATCGCCGCTGCCCTCGCTCAGACGGGCGATACTGGTGATCAGGCTGGGACCCGTGCCGGTATTTTCGGCGGAGATGACCTGCCCCCATTCCAGTCGCACGATGTCTTCGACGGATTCGACCGTGAACGCCTGGGTGGTGCGAGCGTATTCCGTCACCAGCATCAGGGTCGGCGCAGCCGCCAGCTTGCAGCCAATGAGCGCGGGCAGATCGTACACGGGGATCACCTGATCGCGCAGATGCACCACGCCCAGCGAGAATTTCGGCGCGCCCGCGATCGGTGTGATGGCAGGCATGGTCACGATTTCGCGGACCTTCAGCACATTGATGCCAAAGAGTTCGGACTGCCCCAGGACGGCATCCGTACCCAGGCGAAACAGCAGAAGTTCGAACCGGTTGGTGCCGGCCAAACTGGTGCGTTCATCGATTTCTTTTTGAAGTGAGCTCATGTCAGGCCTTATATGAATGCTGAATGCGGGGTCCCCGAACCGGAGATTCTAATGGTCGCCGCCGTCTCTTGCAGCCCCGGTCGAAAAATATTCCGCATCAACGCAACAAACCCCCTTCTAAATCAGTGAACTGGGCCGAAAAACAGCAACTGAGCCCATGAACATCGGCCAACGCCTTCGTTACATTACTGCACTCAAGCGGACACGTTCCGTACCACTCGGGGTTCTCGTGGAGTTCCCAACATGTTCAAAAGCCTGCGCGCTCGGATCACTGCGGTCAGCATCCTGATCGCTACTCTCTCACTCATCTCGCTCTCGGCCGCCGTGTTCTACGTGGTTCGAAGCGACATGCTGGACACCATCGACGACGACACCCGCCAACTGGCCGGCGTCTACGCGTCGGACCTGTCCGCCTGGGCCCAGAGCAAGCAACAGATCACGCACTCGATCCTGCTGGCCCTGCCCGAGGCGGACCCCCTCCCCATGTTGCGGGCCGCCGAGGTCGCCGGACTGGACCTGGCGTACTTCGTCCGCGCCGACAAAAGCCACGCGTTCACCAAGCCCCGGCCCGAGGGCTACGACGGCACGACGCGGGGCTGGTACAAGCAAGCGGTCGCCAAGGGCGGGCCCGACCTGACCACGGCCTATACGGATTCAGCGACCGGCAATCTGGTCGTCAGCTTCATCGAGCCCCTGATCGAGAACGGCAAGACCGTCGCAGTCGTCGGGTCCGACATGGAACTGACCTCGGTGGTGAAGAAAGTCGCCGGCATCCGCCCCTACGAAAAGAGTTTCGCCTTTCTGATCGACAAGAACACCGGCAAGATTCTGGCCCACCCCGATCCCAAATACACGCTCAAGCAGGTCACCGAGCTGGCACCCGGCATCAGCGCCGAGATGCTGTCCGGGCTGGCCTCCCAGCGCAACCGTGCGCTGTTGCCAATCGATGGCGAGTCGCAATTGCTGTACGCCGCCCACATCGACGGCACACCCTGGCTGCTGGGCATCAGCATCGATTACCACCAGGCCACCGCCACCCTGGACAGCCTGTTCTGGACGGCCGTCGTCATCGCCCTCCTGTGCGTGCTGATCGCGAGCATCCTGATGGCGGTCTTCGTCAACCGGCAGCTCGCCCGCCTGCTGACGATCCGCGACGCCTTGCAAGAGATTGCCTCCGGCGACGGCGACCTGACCCGCCGCGTCAGCGAATCCGGCCAGGACGAACTGACGCACATCGCGCGCGCCTTCAATCTGTTTACGGACAAGATCTCGGCCGTGCTGCTGCAGATCCGCGACGCCTCGGAATCGATCCGCACCGCAGCCACCGAGATCTCCACCGGCAGCCAGGATCTGTCCTCGCGCACCGAGGAACAGGCCAGTTCCCTGGCCGAAACCGCCGCCACGATGGAGGAAATCACCGCCACCGTGCGCCAGAACTCCGATCACGTAACCCAGGCCAACACCCTGGCCGCCTCGGCCGCCGAGGCCACCGAGGAAGGGAAATCCACGGTCAGTGCGCTGGTCTCCACCATGGGCGAGATCAACGCCAAGTCCCAGCAGGTCGCCGACATCATCGGCGTCATCGATTCCATCGCCTTCCAGACCAACATCCTGGCCCTGAACGCGGCGGTCGAAGCCGCGCGCGCCGGCGAACAGGGACGCGGCTTCGCCGTGGTCGCCTCCGAAGTGCGCGCGCTGGCACAACGGTCGGCGGGTGCCGCCAAGGAGATCAAGGGTCTCATCGATGCCTCGGTTTCGGTCACGACCCAGGGCAACGATCAGGCCACCCGTGCCGGGACCACGATGCAGGACATCGTCGACAGCATCCACCGCGTCACCGACATCATGGGCGAGATCAGCGCGGCCAATCGCGAGCAGGCCACCGGCATCGAGGAAATCAACTCGGCCGTCACCCAGATGGACGACGTGACCCACCAGAACGCCAGCCTGGTCGAGGAGTCGGCCGCAGCCGCAGCCAGCCTGCTGGAACAGGCGCAATCCCTGTCCAGCCTGGTGGGATCCTTCCGGCTCGACGATTCCGAGCCAGAAGCCTCGGCACCGCGACGGGCCGCTCCAGGTGCCAACCGGCTGCCTGCTCCGCCGGAAAAAGTCATCAGCCCCGCACCGGCGCGCCGCAGCCCGGTCGCAGCCCCCGCGCGCAAGCCCAAAGCGGCCGCTCTGGGCGCCCCTGCCTCACGCGGGAACAGCCAGGCGGCACAGGGTGAATGGACTGAGTTCTAAGGAGCTACGCTCCTGAGTCCTGCCTGTCGGGCAGCCTCCTGCCCTCCGAGTTCCGCACCGCGCCTCCCTTCCTGGAGGCGCGGTGCTTTTTTCAAGGCGGCAGCGGCCCTTCCAGCGTCACCTGCTCGAAATCATCGACCAGGATTTCCACGCCCACGCGCCAGCGTCCGATGCCGGATGACGGCAAGAAGCCCATGTCGACTTGCCAACGGCCATCGCCCACGCGTTGTGTCTCGCGGCGCAACGGCTCGATGCCGGCCTGCGGATTGCTCAACGTCAGCGTCAGCCCGCGAGCCTCGAAAGGCCGGCCGGATGGATCGCCCAACACGATGATCCACGCGCTCTCCGACCGCATCACGGCGGCATACACCCGGTCATTGGACAAAGTGAAGGGCGCGACCCCCTCGCCAAGCCGCTGAACGGATGCGCCTGCCGCATCCAGGCTGCGCGGCGGCGGCGTGAAACGCCAGAGCGACACCCCCCCCAGCAGGGCCAGGGCGACGAGGGTCTCCATCAGGATGCTGCGCCGCAACCGCCCTCGGGCCGCCATCTCGCCGGCCAAGGCGGGGCGGGTGCAAGACCAGCGATTGAACGCCGCAATCCCGAGCAGTCCGCACACCAACGCCAGTTTCACGCTCAGGACGATGCCGTAAGGCGTACGCCACAGGTCCGCAGGCCGATCCAGTTGCAGCAGCGCCAGCCCCGCCCCGCTCGCCAGCAGGACGGCCACGACGGGCGTGATCCAGCGGGAAAACCAGGCCAGGGGCGCCAGGCCGGTCGTGCTCTCCCGGCCGGCTCCCAGCAGGCGCACCAGCGGCACGAGGGCCCCCAGCCACGCCGCCGCCGTCGCCACGTGCAACACCACCAGGGGGCGCGACAGCCACTGGGGCGGCGCCGTGCCGGCATGGCCGCTGGCGGCGAGCGACACCCCTGCCAGTGCGAGCGCGGCACCCGCGCAGCCGCGCACCGTCCCGGCTCGACGGGCACTCAACGCCCCTGCCGACGCCAGCAAGGCCAGGGCAAACAGGCCCAGCGTCCAGGCATAGCGGCTGCCCAGGGCGGCCGCCCAGGCCGGCCGGCCGAGCAGAGCAGCTGCGCGCTGATCCATCAGGTCCAGCCCCTGCAGCCCCAGGTTCACGGGCAGCAAGCCCAAACCGATCCAGACCAGGGGCCAGGCCCAGGCCTGGTGCCCGGATGGATTCCGGGCCCGGAACAGGGCCGCGCCTGCACAGGCGAACAAGCAGATGTAGCCCAGCCAGCGGCCCAGCCAGATGGCCGCCAGGTGTCCGCCGGGCGCGGCGGCATCTGTCGTCCTGGCCGGCCCGGCAGATGAGCCGACCGCATAGTCCAGCGTGCCGCCCACGGGATGCCCGTCCGCCGATACGACGCGCCAACTGAGCAGATAAGCGCCCTGTGCCGCATCGTCAGGCAGCGGCACGCGAATCTGATGCCCGTCGGCCCGCGTCGGCGCGACGTCCACGGCCGGCCCCTGGGGGCCGAGCAGACGCAGCGCGGTAACACTGACCGGCTCGCTGAACGTCAGGACCACGGCGTCCGGCGCCCGGTCGAGCACGGCACCAGAGGCCGGTTCTGTCGACACCAGCGCGGCATGCCCCCAGGCGGCCTGCCCCCCGAACAGCAGGCAGGCCGCCAGGGTCAGCGCGGCCCTCAATGGGAATGGCCGTGGCCGCCGCCCTCATGGGCTGGTGCCACGATCTTCACGCCCGGCGCGGGGCTCCGGGCATCCGGCTTGCCCGAGGTGTCGATCCAGCGCGACACACTCTGTCCACACTCCTGGACGACCGGAAAATACACGGTCTGCCCGGCCTTGAAGGCATCCGACACATAAACGCGGAACACGAACTCGTCGTAGTACGCGTCCGGCAGGTCGCCACGCCAACTGATTTCGTGCACACCGCTTTCGACCGACGCACCGTGCAGGGTCTGGGGGTGCTCGTATTTGCCCTGGGTCAGTTCCAGGGCCCAGCCGGCCTTGGGCTGCGGCTTGACCGCCAGCACGCCCTCGGGGATGCGCACGCGCAGCCGGGTCATGTCGGCGCCGTCGCAGCCATGACCGACACGCAATACGGCCTTGTAATAGCCACCAGCGGCGGCTTGGGAGGTTTCAAGGGTGACGTGAGCCTGGGCGGCCGTCGCCAGAGCGAGCAAGGCCACCAGGCCTGCAGCAAGAGAAAATTTCATGAGAATGCCTTTCAAATGAATCGCAACCAGGGAGATAAACGATCAGATGAGAGACAGGGGCGGTGCGCGGGAACCAAGAGGTGCCCCGCGCTCGTGCCGCACCGGCGGTGCGGCGGCCCGAGACGCCGCCAGAACGAACGCTGTCATCAAGCCCCATGCCAACGCAGAAACCGCGGTCGGCAGGGGCGAACCACCCGCATGCTGGGCCAACAGGCACAAGGGGCTGGCATGGGACTGCGGTCGGTCGTCGGAGTGAGGGTGCCCCTCCATCGACATGCCCGGGTTCTGAACCGGACACAACACCAACCCGGGGAGAAAGCCGTTCCGGGCCCCGAGATCGAGCATCGTGCCCGCCGGCACCAGGGCGCGCAGCACCAGAGCCAGGCACAGGGTCCAGACCCAGGGCAGGCTCGGAGCGTGGAGAGACCATCGCGATGCGAAAGGCTTCATGCGAATGGAGTATAGGGCACCCGCGACCATCATGCGCAACCATGCCACACCCCCCGTCCCACGGCCTTAGCGCTTAAATGCCCGGCTTCCAGGCGTTATTTCGACGCACTCGACATTTTTAATCCATGTTAAAGATAGTGTTACTCCATCCTGTTTCCACATACACCCCGTTTTCGCATAAGCGGCCGCATCCCTTTGCACCGTTCCCACCGGACTCCAAGGAGCCACCATGAACATGCGCAGCATCAAAATCAGCACCAGACTTTTACTTGGGTTCGGCGTCCTCATCCTGATCACCATCTTGCTGGCCGGCCTGGGGATCCGGGAAACACTGAATAACCTGGAGAACGGCAAGACCGTCCAGGTCCGCAATGAAAGCAACCGCAACGTCCTTCAATGGGCGCGTGCCGTCGAAGTCAACGGTGAACGCACCCTCGCCCTGACACACATCCCGGACCCGGCAGCGCGAGAGGCCATCCAGGCGAAGATGGCCGTCACCTCGAAGCGCATCACCGAGCTGCAGGACCAGATCGGCGAGACCCTCGCGACCCCCGAGGCCAAGGTGCTGTACGGCAAGGTGCTGGAGACCCGGAAGAACTACACCGGCCAGCGCAAGATCGCCATCGAGGACCAGAAGAAGGGCGACGTCGACAAAGCCAACAAGTTCTTCTTACAGGACATGCCGGGTCTGATCGCCGCCTACCAAGACTCGATCGACGCGTTCTACACCTTCCAGCAGGAGCGCGAAACACTGTTATTCGCAGAGAACCAGCAAACCGGCCAGCGGACGCTGATCCTCGCGATGCTGGCGGCCATCCTGGCGCTGACCTGTGGCATCCTGCTGGCCTGGCGCATCAGCCGTTCCATCACGCGTCCCCTGGGGCAGGCCGTGGAGCTGGCAGGTTTCGTCGCCCGACGCGATCTCGACCATGATGTCACGTCCCAGGGCAGGGACGAAATCACCGTGCTGGAACACAATCTGCACGACATGATGACCAGCCTGCAGCAGACCGTGCAGGACGTGCGCACCGGCGCGGATTCCATCGCCTCAGCCGCCGGGCAGATCAGCGCCGGCAACCTGGACCTGTCCTCGCGCACCGAGGAACAGGCCAGCTCCCTGGCCGAGACCGCCGCCACGATGGAGGAAATCACCGCCACCGTGCGCCAGAACGCCGACAACGCCCAGCAGGCCAACACCCTGGCCGCTGCGGCCGCCAAGACCGCCACCGACGGCGGCACCATTGTCGCGCAACTGGTCTCCACCATGGGCGAGATCAACACCAAGTCCCAGCAGGTCGCCGACATCATCGGCGTCATCGATTCCATCGCCTTCCAGACCAACATCCTGGCCCTGAACGCCGCGGTCGAGGCCGCCCGTGCCGGTGAACAAGGCCGCGGCTTTGCCGTGGTTGCCTCCGAAGTGCGCGCCCTGGCCCAGCGATCGGCCGGCGCCGCCAAGGAGATCAAGACCCTGATCGACACCTCCGTGGCGTCCGCCACCAAGGGCAACGAGCAGGCCTCGCGCGCCGGGGCCACGATGCAGGACATCGTCGACGGCATCAACCGCGTCACCGACATCATGGGCG
>NZ_JBASAD010000027.1:0-86914 GCF_049650445.1 Castellaniella sp. | reverse complement strand
GGGGCGCGTCGTGCCCGGCTTCGGCCTGCCGGGCGCGCCAGCGGTGCCAGGCGGCTTCGGCGCCCGCGCCCATGGCGTAGTTGATGGTGCCGCCGATCGTGTTGCCGACTGTGGCGACCAGGATGGAGGGCCAGAACATGGTGGGTGCCATCTGCACGTAGGCGAAGACGGCGGGTTCCGACCCCATGGGCAGCAAGGTGGCCGACACCAGGCTGATGATGAAAATCGCGGGCAGGCCGACCGCGGGCAGCGCGAACAGGGCCAATAAAGTGTGGATCGAGGATTGCAGCCAGGCTTCCATGGTGAGCGAGAGTGTAGCCCGATGCCTCGGCGTGGGGGCATTTTTACGACTCGGTCACCGGAGTGGGCTGAGCGATGGCTGCGTTGGGCAGGGGTTCCCAGCGGAACCGGTTCTTGCCGGAATGCTTGGCGGCGTACATGGCGGCGTCGGCATGGGCCACCAGCGCGTCCGGATCCAGGCCGTGCCGGGGATGGACTGCCGCCCCGATGCTGGTCGAAATCCGGACCTGGATGCCCTCGGCCAGGTCGAAGGGCCGCGCGATTGTGTCCAGGATCGTGCGGGCGACGCGTTCACCGCCTTCAAGGCTGTCCAGGCCAGACAGGATGATGCCGAATTCATCGCCGCCGAAGCGGGATACGGTGTCTTCGGACTGGGCTCGGACGCAATGTTCCAGGCGACGGGCCACTTGTTGCAGCAGAATGTCGCCCATGGCGTGTCCGTAGCTGTCGTTGACTGCCTTGAAGCCGTCCAGGTCCAGGTACAGCACGATCGTCAGGCCGTTGCGGCGGGCTGCCGATTCCAGGGCGCGGACGCAGCGGTCCTGGAACATGACACGGTTGGGCAGGCCGGTCAGCGCGTCGTGCAAGGCGTCGTGCGACAGGCGGGTCTCCAGGTTCTTGCGGGCCGTGATGTCCTGTACGACGGCTACCAGGAAATCCGGCAGGCCGGACGGGTTGCGCACGACACTGAGGGCCTCGCAGACCCAGATGAGGTGGCCGTCGCGGCGCCGGTAGGGTTTTTCGACCTCGGGCGGTGGGCCCAGGTAATGCGCCGTCAGCCGGGCTTGCAGGAAAGCGCGGGCGTCGTCCCGGTCGGCCGGATCCGTCAGGTCGAACAGGGTGCGTGCCAGCAGTTCGGGCTGGGCGTAGCCCAGCATCCGGCAGTATTTTTCGTTGACCTCCAGGAAGCGACCGTCAGGCGCGATGCGGGCAATGCCCATGGCCGCCTGGTGGAAGGTGGCGCGGAACAGGGCCTCGTTGGCTTCCAGTGCCTCGGTGGTCGCGCGCTGGCGCAGCGACAGATAGAGGAACAGGGCCGCAAACCCGAGCAGGGCGATCGTCGCACTGGCCGCGATGAACAGGTAGATCGTGCGGCGTCGCTGGACGGGGAGCTGGATGCTGGCATAGTCCGAGCCGACGGTGATCATCAGCGGGTAGCTGCTCATCGTGCGGTAGCTGATGATGCGGGCCACGCCGTCGATGGAGTCGCCGTCGTCGACGAACGAACCCTCGGGCTGGGTGATCTGGCGCAGATTCCAGGCATGTTTGCCCTGGTCCAGGCCGTAGGTGGGGCGGGTGCCGATCAGGCGGCTGCGCAGGATACCGTCCAGCCCGGCGATTTCCAGCATGTCATCGGGGCCCAGGTGAATGCCGCCAGGCAGCGCAGCGAGATTGGCGGGGTCCACCGACAGGACAACCACGCCGCCGAAGTCGCCGTTCGGCTTCTGGATGCGCAGGGACATGGGAAGGCGCCATTGGGCCGAGATCCGGCCCAGCACGGGGCGGTCCAGGTAGAGCGTGTCGTCCAGAGCGTCGCGCTGCCGCGTGAAGAAATCGCGGTCGGCGTAGTGGACGGAGCTGGCGCCTTGCGTGGTGGTGACGATGGCGCCGGTTTCATCGACGACGCTGAGAATGGTAAAGGTCTCGTCCCGGATGATCCGCTGTTTGGCCCAGTGCGTCAGGTCCAGGCGGGCTCCGTCGCGCAGGTATTCCTGGCGGGTAAAGGCAGCGATCTGTTCGGCTTCTTTCAGTGTGCGGGTCACCTGCTGCTCGAAGGCAATGGCCAGGTTGGCGTTGGAGCGCATGGCGGCGGCCACGGCCTGGGCGCGCTCGAAGGTGCTGCGCTGCAGTGTGGTGAGCCAGATCAAGACGATCGCGACGGCGCAGACCAGCAGGATCAGCATCTGCAGGGCCGACAGGCCGCGACCGGACACGCGCAGTCCGACCCTGTCGGATCTTGGGGGCGCGTAAGGGCTGCCCGGTGCGGCGGACAGTGTCATCGAAAGAGGCTCCCGTCTGTGTCCGGCGCCTTGCGCGCCTGCCATCCGCCGTGTGTCAGTGTGTGTCAGTGACAGCACTGTACGGCCCGCAAGCGTGTTTGTCGAGTCCTCTGCCCTCTGTCAGGAAGGTAGGCCAGCGGAGGGGCCGGAGCGGTGTGCCGTGGATCGGAATGAGCAGCGCTGTGATATTCTTTTCGATTCCCTCCCCCCCGCCATCCACCGCCCTTTGCGCCATGTCCGTCGATTATCTGAAACGCATTCTGACGTCCAAAGTCTATGACGTCGCACACGAGACCGCTCTGGACCCGGCGCCCCGAATTTCCAAGCGGATCGGCAACACCGTGCTGCTCAAGCGCGAGGACACCCAGCCCGTGTTCAGTTTCAAGCTGCGCGGGGCCTACAACAAGATGGCGCACCTGAGCGAGGACGAATTGCGGCGCGGCGTCATCGCCGCGTCGGCCGGCAATCATGCCCAGGGGGTCGCGCTGTCGGCCAGCCGCCTGAAATGCCGCGCGGTGATCGTCATGCCGGTGACCACGCCCCTGGTCAAGATCGACGCCGTGCGTGCCCTGGGCGGTGAGGTCGTGCTGTTTGGCGACAGTTTCACCGATGCCGCCGAGCACGCCGCCGAACTGCAGGCGCGCGACGGTCTGACCTTCGTGCACCCCTTTGACGATCCCGATGTGATCGCGGGCCAGGGCACCGTGGGCATGGAGATCCTGCGCCAGCATCCCGGGCCCATCGACGCGGTCTTCGTCGCCATCGGCGGCGGCGGCCTGATTTCGGGGGTGGCAGCCTACATCAAGCAACTGCGCCCGGAGATCAAGATCATCGGCGTGCAGACCGAGGACTCCGACGCCATGGTGCGCAGCGTGCAGGCCGGCCGCCGGGTCCGGCTGGCCGATGTGGGGCTGTTCTCCGACGGCACGGCGGTCAAGCAGGTGGGCCAGGAAACCTTCCGCCTGGCGCGCGAATACGTCGATGACTACATCACCGTCGATACCGACGCCATCTGCGCGGGGATCAAGGATGTCTTCCAGGACACGCGCAGCGTGCTGGAGCCGGCCGGCGCCCTGGCGCTGGCCGGGGCCAAGCGTTACGCCGCCCAGCACAAATGGAAGGGCAAGACCCTGGTGGTCATCACCTGCGGCGCCAACATGAATTTCGACCGTCTGCGCTTCGTGGCCGAACGCGCGGACGTCGGCGAGGCGCGCGAAGCCCTGTTCGCCATCACGCTGCCGGAAAAACGCGGCAGTTTCCTGCGCCTGTGCGAGGCCGTGGGCCAGCGGGCCGTGACCGAATTCAACTACCGGATTTCCGACGCCGAGCAGGCGCACGTCTACGTGGGCCTGCAGATCCGCTCGGAGTCCGAAATCGAAAAGCTGGCGGCGCATTTCCGCAAGCTGGACTTCCCCACCCTGGACCTGACCGGCAACGAAATGGCCAAGACCCACCTGCGCTACATGGTGGGGGGGCGTTCTGGGCTGGCCGAAAACGAAGTCCTGTACCGCTTCGAGTTCCCCGAGCGCCCCGGCGCCCTGATGAAATTCCTGGGGGCCATGAATCCGGACTGGAACATCAGCCTGTTCCATTATCGCAACCAGGGTGACGACTACGGGCGCATCCTGGTCGGCATCCAGGTGCCGCCCGCCGACAAGAAGGCCTTCAAGGAATTCCTGGCCTCGCTGGGCTATCCGTACTGGAACGAAACCGAGAATCCGGCCTATCGCTTGTTCTTGTAGTCCGGCGGGCAGACGCGCGCCGGCGGAAACAGGATGCTGAAGACGCTGCCTTTGCCCGGGGTGCTCTGGATGTCCAGCACGGCGTTGTGGCGCAGGGCGACATGCTTGGAGATGGCCAGGCCCAGGCCGGTGCCGCCGGTGGCGCGCGAACGGCCCCGGTCGATCCGGAAGAAGCGCTCCGTCAGGCGGGGGACGTCGGCCGGATCGATGCCGATGCCGGTGTCCCGGACCCGGTAGGCCGCGCCGCCGTCCGGCGTCGGCTCCCACAGGACCGTGATGGTGCCGCCCGCCGGGGTGTAGCGCACCGCGTTGATCAGCAGATTGCCGACCGCCGAGGCCAGTTCGGTGTCCTGGCCGCGGACGCGCAGGGTTTCGTCCAGGCGCACGTCGAAGGTGTGCTGGCCGTTCGACAGCGCCTGGGCCTGAGCCAGGGCGGTGAGCGCCAGGGCCGAGATGAGGACGGGGCCGCCTTCCTGGTTGGGGGTCGATTCCAGCGAGGACAGCGTCAGCAGATCGGACACCAGGGCCTGCATGTGGCGGGCCTGCTGCGCCATCAGATCCAGGTAATGGTCGCGTTGTGCGTCGGTCAGGGCATCGCCCATGTCCTGCAGGGTTTCGACGAAGCCGGACAGCACGGTCAGCGGTGTACGCAGTTCGTGGGAGACGTTGGCGACGAAGTCCTTGCGGGTGTGTTCCAGCCGTTCGATCTGGGTGATGTCGCGCGTGACCATCAGGAACTGGCCGACGCCGTAGGGGGCCAGGTGCAGCGACAGGGTGCGGTCCCGCCCGCCGTGCCCCAGGTGGAGCGTCAGGGGGCCGTCCCAGCGTTCCTGGTTGGCGTAGTGGGCGAATTCCGGCGCGCGCACGATGTTGAGGATGCTGTAGCCGCGGTCTCGTTCCAGGTCCAGCCCCAGATGATCGGCTGCTGCCTGGTTGCACCATTGCAGGGATTTGTCCGGCGCCAGCGTCAGGGCGCCGTCGGGCAGGGCCTCGGCGGCCAGCAGCGCGCGCTGGAAGCTGCGCGTGCGTTCCTGCAGGTCCAGGCGATTCTGCTTCAGTTTGCGGTAGATGGGCGCCAGCACCTCGTCCCAGGGGCCGACCGAGGGCGGCGGCGGTTCGTCGATGGTGCGTACCCAGCGGGAGATGCGCGACAACTGCAGGCCGCTGACGAGGACCATCAGCAGCAGGCCCAGGGCGAATACGGCCCAGCCGATGGCGGCGCCCAGCCAGGTCCCCAGCAGCCAGCCGCCCAGTGCCCAGAGCGCGATGGAAACGAGGGTTTTGCTCATGACGGGTGTGTGGTGCTGAAACGGTAGCCCGTGCCGCGCAAGGTCTGGATGACGCCCTCCAGGCCGGCAGGCGTCAGGGCCTTGCGCAGGCGACGGATGTGGACGTCCACCGTGCGTTCCTCGACGAAGACGTGGTCGCCCCAGACCTGATCCAGCAACTGGCTGCGGCTGTATACGCGATCCGCGTGCGTCACGAGAAAGTGTAGCAGGCGGAATTCCGTCGGTCCCATGGGCAGCGGCTGGCCGTGGCCGGACACGCGCCGGGTGTCCGGCTCCAGCCGCAGCCCACCGGCCTCGATCGGATCGGGGGTGAGCTGGGGCGCGCGGCGGCGCAGCAGGGACTTGATGCGCGCCAGCAGTTCACGCGGGGAAAAAGGTTTGGTGATGTAGTCGTCGGCGCCGGCTTCCAGGCCGTCCACCTTGTCCTGTTCGGCGCTACGGGCCGTCAGCATGATCAGCGGGATTTCGCGGGTGCGGGCGTCACTGCGCAATTGCCGGGCCAGGCGGATGCCGGGTTGGTCGGGCAGCATCCAGTCCAGCAGGATCAGGTCGGGCAGGACCTGCTGGATCTGGTCCAGGGCCTGGCGCGCGTCCAGCGCGCTGCGCACCTCGTAGCCGGCGTGTTGCAGGTTGATGGTCAGCAGTTCCTGGATGGCGGGTTCGTCTTCGATGAGCAGGATGGTGGCGGGCATGAGGGCAGGTCTCGCAGGGCGGCGGATCCGATGCAGGCCCGCCGGTCCGGATGCAGGGATGCATTCCGGCACGCGGTCATCATACGGTCACATTGTTGCATTCATGTGACGCTGTCATATTGGCCTTTTTGCCGCCGGGCCGCCCCAAGGCAAAAAGCGCCCCCTCGGGGGGCAGCAAGCGGGCGCAGCCTGCGCGGCGTGGGGGCACTTTACTGGTACGATACGCGGATCATGAGCACACCCGCACCAGACGCCGGCCAGGGGCCGCAGACGCATTTCGGTTTCGAGACCGTCCAGGAAACGGACAAGGCCCGCCGCGTGGCCGAAGTCTTCCATTCGGTGGCCTCGCGCTATGACGTGATGAACGACCTGATGTCGGCCGGCTTGCATCGCATCTGGAAGGCCTTCACCATCGGCCGCGCCCAGGTGCGCCCGGGCATGCGGGTGCTGGACATCGCCGGGGGGACTGGCGATCTGGCGCGCGCCTTCGCCCGCCGCGCCGGCCCCGAGGGCGAGGTCTGGCTGACCGACATCAACGATTCCATGCTGCGCGTGGGTCGTGACCGCCTGCTGGATCGCGGCGTGGTCGCGCCGACGGCAGTCTGTGACGCCGAATGTCTGCCGTTTCCCGACCGGTATTTCGATCGGGTATCGGTGGCTTTCGGCCTGCGCAACATGACCCACAAGGACCGCGCCCTGGCGGAAATGCGCCGCGTGCTGAAGCCAGGCGGCAAGCTGCTGGTGCTGGAATTTTCCCGCGTGACACCGGCCCTGGCGCCCGCATACGACTGGTATTCCTTCAACATCCTGCCCAAAATGGGCCAGTTGGTCGCGGGCGACGAGGCCAGCTACCGTTATCTGGCCGAATCCATCCGCATGCACCCGGACCAGGAGACCCTGGCCGGCATGATGCGCGAGATCGGCCTGGACCGGGTGCAGTACTTCAATCTGACGGCCGGCGTGGTCGCTCTGCACGAGGGTGTCCGGCTCGCTTGAACTGAAGTTGTTTCAGCGCCCGAAACAGCCAGGCCGCCTATAGGCGGCCTGTGTGCATTCCGCTGTGTAAAAAAGGATGTTTCCGCCCAGCGGATCAACGGATTCTGTGGTAATTTACATCCTTATTCAGCTTTATGTCAGGTTGCCGGGATATGCATCGGCCCTGTCATTCCAGGAGACTCCATGAATCTTCGTCTGCCCCGCTGGGCTGCCGCTTCCGTGCTGCTGATGGCGGCCTTGACCATGATGGCCGTGACCCAGGATGCGGAAGCCCGCCGCATGGGTGGCGGCAACTTTGGCCGCCAGTCCTCCAATATCACCTCGCAGCGCCAGGCCGTGACGCCGCCGGCCGCCCAGACCACCCAGCGCGCGGCCACGCCGGCTGCCGGTGCAGCGGCGGGCACTGCCGCCGCCGGCACTGCCGCCAAGTCGGGCATGTCCCGCTTTCTTGGCCCCCTCGCCGGTATCGCCGCCGGCCTGGGTATCGCCGCCCTGCTGTCCAGCATGGGGCTGTCGGGCGCGTTCCTGGAATTTCTCTCCAGCGCGCTGCTGATCGGCCTGGTGGTCTTTGCGGTCATGTTCCTGGTGCGCCGTCTGCGTGGGGCTCAGCGCCCGCTCGCCGGGGCCGCCGCAGGCGGTGCCGCGTCGGGCAACAGCTATCGCCAGTCCGCGCCTCAGGATGGGGGCTTCGATCTGTCCGGCAGCCGTCCGGCGCCCGCTCCGGCCTCGTCCGCCGCTCCGGTGATCGAATCCGCACCGTCCGTTCAGGCTCAGGACCCGTCCTGGTTCATCCCGGAAGGCTTCGACGTCCCGGCTTTCCTGGATCAGGCCAAGCAGCAGTTCACCCGCGTACAGTCCCTGTGGGACGCGGGCAATCGCGACAGCCTGCGTGAGTTCCTGTCCGACGATCTGCTGGCGGAAATCACGCCTCGTCTGCCCAGCCCCGAAGAAGGCAATCGCACCGACATCGTGCTGCTGAACGCCGAACTGCTGGGGATCGAGACCGTGGCCGGTGGCCACCTGGCCAGCGTGCGCTATTCCGGCATGCTGCGCGAATCGGCCGGAGCCGAAGCCTTCCACTTCGAGGAAGTCTGGAATCTGTACAAGGCCGACGGCGCCGGCTGGCTGCTGGCCGGCATTCAGCAGACCAACGCCCGCTGATCAGCTTCTGGATCGGCCTGAGAAGGCTGCCCGTCCCGTGTGCTGGGACGGGCAGCCTTCTGCCTTTGCAGCGCACAAAACCGGTAAACTGAGGCCTGCTCCCGGCCCGGGTGTGTCCGGGCGTCCGGCCTCGTCGTCCATGATCATGCCTCTGCCTTTTCCCTTGCCCTTTCCTGCTCCCGTCGATGTCCTGCTCCGGGGGCTGAATGCGTTACTGCGTCGCGAATCCTGGGCACGCGAACGGCTGGCGGCTCAGGCCGGCAAATCGCTGCGCCTGACGGCCGGCGAGCCCTGGACGCTGCAATGCGCGATCACTTCCGACGGCACGCTGCAGGCCTGCGACCGGGCCGTGGTGCCCGACGTGGTCCTGTCCATTCCGCCCGAACGCCGCCGCGATCTGCCCGGTGCCTGGCGCGACGAAGGCCTGGCCGGGGTGACAGGCCTGGCGCATATCCAGGGGGATGCCGGCCTGGCGCACCTGGTGTCCGATCTGGCGCGCGGCCTGCGCTGGGATGTCGAAGACGACCTGTCGCGCGTCGTGGGCGACGTGGCGGCTGTGCGCCTGACCCGGGGCGCGCGAGAACTGGCCGGCGGCCTGCGGCAGGCAGCATCGCGTGCGCAGGACAATCTGACTGAATATCTGGGCGAAGAATCCGGCCTGGGCGTCCGGGAGACCGACTTCCTGGCCTGGGCTTCGAACCGTCAGGCGTTCGAGTCCCGGCTGGATCGCCTCGACGCGCGCCTGCGGCGGCTGGAGGGCGGGGCATGATGACGTTCCTGCGTCTGGCCTACATCCTGTGGATCGGCTTGCGCTACCGACTCGATGAGCTGGTCCTGTCCGGCCTCCAGCATTCCTGGGCGCATGTGCTGCTGAAGATCGTCTGCCTGGGCCACCGGCCGCGCCGCCCGCGTGGCGAACGCCTGCGTCTGGCCCTGGAAACCCTCGGGCCGATCTATGTCAAGTTCGGTCAGGTGCTGTCCACGCGCCGCGACCTGGTGCCCCAGGACATCGCCGACGAGCTCGCCCGGCTGCAGGATCGCGTGCCGCCGTTTCCATCCGATCAGGCGGCCGACATCATCCGTGAGTCCCTGGGCGACGCGCCGCAGAATCTGTTTGCCCAGTTCGAGCGGGACCCCGTGGCCTCGGCGTCCATCGCCCAGGTGCATTTGGCCGTGCTGCACGATGGCCGCGAAGTTGCGGTCAAAGTCCTGCGCCCGGGGATGCGCGAGGCCATTGAGCGTGACCTGACGCTGCTGCGCGCGATCGCCGGGTTGGTCGAGCGGCTGGCACCCGACGGGCGGCGCCTGAAGCCGCGCGAAGTCGTGGCTGAATTCGACAAGTACCTGCACGACGAACTGGACCTGATCCGCGAGGCCGCGAACTGCAGCCAGTTGCGGCGCAATTTCGGTCCCGACACCGGCCGCGCCCATCTGCTGCGGGTGCCCGAAGTCGTCTGGGAATACTGCGCCAGCCAGGTCTTCACCATGGAACGCATGCGCGGCGTGCCGGTCAGCCAGGTCGACCGCCTGCGCGCGCTGGGTGTGGACATCCCGTTGCTGGCGCGTCAGGGGGTCGAGATCTTCTTCATGCAGGTGTTCACGGACGGCTTCTTTCACGCCGACATGCATCCGGGCAACATCTACGTGTCCGACGACCCCGACACCCTGGGGCGCTACATCGCCCTGGACTTCGGCATCGTCGGTTCTCTGTCCGAGTTCGACAAGAACTACCTGGCGCAGAACTTCCTGGCTTTCTTCCAGCGCGATTACCGCCGGGTCGCCCAACTGCACATCGAGTCCGGCTGGGTACCGCCCACCACCCGCGAAGAAGAACTCGAAGGCGCCGTGCGCGCCGTCTGCGAGCCCTATTTTGATCGGCCGCTGTCGGAAATCTCTCTGGGCCAGGTGCTGCTGCGCCTGTTCCAGACCTCGCGGCGCTTCAACGTCGAAATCCAGCCCCAACTGGTGTTGCTGCAGAAGACCCTGCTGAACGTCGAGGGCATGGGCCGCGAACTGGACCCGAATCTGGACCTGTGGCAGACCGCCAAACCTTTCCTGGAAAAATGGATGCATCAGCGCGTCGGCCTGCGTGGCCTGCGTCAGCGGCTGGACCAGGAAGCCAGCCAGTGGGCGCAGATCCTGCCGCAGATTCCGCGTCTGGTCTATACCCGCTTGAACCACCCCGATCCGGGGCCGGCGATGCGGGCCGAACTCGAACGCCTGCGGCGTGCCCAGGATCGCTCCAATCACCTGTTGTCCGTGCTGTGCGGCATTCTGGCGGTCGGGCTGGCCGTGGCCGTCTGGGCGCTGACGCGCGGGGGCAGCTTCTGATGACGGCGCCCGCCCGCTTCGAATCAAAAGTCCTCGATCGTGCGGCCTGCGAACAGGCTGTGCGTGAAGGGCGTTTCCCGCGTCCGCTGATCTTCACCAACGGCGTGTTCGACATCCTGCATCGCGGACACGTGACCTATCTGGATCAAGCCGCTCAATTGGGGGCTGCGCTGATCGTGGGAGTGAACACGGATGATTCCGTGCGCCGCCTGGGCAAGGGCGATGACCGGCCTCTGAATGCCCAGACCGACCGTGCCGCCCTGCTGGCTGCGCTGGCCTGTGTGGACGGGGTGGTGCTGTTTGCCGAGGACACGCCGCTGGAACTGATCCAGGCCCTGCGGCCCGACGTGATCGTCAAGGGCGGCGACTACGACATGGACACGCTGCCCGAAACCGCCGTGGTGCGCGGCTGGGGCGGGCGGGCCGTGGCGATTCCCTTCGAGCACCAGCGCTCGACCACGGCGTTGCTGCGCAAGATCCGGGCCTGAGCCGGGTCCGGAACGCACGAGCCCCGCATGCGCGGGGCTCGTCGTAGACAGGTGCCGCCCAGTCGGTGCGGCGCAATGCGTCAGAACTTGAAGCGCGACCGTGCCGTGCCGCGCAGGGGCTTCACGTAGGTGTCGAACAGGTACGCGGTATCGAAGTTCGCAGCGCTGGTGCGTGTGATGCGGCACACCGTCATGATCGGGCTGTGACCGACGATGGCCACCATGCGGCCGCCCACGGCCAACTGGTATTTCAGCGCGTCGGGCACCGAGGGGACGGAGCCGGTGATCAGGATGGCATCGAATTCGGCCGTGCCCCAGCCGGCGTGCGCGTCGCCCGTTTCCAGCGTCACGTTGGCGATCTGGCTGCGTGCAAGGTTGGCCTGGGCGAAGGCCGACAGGCGGCTTTCGAGTTCGATGCTGGTGACCTGCTGGCACAAGCGCGACAGCAGGGCCGCCTGGTAGCCCGAGCCGGTGCCGATTTCCAGCACGCAGTCCGTGGGCTGGAGCAGCAGTTCTTCGGCCAGCTTGGCCTCGACCTTGGGGGACAGCATGGTCTCGCGGGTGTCGACGCCGTCGATCACCAGCGGCAGTTCCGTGTCCGCGAAGGCCAGGGCGCGCAATTGCGGCGGGACGAAGCGTTCTCGAGGCATGTCGAAGACGGCTTGCAGTACCCGCTCGTCCTGGACGTTCCAGGGGCGGATCTGCTGTTCGACCATGTTGAAGCGGGCACGATCAGCGTCGGCAATGTCGTTGACGTTCATGTCGCGTGAGATACCTGAGGTTGAGTCGAGTCCGATTATAGGCCAGAGCCTGTGCGGGGCATTTGCGCGGGATCAGGTCTGGGCCGGCCACAGGGCGTGGAAGTGATGCACCGGCCCGTGGCCGGTGCCGACCTGAAGCTGACCGGAGGTGGCGATGGCGCGTTCCAGCCAGGCCTTGGCGTGGCGTGCGGCCTCGGGCACGTCCTGGGTGCGCGGCAGCAGGGCGGCCATGGCCGCCGACAGCGTGCAGCCGGTGCCGTGGGTGTTGGGGGTGTCGATGCGCCGGCCCGGCAGCTCGATCAGCCGGTCGCCGTCGTGCAGCAGGTCGATGGTGTCGTCCCCGGGGAGGTGGCCGCCCTTCAGGAAGACCCAGCGCTCGCCATCGTCGGCCAGCAGCCGGCGCAGGCGCTCGGCCACGCGGCGCATGTCCTTCAGGTTGTCGACCGGGCTTTGGCCCAGCAGCACGCCGGCCTCCGGCAGATTGGGGGTGATGACGGTGGCCAGCGGGATCAGACCCTCGCGCAGGGCCTCCACCGCCTGACGCTCCAGGAGATGGTCGCCGCTCTTGGCCACCATCACGGGGTCCAGCACCAGATGCGCCGGCTTCCAGTGAGCCAGCCGGTCCGCCACTACGCGGGTGACGCCGGTCTGGCCCAGCATGCCGATCTTGACCGCGTCCACGCGCACGTCGGCGAACAGCGTGTCGATCTGGGCAGCGACGAATTCCGGCGACACCGGGGAAATGCCGGTGACGGCCTGCGTATTTTGCGCGGTCAGGGCGGCGATCACGGCCATGCCGTAGGCGCCCAGCGCGCTCATGGTCTTGACGTCGGCCAGGACGCCGGCCCCGCCCGAGGGGTCCACGCCGGCAATCGACAAGGTATTGGGAATCATCGCGGGCTCCGTGCGAATAAGAAAGGCCCCCACGCTGCGCCTTCGGCTTGCTGCCCCCAAGGGGGCGCTTTTTACCTTGGGACGGCCCGGCGGTAAAAAAACGCCGGAGCGGCGCGCCCCGGCGAGCGGGAGAGCGGAGGGGTCAAGCTGCCCGGGTCGAGGGCAGCAGGCCTTCGGCCGGCGAACTGGGGTCGGCGTCGTAGTACTTGCGCTTGATGCGGCCGGCCAGGTAGGCCTCGCGCCCGGCTTCCACGCCCAGGCGCATGGCGCGCGCCATGCGGATCGGGTCGCGCGCACCGGCGATGGCGGTGTTCATCAGGATCGCGTCGCAACCCAGTTCCATCGCGATGGCGGCGTCCGAGGCCGTGCCCACGCCGGCATCCACCAGGACGGGAACGCGGGACTGGTCGATGATCAGGCGCAGGTTCCAGGGGTTGACGATGCCCATGCCCGAGCCGATCAGCGAAGCCAGCGGCATCACCGCCGCCACGCCGATGTCTTCCAGCATGCGGCACTGGATCGGGTCGTCGCTGCAATACACCATGACCTGGAAGCCGTCGGCCACCAGCGTGCGCGCGGCAGCCAGGGTTTCCGGCATGTTGGGGAACAGATTGCCGGCGTCGCCCAGGACTTCGAGCTTGACCAGATTGTGGCCGTCCAGCAGTTCGCGCGCCAGCCGCAGCGTACGCACGGCGTCGTCGGCGGTGTAGCAGCCGGCCGTGTTGGGCAGGATGGTATAGCGGTCCGGGGACAGGAAATCCAGCAGATTGGGTTCGCCCGGGTTCTGGCCGATGTTGGTGCGGCGGATGGCGACGGTGACGATTTCCGTGCCGCTGGCCTCGATGGCCTCGCGGGTCTGTTCGAAATCGCGGTATTTGCCGGTGCCGACCAGCAGGCGGGAATGGAAGACGCGGTCGGCGATGGTGAGGGTGTCTGGGGTGGTCATGAGGGTGTGGACGAGCGGGGTGCGGGACGGTCGCCGGGGTGGCGGTTTCGTACAAGGATAATCCATTTGAGGTCCCCCGTTTTGTAAAACCCGTCAGCACAAAAGCCAATGTAAAAAATTATTCCTTTATCGTATAAACTGCGTCAAACGTAAGAAAACATATCCCATGGGAGGGACGCGAGATGATCCTTACGCTCTGGATGCGGCGCGCTTTGCTGTGCCTGTGTGCAATGGTCCTGGCGGGTTGCGCGGGCACGCGCACCGTCGGGCAGCAAGATGCTTCGGCCTTGCTGGCCGGCTCTGATTATCAAGCCTATGCAGCCCTGTACCTGGATGGCAAGGGGCAGCCCAAATACGATCCCGAAAGCCTGCTCGACTCTCTGGAGGCCGGCAAGGCCTTCAACGACGCCGGCCTGTGGGCGTTCAGCCGCGACGCCTTCGATGCGGCTGCCCGCAAGCTCAACTGGAAGGAAGACACGGTCGACACGCCTGCGGAAGTCGCCAACCTGTTGGGCACGACCTTGACCAGCGATGCCTTTGGCGCCTACCAGGGCAAGATCCACCAGGGGTCCCTGATCGACTATTACCAGGCCATCAATCATCTGATGCTGGGCAACGAGGCCAATGCGCGGGTTGACTTCAATCGTCTGCAGGTGCGCCAGGACAATGCGGTCACGCAGTTGAAGGCATTCGCCTCGACGGTGAACCAGTCGGTCAAGGAAGGCCTCGCCGACGAGAAAAGCGAGGGCGCGCAGCAGAGCCTGGGCGAAGTCGGTCCCAAGATCGCCGACGGGGTCAAGGACCTGCCCAGCGGGCTGGGTCAGTCCAAGATCCGGATGGCTGCCGGTGATGCGATGAGCGTCGTGTTCCGGGCGACCTCGTCGGCCGGGGCCGACAAGCGCTCGAATCTGTCGCGCGACATGCTCAAGCGCGCCAGCGCGGCCAGCGCGACGCGTGGGGGCGATGCCGTGATCGCCTACCTGGGCCGCGAAATCCGCCGTGGCAAGGGGGCGCTCAAGAACAAGGCCGTCATCTTGTACGAAGACGGTGTGGGGCCGGGCTTGAAGGAGTTCCGCATCGACCTGCCGCTGTTCATCGTCACGGACAAGGTGACGTATGCCGGGATGGCCCTGCCGCAGTTCCAGCCGGGACAGCCTGCTTTCGGCGGACTGAAGGTGGGCTCGGGCAAGACGCAGCAGGAAACCGCCGTTCTGACCGACGTGAACGAACTGGCCGCTCTGGAATTCGATGCTGCGTATAAGGGGGTCGTCGCCAAGGCGGTGATCTCTACCGTCATCAAGACCACCGCCCAGGCCGTGATCAATCACCAGATCGATCAGCAGAGCTCCGATCCGCTGGTGGGGGCCTTGCTGAAACTGGGTACCGGCGCGGCGCAGTATGCCCTGACCAAGGCGGACGTTCGCGCCTGGGTGAACCTGCCCAACACCATCCAGATGGTGGTGGTCGATCGTCCCAAGGATGGCGTCCTGGCACTGGCCGGATCGCTCGGTCAGCCGATTGCCGAAGTCCCGTTGCAGGAAAACACGAATACCCTGGTCCTGATCAAGGCATCCGGCACCCTGGGCAAGCCGGCCGTCTACGTCCAGGCGCTGCCTGCCGAAGAACCGGTCGCGGCTTTGGGGGCGGCTGCAACCCAGGTGGCCGAAGAACCCGCTGCTGCGGACGAGTCGCCGGCGGCATCCACGAAGGCGAGCTGATATGAACATCCGGCAATGGCTTTGCATCCCCCTTCTGCCCTTGGGTCTGGCTGTGGCTGCGCCGACGGCATGGGCGCAGACCGCGGCGGCGCCGCGGATCGTCACCTGCGACACCACGGTGGCGCCCCGGTCGGCCCTGCGCGTTCAGGACGAGGCCAGCGGCAACGGCGTCGAAGTCGAGGACGTGGCGCTGATCACCTTGCCCAACGGCATGCGGTCGGTGCAGTTCTCCGTGCGCCACGCCCGGATGGTCAAGCTCTTCGGCGAGTTCGTGCGGGTCCGCTACACCGTCCAGTGGACGGACGATTGCGGCCGCCGCATCACCAACGGCACCCAGGTCGTCGATGGTCTGGTGCTGAACCCGCAGCAGCAGCAACTGGTCCAGTCGACCGCGATGGATCCGCACGCCACCCATGCTTTCCTGCGTATTTATGTCGAAAACTGATTCCTACGGAGATTCCATGAAGAAAATTGCTTTCGCCACGGTCGTGACCCTGGCGCTGGCCGGCTGCCAGAACATGGCGGTCGTATCCAGCAATCCCAACGCCGGACTCAGCAGCACGGGCAAGCCGGGCATGGTGTCCTTCGGCCTGCAAAACACCGACTTCGAATATGCCGCTAAAAAGGCGGTGCAGGAATTCCTGGAGTCGCCCTATGCCAGGAAACCCGGCGGCGGCCGCTGGGTGGTGCAGATGGGCGAGGTCGTCAACGACACGACCTTCCGTATCGATACGGCCAGCATGACGTCGCGCATGAAGATTGCCATGACCAAGACCGGGCAGTTCATCTTCACCGGGGCGACGGGCACCGAGCGGACCCAGTTCGTCCAGGATTCCCGCCAACTGAGCAAATCGAAGATGTTCAACCAGAAGACCGTCGCCCGCAACGGCACGGTGATCGCACCGGATCTGGAAATGCTGGGCGGCATCCGCCAGCGCACCCTGGTCGACGGCGCGCAGAAACAGCAGCAACTGGAATACGAATTCGATTTCCGCGTCGTCGAGCGTGATACCGGCCTGGAAATCTTCCAGTCGTTCATTCCCATCGAGAAGCTGGGTTCCAATCAGAATTTTGCGTGGTAAGAGGCGGGCATCATGTTGAAACTCACTCCCGTCGTGCTTGCCGTCGCCTTGCTGGCCGCGAGCGGCGCGCATGCGCAGCAGGCCGCCGATCCGCAGGCCGATACCGCCGTGCTGGTGGCGCAGGCCTCCGAAGCCCTGGTTGAAGCCGCCACCCCGGCGGATGCCATGCCGGTCGCCGCCGCCCAGAGCCACGAGGACTGGGTCGCCGATTTCGAGCAGCGCTTTGGTCAGGCCATTGGCACGGCCGCCGATGGGCGCGTCTTTTATGCGGGCATGGCCGTGATTTCCGGCGACAATGCGGCCGATCCGCACTATGGCACGCAGTTGGCGCTGGCCTATGAACGGGCGATGTTCGACATGCAGGCGGATTACATCCTGCAGACGTATGGCAGGCTCAAGGCCAGGACAATTCGCAGCCTGTTCGAGGACCAGTCCAGCAACAAGGACGCCTTCGATCCGGTCGAATTCCAGAAAGCCGCCGCCGACGGGGGCGGGCGCCTGGAAGCGCTGTTTGACAAGGCCCTGGTGCTGGTCGACAAGAAGCTCGACAGCGCCCTGGCCGAAGAAGGCGTGCCGCCCGATGAAATCCAGAAGATGTCGGTCGAGCAGAAGAAGAATCTGTACAAGGACAATCTGAACAAGGAAATCATCAAGTCCGCGTACCAGAGCATGCAGGGCCTGGTGCCCGTGCAGACGCGTATTTTCCCGATCCAGGAAAACGGCAAGAGCTCGATGGCGGTGGCCGTCATCGCCGTGCAGTCGGAAAAGACCCGGCAGTTCGCCAAGGACATTGCCCGCAAGCGCCCCTCGCTGGTCAAGGGGACTCCCAAGGCTGTCCAGGATCTCCTGCCCGCCGACAAGAAAGGCTATCTGGACGAGATCGGCCTGCGTTTCGCCTATGACACGGCCGGGCGGCCCATGCTGCTGGCCTATGGCCGCACTTCGGTGCCCATGGACCCCGACTGGAGCGCATCGCGTGCCATCCGGGCCAAGCAGAATGCCCAAAGCATTGCGCAGACCCTGGCCGAGTCCAACATCATCGAGTTCATGAACACCAATATCCAGGTGTCCGAAACGACGAATGTGGGCGACATCAACGAGGACTGGGCCAGGCAGATCACTCAGATCGACAACGGCAAGCCGGGTGATGTCCAGCAGATCAAAGAGCAGATCCGCGAAACCACCCAGACGATCGTCAAGTCGGGCAAGGCGCAGGCCGTGGGCGAACTGCGTGGCACGTCCATCCTCAAGCGCTGGGAGGAAAAGGATGCCAACGGTGTCGTGCACGTGGGGGTGGTCGTCGGCTGGACCTACGATCAACTCGACAACGCCAATGCCATCGACGCGCAGGCGCGTGGCAAGACCGGCGCGCAGGCGTCCGGTGCCCAGGGCGCGGCCAGCGACCAGTCGCGTGCGTCGAAGGTGATCAACAGCAAGAACGACTTTTAACGTCCCGGAGCCCCCGGCGCATACCACCTTGTCGTTGGGCGTGCCGTTCGGGGGCTTTCCGTCTTGGGTCTGAAGTCTGAATCACACAGGATCTTTCATGAAAGCCTTTCTTTCGTTTCTGGCGCTGGCCCTGGCGATCGGCCTGGGGCTGCCGTCCACCGCTGCCGCGCAGGTCGCCGAAGCCACCGTCACCGCCGACGGCAATGGCCTGAGTCGTGACGAGGCCATCCAGTCGGCGCTGGTCAATGCGGCCAGCCAGGCCTTTGGCGTGCGCCTGTCGTCGCAGTCGATGGTGCAGGGCATGTCCGTCGATGCGTCGGTCGACAACGAAGACCACTCGATGGTGCTGAGCGCCCTGAACAAGAACATCCGGCAGGTGCTCAATACTCCGCAGAATGCGCCGATTCTGGGTTATGACGTCAACAATGTCTCCGAGGCGCTGGGCGGTGGTTGGGAAGCCACGGTCACCCTGCGCTATGCCAAGCTCGAGCGTCTGGGTGCCGACAGCAGCCGCCGCAGTGCCGTGGTCGTGTCCAACGAAAAGCGCTACCGCACCCTGTTGATCCAGACGGTGGGTGAATCCTTGGTAAGCTCGCGGCGTTTCGACGTGCTCAATCGTGAAAACGACGCGCTGTTCCAGGACGAAAAGGAATTCATCCTGGGCGGTGATGCTGCGAATGCGGAAATGGCCCGCCTGTCGCAGGCAAGCGGTGCGGACTACCTGATCGTGGCCAAGCTGCAAAGCCTGGGGGTCAGCAACAATCAGCGTGAAACGATCGCCATGACCGGCGAGGTGCTGGTCAAGAGCTCGGCCAGCGGCACGCTGCAACTGCAGGTGGTCGAGTTCGCGTCGCGCAAGATCAAATGGTCCGGTTCGCAGAAATTCGGCGGCACCTATCCCGACGCCGCCAGCGTCGGCGCCGAGACCCTGGGCAAGCTGATCAGTGGCGCGGCCGACCGGCTGATCGACCGCATGGTCGCCGCCATCTATCCGATCCAGGTCGTCAAGGTCATGGGAGACACCGCCATCATCAACCGGGGCGAGGGCAGCGTCTCGACGGGTGAGACCTATGCCGTCTTCCAGGTGGGCGAGGAACTGACCGATCCGCAGAGTGGCGAGTCCCTGGGTTCGATGGAAACCGAAATCGGCCTGGGCACGGTGGGCGAGGTCAAACCCAAGTTCGCCTTCCTGAAGATGGCCACGGGCACGCTGACGGCCGATACGGAATACGTCGTGCGCAAGACCGACAAGAAGCCGGCCGGCAAGGCCCCGCCCAAGAGGGCGCGTTCGGGCCCCGCCAAGCCCGCAGCCCCTGATCGCGCGGACGTATTCCTGGGGAATTGATCGGGCAGCAGGCGCCGGGACGCGCCCGGCGCCGTCACGGCCGGGCGCGGCTGTCGCGCAAGTCTGCGCAGATCGCTTCCGCTGCGTCCACCAGTCGAGGCCCCGGCCGGTGCAGTTGGTCGGCGTCAATCGCGTAGATGCGGCCGGTGCGGGCCGCAGTCAGGCCGTGTTGCGCCCACCAGGCCCGTTGTGCGTCCAAGGTGTCGCGGCCGTAGGGCGACACGAGCAGCACCTGCGGGTTCAAGTGCAGGACCGATTCCACGCTGACCTGCGGTGCGGCGATGGCGCGGCCGGCGTAGGGATTGACGCCGCCGCAGCGCGCCAGCAGATCGTTGATCAAGGGATCGCGGCCCAGGGTGTACAGCGGGTCGGTGCTGATTTCGATGAAGACGGTCTGGGGTGGGGGCGGTGCCGGTTGCAGAGCGCGGATGCGGCGTTCCAGGGCGTGTGCAGCCTGGTCCGCTGCGGATCGGGTGCCCAGGCGTGCGCCCAGGTCGCGGATCAGTCCGGGGATGTCGTCCAGTGATTTCGGGTCGACGTAGATCAGGGGGACGTCCAGTGGCGCCAGGCGTTGCGCCAGGGATCGCGTGCCGTCGGAGGGCTGCCAGCCGATCACCAGGGTCGGGCGCAGGGTCAGGATGAGCTCCTCGCTGAACTGGATGCCGTCGCCCACGCGCGGGACGGTGCGCGCTGCGGGGGGATAGTCGCTGCGCAGGACTGTGCCGACGATGTCGGCGCCGGCACCGGCGGCGTAGACCAGTTCCGTGGCGTTGGGCGCGAGGGTGATGATGCGGGGCGGGGTGGAGGCAGCCCGGGCCGTGCCGATGCACAGACAGGCGGCCGCCGCCAGACCCAGGATGCGTTGCCGCATCCCGCTGAAGCCGCCTGCCGTCCGCCCTCGCATGTCTACATCCGCCAGGACAGGTTCACGAACACGTTGGAACCCGGCGTGTTGTAGCCGTCCACCAGCACGTAGTCCTTGTCCAGCACGTTGTTCCAGCGCACCTGTACACCCAGGGATTTGCTGAAGTCATAGGCGGCGGTCAGGTTGACCAGGGAATAGCCGCCCAGGCGGGTTTTGTTGGCGGCGTCTTCATAGCGATTTCCTGTGTACTGGTATTCCGCGCCCAGCTTCAAGGCCTGGATGCGGTGCTCGATGCTGGCGTGGAAGACCTGTCGGGCGCGGCGGACGAGTTGAGTGCCTTCGCCAGAGGCCGGCGTGTCGTTGCGCGGGTCCAGGAAATCGGCACTGGCACGAATCGTCGTGTCACCCAAGGTGTGCTCGCCGCTCAGGGTCAGGCCGCGGATGGTGGCCTGGTTGATGTTCCGGATGGTGGTTGCATAAAACCAAGGCGCTGTTTCCGCCGTATCGGTGGCGATCAGGTTCCGGATCTTGTTTTGATAGATCGTGGCTCGGAAAAGCGTGTCTGCGGTCTGATATTGAACGTGGGCTTCGATATTCCGGGATTTTTCCGGTTTCAGGTCCGGATTGCCCGTGTAGGAACCGGTGGGAAAGCCGCCCCATGTGTACAGCTCGAAGGGATAGTACAGATCATTGAATGTGGGCGCATGAAAACTCGTGTTGCCGGCCACACCGATTTGCCAGGCGTCCGTCAAATCGAAATCCAGGCCCAGGCTGCCGGTCGTCTGGTTGCCGTAGCCGGAAATATTGTCGTTGCGCACGCTGGCCTGGGTATGCAGGCGGTCGATGCGGCCTTTGTAGATCAGGGCTGCGGCATTGGTATTGCGCGCATCCTGTGCATATCGTGTCGTCGTGCTCTGGACGCGTTCTTCCTGGTGTTCCAGCAGTACGGAAATCCGGTGATCGGTATTCAGTTTGAAGGTATTGATCCAGCTGTAGTGGCGTTTGAGCGAACTGAACACGCTCGACGTGTCGCTGCGATTGTCGTTGCTGTCTTTGGTGAAGCCGAATCGCAGATCACTTTCCCACCAGTCCGTGATGCGGTCTGTACTGCCCAGGCTGTAGGCTTGCTGGCGGTCGATGGCGTAGGTGTTCGGGTAAGGCGTGAACTCATTGTCGTAGTCGCCATTCGTATAGCCGTTGTAGGCCGTCAGGCCGATGCGGTGACCTTCGGCCCAGCGGTAGCCGAGTGTGCCGGAAACGGCATGACTGCGGTAGCCGTCCTTGTCGGGGTAGTAGCCTGCGATGAGACTGTTGTTGGCCTTGCGCCGACGCAGGGCGTCAACCCCCTGGCTGGTCGCCGCGCTCGTCGAAAAGCTGTAATCCCAACCGTCGCTGGCGCCGGACAGGCCCAGGCTGGACTTGGCGGTTTCATAAGAGCCGTAACCGACGTTCGCCCAGGCAGACAGGGGCCGGTCCTGTGCACCCTTTTTCGTGATGATGTTGACCACGCCGCCGATGGCGTCCGAGCCGTACAGGCTGCTGGCTGCGCCGCGCAGGATTTCGATGCGCTCGATCATGGCGGGGTCGATGGCGGGAAAGCTGATGCTGCCGGCTGTTGATCCGTTGATGCGCATGCCATCGATCAGGACGAGCGTCTGGTTGGAGTTTGCGCCACGAATGAACAGGCCGGTTGCGGTCTGTGGGCCGCCATAGGAGATGAACTGCACCCCCGGCGCCCGCCCGATGATCTCGGCGATGCTGTCGCCGCGCGCTTCGGTCAGTTGATCCGGCCCGATGACGGTGACGTCGCCGATGGCGTCGGCCAGGGGCTCGGCGCTGCGGCTGGGGGTGACGACGATGTCCTTCAGCGTCGGCACGGCGGCGTCGGAGGCGGTGGTTTGGGCCGTGACGGCCAGGGGGAACAGACAGCAGGCGGCTGCAAAGCTGCGCCGGGAGAACGGGATCGACATGAGAGGCCCTGTGTGGCGCGCGTCCCCGCACGCCGGTATCGAAAAACGCCCGTGAGCCATGATCCGCCAGGATGTATGGGGATGCGGTGGCCACGCCGGGCGGGTCAGGTGTCGAAGCAGGCCAGTATCGGGCTGGCGGGCACCGGCCTGGAGGCCGTGCGCGCGCACCGTTGCGGGGGCAGCACATCCGGGTTCAGTCGCAGGCGATAAGCCCTGGCGAACCCTTTGTTTCCTGTTTGAATGTCTCGCGCCGGGTCGGCGCAAGACATACCTGTTTCGCGGCGGATTTTATCATGGGGGGACTGAGACCCCGCCGCAGGGCGTGCCGCCACGCCTGCAGGACGGATCGGCACCCCTCGGCGATACAATGAAAGTTTGTCTCTTTCCGCCTGGATCGCCCCGTGACCTATCCTGCCCTGCCTTATCCCATCGAATCCTATACCCGGGGCGCCGAGTTCGTGCGCCTGCTGGGCAAGCGTATCGTGGTGCTGGACGGGGCCATGGGCACCATGATTCAGCGCTACAAGCTGACCGAGGCCGATTTCCGGGGCGAGCGCTTCGCCAGTCACGACCGGGACGTGAAGGGCAATAACGAATTGCTGTCGCTGGTGCGCCCCGATGTGATCCGCGAAATCCACCAGGCCTACCTGGAAGCCGGCGCCGACGTGGTCGAGACCAATACCTTCGGCGCCACGCGCGTGGCCCAGGGTGATTACGGCCTGCCGGAACTGGGGTATGAGCTGAACGTGGCCTCGGCGCGGCTGGCGCGCGAAGCCTGTGATGCCGTGGCGACGCCCGACCATCCGCGCTTCGTGGCCGGGGCCGTCGGGCCGCAGCCCAAGACGGCATCCCTGTCGCCGGACGTGAACGATCCGGGCGCGCGCAACGTCACCTTCGAAGAACTGCGTGTGGCCTATACCGAGCAGGTCAATGGCCTGCTCGACGGCGGCGTGGACCTGCTGTTGATCGAGACCATCTTCGACACGCTGAACGCCAAGGCGGCCATCTTCGCCATCGAAAGCATTTTCGAGGAACGCGGCATCCGTCTGCCGGTGATGATCTCCGGCACGGTGACCGACGCGTCCGGACGCATCCTGTCGGGCCAGACGGTCGAGGCTTTCTGGAATTCCGTCCGCCACGCGCGACCCGTCACCATCGGCCTGAACTGCGCCCTGGGCGCGGCGCTGATGCGCCCCTACGTGGCGGAACTGTCCAAGATCTGCGACACCTACGTCTGCGTCTATCCCAACGCCGGTCTGCCCAACCCGATGGCGGAAACCGGCTTTGACGAGACTCCTGAGGACACCTCCAGCCTGCTGGAGGAATTCGCCCAGGCCGGGCTGGTGAACGTGGTGGGCGGCTGTTGCGGCACGACGCCGGATCATATCCGTGAAATCGCCCGCAAGGTGCTCACCCTGCCGCATCGCCAGCCGCCGGTCATCCCGATCAAGACCCGCCTGTCGGGCCTGGAGCCGCTGAATTTCGACCGCGACACGCTGTTCATCAACGTCGGCGAACGCACCAACGTGACGGGCAGCAAGATGTTCCTGCGCCTGATCCGCGAGGAAAAATTCGACGAGGCTCTGACCGTCGCCCGTCAGCAGGTCGAAAACGGCGCCCAGATCATCGACATCAATATGGACGAGGGCATGCTCGATGCCCTGGCCCTCATGCCGCGTTTCCTGAACCTGCTGGCGTCCGAGCCCGACATTTCCCGCGTGCCGGTGATGATCGACAGTTCCAAGTGGCCGGTCATCGAAGCCGGCCTGCGCTGCGTGCAGGGCAAGTGCATCGTCAACTCGATCTCCATGAAGGAGGGCGTCGAACCCTTCATCGAGCAGGCGAAACTGTGTCGCAAGTACGGGGCCGCCGTGGTGGTCATGGCCTTCGATACGGATGGCCAGGCCGACAATCTGCAGCGGCGCATCGATATCTGTTCGAAAGCCTACGACGTCCTGGTCAATCAGGTGGGGTTCCCGCCCGAGGACATCATTTTCGACCCCAATGTCTTCGCCATCGCCACGGGTCTGGAAGAGCACAACCGCTACGGCCTGGATTTCATCGAGGGCGTGGGCTGGATCACGGACAATCTGCCGCATGCCCGCACCTCCGGCGGCATCTCGAACGTCAGTTTCTCGTTCCGGGGCAACGAGGCCATGCGCGAGGCCATTCACGCCGTCGTGCTGTATTACGCCACCCGGCGCGGGCTGACCATGGGTATCGTCAACGCCGGACAGTTGGGCGTCTATTCCGAGCTCGATCCCAAGGTGCGGGATCTGATCGAGGACGTCGTCTTCAACCGCGAGGAACCGCTGGGCAGGACTGATCCGGCCGACGAGCGCACGCCCACCGAGCGCCTGGTCGAACTGGCGGACACCCTGCGCGGCGCGGGCAGGAAAAAAGAAGAAGACCTGACGTGGCGCCAGGGCACGGTGCGCGAGCGCCTGACCCATTCGCTGGTGCATGGCATCACGACCTTCATCGTCGAAGACACGGAAGAAGTCCGCGTCGAAATCGATGCGGCCGGCGGGCGCACCATCGAAGTCATCGAAGGGCCGCTGATGGACGGCATGAACGTCGTGGGCGACCTGTTCGGTGCGGGCAAGATGTTCCTGCCGCAGGTGGTGAAATCCGCGCGCGTGATGAAGCAGGCCGTGGCGCATCTGCTGCCTTTCATCGAGGAAGAAAAACGCCTGCTGGAAGAAGCCGGCGGCGACGTGCGCTCCAAGGGCAAGATGGTCATCGCCACGGTCAAGGGCGATGTGCACGACATCGGCAAGAACATCGTCACCGTCGTCCTGCAGTGCAACAACTTCGAGGTCGTCAATATGGGGGTCATGGTGCCGTGCGCCAAGATCCTGGACATGGCCAAGGAAGTCGGGGCGGACATGGTGGGCCTGTCGGGCCTGATCACGCCCAGCCTGGAAGAAATGGCCTACGTGGCCTCCGAGATGCAGCGCGACCCGTACTTCCGTGAGCGCAACATCCCCTTGCTGGTGGGCGGCGCCACCACCAGCAAGGTGCACACGGCCGTGAAGATCGCGCCCAACTACGAAGGTCCGGTGATTTACGTCCCCGACGCCAGCCGCTCGGTGGGCGTGGCCACCAGCCTGATGTCCGATCAGGTCGGGACGTACCTGAAGAGCGTCGCCGACGAGTACGAGCTGGTGCGCCATCGCCACGCCAATCGCCAGGCCACGCCGATGTTGACCATCGAGCAGGCGCGGGCGGCCAAGCCGAAAATCGACTGGGCGAACTACACGCCGCCCCGGCCCAAATTCATCGGCCGGCGCACCTTCAAGCATTACGATCTGCATGAGATCCTGAAATTCCTGGACTGGACGCCGTTCTTTCAGTCCTGGGGCCTGATGGCACAGTTTCCGGCCATCCTGACCGACAAGGTCGTGGGCGAGGAAGCCACCAAGCTCTATGCGGAAGGCCAGGCCATGATGAAGCGCATCGTCGAAGGCCGCTGGCTGACGGCCAACGGCATCGTCGCCTTCTACCCGGCCAACAGCATCAACGACGACGATATCGAGATCTACCGCGACGAGACCCGCAGCGAAGTCCTGCTGACCTGGCGCGGCGTGCGCCAGCAGACGGCCAAGCGCGACGGGGTGGACAACAAATGCCTGGCTGACTTCATCGCGCCCAGGGACTCGGGCGTGATCGACTACATCGGCATGTTCGCGGTCACGGGTGGGCTCGGCATCGAAAAGTACGAAAAGCAGTTCCAGGACGCCGGAGACGACTATTCCGTGATCATGTTGAAGGCCCTGGCCGACCGCCTGGCCGAGGGTTTCGCCGAGACCCTGCACGCCCGGGTGCGTCGCGACTTGTGGGGCTACGTGCCCGACGAATCTCTGGCCAACGAGGCGATCATCGACGAGCAATACCAGGGCATCCGTCCCGCGCCCGGCTACCCGGCCTGCCCGGAACACATCGTCAAACGGGACATGTTCGACCTGCTGGACTGCGGCGAGATCGGCATGCAACTGACCGAGGGGTTTGCCATGATGCCGGCCTCCAGCGTCAGCGGCTTTTACTTCAGCCATCCGCAGGCCCAGTATTTCAACGTCGGCAACATCGCGGCCGATCAGGTCGACGATTACGTCCGTCGCACGGGCCGCGACGAGGAAGACGTGCGCCGCACTCTGGCCAGCGTGCTGCGGTGATGGGGGCCGGCGATGCCGCGCGATGACGCGGCGCGGCGCCGGGAGCTGGGCGCCTTTTTGCGCAGTGCCCGGGCGCGCGTCGCGCCCGCCGATCACGGCCTGCCCCCCGGCGTCCGTCGCCGCACGCCAGGCCTGCGGCGTGAGGAAATCGCCCAGTTGTGCGGCATCAGCACCACCTGGTACACCTGGATCGAACAGGGACGCGAGGTGTCCGTGTCCGTGGACGTCTGGAGCCGCCTGGCCGAGGCCCTGCGGCTGGCACGCGCCGAGCGGCACTATTTGTTCAGCCTGGCCGAATGCGCCGACCCGGAGGCCGGCCGCCTGGACGCGATCGCCCTGCCGGATGGCCTGCAGGATTGCGTCGACAGCATCCGCTGCCCCGCCTACGTGCTGGATCAGTCCTGGAACGTACTGGCCTGCAATGCCGCCTTGTTGCGGGTTTTCGACGGCTGGCCCGCGCGGGGTCAGCCCAATCTGCTGCGCTACATCTTCCTGGACCCGGCCGCGCGCACGCTGGTGGTGGATTGGGAAGAGCGCGCCAGCCGGGTGGTGGCTGAATTCCGCGCCGACGTGGCGGCGTTGGCGGGCGAATCGGGCATCGAGGCCCTGGTCGCCGAATTGCAGGCCGGCAGCCCCTTGTTCGCCCGGGCCTGGACGCGCCAGGTCGTGGTGGACCGGGAAGGCGGTCTGCGCGAATTCCAGCACCCGGCGGATGGGCGGCTGCGTTTCCGGCAGTTCACCTTCCGCCTGGCGATCCGGCCGGACTGCAAGCTGGTGATGCTGCTGGACGACTAGGCCGGTCGCTCAGCTCCGGGCCCGCAACTGGTTGCCCGCACGCGCCGGCAGGCGCCGGAAGGACAGCGCCGAGGCAGCCACGATCAGGGCGATGATCGCAAAGCCCCACATCACGTCGATGCGGTCGGCCTCGACGCCGCCGCGCAAGGTCATGCTGAGATTCAACGTCATCGCCGCGCAGGCAACCCCCAGGCTGATGCCCAGTTGCTGAGCCGTGGCGGAGAAGCTGCTGGCGCGGCTCATCTGGGCGGAATCCAGGTCGGCGTAGGTCAGGGCGTTGACGGCGGTGAACTGCAGCGAACGGAAGAAGCCTCCGGTCAGCAGAACCGCCACCATGGCCCAGACCGGCGTGTCTTTCTGGAACAGGGCGCAGGCCGCGATGAAGGCCGCCGCGATCAGTGCGTTGGCGACCAGCACGCGGCGAAAGCCGAAGCGGCGCACGATGGGCGTGGCCGCCAGTTTCATCAGCATCGCTCCGGCGGCCGAGGTAAAGGTGATCATCCCGGCCGAAAACGCCGACAGGCCGAAGCCCACCTGCAGCAGAATGGCCAGCAGAAAGGGTGAGGCGCCGATCGAGAAGCGGCACAGATTGCCGCCCAGCACGGACACGGCGAAGGTCTGGACGCGCAGCAGGCTCAGGTCGAGGATGGGATAGGTGACATGGCGGGCATGGCGGATGTACAGGACGCCACAGCCCAGGCCCAGGGCCAGCAGGCCCAGCGTCGGCCAGACGCCCAGACTGCCGTGGCCGGCAGCCTCCAGGCCGGTCATCAGGGCCGCCATGGCACCGCCGCTGAGCAGAAAGCCCACGGTGTCCAGCCGGGGCCGGCTGTCGGGCACGTCACGGGCGATCCAGCGCCGCACCATGACGATGCCCAGGGCGCCCACGGGAATATTGATCAGGAAGATCCAGTGCCAGGACGCGTAGGTGACCAGGAAACCGCCGACCGGCGGGCCGATGACGGGTCCCAACAGGGCAGGGATGGTCAGAAAGGCCATGGCCTTGAGCAGTTCCGCCTTGGGGACGCGGCGCAGCAGGATGATGCGCCCGACCGGCACCATCATGGCGCCGGCGGCGCCCTGCACGACCCGGGCGGTCACCAGTTGGGGCAGGGTGCCGCTGACCGCGCAGGCGACCGAACTGAGCGTGAACAGCACGATGGCCGCCAGAAATACGGCGCGCGCGCCGAACCGGTCCGCCGCCCAGCCGCTGATGGGCACGAACACCGCCGTGGCCAGCAGGTAGGACGTGATGGTGACGTTCATGTGGACCACCGTGGTGCCGAACTCCAGCGCCATGGTGGGCAGGGCGGTCGCCACGACCGTGGAATCGAGCATCTGCATGAACAGCGCGCAGCCCACGATGAAAGGGATCATCCGGATCTCTCGGGACGTGGCGGCGGGCGAAGCGGGAGCGCGGGGCGGGGATTCGGGCATGGGCGGACTGGATCGGGCCGAGTGCAGTAAACTTGGGGCCCATCGGTCATGGAGATCGGCTACGGCACTATTATGGCAAACAACTTCACCTCGGAACTGACCCAGTTCCTGAACCAGTACAAATCGGATCACCCCGGCACCGACGAGCGCCAGTTCGCCGGCCGTGCCCGTCTCTGGGACAAGGATCTGAACACAGAGCAGCAGGAAGGCTTCCGGGCGGCCCGCGTGGCCCAGGATCCCTACGTCTACTACCAGAAGGCCTGACCAGGCCTCATGCCGCCCCGGCCGCCCGATCCCGGGCTGGACGCCCTGATGGCGCCTGCCGAGGACAGCACCCCCGACGTGATCGATCACGTCGCTTTGGCGCGCCTGTACGGCGAGCCGCTGTTCGCCATCCCTCAGGATCTCTATATCCCGCCTGACGCGCTCGAAGTCTTCCTGGAAGCCTTCGAAGGGCCGCTGGATCTGCTGCTCTACCTGATCCGCAAGCAGAATTTCAACGTGCTGGACATCCCCATGGCCGAGGTGACTGCCCAGTACCTGGCCTATGTCGAGCAGGTGCGGCAATCGAATCTGGAACTGGCGGGCGAATACCTGCTGATGGCGGCGCTGCTGATCGAGATCAAGTCGCGCATGTTGCTGCCGGTGCGCCAGTCCGACAGCGGTGCAGAAGCCGAGGACCCGCGTGCCGAACTGGTGCGCCGCCTGCTGGAATACGAACGCATGAAGCTGGCGGCCCGGCGACTGGATGACATGCCGCGCGTGGGGCGCGACTTTCAGGTGGCCCACGCCACGGCCGACTTCGAGGCCGCACGGCTGCTGCCCGAGGTTTCGGCGGATGATCTGCGCGAGGCCTGGTCAGCGATCCTGCATCGGGCGCGCCTGAATGCCAGCCACCGCATCACCCGTGAACAACTGTCCGTGCGCGACCACATGAGCCACATTCTGCGCCGTCTGTCGGACGTGCGCTTCATGGAGTTCACCGAACTGTTCCTGGAGCGCGTCCACATGGGCGAACCGGCTGCCGTCATCGTGGTCCACTTCCTGGCGCTGCTGGAGCTGGCCCGCGAATCCCTGTTGGAAATCACTCAGGCGGCGCCTTACGCGCCGCTGTACGTCAGACTGTCCTATACGCGCTCGGCCTGAGCCTGCGCGCCGGAGAATCCCCTGTGAAAGTCGTTCATTCCATCGAGGCATTGCGCGATCAGCTACGCGGCCAATTGCGCGTGGCCTTCGTGCCCACCATGGGCAATCTGCATGCCGCTCACCTGTCGCTGATGCGGCTGGCGCGCCAGCACGGCGACCCGGTGGTCGCCAGCATTTTCGTCAATCGGCTGCAGTTCGGTCCGAACGAGGACTTTGACCGCTATCCCCGCACCCTGGCCGAGGACATCGCCAAGCTCGAAGCCGAGCGCGACGTCTACGTGCTGTTCGCGCCCGATGAGCGCGAGCTGTACCCCGAGCCGCAGAATTTCCGCATCCAGCCCAGTGAATCCCTGGGCAAGATCCTGGAGGGCGAATTCCGGCCCGACTTCTTCATGGGCGTCAGCACGGTGGTGTTGAAGCTGTTTTCCTGTGTCCAGCCGCGCGTGGCCGTATTCGGCAAAAAAGACTACCAGCAACTGATGGTGGTGCGCGCCATGTGCCGCCAGTTCCAGTTGCCCGTCGAGATCCTCGCCCACGAGACCGTGCGCGATCCCGATGGCCTGGCGATGTCCTCGCGCAACCGGTACCTGAGCGTGCAGGAGCGGGCCGAGGCCCCCAATCTGTATGGCTTGCTGCAGCGGGTGCGCGACCAGATCCGGACTGACGGTGCGGATGCCGCCACGGCGGAAGGCCAGGCCATGCGGACTCTGCGCGAGCGTGGCTGGGATCCCGATTACGTTGCCGTGCGCCGCCAGCGCGATCTGCTGCCCCCCACCGTTCAGGAAATCCACGACGGCGAGCCTCTGGTCGTGCTGGCGGCCGCCCGTCTGGGCGTGACGCGGCTGATCGACAATCTGGAGTTCTAGCCCTGCTGCCGCAGGTGCCCGGGCGTGGATTTCGCGGCGGTGCGGCAAACTGTCAGAGTTGACAGGTGCGGCCCCTGACGGGGTCATGCAGAATCCCCTTAAATCAAAAGATACAGGGGGAGCCCTCATGCAGTACAGCGATTCGATCCGAGAATACCCGGGCGTTGGCGAAACGCCGCTGGGCTGCCTGACAGTCCGGGAACAGGAAGTGACGGACTACCTCACATGCGGTCGGTCCAATAAATACATTGCCGTCGAACTCGGGGTCACGGAGCGCACGGTCGAAGCCCATCGGGCACGGATCTTCCGGAAATTACGCGTGCGCAATGTGGTCGAACTGACTCTGTATTGCCTGTCCAGTCGCCCGCACAAGCCGGGCGCCGGCGCAGGCAATCCCGGCCCGTCTGCTGCCGGGGCCGCCTTGGCGCCCGGGCTTATTGCATGTTGCAGGCTTGAGCCGGCTTCCCAGCCAACTCCTGGATGGGGTCGATATCCGCCTGGCGGGTCAGCCGGGATTCCAGCAAGGGGGCCCGGCCGTCCAGTCGTGTCAGGCGCAAGACGTTGGACTGGATGAATTCCAGCGTGGCGCGGGCCTGATCGCCGGTCTGCAGCACGATGCCGGTCGGCGCGGTCGAAATCAGATTCCAGCAACCCATCGACGTTGTGGCGGCCGTGCCGTCCAGCGGCGTGCTGCGCGCGCGCCACTGGCCGTCCGGCGCGAGGGTCAGGGTCATGCGGCGCGGCGGGCAGGCCTGCTGTCCGGCGGGGCAGGCGATGGTGCCCAGATAGGTGCGGGTTTCGGTCAACTCCTGGGGGATCTGCTTCCCCATGCTGGCCGGGTGAGCAGCCTGCCCGGCGGCATCCGATGTGCCGGGGCCGGCTGGCTGGGCGGCGCTGGAATCCGATGCCGGTTTCTTCTGGCTGTCGGCGCCAAATCCAAATTGCAACTGTGCAGGCGCGACCGTGCCGGCATCGCCCTGGGCGCGGTGCCGGGCGTCGGACACCGTATCGCCGCGTGCGACGTCGTAGAAGCCGGGTTCGCGCTGCTGGGCGCAAGCGGCCAGCAGGGCCAGCAGCCCCAGGCTGAACAGGCGGGGAATCGTGTGGGAAAGGACGCGCGGCATGGTCGGAGCGAACAGGATCGTGAAGCCGCCATTCTACGCATTTGCGGGGGGCTTGGCGATGGGATGCGGGATGATGGCCGTGGGCGCCGCAGATCTGTTCCGGCGGTTGGCGCTTCCGGTCGCCGGGGCGAGGGGCTCTGTCGACTGGAATGCCGTCGGGCTGGCCGTGGCGGCGGGCGTGTGCGTGGGCCTTGTGCTGGGTCGCTGGGCCCGGAACTATGCGGATCGTCTGGATGCGGGTGCGCCGCCCACGGCGCGCACGCTGTGGGTCTCGTTGGCCGACGCGCCGTTTTGGCCCTGGCAGCCGGCTCGGGACGGAGCGACGGCGGCGCTGCTGGGATCAGCGGCCGGTGTGCTGGCCTCGGATGGCGGTGCCGGGTTCGTGCCGCTGATTCTTGCGCTCGCCGCGCTGGCCTGGATCGATGCGCGCAGCGGCTTGCTGCCGGATGCACTGACCCTGCCGCTGATGGCGGCCGGCTGGCTGTGGGGCGCTCAGGGCGTTGTCGCTGCCGCCGGCGCGTCCGCCCTAGTCTGGGCGGGCCTGGCCAGTCTGGCGTGGCTGTATTGCCGTGTGCGTGGGCGGGATGGTTTTGGCGGCGGCGACGTGAAGTGTCTGGCCGCGTTGGCGGGCTGGCTGGGATGGGAAGCCATGACCGGCATCCTCTGGCTGGCCTGCGTGCTGGGGCTGGCCTGGGCGCTCGTCCGGCGCGGCGGCTGGCACCGGTCCTATCCCTTCGGCCCCTGCATTGCGCTGGCAGCCGGTGCATGGCTGCTGGCATGGATGTGCGCCGCAGGTGCGGTACAGTCGTGATTCCACATTGATTGCGGGGAATGCCATGTTTTCCATCGGCCTGACCGGGGGCATCGGCTCGGGCAAGTCCCAGGTGGCCGACTGGCTGGCCGAGTGGGGTGCGGCGGTCATCGATACCGACCAGATTGCGCACGCGCTTACCGCGTCGGGCGGTGCCGCGATCGAGCCGCTGCGGGCGGCCTTCGGCGCCGAGGCGATCGGGCCGGACGGCGCCCTGGACCGGGCCTGGATGCGCGCGCGTGCCTTTGGCGATCCGGCGGCGCGGCGGCAACTGGAATCCGTGCTCCACCCTTTGATCGACCGGGCGGTGCGCGATCAGGCGGCACAGGCCCGGGGAGACTATCAGGTGTTCGTCGTGCCTTTGCTGGTCGAGTCCGGCCGCTGGCGCGAACGGGTGGACCGCATTTGCGTGGTCGACTGCGATCCCGAGACCCAGGTGCGCCGGGTCCAGGCACGCAGCGGGCTGACGCGCGAGACCATTGAGCGTATTATGTCCGCTCAAGCGTCCAGGGCGGATCGCTTGGCGGCAGCCGACGACATCATCGTCAATGATGACTCGACTGATCTGGACACGCTGCACCGCCGCGTGCTCCAGCTTCACCAGGCCTGGTACGACCGCGCTTCCCGTCCGGCGGATGGGCGCACCACTCATGGATAGGGTCTTTTGCGCGTGATTCTGTACGAGTATCCCTGCAATGAACGTGTACGCACCCTGCTGAGGGTCGAATACCTGTTCGATCGTCTGTTTTTCTTCGCGCAGGGCGAAGACGCCCATTGCCACCAGATCGCCATGACCACGCTGTTCGATCTGCTGGACATTTGCGAACGCGCCGACGTCCGTACGGCCGTGCTCCAGGACATGGATCGTCATCGTTCGGCCCTGTCGGCCTTGCGCGAACATCCCGGTGTCGACGGCGTCACGCTGGACAAGCTCCTGGCGGAAATCCAGTCCGTGTCCGCCGCGCTCGCCGGCCAGGGCCGCATCGGCCAGTGCCTGCGCGACAACGAATGGCTTGCCAGCCTGCGCGGCCGGATCACGGTGCCGGGTGGATCCTCGCCCGTGGACATGCCTTCTTATTACTCCTGGCAGTTGAAGCCGGCCGATGCGCGGACCGCCGATCTGCGTGGCTGGATCGAGCCGTTGATGCCGCTGCATCGGGCCATGGCACTGATCCTGCATCTGCTGCGCGATGCCGGTGATGCCCGCGACCAGTTGGCCAGCCAGGGGGCCTATCAGGAAATGCTGGGCGGCAAGTCCTTCCAGCTGCTGCGCGTCTGGGTCGATCCGTCCCTGGGCATCTTTCCGGAAGTCAGCGCCAACAAATACGTCATCTGGGTCCGGTTCTCCGCCCAGGACAACACAATCAAGCCCCAGCCGGTCAACCGCGACGTGGCGTTCCGCCTGGCCCGCTGCAATCTGTAGGACCCCATCATGACCAACACAACGACGCGACCCCGACGGACGCGCCGCAGGATTCTGGTGTGGGCGGCGGCCTGCGGGCTGATGGTGTTCGCCCTGTGGTACTTCTGGCCGGGCGCCGCCAATGGTCCGGGTGGTCCCGGTGGGCGGGGTTTCCGGATGGGCGGTCAGGCGACGCCGGTATCCGTCGCCCAGGCTGCGCCTGGCCGGATCGACCGCACCCTGCGGGCGCTGGGCACCGTGACGCCGCTGGCGACCGTCACCATTCGTGCGCGTGTGGACGGTCCGCTGCAATCGGTGAATTTTGCCGATGGTCAGGCGGTGCAGGCCGATGAGGTGCTGGCGGTGATCGATCCCCAGCCCTTCCGCGTCCAACTGGATCAGGCCCTGGGCCAGCAGATGCAGCATGCGGCCCAACTGGATCAGGCGCGCCGCGACCTGGCACGGTACGAGCAATTGTTCAAGCAGAATTCGGTGGCGCGCCAGCAACTGGAGGCCGCCCGCGCTCAGGTGCGCGAACTGCAGGGGCAGGCGAAATCGGATCAGGCAACCGTGGACAATGCCCGCCTGCAGCTCGGCTACACCGAGATCCGCGCTCCCGTCGACGGCCGCCTGGGTCTGCGCAAGGTCGATGTGGGCAATATGATCCGGGCGTCGGACACCGACGGTCTGGTGGTGTTGACGCAGAGCCGGCCGATCGACGTGATCTTCTCCATTCCCCAGACACGGTTGCAGGCTTTGCTGGAAGCGCGCCGCGCCACGCCGGGCCTGCAGACGCGTCTGTTCAGCGACGCCGCCGGGACGGCGCTGGCCAGCGGGGCCTTGGTGGCGGTGGACAATCAGATCGACGTGGCGACCGGCACCGTCCAGCTCAAGGCCCGCTTCGACAACGCCGACGAATCGCTGTTTCCCAACCAGTTCGTCCAGGTCCGCCTGCGCCTGGGCACGCAGGAGGGGGTGACGCTGCCCCTGCGGGCGGTGCAGCGCGGCTCGCAGGGCGAATACGTCTATCGGGTGGATGCCGAAAACAAGGCCCGGGTCGTGCCGGTCGTGACCGGGGTCGATGACAGCGAGCGGGTGGTGATCGAATCCGGGCTGCAGGCGGGCGACACGGTGGTGGTCGAAGGCACGGACCGGCTGCGCGACGGCAGCGACGTGGAGATCGTCGCGCCCGAGGCTGCGGGCGGTGTGGCCGGCAGCCCGGCCCAGCCTGCCGCCAAGGCCGATGCAGCAACGGCCGCCCAGGCGACGACCGGATCGGCGAAGCCGCGCCGGGGTCCGGCTTCGTGAACCTGTCGCGCCTGTTCATTCTGCGGCCGGTCGCCACGACCCTGGCGATGGTCGCGCTGGCGTTGGCGGGCTTGCTGGCCTACCGCGAACTGCCGGTGTCGGCGCTGCCCCAGGTCGATTTCCCCACCATCCAGGTCACGACCCTGTATCCAGGGGCCGGGCCGGGCGTCATGGCCGCGCTGGTGACTTCGCCGCTGGAGCGTCAGTTCGGCCAGATGCCGGGCCTGTCGCAGATGCTGTCCACCAGTTCGGGGGGCTCGTCGCGCATCACTTTGCGCTTCGACCTGGGCCTGCCGCTGGACGTGGCTGAACAGGAAGTGCAGGCGGCCATCAACGCGGCCTCGAACCTGCTGCCTTCGGACATGCCTTCGCCGCCGATCTACAGCAAGATCAATCCGGCCGACGCGCCGGTGATGACGCTGGCGATCATGTCCCCCACGCTGCCGCTGCCCCAGGTGCGCGATCTGATCGAGGTGCGCGTGGTGCAAAAGCTGTCCCAGATCAGCGGCGTCGGGCTGGTCAGCGTGGCGGGGGGACAGCGGCCGGCCGTGCGTATCCAGGTCGATCCCCAGGCCCTGGCCGCGCACAAGCTGACGCTGGCCGACGTGCGCAAAGTCGTGACCCAGTCGAACGTCAACCAGCCCAAGGGCAATCTGGACGGGCCGCAGCGTTCGATCACCATCAGCGTCAATGATCAGCTCAAGGACCCGGCCGAGTACGAGCGCCTGATCCTGGCCTACGAGAACGGTGCGCCGCTGCGCCTGGGCGACGTGGCGCAGGTGCACCGTGCGGCGGAAAACCGCGATCAGGCCGCCTGGTTCGGTCAGACTCCGGCGATTTTGCTGAACATCCAGCGCCAGCCGGGTGCCAATGTGATCGAAGTGGTGGACCGCGTCCAGGCCCTGCTGCCCGGCCTGCGGGCCACCCTGCCGACCGGTGTGGACCTGCAGGTGGCGTCGGACCGCACGCAGACGATCCGCGATTCGGTGGCCCACGTGCAGATCGAGATGCTGCTGGCCATCGCCTTGGTGGTGGCGGTGACCTTCGTGTTTCTGCGCACCTGGCGGGCCACCCTGATTCCCGGCGTGGTCGTGCCGCTGTCCCTGGTCGGCACGTTCGCCCTGATGGCGCTGCTGGGTTTCAGCATCAACAATCTGACCCTGATGGCGTTGACGATCGCCACCGGCTTCGTGGTGGACGACGCCATCGTCATGATCGAGAACATCGCCCGCCACATCGAGGAAGGCGAGACTGCGATGGCGGCCGCGCTGCGCGGGGCCAAGCAGATCGGCTTCACCCTGGTGTCGCTGACCCTGTCGCTGATCGCGGTGCTGATCCCGCTGCTGTTCATGGGCGACGTGGTCGGGCGGCTGTTTCGCGAATTCGCCGTCACCCTGGCCGTGGCCATCCTGCTGTCGCTGCTGATTTCCCTGACGCTCACGCCCATGATGTGCGCGCGCATGCTGGGGATGAGACAGGGCACAGGACAGTCCACTGCGGACTGTCCTGTGCCTGACGAATCGGAGCGGCATGCAGGCCGCGACGTGGTGGATGGCATATCCGGGCGGCGTGAAGAACGCTGGATGGAGCGGCTGATCACCGCCTACGACCGGGGGCTGCAATGGGTGCTGGCGCACCAGCGGGCGACCCTGTGGGCGGTCGTGGCGACGCTGCTGGTCACGGCGGGTCTGTATGCCGCCATCCCCAAGGGTTTCTTTCCGCAGCAGGACACGGGCATGGTGCAGGCCATCACCCAGGGGCCGCAGTCGGCTTCGTTCCAGGTCATGCACCGCCTGCAGCAGCAGGCCGTCGAGCGGGTGCTGGCCGACCCGGCGGTCGCGTCGGTGGCTTCCTTCATCGGCATCGATGGCGACAATGCCACGCTGAACACCGGGCGCCTGCAGATCACGCTCAAACCGCTGGCCGAGGGCCGTGAGCGGGCGGATGTCGTGATCGAGCGCCTGCAGGCGGCTCTGCGGCCGGTCGTGGGCCTGGAGGCCTGGCTGCAGCCGGTGCAGGAACTGTCCGTCGAGGACCAGGTCAGCCGCGCCCAGTTCCAGATGACGCTGTCCAGCCCGGACGAGGCCGCGCTGGGGTTGTGGACGCCCCGGCTGGTGGACGCGTTGCGCGAGTTGCCGGAACTGCGCGACGTGGCCGGGGACTTGCAGGACCGGGGGCTGGCCCTGGCCGTGATGGTGGACCGCGATGCGGCGGCGCGGTTGGGCGTCACTCAGGCGTCGATCGACGACGCCTTGTACGATGCCTTCGGCCAGCGGCTGATTTCCACGATCTACACGCAGTCGGCCCAGTACCGGGTGGTGCTGGAGGCCGGCGCCGACCTGCTCGACGGCGGCCCCGTGGCCCTGGAGCATCTGCACGTGCCGACGGCCTCGGGCGGGGTCACGCCGCTGTCCAGCGTGGCGCGCTTCGAACCGGGGCTGACGCCCCTGGCCGTGCAGCGGCTGGACCAGTTCCCGGCTGCCACCGTGTCCTTCAGCCTGGCGCCGGACACCGCCCTGTCCGACGCCGTGCAGGTCATCGAGTCGACGCGCGCGGCACTGGGTGTGCCGGCGTCGGTCGAGGCCCGTTTCCAGGGCGCGGCCCAGGCCTTCCAGGCCTCGCTGTCCAGCACGCTGTGGCTGCTGCTGGCGGCCGTGGTGACCATGTACATCGTGCTGGGGGTGTTGTACGAAAGCCTGATCCATCCGGTCACCATTCTGTCCACGCTGCCCTCGGCGGCCATCGGGGCGCTGCTGGCGCTGTGGCTGGGCGGGGCGGAACTGGACATGATCGGCGTGATCGGCATCATCCTGCTGATCGGGATCGTCAAGAAAAACGCCATCCTGATGATCGATTTCGCGCTGGATGCCCAGCGTGAACGGGGTCTGGGGCCGCAGGCGGCGATCCACGAGGCCGCCTTGCTGCGCTTCCGGCCCATCCTGATGACGACTTTGGCGGCCTTTTTCAGCGCCATTCCGCTGATGCTGGCGTCCGGGTCGGGGGCTGAACTGCGCCAGCCGCTGGGCCTGGCCATGGTCGGAGGGCTGCTGTGCAGCCAGGTGCTGACGCTGTTCACCACCCCGGTGATCTATCTGCTGTTCGAACGCCTGGGCCACCGCCGGGCGGCGGGCGGCTGACATGCGTTTCTTCGCCTTGTTCCTGCGCCGGCCGGTGGGCACGTCCCTGCTGTGCCTGGCGCTGGTCCTGGCCGGGGTGCTGGCGCTGCGTTTCCTGCCGGTGGCGCCGCTGCCGCAGGTGGATTTCCCGATGATCTCGGTGTCGGCCTCGCTGCCGGGGGCCAGCCCCGAGACCATGGCCTCCAGCGTGGCCATGCCGCTGGAGCAGTCTCTGGGCGCGATCGCCGGGCTCGACAGCATGAGTTCGCGCAGCAGCGAGGGCCAGACCGCTATTTCGCTGATGTTCGAGCTGGACCGCGACATCAACAGCGCCGCGCGCGACGTCCAGGCGGCCATCAATGCCGCGCGGCCCATGCTGCCCTCGGGCATGCGCAACAATCCGACCTACCGCAAGGTGAATTCCTCGTCTTCGCCCGTCATGACGCTGGCGCTGACTTCGGACACCGCGACGCGCGGCGAGCTCTACGATCTGGCCTCCACCGTGCTGTCGCAGAAGCTGTCGCAAGTGGCCGGAGTGGGGCAGGTGACGGTGGGGGGCAGTTCGCTGCCGGCCGTGCGCGTGCTGGTGAACCCGCGGGCCCTGGAGTCCATGGGGATCTCTCTGGATCGTGTGCGCCAAGTGTTGCAGGACGTGAATACGCTGCGTCCCGGCGGACTGGTCCGGCTCGACGATACCCAGTGGCAGATTCATTCCGATTGGCAATTGCGCAAGGCCGCCGACTACGCCCCCCTGATCGTGGAATGGCGCGACGGCCGCCCTGTGCGGCTGAGCGACGTGGCGCGGATCGAGGATTCGGTCGAGGACACCAACCAGGTCGGCTATTTCAACGATCGTTCCGCCGTGCTGCTGATCATCCGCCGTCAGGCCGACGCCAACATCATCGAGACCGTGGACGCCATCCGCGCCTTGCTGCCGGACTTCCAGGCGCTGCTGCCGGAACAGGTGCGCCTGACCGTGGCCCAGGACCGCACGCCCAGCATCCGGGCCTCGCTGTTCGAAGCCGAACTGACCCTGGTGCTGTCGGTCGTGCTGGTGGTGGCCGTGGTGCTGGCCTTTCTGGGCAACTGGCGCGCCGCCCTGATCCCGGCTGTCGCCGTACCGGCCTCGCTGGTCAGTGCGTTCAGTCTGATGTGGTGGTTCGGCTTCACCCTGAACACGATTTCCCTGATGGCGCTGATCGTGGCCACCGGCTTCGTCGTGGACGACGCCATCGTGGTGCTGGAAAACATCATGCGCCACATCGAACGCGGCATGCGGCCGGCGCGTGCCGCCCTGCGCGGTGTGACCGAGGTCGGCTTCACCGTGCTGGCCATGAGCCTGTCGCTGATCGCCGTCTTCATCCCCTTGTGGCTGGTGGGCGGCCTGGTGGGGCGGCTGTTCAAGGAATTCGCCGTGACCCTGTCGGTGACCATCGCCGTGTCGCTGCTGGTGTCGGTGACGCTGACCCCGGTCATGGCGGCGCGCCTGCTGCGCGCCCCGGCCGTGCACGAACCGCCTCCTCAGGGGCTGTTGCGGCGCTGGCTGCACCGCTGCGGCCAGGCGGGCGAGGCCGCCTACCGGCGCTCGCTGCGCTGGTCTCTGGATCACGGGCGCCTCGTCCTGCTGCTCCTGCTGGCCACGGTGGGCCTGAACGTGTACCTGTACGCCAGCATTCCCAAAGGCTTCTTCCCGCAGCAGGACACGGGCCAGTTGATGGGTTTCTTTCGCGTCGACACGGGGACGTCCTTCGGCGAAACCCAGACCCGGCTGGACGCGTTCCGCCGCGTGCTCCTGGCCGATCCGGCGGTGGATACCGTCACTGCCTATGCCGGCGGGCGGGGCGGCAGCAACTCCAGTTTCATCCAGGTGCAGCTCAAACCCCTGAGCGAGCGCACTGCCAGCGCCAACGACGTGGTCAACCGGTTGCGGCCCCGCTTCGAGCACACGCCCGGGGCGCGCATGTTCCTGGTGCCGCAGCAGGACATTTTCGTCGGCCATTCCTCGCGGGCGGGCTCCTATTCGTACGTGCTGATGGGCAGCGACCTTGCGCTGCTGAGCCAATGGCTGCCGCGCGTGCGCAACGCCCTGGCCGCGCTGCCTGAACTGGTGGACGTGGACGACGACGTCGAAGACAAGGGCCGCCGGGTGGAACTGGTCGTGGACCGGGATGCAGCCCGGCGTCTGGGCGTGCAGATGGCCGATCTGGCGGGGGTGCTGAACAATGCCTTCAGCCAGCGGCAGGCGGCCGTGCTGTATGGCAATCTGAACCAGTATCACGTCGTCATGGCGGTGCAGCCCCAGTACGCCCAGGACCTGCATTCTCTGCAGGCGCTGCAGGTGCTCAATGCCGCCGGTCAGCGTGTTCCCCTGACGGCCTTTACCCGGATCACCGAGGGCACCGCGCCGCGCGCGGTCAATCACGAGGGACTGCTGGCGGCCGATTCGGTGTCCTTCGGTCTGGCGCCCGGCGTATCCCTGGATCAGGGGCTGGCGGCCATCGATCAGGCCGTGGCGCGCATCAGCCTGCCGACGCAGGAGCTGCAGGCGGGGCTGGACCAGAGCGCCGGCATGATGCGCGACGCGGTGGCGCAGCAGCCCTGGATGCTGGTGGCGGCGCTGGTGGCCATGTACCTGGTGCTGGGCATGCTGTACGAAAGCACCATCCACCCGATCACCATTCTGTCCACGCTGCCCTCGGCGGGGGTCGGCGCGCTGCTGGCCCTGCGGCTGGTCGGCATGGAATTCACCCTGATCGCGCTGATCGGCGTGTTCCTGCTGATCGGCATCGTCAAGAAAAACGCCATCATGATGGTGGATTTCGCCCTGCAGGCGCAGCGCCGCGAGGGCCTGGACCCGCGCGAGGCCATCTACCGCGCCTGCCTGGCGCGCCTGCGGCCGATCCTGATGACGACGCTGTCGGCCATGCTGGGCGCGCTGCCGCTGCTGTTGGCGACAGGGGCGGGGGTCGAAATGCGCCAGCCCCTGGGGCTGACGATCTTCGGCGGTCTGTTGGTCAGCCAGGTGCTCACGCTCTACACTACGCCCGTCGTCTATCTGAGCCTGGATCGCCTGCGTGGCTCCCGTCGCCGTGCCTCCATTCCGCCGCAACAGGAACCTGCCCCTCATGGTTGATCGAGTGTCTCCGCCCCCTGGCGCATGCTGCGCCGTGACGTCCGCCCGCCGCGCGGTGCGAGGCCTGCTGGGCGTGGTGGCGGCCTTGTCCCTGGCCGCTTGTGCCGTCGGCCCCGACTATCAGCGGCCCGCCCAGGACGTCGGGGCAGCCTACGCGCATGCGCCCGAGGGCCGCTGGATTCCGGCCGATACCCCGCCGCGTGCACTGCCGGCCGACTGGTGGACCCTGTTTGGGGATGGCGTCCTGGACGATCTGATGGACCGCATGCAGAAGGGGAACCTGGATCTGGCCCAGGCCGAAGCCCAGTTCCGGCAAGCCCATGCCGCGCTGGATTCGGCGCGTGCCGGCCTGTTCCCGACGCTGGGCGCATCGGCGGCCTTGACCCGGGCGGGGCAGGGCGTGTCCCAGGCGGGCAATCCCGCCAGCACCTACGGCCTGTCGGCCACGGCCAGTTGGGAAGTCGATCTGTGGGGGCGTGTGCGGCGCGACGTGGAGGCGGCCCGGGCCGGAGAACAGGCCAGCGTCGCCGACCTGGACGCCATGCGCCTGAGCCTGCGGTCCACCTTGGCGCAAGCCTATTTCGGGGTGCGTTCCAGCCAGTTGCAGGACGCGCTGCTGGCCCGCACACTGGATGAATATGCACGCGCGCTGGAGATGACGCGCAACCGACTGGCGGCGGGCGTGGCGTCGCCGGCCGATGTGGCGGCGGCCTCCGTGCAACTGGACCAGGCCCGTGCTCAGCGCATCCGCCTGGGCTGGCAGCGCGAGCAGCAGATCCATGCCATCGCCGTGCTGCTGGGCCAGACGCCGGCGAGCTTTCTGCTGTCCGGCGGCGCCAGCCTGCCGGCGGTGCCCGACGTGCCGGTGGGCGTGCCCTCGGCCCTGCTGCTGCGCCGCCCCGACGTGGCAGGTGCCGAGCGGCGGGCGGCGCAGGCCAATGCGCGCATCGGCGTGGCGCAGGCCGCCTGGTTTCCCGACCTGACGCTCAGCGCCCAGGGCGGTTATCGGGCGGCGGAGTTCGCCTCGTGGATCATGACGCCTGCGCGCTTCTGGACTCTGGGGCCGACCCTGGCGCTGAGTCTGTTCGACGGCGGTGCGCGCGCCGCCGCCGTGGCCTCCGCCCGCGCGGCTTACGATGCTCAGGCGGCCGCCTACCGCAAGACCGTGCTGGATGCCTTGCGCGAGGTCGAGGACGCTCTGGTCCAGTCGCAGGCGCTGGTCGAGGAGCAGGCCGCCCGTGACCGGGCGCTGGCGGCGGCCCGCGAGACCCTGCGTCAGATCACCAATCAATACCAGGCAGGCCTGGTGGACTACCTGAGCGTGGTCCAGGCCCAGACCAGCGCACTGAGCGCCGAGCAGACCGCGCTGGACGTGCGCGCCCAGCGCCTGACGGCGACGACGCAATTGATCGCCGCCTTGGGCGGCGCTTATTCCGCCGAGGACATTTCCACCAACTGACCCCGGATCGCGGCGATGCCGTGCGCGCCGTGCCGGCGCGCGGCGTCCAGCGTGTCCAGCGACTGGCCGCCGATGGCGAAGACCGGCCGGCCGGCGGCGTCCGCCAGGGTGCGGAACCGGTCCCAGCCCAGGGACGGGAGGCCAGGGTGGCTGTCCGTGTCCAGCGCGTGACCCAGCACCACGAAATCAGCCTGGAGCTGACGCGCGCATTCGATGTCTTCGGCCGTGTGGGCCGATACCCCCAGCCAGCCCGGCGGGCGCGTGTCGTTTTGCAGGACGCGCGCCGCGTCGGCCGCCCGCAGTTGCACGCCATCGGCTTCGGACCACCAGGCGGGCGGATGGGTGCTGTTGACCAGGCAGCGCGCGCCCTGCTGGCGGCACAGGGCCAGGACCGCCAGGAACGCCTCGCGCAGCGAAGCCGGGTCGCCCTGCCAGTCCGGTTCGCGGAACTGCACCAATTGCAGCCCCCTCAGCAGTTCCTGTCGCAGATCGGCCAGCCAGCCGGCCAGCCGGTCGGGATGGCCGATCTGGCTGATGCGGTAGCGCGTGGGCAGGCGCAACCAACGCAGCGGCGGGGTGGCGGCCGGCAGCAGCGAACCGCCGCCCGGGCCGATGGGGTGTTCGGATTCGTCCAGGCGGATTTCCCAGGGGTCCACCCAGTCCAGCGCCTGGTTCTCGCGGCCGTGCGGCTCGCCTTCCCAGGCGGTCACCTGGCAGAAGGCCAATTCGACGATGGTCTTGGGGTATTCGTGCACGTGCACGACCCAGGGATAGACGTGCGTGGCGCGGATGCCCAGTTCTTCGTCCAGTTCGCGTACCAGGGCCTGTTCGACGGTTTCACCGGCTTCGATCTTGCCGCCGGGGAATTCCCACCAGCCGGGCCAGGCCTTGCCTTCGGGGCGCTGGCCCAGCAGCAGCCGGCCCCGGGAGTCGATGATCAGGCCTGCGGCCACGCGGATGTAGGGTTTGGATTCAGACATGTCGGGCCGCCCAATCACGTGCGAACTGGCGGGCCACCCGGCCGGAGCGGGAGCCGCGTTCCAGTGTCCATTGCAAGGCCTCGGTGCGGGCGTCCTTGATCTGGGCCTCGCCGCAGCCATGGGCCCGCAGCCAGTGGCCGACGATGTCCAGGTAGTCGTCCTGGGCGAAGGGGTAGAACGACAGCCACAGGCCGAAGCGTTCGGACAGGGAGATCTTTTCCTCGACTGTTTCCCCCGGGTGGATCTCGCCGTCGGGCTGGTGCTGGGCTTCCAGGTTTTCGTGCATGTATTCGGGCATCAGGTGGCGCCGGTTCGAGGTGGCGTAGATCAGCAGATTGTCCCCCGGCGAGGCGATCGAGCCGTCCAGTGCGGATTTCAGCGCCTTGTAACCGGCTTCGCCTTCCTCGAAGGAGAGGTCGTCGCAGAATACGATATAGCGTTCCGGACGGCCATGGATGAGTTCGATGATCTGGCCCAGGTCGCCCAGATCGGACTTGTCGATCTCGATCAGACGCAGGCCCTGGCCCGCGTGCGCGTCGAGCAGTGCGCGGACCAGCGAGCTTTTGCCCGTGCCGCGTGCGCCGGTCATCAGGACGTTGTTGGCCGGCTTGCCGTGCAGGAAGGCCAGCGTGTTGCGTTCCAGGACGGCCTTTTGCCGGTCCACGTGCTGCAAGTCGTCCAGATGGATGGGGGCGATGCGGCGCACGGCTTCGAGCCAGCCGCGCTGGCCCCGGCGCTGCCAGCGGTAGGCATGGGCCGTCCAGTCGATGGCGGGCGGGGCAGGCGGCAACCAAGCTTCGAGCTGGGCCAGCACGCCCATCGCCCGGTTCATCAGCGCCTGCAATTGATCGTCTGCCACGTAATTCTCCTGAATGTGATGCGGAAAGTATAATCTGGCTCTTTGCGGCCGCATCCGGCGGGCGCCCATCCGTATTCGGGTCCGTCTTGAATTTCTCAGAATTGTTCGCCCCCATCGTGTCCGACATGCAGTCGGTCGACGCCGTCATCCGGACCCGCCTGGATTCCGAAGTCGTCCTGATTCGCACCATCGGTGATTACATCGTCGGTGCCGGCGGCAAGCGCATGCGCCCGGCCATGGTGCTGCTGGTGGCCGGCGCACTGGGTTACCGGGGCGACAACCATCACCGCCTCGCGGCCGTGGTCGAGTTCATCCACACCGCCACCCTGCTGCACGACGACGTGGTCGACGAGTCCGACATGCGCCGTGGCCGCGAGACGGCCAACGCCGTATTCGGCAATGCCGCCAGCGTGCTGGTGGGCGATTACCTGTATTCGCGCTCGTTCGAGATGATGGTCGAATCCGACTCCATGGCCGCCATGGCGGTGCTGTCGGCGGCCACCACCATCATCGCCGAAGGCGAGGTCCTGCAGTTGCTGAACGTGCATGACCCGGACGTGTCGCTGGACCGCTACCTGCAGGTCGTACGCTACAAGACCGCCAAGCTGTTCGAGGCCGCCGCACAGGTGGGGGCCATCATTTCCGGCGCCACGCCCGAACAGGAGGCCGCTGCGGCCGCCTACGGCCGCCATATCGGCACGGCATTCCAGTTGATCGACGACGTGCTGGACTACAGCGGCGACGTCCAGGCCCTGGGCAAGAACGTGGGCGATGACCTGCGCGAAGGCAAGCCCACCCTGCCGCTGATCCGGGTCCTGGAAACCGGCACCCCCGAACAGCGCGGTCTGATCCGCAACGCCATCGAGACCGGCGACGCTGATTTCGAGGCCGTGGCGCGCGCCATCCACGCCACCGATGCGCTGGATTACACCCGCCGGGCGGCTCAGGCCGAGGCCGATCTGGCCCGCGAAGCCCTGTCCGCCTTCCCGAATTCCGTTTACCGGGAAACTCTGCTAAAATTCTGTGCTTTCGCGGTCGAGCGCGACCGTTGAAATCTTCCCGTTGACGGGAAGGCGCCGGGGATAGGGGTCTTTGTAAATCGGCCTTTGTAAATCCCGGGGCCGCCATGGTTCATCAGATGCCATGGCTCGTCATAGCAGCACCGTCGGGGTGTAGCTCAGCCTGGTAGAGTACTACGTTCGGGACGTAGGAGTCGCATGTTCGAATCATGTCACCCCGACCATCTTTTCCGACAAAAACGCACGGTTTTCAGCCGTGCGTTTTTTGTTTTGGGCGATTGTCAGCGTGCTCTGGCTGTACTGACTGCAAAGCACTGATTAAAAAAGCCTGTCCCGTATCGAGGCAGGCTTTGGACGTGTGCGGCGAGGCTTGCCCGGCTCATTTCGCCGTAAGCCGCAGCAAGCCGGCGTCCGCACCATCCTCGATCACCCAGACCGCGCCGTCGGGCGCCACCGCCACGTCGCGGATGCGCCGGCCCAGCGACCAGCGGTCTGCCTGATGGGCGGCGCCGTCCGCCTTGAAGACCACGCGCACCAGGCCTTCGCTGCGCAGGCCTCCGATCAGGGCGGAGCCTTGCCAGGCGGGGAAGACGGCGCCCTGGTAGAACGTCAGTCCCGCGGGGGCAATGACCGGGGTCCAGTACAGGCTGGGCGCGTCGAATTCCGGGCGGGTGGCGTGCCGGGGGATGGGCCGGCCGCTGTACTGGTCCCCGTTCGAGACCTCCGGCCAGCCGTAGTTGCCGCCGCGCCGGATCCGGTTCAGTTCATCGCCGCCGCGTGGTCCCATCTCGTGCTCCCACAACGTGCCGTCCGGCGCGAAGGCCAGGCCGTAGGGGTTGCGGTGGCCCGTGCTCCAGGTCAGCGCGCGGATACCGGGCTGCCCGGCCATGGGGTTGTCCGGCGGGGTGGAGCCGTCCGGGTTCATGCGCAGGATCTTGCCTCTGGCGGCATCGGGGTCCTGGGCCGTTTCAGGCTCCATCCGGTCGCCGACCGTCAGGAACAGGTGCCGTCCGTCAGGCGAAAAGGCGATGATGCCGCCGGGCTGCCCACCTCGGCTGGCAGGCTGCTGGCGCCACAGCGTCTCCCGATTCCGCAGGTGTGCGCGACCGCCGGATTCCTCCAGCCGGGCGCGGGCCAGGATCAGCACGCCGCCGCCATCCTCGGGCGCCACGCGGGTGAAATACAGCAGGCGGTCCCGTTCGAAGTCCGGTGAGGGCACCACATCCAGCAGGCCGTTCTGGCCCCGGTCGTAGACCGCCGGCACGCCATCGATGGCTGTTTGGGCACCGGCCTGGGTGACCAGGAGCATGCGGCCGGCCTTTTCGGTGACGATCAGGCGCCCGTCAGGCAGGAAGGCGATCGCCCAGGGGCGGTCAAAGGCGGCGATCCGCTGGATGGCGAACGACGTGACCTCGTGTACGGGGAGAGGGCCGGCGTTTTCCGGGGCCGCCTGAACGGTGGGGAGTGGCAGGGCCAGCAAGGCGGCCAGCATCAGTCTGGCCCGGAGAGTGGGGCGGTTCATCGCGCATCGCCTTTCATGGAGCACATCGGTCCACTATACCCATCGGACCGGGTGATCGTCAGGTGGCCGGTTCTCTGGGCGAAGGGCCGGGGGCGCCATCAGCGCTGCCGCATGAACGCGATGAATTTCGGGTGAGTCGCGTAGGCGATGTTCAGACGCATGGCGGGACGCGAACTGTGCCGGTCGGGCGTGAACAACCGGCCGGGCGCGATGAAGATGTTGCGTTCCGAGGCTTCCTGGACCAGCCTTTCCTCGTGATCGCCCGGCCGCAGGTATGCCCAGAGATAAAAACATCCCGTGGGTTCACAGAAGACTTCCAGATCGAGCGCCTGCAAGGTTTCGAGTGCCTGGTCCGTCGCCAGGGTGATGCGGTGGCGCAGCTTCCGGAGATGCTTCAGATACTGGCCCGAGGCGATGAATTCGTAGAGCATCCGCTCTGCGATGTCACCGGAACTGGCGATGGTGAGCATTTTCAAATCGCACAGTGCGCGTGCCAGTGTGGCGTTGCAAGCCAGATAGCCGACCCGCAGCCCGGCTGACAGGGTTTTGGAGAACGTGCCGATGTAAATGACCCGTTCCAGTTGATCCAGACTGGCCAGACGGGGGGCGTCGGCCGGCAGGACGTCGGCGAAAGGGTCATCTTCCACGACCAGAAAGTCGTGCCGGGCGGCCGCCAGCAGGATACGGTGGCCGACCGGCAGGGTCAGCGCGCTGCCGGTGGGATTGTGCGCCTGTGACTGGGTGAAGAAGATTTTCGGGCGATACCGGGCGGCCTTGGCGTTCAGGTCTTCGACGTCGGGGCCGTTGATCAGGCGCCGCACGCCCACGATCTGCACCCCCCCGAGGTGCAGTTTGGCAAACAGGGGGTAGTAGCCGGGGCTGTCGACCAGCACGGTATCGCCCGGTTCGAGCAACTGGCGTGCGATCAGATCGAGCGCATGGTTCGCCCCCATCGTCGTCAGGATGTGGTCGAGGTCGGTGTGAATCTGGCGGTCGCGCAGGTTCCGCGACAGGTACTCCCTCAGACGGATGAATCCCCAGGGGTTGCCGTAGCCATGTATTTCATTGTCGCTGGATCGGGAACGCGCACCGAGCGGCAAATGAAAATCCACCTTGCCCGCCCAGTCGTGCGGGGGGCGTCCCTCGCCGATGCGGACTTCGTATTGCCGGATCAGTTGCTCTCGCAGCAGCGACGCAGCATCGACCGCCTGGGCGACGGACAGGGCCTTGGGCAGCCGGTCGCGCCGGGTGGTGCGAGGCACGTAGTAGCCGGAGCCGACGCGGGCTTCGAGCTGGCCGAGCGCCACCATGCGGTCGTAGGCTTCGGCCACCGTGTTTTTCGAGACCTTCAATTCTGCGGCGGCGGTGCGGATGGGCCAGACGCGCGCGCCCGGCGGCCAGGTGCCCGCGGCAATGCCCTGGAGGATCTGCTGGATGACGGCTTCGATGCGGGTCATGGGGCGGTCCGGGAGTGTCTTGGGTCAGAATCTGGTACGGTTTCAATAAGTAGTGTGAACTGTACCTTTTATTGTACCCGTCACTTCCCTATCATGGACTCACCTGCCCGGCGGGATGGGGCAGCACGATAACGATCAATGAAGCGGGTGAATGCCCGCTCTCCGCTCCCCGGGACAGGGGTGGCGGCTTTCATGGAGATGACAATGACGACATTCAATCGGCGTTCTGTACTCAAGGTTCTGGGCGCGGGCTCCCTGGCCGGCGTCGGCATCGGGGCCGCGACCTCGGCGCACGCGCAGGGCAAGGTGAAATGGCGGATGCAGGCCTTGTGGGACGGTGGCACCACGCCGCAGAAGTTCGAGGAAATGTTCGTCAAGCGTGTGGCGGAGCTGACGGGGGGGCAGTTCGAGATCGAACTGTTCTCGGCCGGCCAACTGGTGCCCGCCAACCAGGCTTTTGACGCCGTGCGGGGCGGCGCTTTCCAGATGATGAAGACCTTCGACGGCTATGAGGCCGGCAAGATCCCCAGCTTTGCCTTTACCAGCACCGTTCCGTTCGGGTTCACGGAGTCCGATCAGTACGAAGCCTGGTTCTATGAACTCGGCGGCCTGGATCTGGCCCGCAAGGCTTATGCGCCGGCGGGTCTGTTCTACGTGGCGCCCACCGTCTATGGCGCCGAGCCCATCCATTCGAGGGTGCCGATCAAGACCATCGCCGATTTCAAGGACAAGAAGGGACGGTTCGTGGGGCTGGCTTCGGCAGTCATGGGTGCCCTGGGGGTGGCCGTGACGCCGCTGGCGACTGCGGACGTCTACTCCGCCCTGGACAAGGGCGTGATCGACATCGCGGACCGGGGCGATCTGACGGCCAATCAGGAAGCGGGCCTGGGGGAAGTGGCCAAATACATCATCCAGCCGGGGCCGCACCAGCCGACCACCGCGACCAGCTACGTCGCCAATCAGGCGGCCTACAAGGCCTTGCCCGAGACGCACAAGGCTGCCCTGGCAACAGCGGCTCGTGAGGTATCCAGCGCCTTGCGCCAGCACATCCTGGTGGCCGACGGCAAGGCCATCGACGCCTTCAAGGCGCAAGGGGTGGAAGTCAGTTCGCTGGATCCGGCCGACGTTGGCCAGGCCCGCAAGCAGGTAGCCGAGGTCTGGCGCAAGGCGACCAAGGGCGATGCCCTGGCCACGCAGATTCTGGACAGCCAGATCGCGTTCATGGAAAAGCTGGGCCTGATCGCCTGATTCCGGGGTTCCTGCCTCACTGTCATGGCCCTGTGCGGGCCATGACAGTCCGTTTGTCCTCATCCGGATTCTCACCATGCCCAGTGTCATCCGACTTTACGTTCGCGCCGTCACCGGCCTGAACAAGGTGCTGTTCATGCTGGCGGCCGCACTGATGGTCATGATCGTGCCCGCCATGATGGCGGAAGTGATCAGCCGCTATGCCTTTCATTCGCCCACCGTCTGGGGGATGGAACTGGCCGTGCTGCTGTTCGGCCCTTATTTTCTGCTGGGCGGTCCCTACCTGCTGCACCTGGGTGGGCACGTCAACATGGATTTGTTCCGCAATCGCATGTCGCCGCGCGGCGGTCTCGTGGTCGACATCGTCAACCAGTTGATCATTGTCTTCTTCTGCGCGGTGATGCTGTATTACGCCACGCCGCTGGTACTGCAGTCCATCGAGTACCGGGAAACCACGTTCTCCGCCTGGAACCCGCCGCTCTGGCCCTACAAGATCGCCGTGCCGGTGGCTGTGCTGTTGCTGGGCCTGCAAAGCCTGGCGGAACTGGCGCGGTTGTGCTTTGGCGACAAAAAGGATGATGCCGCATGAGCCCGAATCTGATCCTCATCCTGATGTTCGGCGGCCTGACCCTGCTGATGGTCACCGGTCTGCCGATCGCCTTTGTGCTGGGCGGTTTGTCGCTGCTGCTGACGATCACGCTCTGGAACCCGGATTCCGTCATCATTCTGGTGCTGCAGGTGTTCGACACCATGCGCTCGGAGCCTTTGCTGGCGGTGCCGCTCTACATCCTCATGGCCAGCATCCTGCAGCGTTCCGGGGTCATCGAAGACCTGTACCGGGTCATGGGGCTCTGGTTCGGCCGCTTGCGGGGCGGGCTGGCCATCGGTACCGTCATCATCTGCGTCGTCATGGCGGCCATGACCGGCGTGGTGGGAGCGGCGGTGACGTCCATGGGCGTGCTGGCCATGCCCGAGATGCTGCGGCGCAAGTACGATCCCTCGTTGGTGGCGGGCACGATCTGCGCGGCCGGCACCCTGGGCGTGCTGATCCCGCCGTCCGTGCTGACGATCGTGTATGCCGTGACTGCCCAGGTCTCGATCGGCAAGATGCTCATTGCCGGCATCGTGCCCGGCATACTGCTGGCGTCCATCTACATCCTCTACATCCTGTACGTGTCCTATTTCAGGCCCGGCAAGGTGCCCGTCGAGTCGGTGAAGCCCGTGCCCATGCGGCTGAAGCTGCTCAGTCTGCAGGCCGTCATCATTCCGGCGCTGCTCATCGTGCTGGTGCTGGGTTCGATTTTCCTGGGGATTGCCACGCCCACGGAAGCCGCCGCCGTCGGTGTCGTTGGTTCCATTCTGGCCAGTTTCGCCCGGGGCAGGTTCAGCTTCCAGAATCTGGCCGACGCCGGCATTCAGACGCTCAAAGTGACTTCGATGATCCTGTGGATCACGATCGGCGCCAAAGCCTACGTGGCGATCTTCACGGGGCTGGGGGGCGCCGATACGCTGATCGGCGCGATCCGCGATCTGGATGTGAACCCCTACGTCGTGCTGGCCATCATGATGCTGATCCTGATCTTCCTGGGCACCTGCCTGGACGAGATCGGCATCATCCTGCTGACCGTGCCGGTCTTCCTGCCCATCGTGAAAGCATTCGGCTTCGACGAAATCTGGTTCGGCGTGCTGTATGCCATTTCGATTCAGGTCGGATACATCAGTCCGCCGTTCGGCTATTCGCTGTTCTATCTCAAGGCCACGCTGCCCAAGGGCATGGGGATGGCCGAAGTCTACCGAGGGGTGACGCCCTTCATGGGGCTGCAGATCCTGGCGCTGCTGATCTGCGCGGCATTTCCGGCAGTGGTGACCTGGCTGCCCGGATTCGTCGGTTGATCGTTTTTTATCAGAGGTGATTGTCGTGACGCATAAAACTTCCCGCATTTCGGGTTTTCACAAGCTTGGCGTTCCCGAACGCATCGACCAGACCCTGGCGTTCGCCGGGCTGCAGGACGGGGATCTGAAGTCGCTGTTTCTGAATACCGGCAACCTGCCGGCGGAGCTGGCGGACCAACTGATCGAGAACGCGGTCGGCACCATGAACATCCCGGTGGGCGTGGCCACCAATCTGTTGATCGATGGCAGGGATTATCTCGTGCCCATGGCGACCGAAGAGTCCTCCGTGGTGGCCGCCGTCTGCAACGCGGCGCGTCAGGCTTACGACTCGGGTGGTTTCATCACCTCGATGTCGGGGACGCGCATGATTGCGCAGGTCCAGCTGGTCGGCGTTTCCGATCCCGGCAACGCCCGCCTGGCCATCCTGGAGCATGTCGAGGAGATCCGCGCCATCTGCGATGATTGCGACCCCGTGCTGGTGCGCCTGGGGGGCGGTTTCCGGGATCTGGAAGTGCGTATCATCGACGCGCCGAGCGGTCCCATGGTGGTGACCCATCTGATCGTGGATACGCGCGATGCCATGGGCGCCAACGCCGTCAACACCATGGCCGAGAAACTGGCGCCGCACATCGAGGCCTGGACCGGTGGACGCGTCTATCTGCGGATCCTGTCCAATCTCGCGGATCACCGCCTGGCGCGGGCCCGCTGTGTCTGGAAACTGGACGCCATCGGCGGCGCGGCCGTGCGCGACGGCATGATCAAGGCCTATGAGTTCGCGCTGATGGACCCCTATCGTGCCGCCACACACAATAAAGGCATCATGAACGGCGTGACGGCCGTCGTCATGGCAACCGGCAACGACACGCGCGCCATCGAGGCGGGGGCGCACGCCTATGCGGCGCGCAAGGGCTGGTACAGCAGCCTGACGCAATGGGAAGTGACCCGCGAAGGCGATCTGGCGGGCTCTCTGGAGATGCCCATGGCGGTCGGACTCATCGGTGGGGCAACCAGGCTTCATCCCATGGCCCGTGCCTGTCTCCAGATCATGGACATCCAGAACGCGGCGCAACTCTCGCGTGTCATCGCGGCGGTGGGGCTGGCGCAGAACTTCTCGGCGCTCAAGGCCCTGGCCACCGATGGCATCCAGAAGGGCCATATGTCCCTGCATTCGCAGAACATCGCCCTGATGGCGGGGGCGGAAGGCGAAGAAATCGCCCGGGTCGCCCAGCGCCTGGTCGAGCTCGGCGTGGTGCGTATCGACGTGGCGGAGGCCGAACTGCAGAAGCTGCGGGCCGGTCGTTAGACTGCGCGCCGCCGTGCGGCCGTGCGCCGCGTCTGGCGGGCTCTATACTGATGGGATTCCTGCCGGTGCCGATGCACCGGCGTTCCGATTCATCGTCCAGGAACTTGATCCATGACCACGCTTTCTGCAGTTGCTTACCCCGACACCCGACTCCTGATCGACAACCAATGGGTCGATGCGGCCGATGGCCGGACCCTGGACGTGCTCAATCCGGCGACCGGCAAGGCGATCGGCCGGGTGGCCCATGCCGGCATCCCCGACCTGGACCGCGCGCTGGCTGCCGCCCAACGGGGCTTCGAGGTATGGCGCAACACCTCGGCGCATGACCGCGCCGCCATCATGCGCCGCGCGGCGGGCCTGCTGCGCGAACGCGCAGAGGACATCGCCCGCCTGCTGACCCAGGAACAGGGCAAGCCGCTGGCCGAAGCGCGGGTCGAGACCCTGGCTGGCGCCACGATCATCGAATGGTTCGCCGACGAGGGCTTGCGCGTATACGGCCGCGTCATCCCTTCGCGCAATCTCTCGGCGCTGCAAATGGCCATCAAGGAACCGGTGGGACCGGTGGCGGCCTTCACGCCCTGGAACTTCCCCATCAACCAGGTGGTGCGCAAGCTGGCCGCCGCGCTGGCGACCGGCTGCTCCTTCCTGTGCAAGGCGCCGGAAGAAACGCCGGCTTCGCCGGCCGCGCTGCTGCAGGCCTTTGTGGATGCCGGCCTGCCGCCGGGCGTGGTAGGCCTGGTGTACGGCAATCCGGCGGAAATCTCCGGCTACCTGATTCCGCATCCCGTCATCCGCAAGGTCACGTTCACCGGCTCCACGCCGGTCGGCAAGCAACTGGCCGCGCTGGCGGGTGCCCACATGAAGCGGGTCTCCATGGAACTGGGCGGCCATGCGCCGGTGATCGTCGCCGAGGACGCCGACGTCGAACTGGCGATCAAGGTCTCCGCCGCCAGCAAGTTCCGCAACGCCGGACAGGTCTGCATCTCGCCCACGCGCTTTCTGGTGCACAGCAGCCTGGTCAATGAATTCACCCGCGCCTTCGTGCGCCACGCCGAATCCCTGAAGCTGGGCGACGGCCTGGCCGAAGGCACCACCCTGGGACCCCTGGCCAATGCGCGCCGCATCACGGCCATGGATAAAGTGGTCGAGGACGCCCGCCAGCGTGGCGCCGAGGTCCTGACGGGCGGTGCGCGCGTGGGCGATGCGGGCAATTTCTTTGCGCCGACCATCATTGCCGGCCTGACCACCGAGGCTGATCTGTTCAACAACGAACCCTTTGGTCCGGTGGCGGGCATCCGCGCCTTCGATCATCTGGACGAGGCCATCACCGAGGCCAACCGCCTGCCCTACGGCCTGTCCGCCTATGCCTTCACCCGTTCGCTGCGCAACGTGCAGCAACTGATGGGCCGGGTCGAGGCCGGCATGCTGTGGATCAATCAGCCGGCCTCGCCTTCTGCCGAACTGCCGTTCGGCGGGGTCAAGGATTCCGGCTATGGCACCGAGGGCGGCCCCGAGGCGCTGGAAGCCTACCTGAACACCAAGGCGGTGTCGGCCGTGGGGATCTGATCCCCCCGGGGGCTAGGCCTGGACCTGAGCGTCCGCGTCGGCCCCCAGCGCGCGCGACAGGCGCGCGCTGATATCGGCCTGGATGTGCTTGACCTCTTCGATGGAGGGGGTGGCGGCTGCGTCGATGCGCGCGATGTACGGCACATTGATGGCGGCCACCACTTTGTGGTTCAGACTGTGCACGGGGAAGGCGATATTGGTGACGCCCTGTATCTGCTTGCTGGGCATGATCGAATAGCCCGCGCGCCGCACATCGGCGAGCATCGACAGCAGATGGCCGGGGTCCATGTCGAGTTCGCCCTCGACCTTGCTGTGGTTGCGCAGCATGCGGGCCCGGCCGATCTCGTCCTGGTAGGCCAGCAGGATGTGACCCGAAGACGTATCGGTCAGCCCCATGAAAGAGCCGGTCTTCAACCCGAAAGACCAGCGGTCGGGTGCATCGACCTGGGCGATGACCACGCTGCATCCCTGCTCGTAGACGGCCAGGTGGCACGACTGGCGGGCGCGTTCCGCCAGTTCGTTGAGCAGCGGCAATGCCGTCTGGACCAGACGCTTGAGGGGCGGCTGACGATGCGCCAGACAGAACATCTTCAGCGTGAGCGTGTAGCGGTCGTTGGCGTCGGACTGGATGTAGCCCCGGCGGTGCAGCGCCACCACCATGCGGAAAATCTGGTTGACGTTGCGGTTCAGGGCGTCGGCCAGTTGTTTCAGCGTGCAGCCTTCGGCCGTCCGGCTCAGGACTTCCAGAATATCGAGCCCCTTGTCCAGGGCGGGGGCGCTGTAGCGCACGGTTTCGTCAGAGGAGGGCGAGGCTGGGGCGGCTGAAGGATCGGGCATGTTCGTGCGAGGCATCGTTTCCGGTGGGTGTTGAGGCTGCTGGATCATCGATCGCGCCATTTTTATTTCATCAAAGAAATTATAAATTCATATAAGAAATAAAAATGAACGAAATATGGATAAATTTACGGTTTATAGGGTAAATACCTATCCGTATCTCTGATTATGCCTTTGTTTTCCAAAGATTTGATGGATAAGATATCCATTCATTCAAATAAGAAATTCATTTTCATCTAAGGAATGGATTTCATCTCTTACTGAACCGGCTGGCCGATCCGTGGTTGTTCCCGGACCGATTTTCCGGCTCGCACGACAAGGAGCATGAACAATGGCAGGTCGACTTTCCGGAAAAACCGCGCTCGTCACTGCGGCGGGCAATGGCATCGGCAAGGCCACGGCGCAGCGCTTTCAGGACGAGGGCGCCAGAGTCATCGCCACCGACATCAACGCAGAGGCGCTCCGTTCGCTGACGGGCTGCGAGACCCGCGTGCTCGATGTCACGGACCCCGCCGCCATCGCGGCGCTGGTGGCCGGGATCGGCCCGGTGGACGTGCTCTTCAACTGTGTCGGCTACGTGGACAGCGGGTCCATTCTCGAGTGCAGCCGCGAGGCCTGGGATTTTTCGTTCGGACTGAACGTCACGTCCATGTATGAAATGTGCCGTGCCGTGCTGCCGGGCATGCTCGACAAGGGTGCGGGCGCCATCGTCAACGTGTCGTCGGTCGCCTCCAGCATCAAGGGGGTGCCCAACCGCTTCGTGTACGGCACGACCAAGGCTGCGGTCATCGGCCTGAGCAAGGCCATCGCGGCCGACTTCGTCAGCCGGGGCATCCGCTGCAACGCCATTTGCCCGGGGACGGTCGAATCGCCGTCGCTGCGTGACCGCCTGCAGGCCCAGGCCCAGGCCCAGACCACATCCGTCGACACGGTGCGCGACGCCTTCGTGGCGCGCCAGCCCATCGGCCGTCTGGGCACGCCCGAAGAAGTCGCGGCGCTGGCCGTCTATCTGGCGGGCGACGAATCCGGCTATACGACAGGCACCATCAACATCATCGACGGCGGCTGGGTCAACTGATCCCGCCCATTTCAGGAGAGTTCACATGAAATTGCTGCGTTACGGCCCGGTGGGCCAGGAAAAGCCGGCTCTGGTCGATGATCAGGGCCAGATCCGCGATCTTTCTTCCGTCATCGACGACATCACGGCCGAATCCCTGCGGCCCGCCGCGCTGGCCGCCCTGCGGGCGATCGATCCGCACACGCTGCCGCTGGTCGCGGCGCCGGGGCGGATCGGGGTGCCGTTCCGCAATCCGGGCAAGTTCCTGTGCGTGGGCCTGAACTACAGCGATCACGCGGCCGAAACCGGAGCCGAGATTCCCGCGGAACCGGTGCTGTTCAATAAATGGTCGCGTCCCTCGGGGGCGAACGACCCCATCGTCATGCCTCAGGACTCGGTCAAGACCGACTGGGAAGTCGAACTGGGTGTCGTCATCGGCAGCAAGGCCCGGTATGTGTCCAAGGAAGACGCGCTGGCCCACGTGGCCGGCTATTGCGTCATCAACGACGTGTCCGAGCGCGAATATCAGCTCGAACGCAGCGGCACCTGGGACAAGGGCAAGGGCTGCGACACCTTCGGCCCCGTCGGCCCCTGGCTGGTGACCACGGACGAAATCACCGATCCGCAGAATCTGGCCATGTGGCTGGAGGTCAACGGCAAGCGCTACCAGGACGGCAACAGCAAGACCATGGTCTTCGATGTGGCCACCCTGGTGCATTACATCAGCCGTTTCACGACTCTGTACCCGGGCGACATCATCTCCACGGGCACGCCTCCGGGGGTCGGGCTGGGGCAGAAGCCGCCGGTCTATCTGAAGCAGGGCGACACGGTCAGGCTCGGTATCGAGGGCCTGGGTGAACAGCACCAGCAGGTGCTGGCCTGGGATGCCAGCCTGCTCGACTGATCATCATGCACTACCAGTTTCAGTTCGACGCCATTTTCGAATCATGGCCTATGCTGCTGCAGGGAACGCTGAACACCATTCAGCTTTCCCTGGGCGCCATGGTCATCGGCCTGCTGATCGCCATTTTCTGCTCCTGGGGCAAGAATCATGGCGGCCGCCTGCTGTGTCTGGCCATCGACACCTATATCGAGGTCGTCCGCAATACGCCGTTCCTGGTCCAGTTGTTTTTCTTCTTCTTCGCCCTGCCGTCCCTGGGGGTGCAGATGACGGCGACGACGGCCGCCCTGGTGACCATGTTCGTGAATCTCGGCGCGTTCGCCACCGAGATCCTGCGCGCGGGCATCGAGGCCGTTCCGAAGGGCCAGGTCGAGGCCGGCATGGCGTTGAACCTGAAACGCTACCAGGTGTTCCTGCACGTCGTGCTGCGGCCCGCGCTGAAGACGATCTTCCCGGCGCTGTCCAGCCAGTTCATCCTGCTGATGCTGACTTCCAGCATCGTGTCGGCGGTTTCCGCCGACGACCTGGCTTCGGTGGCGGCGAACATCCAGTCCGAGACCTTCCGCAGTTTCGAGATCTACATCACGGTCACCATCATCTACTTCGCCCTGTCCCTGATGTTCATGGGCCTGTTCAAGGTGATCTGGCGCAATTTCCTCTATTACCCGGAGGGCCGCTGACATGCGCGAACTTTCCGCACTGGATTTCCAGTCGATCCTGATGTCGGCGCGCTGGACGCTGGCCCTGGCGGCGATTGCGCTGGTCGGCGGCAGCCTGGGCGGCCTGGCGGTTGCGCTGGCCCGGACGGCACGCAGCCGCTGGCTCGTCCATCTGGCGAGCGGGTTCATCATTCTGTTCCAGGGCACGCCCCTGCTGATGCAGTTGTTCCTGATCTTCTTCGGCTTTCCGATCCTGGGCCTGGACGTCGATCCCTGGCTGGCCGCCGGCGTGGCGTTGATTCTGAACACCAGCGCCTTCCTGGGCGATATCTGGCGCGGCTGCATCGAAGCCGTGCCCCGGGGGCAGACCGAGGCCGCCTGCGCCCTGAACCTGAGCGATTTCAACCGGCTGCGGTACGTGGTGCTGCCGCAGGCCTTCAAGATCGCCGTGCCGCCCACGGTGGGCTTCATGGTGCAGATCATCAAGGGCACGTCTCTGACGGCCATCATCGGCTTCACTGAACTGACCCGCACCGGTCAGATCATCAACAACGCTACGTTCGCCCCGGTCGCCGTGTTCGCGTTCGTGGCCTTTCTGTACTTCTGCTTGTGCTGGCCGTTGTCCCGGCTGTCACGGCGTCTGGAGTATCGGCTGTCGGTTTCATTGCGCTGATCGCCTGTTTTTACACAATAAGTCATTCACGGAGATATCCATGCAAGGTCTGGTTCTATCGAAAATCCTGAAGAAGCTGCTGGTCCCGGTGCTGGGCACCTTGCTGGCGGCGTCGGCGGGTTCGGCCGTCGCCGCCGACAACTATTGGCAGCAGGTCAAGGATCGCGGCACCCTCAAGGTCGGGGTGCTGGTCGACTGGCCGCCCTATGCGGCTGCGGATGCCAACAACCAGCCCAGCGGCTACGATGGCGGCGTGGCGAAACTGCTGGCGGACCACTACGGCCTCAAGCTGGAATACGTGATCATGACGGGGCCCAACCGCATCCCGTTCCTGCTGACCGACAAGGCGGACGTGCTGGTGGCTTCGCTGGCGATCACGCCCGAGCGCGAAAAGCAGATCCAGTTCTCCCGGCCTTATTCGGCGGCCAGCATGGTCCTGCTGGGACCCGAGGGCGTGGGGATTTCCTCCCCGGCGGATTTCCCCAAATACAAGATCGGCGTGCCCCGCGCCAGCACCACGGACATCGGCGTGACCAAGGTCGCGCCCGAGGGCACCAAGCTGCATCGCTTCGATGACGACGCCTCGGCCCTGCAGGCGATGCTGGTCGGTCAGGTCGACGCGGTCGGCACTTCGTCGGTGATCGCCGCCGACGTGCAGAAACGCTTTCCCGGCAAATACAAGGTCCTGTACGTGATCAACGAGCAGCGCATGGCGATCGCCATGCGCAAAGATCGGCCCGAACTGCTGCAGGCGATGAATGATTTCATTGCGGCCGACCTGGCCAGCGGCAAGCTGAACGCGCTGTTCGAGCAGTGGCTGCACGTTCCCCTGCCTGAATCGGTCACCCATCCCGCTCAATAATCGCTTGCTGCGGCGCGCGCCCGGTCGCGCGCCGCCCCAGGATCGCTTCTCATGAAAGACAATCAGCCCATCATCCAGTTCGCCGGCGTCGAGAAATGGTACGGCCAGTTCAAGGTGCTCCAGAACATCGATCTGGACGTCGCCGCCGGCGAGCGCATCGTCATCTGCGGGCCGTCAGGCTCCGGCAAGTCGACCTTGATCCGCTGCATCAATGGCCTGGAGACGATCCAGAAGGGCCACATCTCCGTGGCGGGCATCGATATCACTGAAAACCGCCACAATGCCGAGAAGATCCGGCGCCATGTCGGCATGGTGTTCCAGCAGTTCAACCTGTTCCCGCACCTGACCGTGCTGGAGAACTGCATTCTGTCCCCCATGAAATCCCAGGGCCTGAACAAGGCCGAGGCGAGCGAGATCGCCATGCAGTATCTGACACGCGTGCGTATTCCCGATCAGGCCGGTAAATATCCCAGCCAGTTATCCGGCGGCCAGCAGCAGCGCGTGGCCATCGCCCGTGCGCTTTGCATGAAGCCGGAGATCATGCTGTTCGACGAGCCGACCTCGGCGCTGGACCCCGAGATGGTCAAGGAAGTGCTGGACACCATGATCGCGCTGGCCTCGGACGGCATCACCATGCTGTGCGTCACCCACGAAATGGGTTTCGCCCGCAGCGTCGCCGATCGCGTCATTTTCATGGCGGACGGCCAGATCCTCGAACAGGCGCCGCCCGATCAGTTCTTCGGTGCGCCCCGGCACCCCAAGGCCCAGGCGTTCCTGGGGCAGATCCTGAGTCACTGAGCCGGACGGAAGCGGTAGCGCTCCAGCGATTCCCGCTTCATCTCGATCGAGTAGCCGGGCCGGGTCGGCGGCATGTAGGCGGCCTGCCGGATCGTGCACGGGTCGACGAAGTGCTCGTGCAGGTGATCGACGTACTCGATGACGCGGCCTTCCTTGGTGGCGGCAAAGCACAGGTAGTCGATCATCGACAGGTGCTGGACATATTCACACAGGCCCACGCCGCCGGCATGGGGGCAGACCTTCAGGCCGTACTTGGCCGCCATCAGCATGACGGCCAGCACTTCGTTGACGCCGCCGAGACGGCAGGCGTCGATCTGCACCACGTCCACCGCCGATTCCATGATGAGCTGTTTGAACAGCACGCGGTTCTGGCACATTTCCCCGGTGGCGACCTGCATGCGGCCCAGCATGGCCTGGCGGATGCGCCGGTGCCCCGCGACGTCGTCCGGGCTGGTGGGTTCCTCGATGAACCAGGGCTTGGCGAAAGCCAGTTGCTCCAGCCAGGGGATCGCCTGATCGACTTCCCAGACCTGGTTGGCGTCGATCATCAGATGGCGGTCCTCGCCCAGGACCTCGCGGGCGATCCGCACCCGGCGGATGTCGTCCTCGAGATCGCGGCCCACTTTGAGCTTGATGTGCGAGAAGCCCGCCTGCACGGCCTGCGTGGCCAGGCGGCGCAGCTTGTCGTCGGCGTAGCCCAGCCATCCGGCGGAGGTCGTGTAGCAAGGGTAGCCGTTGCGCTCCAGTTCCTGCAGGCGCCCGGCCTTGCCGGCGGCCTGTCGCGTCAGGAGCGCGAGCGCTTCGTCGGGTGTGATGCAGTCGGTGATGTAGCGGAAGTCGATCAGCCGGACGATCTGCTCCGGCGTCATGTCGGCCACCAGCCGCCAGACCGGCTTGCCCTCGGCCTTGGCCCAGAGATCCCAGACGGCGTTGACCAGCGCTGCGGTGGCCAGGTGGATGGCGCCCTTGTCGGGACCGATCCAGCGCAGTTGGCTGTCCGAGGTCATGTGGCGCCAGAAGCGCCCCATGTCTTCGGTGATCCAGTCCAGATCCAGGCCGATCAGCCTGGGTTTCAGGGCCTCGATCGCGGCGCAGCAGATTTCCGTGCCGCGTCCGATCGTGAAGGTCAGGCCATGGCCCTCCAGTCCGTCGACGTCCGTGTGCAGGATGGCGTAGGCGGCGGAGTAGTCCGGGTCCGGGTTCATGGCGTCCGAGCCGTCCAGATGCGCGGACGTCGGGAACCGGACGTCCAGGACTTCGATGGATTGGATGAGGGTCATGGTCTGGGCCTGTTCACACGATTCAAGGAGATTGCGTTGGGCTGAACGTCTATTTGCCTTCGGCCACGACTTCGGCCGGCAGGTCGGCGCCGTGGTATTGCTTGTAGATGGTGTTCAGCTCGCCGCTCTTCAGGGTCTTGCGGATCAGCTCGTTCATTTTGTCGAGGAGCTGCGGATTGTTCTTCGCCACGCCGATGCCCAGCATGGAGGTGGCCATGACGACCTTGGTGACCAGGGGCGGTTTGCCGCTTTCAGCCAGTTGCTTGTTCAGCGACGCGATGATGGCCGGGGCGCCGGAATAGATGTCGCCCCGGCCGCTGGTGACGGCGGTCATGGCGGTGGCATCGTTCTCGAAGCGCACGATGTTCGTGTCGGCGGGCGCCAGCTTGGTGACGTTGGCGTCGTTGGTCGTGCCGCGCGCGGTCATCACGGTCTTGCCGGCCAGGTCTTTCATCGACGAGATGGCGGCGCTTTCGGGCGCGGCGATGACCGACTGGATGGCGGCATAGGGGATGGTGAAATCGACGACTTCCTGGCGTTGCGGCGTGATCGTCAGGCTGGAAATCACCACGTCGGCCTTGTTCGTCAGCAGGAACGGGATGCGGTTGGCCTGGGTGGTGGGCACGATTTCGAGCTTGACGCCCAGGTCCTTGGCCAGCAGGCGCGCGGTTTCGACGTCCGAGCCGACTTCCTTCAGGCTGGCGTCCTTCATGCCGTAGGGCGGCGCGTTGAGGTCGATGGCCACACGCAGGGTTTTTTGCTGCTGGATCTGTTCCAGCGTGTTGGCGTGCGCGGGAACTGCGGCGGCCAGCAGGGCGGCGGCGCCCATGGCCAGGACGGCCATGCCGCGATTCAGGTGAAATGCAGTGCTCATGGTTGTGTCTCCTGTAGGAATGGTCGGCGCTTTCCGGTCTCTGTGACCGGTCAGAGCCCGTTGCTGACGAACTGCCGCAATTCGGCGGTTCGAGGTTGGCGCAGAATTTCCGCGCCGCCCTGTTCGTGAATCCTGCCCTCGTGCATGAAGATCACCCGATGGGCGAGTTTCATGGCGAACGCCATTTCGTGGGTGACCAGCACCATGGTCATGCCGCCCGCAGCCAGTTTCTCGATGACCCGGAGCACTTCGCCGGTCAACTGCGGGTCCAGCGCCGAGGTCACCTCGTCGAACAGCATGAGCTGGGGGTCCATGGCGAGGGACCGGGCGATGGCGACGCGCTGCTGCTGCCCCCCCGATAGCTGTTCGGGATAGCAGCCGATCTTCTCGCTCAGTCCGACCTGGGCGAGCACGTCGGCGGCGATCCGTCTGGCCTGTTCGGACGGCAGTTTGCGCACGGAGCGGGGCGCCAGCGTGATGTTCTGCTCGACGGTCAGGTGGGGGAACAGGTTGTAGCTCTGGAACACGATCCCCACGTCCTGGCGCAGTTTTTTCAGGTCGGTGCTGGAAATCCCCGTGCCGAAGGTATGGCCGCAGACCGTGATTTCCCCCTGGTCGATGATCTCCAGGTGGTCCATGCAGCGCAGGGCCGTGCTTTTTCCGGAGCCGCTCTGGCCGATGATGGCCACGATCTCGCCCTTTTGAATGCTGAGGTCGATGCCTTTGAGGACATGGTTGTCGCCGAACCGCTTGTGGACGTTGCTGAGGCGTACGACTTCCGTCATGGGGGCTCCTTCGGGATCCTTAATTGCGCGCGATGGTCAGCTTGCGCTCGAGGCGCAGGCTGAACCAGGACAGGGGGTAGCAGATGAAGAAGTACAGGACCGCCGCCGCGCCGAAATAGAGGAAGGGCTGGAAGGTCGAGTTGTTGAGGATCTTGGCGTTGTAGGACAGCTCGGCGAAACCGATGACCAGCGAGGCGAACGAGGTGTTCTTGACGATCTGGACCATGAAGCCCACGGTGGGCGGTGTGGCGATGCGCAGCGCTTGCGGGAGGATGACCTTGAACATGCGCTGGATGCGGTTCAGACCCAGGCATTCTGCGGCTTCCCACTGGTTGCGCGGCACGGATTCGATGCAGCCGCGCCAGATTTCCCCGAGAAAGGCGGCGGCGTGGACCGTCAGGGCCAGGACGGCGGCGAACAGCGGCGAGGTGTCGCTGGCGCCGAAGATGGAGGGACCGTAGAAACAGATGCCCATGATCACCAGCAGCGGCGTGCCCTGGATGATGTTGATGTAGCCGAAGGCGGCGCCCTTGACGGCCCGGCTGTCGGAGATGCGCATCAGGGCGATGGTCAGGCCCAGCAGGGCCGAGCAGACGAAGGTCAGGACCGACAGCAGGACGGTGCCCCATGCGCCGGCCAGCAGATACAGTGCTTGTTCATGATTCATGGCGGGGCCTCAGAGCAGGGTGCCGAGTTTGCGCTTGCGCACGAACATGAATTTGCCGACCAGCGCGAAGGCGCCACGCACCAGCGCCGACATGGCCAGGTACACCACCCACAGCACGAGGAAGACCTCGAAGTTGCGGAAGGTGAGCGCCTGGATGTTCCCCGAAATGCCGAACAGGTCTTCCGTACCCACGGCCGACAGCAGGCTGGTCACGAGCATCAGCAGCACGAACTGGCTGGTCAGGGCGGGGTAGACGCGCTCCAGTGCCGGCACGAGGATGATGTGCCAGTAGACCTGGAGGGGGGACAGGCCCAGGCATTCGCCGGCTTCGCGCTGGCTGCGCGGGACGGATTCGATGCCGGCGCGCACGATTTCACAGGTATAGGCCGTGATGTTGATGATCAGGGCCAGGATGGCGCCGGTCAGGATCGACAGGGTCAGGCCGACGCTGGACAGGCCGAAAATCAGGAAATAGCTCTGGATGATGAGCGGCGTGTTGCGGATGACTTCGACGTAGCCGCCCACGATCCGCCGCAGCAGCGGTCCGCCGGAGCTGCGGGCGATGGCGCAGCCCACGCCCATGACGAACCCCGCCAGGGTGGACCAGAATGACATTACGAGCGTGGTCTCGGCGCCCTGGAGAAACAGGGGCCAGTATTGCAGCACCGCGCCGAAATCGAATTGATAGGTCATGCTCGGGCCTCGCTGACCGGCAGGCGGTCGTGGAAGGGTTTCATGGCTGTGAATAGTCTAAAAGGACTGACCGGTAAAACCAGTTATGGATTTCCCTGATTTTTGTATGACCGGTCAGACCAGATAAAATAAGCCATCGGCGGACTTTGCCGGGCAACGGGAGGCTCCATGGAAAAGGCGGCGGATGGTTTGATTCATGTCGTGGATCGCACGCGCGGCTACATGCAGGTGGCGGATGCCTTGCGTCGCGAGATCCGCCGGATGGGCATCACGGGGGGCGCGCGGCTGCCTTCGGAGCGCGAACTCGCGCAGCAGCTCAAGATTTCCCGGCCCAGCCTGCGCGAGGCTCTGATCGTGCTGGAACTGCGGGGCGAGATCGAGATCCGGGTCGGATCGGGCATTTACCTGAAACAGGCCGGCGCCGCAGAGGATGACGCCGACGCGCCGGCGGCGGATGTCGATCACGATGTCTCGCCGATGGGCCATAGTCCGCAGGACGTGAACCAGCTCCGGTATTTCCTGGAGGGCGGGGTGGCCGCCCACGCGGCGCGTTTCATCACCCGCGAGCAGCTCAAGACGCTCGGCGCCAGTGTCGAGGCCATGCGCCGCGCGGTCGGCACGCGCGATCGCACCGGGGACGAGCCGCTGGCAAATGCCGACCGCCTGTTCCATGTCACCTTGTCTTCGACCACCCGCAATCGCCTGCTGATCCAGACGCTCGAAGAGCTCTTCGACCAGCGCTACACCCCGATCGGCGGCTCCATGCATCGGCTGTTCGACAACGAATCGGTCTGGCTGGATGCCGTCGGCGAACACCAGGAAATCTACGAGGCCGTGGCGGCCGGCGACCCGCTCCAGGCCCAGGCCGCCATGTACCGGCATCTGGTGCGGGCACATGCCCGCCTGATGGCCATGATCGGCTGACCCTGTCGTCCTGGCCGGGCCTGTGATGCCCGGCCTCTTGTTTCCGCGAGGCCCTTATGCAGAAAAATGTCATCCGTCTGAACGAGGCGGACAACGTCCTGATCGCCACCGAGCAGCTCATGCCCGGCGACCGGGCCCAGGATGTCGAGGTCCGGGGGCTGGTGCCCGCCGGGCACAAACTGGCCGCGCGGGCCATCCCCGCCGGCAGCCCCGTCTACCGGTACGGTCAGGTCATCGGCATGGCCAGTTGTGATATCGAAGCCGGGCAGCACGTGCACGTCCATAACCTGCACATGGCCGATCTGCATCGCGAATATGAATTCTGCCGGCGGAAAAAGGACTGGCCGGTCGATCCGCAGCGGGATGTGTTCATGGGCTTGCGCCGCCCCGACGGCCGGGTGGCCACGCGCAATTACATCGGCATCCTGACCACGGTGAACTGTTCCGCCACCGTGGCGCGGGCCGTGGCCGATCATTTCCGCCGGGACATCAATCCGGCGGCCCTGGAGGACTACCCCCAGGTGGACGGCGTCGTCGCGCTGACGCATACCACGGGATGCGGCATGGCTTCGCAGGGCGAGGCCATCGACACCCTGCGCCGGACCCTGGCCGGCTATGCGCGGCATGCCAATTTCCATTCCATCCTGCTGATCGGGCTGGGCTGTGAGACCAACCAGATTTCCGGCGTGATGACGGCGGGTGCATTGCATGAAGGCCCGCAATTGCATACCTATTCCATCCAGGATGCCGGCGGCACCGGCAAGGCCGTGGCGCAGGGCATCGCCAAGGTGCGCGAGATGCTGCCGGCCGCCAACGCGGTCCAGCGGGAGCCCGTGTCCGCCGCGCATCTGGTGATCGGCCTGCAGTGCGGCGGTTCGGACGGCTATTCGGGCATCACGGCCAATCCGGCCCTGGGGGCTGCGGTGGACCGGCTGGTGGGGGCCGGAGGCACGGCCATCCTGTCCGAAACCCCGGAAATTTACGGCGCCGAGCACCTGTTGACCCAGCGGGCCGTCAGTCCCGAGGTCGGCGCAAAGCTGGTCGCGCGCATCGAGTGGTGGCAAGACTATTGCGCGCGCAACCATGCCGAGATGAACAACAATCCGTCGGCGGGCAACAAGGCGGGCGGGCTGACGACCATCCTGGAAAAATCCCTGGGTGCGGTGGCCAAGGCGGGGACGACGAACCTGAACGACGTGCTGTGCTACGCCGAGCCGGTCCGCACCCAGGGGCTCGTCTTCATGGATTCGCCGGGCTTCGATCCGGTATCGGCTACCGGGCAGGTGGCTTCGGGTGCCAACCTGATCTGTTTCACGACCGGCCGGGGGTCGGCCTACGGCTGCATGCCGGCGCCTTCGCTCAAGCTCAGCACCAACAATGCCTGTTGGGAGCGGCAGAGCGAGGACATCGACCTGAATTGCGGGACGATCGTCACCGGACAGGACACGATCGACGGGCTGGGCGAGAAGATCTACCGCCTGATCCTGGAAGCCGCCTCCGGCACGCGCACCAAGAGCGAACTCTACGGGTACGGCCAGAACGAGTTCGCGCCCTGGCAGATCGGGGCCACGGTCTGATGCTCCGGGGGCGGGCGGCCCCCGGGCCTTCATGCGCCGGTCCTGTTCGACGGCGTTGCGCCCGATATCGTTTTGATGAAGCCGTCCGGGCCGTGCTGGCCGAACTGGCCTGGCTGGAAGAACCCTTCTATCAATCATGACCGCAAGGCTTTCCATGAACGACTTCTCCTCGACCCGCCGGCCCGCCGGCGCCCTCGATACCGTGATTTTCGACTGGGCCGGCACCATCGTCGATTTCGGCTCCTTCGCGCCGACCCAGGTCCTGGTCGATGCCTTTGCCGAGGCGGGCGTGGCGATCACCCTGGACGAGGCGCGTGGCCCCATGGGACTGGCCAAATGGGATCACATCCAGGCGCTGGGCCGGATACCGGCGATCGCCGCCCGCTGGCGCGAGCGTCATGGGCGCGACATGAGCCGCGAGGACGTGGATACGGTGTACCAGACCTTCATGCCGTTGCAGGTGGCGCGCGTCGGCCGCTATTCAGCCCTGATCCCGGGCGCCCTGCGAGCGGTGGAAACCCTGCGCGGACGCGGGATCCGCATTGGCTCGTGCTCCGGCTATCCTCGCGTGGTGATGGATGCGCTGGTGCCGATGGCGGCGGCGGCCGGCTATGCGCCGGATTGCGTGATCGCCTCGGACGACCTGAAGGCCGGCGGCCGGCCCGGCCCCTGGATGGCCTTGGCCAATATGATCGAACTGGGCAGCCGCGACGTGGCGGCCTGCGTCAAGGTGGACGACACGGTGCCGGGCATTGCCGAGGGCCTGTCCGCCGGCATGTGGACGGTGGGCCTGTCAGCCTCCGGCAACGAGGTCGGCCTGAGCTGGGAGGAATGGTCCATGCTGACGCCGGACGAGCGGGACGCCCGCTGCGGCCCGGCCGAGGACAAACTGCGCGCGGCCGGCGCACACGAGGTGATCCGCACCGTGGCCGACCTGCCGGCCGCCCTCGAGCGCATCGAAGTGCGGCGGGGATGCGGCGAGCGGCCTTGAAAAACACAAACCCCGTCCTTGAGGACGGGGCCGGGTGGTGCACGGTGGGCCGGTAGTCGCGGCCCGCCGTCCGTTCAGGCGTAAGACACCAGACCCTTGATCTTTTCCTGGTCGTAGCCCGACCAGGTTTCGCGTGCGGTCTCGACCACGGGCGCGCTGCGGTGGCCCAGGCCGATCAGGCGTTCGAGTTGGTCCTGGCGCTGGGTCAGGTCCACGATTTCGTACTCGATGCCCAGAATGTCCATGTCGCGCTTGGTGAGGTCGCATTGCGGGCAGTTGGGCTTCGAATAGACGGTGATGGACATAGCGGATCCTTTTTTGTCGATAGAGGTTTTATCAGGGGATGCGGGTTCAGAAATCTACGTCGAACACTTCGTTCTCGTCGTCGCGCTTCATCACGCCGACCTTGTACTGGGCCGTGTCTTCTTCCTGGTTGGAGGCCTGGACCTTGCCCATGTTCAGCCAGCTTTCCATGTATTTCAGGGGATTCTCGGTGACGATCGGGAAGTTGACGTCGTCCTGGACGCTGAAGAACCGGGCCACGTCGGTGGCGCTGTAATGGACCCAGTCCTTCATCATCTGGCAGGTGACGCCGGTCAGCTCGCGGCCTTCGGAGAAGGCGTAGTCGGTCCATTCGACCTCGCTGGCGGTGACTTCGTCGAGGATCTGGACGATCTTGCCACGGCACTGTTCAAAGGCAGTCCGGCCGCGCTCGGTCTTGAACATTGCGCGCAGGACTTCCTTGCCGTACTGGACGTGGACTTCGAATTCGTCCTGGGCGATCTTCTGGACCGCCTTGCCGATGGGCTGGAACAGGCCCGTGCCATCGCAGATGCCGAAGGTGACGGCGAACGAGGCCAGGAACTGGATGCGTTCCATGCACAGGAGCGCGACGATGAACAGGTAGATGGCGTTATAGGTTTCCTGATCGTTCTCGCGCTGGCCGCGGGCGTAGTCATAGCTGACTTCGAAGGCCTGGTTGAAGACTGCGCTGACCACGTGCAGGCGGCTCATGGCCTCCTTGACCGACAGGATCTCGTTGAGGATGTCGTCCGGGTTGTCGAAGCTGTTGCGGACGATTTCGGAATAGGTGGCGGCGTGGACGATCTCGTTCTTGGTGATTTCCACCCAGCCGGACCAGGCTTCGCTGCTGGTGCAGACCGGGGCCAGCACGGCGGCGATGGAGCGCGAGGCGACGCTGTCGGCCTCCCATTGCCAGGCCAGGGTCTTGACCATCATGTCGTAGGTGTGACGGTCGCAGGTCTTGAACTGCACGTTGCAGGTCGAGTAGTCGAACTCGTTCTCGTCCCAGTCCTGGTTCTTCAGCGTCTTGTAGAGCTTCCAGATTTCGGGATAGAACTTGTTGATCGTGTCGAACAGGCCCAGGTCCTGGCCCAGAATGATTTCCGGGAAGGCGTAGTCGGACTTTTCGGTGTTGAAGATCTTGGTGGGCAGAGTTTGGGTCATTTTCGGTTCGTGCCGTAGGCGGTCGAAGACCCCGGAACAGGGGTCCGGGGCCGGGGATGCATGTCAACGAGGTGTAGCGGTCAACAGCCCGGGTCAGCGGGCTTGAAACGGACCGGTAGCGGGCCTGGTGGGGCCTGCAGCCTTACATGGTGCAGCTTTCGCAGACGATCTTGTCCTCGATGTGGTCGTGGATACTGCCGGCGTTGTCCAGCGTCTTGTCCGACGCCACGTTCGAGTTGTAGTAGTAACGGGTCTTCATGCCGTACTTCACCATGGCGAAGTAGTGGGTCAGCAGTTCCCGGCTGGAGACCTTGTCGTCGTCCTTGATGCGGCGCCACAGGTCGGCCGAGATCCCCTGGTCGGTGAACTTCTGGAACACCGCGTAGGCCTTGATCATGTCGACTTCGGAAATATCCCAGGCCGACTGGTAGAAGTAGGACGGGTTGTCGCTGTCGGGCGCGGCCCAGCGGATCGTGACCGACCCGTCGGTCTTGTTCAGCGTGATGTCACGCACGGGATAGAGCGAATTGGGCTTGCCCAGCGCCTTGGAGGACGATTCGCCCGGCATGTACGCGACCAGGCAGGAATGGCCGATGCCGCCGTTCTGCATGATTTCGGTGCGCAGGGCTTCCCAGTCGTAGCGGTTCTGGAAGTCGCCCAGTTCGTCGACGTTGCGGTTGTAGGTGTCGATCGGCAGCCAGCCGTCGGGCCAGCGGGTCTTGTGCATCCAGGGCGCGACGCCGCGTTCCTTGCTGATGCGCAGCGAGGCCCGGATGGCGTGGTACATGTGACGTTCGGCGATGCGGTGCAGTTCTTCGCGGCCCTCGGCGGTGTCGTAGCGCAGACCCTTGCGGGCCATGTGGGTGGCCACGCCCATCAGGCCCACGCCGGCGTTCATGCGCGCCTTGGCGGTCACGGCCACGTGGGGCAGCACGTAGTGCGAGTTGAGGATGCAGTAATCGATCATCTTCAACGTCAGGTACATCGCTTCCTGGTAGGTCTCGTCATCGGCCTCGCCGATGGCGTCATAGGCGATGGCCCCCAGAGAGCACAGGGCAATTTCGGGCTCTTCGTGGATCTCGACCACGCGGGTGACCCGGCCGCCCTTGCCCGGTTCGTCGGACAGGATGTCGTCGCCCGCCTTCAGCTCGCCCGCGAAGATGACGCGCGGCAGGGTGGAGTCGGCGACCGCGACGGTCAGCGCGGCGTTGAAATTGAAGGACTGCGTCGTGCCGTCGGCCAGTTCGACCGTGATCAGGCCCACTTCCTGGTTGGAATACAGGTCCTGCATGTCCTGGTAGGGACGGTTGGGCTCGCTGATTTCCAGGCACAGATTGCTGGAGTGGATGGGTTCCTTGAAGGGCGTGTGGCGGTTCATCTCGTCGATGTTGGCCAGGTAGGCCACGCCGGTTTCCAGCGCCTCGTTCAGCGAGGTCAGGATCAGGTCGCGCGGCTTGAAGGTTTCCTTCTTGAAGGACGGGTCGCGCTCCAGGCGTTCGTATTCGCGCTTGAAGGCGGCCGAGTCGGGGCCGAAGAACAGCCGGGTGAGCTCAGGCGCGGTGCGTACGTTGAACGAGAAGGCTTCCTCGTTGCGGGCGGCCTTTTCGGCGAACAGTTTATTGGTGACCAGCGCGTAGTGCAGGTCGCGGTTCTTGCGGTCCTCGGTGCTGCGCGGGTTGCGCAGGTAGGCGATGACCTCGGCTTCGGGGTCGAAGCCGGAATAGTAGGTGGTGCAGGCGCCGCCGCGTCCGGCCTGCATGTTGGCGTGGACCGCCTTGCCCAGGGAGGCCAGGTAGGGCAGCTTGCCCTGGTGCTGGATCAGGCCGCCACGCACCGGATCGCCCTTGCTGCGGGTGATCAGGTGGCTGCCGATGCCGGCCGATGCCGCCGTCATGCGGTAGGCGATGTGGTCGCCGATGGCCAGGGACGCTTCGTTGTCGTCCACCACGTACAGGCAGCACGAAGCAAAGCCGCGCAGTTTGGTGCCCAGGTTGACGTAGTTGGGCGTGGGCGCCGAGATCCGCTTGGCGGAGAATTCGGTGTAGAAGCGCCGCACCAGGTCGATCCGGCGCTCGGCAGGCTCGTTTTCCGACAAGGCCATGGCCATGCGCATGTAGACGAACTGCTGGGTTTCGTATTCCTGGCGGGTGACGCGGTTCTGCAGGCTGTATTTCTTGCGGATGTAGTGCAGCGAGAAGTGCGGCGTGTCGTAGTCCTGCTCGTGGTTGATGAAGGACTCGATCTCGGCGTACTCGGCGTCGGAGTAGTGCATGCGCACCATCACCCCGTCGGCGATCATGCGCTCGTGCAGCGCCTTGACGGTGGGGATGCCCGGGCCGTGGATGATCTTGTGCAGGTGGGACGCGTACAGCCGGCCGGCCATCAGGTAGTAGGACCAGGTGTCCTTGTCCAGGCAGTTCTGGATCAGTTTTTCCTGCAGATCGGCGGTCGACACCGTTTCGGGCATGGTGCTGACGGCTTGCAGGACGATGCTGCTCCAGTCGACCTTCTGGCCCAGATTGGCGGCGGCCCAGCGTCCCCAGCCGTTGAGCTTGCTGGGGATATAGGGTTCGATGCGCCCGTCGCGCTTGACGATGTTTTTGATCACAGCAGGCTGTCCTTGGGGAGAATGCTTTGAAATTATTTTGTTTTCTACATGTAGTGCAGTTCAAAATCATAAACACAATATATGGTGTGATCAAGCCCGGTTTCAATTTTCCCCGTTGAAACATTTTGAGGGTTTCAGAGGCCTCCGGGTCGTGATACCCTGGACCACCCTAGAGGCTTCGCGGCGGGTTTTTGGCGCCGCGCGATCCCCGGATTTCATCGCCTGAGCCCGCCCGTACGGCCTGCCCGGGCACCCCGTGTGACATCTCATGAATCGAATCGTCCGGTTTCTGGCCGCGTCGGCCCTGCTGGGCGTCGCCGGTCCCGTACCGGCCCAGACCTGGCAGGTGGCCGATCCGGCGCTCATCGACCTGGCCCCTCAACGCTACGCCGTCCCTGACGTGCCCCGCGACGTCGCCTCTGACGTGCCGCCGGACGCGGGTGCCGCCGTGTCCGGTCCGGACCCGTCCCCTGGCATTCGCTACGACCCGCTGTTCCAGGACGGTGCCATGGTGGGCTATGGATACCGCCCGGACGGGACCCGCTTGCGCTGGTTCGGCGGGCCGGCCGATGCGGTTGCCGGGCCGCGCGGACTCGGCCCGCTGGCCTCCGGGGGTCTGGATACCTGGTCTCTGGGGGCGCGCAACTGGCGCTACCGCAGTTCTGCCGGATATCGCGTGACACTGGGCAATACGGCGTCGGGCGCGCCGGCCTGGGGTCGGTCCGTGCGTCTGGCGGGGGTGGGCCTGTCCCGGTCCGTGCCTTCGGGACGCTTGCAGGCCGGTTCCTGGGACTATGCCGTGGCGGCCGGCGCCCTGGACGGTTCGGCCGGCCGCGCGGCCGCCGCGGGCGATCTGGCGTATGGCCCGATGGCGTTCGATGCCGCCACGCGGTACGCGCTGGACCGTGATCTGACCCTGGGTTCGCGGCTGCAAAGCGCCCAGGATATGACGGCGCTGGGCTTGGGCGGCGAGTACGCCATGGGCGAGGCGGGCGCCTGGCAGTTCGGGGCGTCCCGGTCACGCCAGACGCTGGCCGAGGGCTGGCGCCGCCATCTGGGCTATACCCTGGGCCTGGTGCCGGGCCTGGATCTGTCCTGGGTGAATGCGCGTCAGGGGCCGGGCTATGCCGACCTGGCCACGTACGGTGGCGACGCGGGTTGCGACTGCGTCAGCAACCAGTGGCAGATGGATCTGGCGGCGGGCCGCTGGGGCTCGTTCAGCGGTTCGTTCGAGCGGCGGGTGGAGGCCGGGGGTGGGCTGGACGAACGGGTCGGCCTGGTCCACGGCTTCCGTTACGGCCCCTATCTGCGGGTGCGGCTGGAGACGAACCGCAACCTGACTTCCGGAGACTACGGCTTGGGGGCACGCTTTTCCCTGCCGCTGGACTAGGCCGGTCGAGCGTGTGGATTCCGCAGAAGATCGCTTCAGCCCTGGCCGTTGAGATGGTTCATGAAGACCCGGCACAGGGCTTCCATCCCGCGCCGATCGTCTTCGTCGAAGCGGCCCAGGGTGGGGCTGTCGACGTCCCAGACGCCCAGCAGCGAGCCGTCCGCGCGCACCAGCGGCACGACGATTTCCGATTGTGAGGCCGAGTCGCAGGGAATGTGTCCCGCGAACGCGTTGACGTCGCGCACGACCTGAGTCTGGCGGGTCTGGGCGGCCGTGCCGCAGACACCGGAGCCGAGCGCGATGCGGATGCAGGCAGGTTTGCCCTGGAAGGGGCCGACCACCAGTTCCGTGCCGTCGTACAGGTAGAACCCCGCCCAGTTCAACTGCGGCAGACTGTCGAACACCAGGGCACTGAAATTGGCCGCGTTGGCGATCAGGTCGGGTTCCCCCGAGATCAGGCCGCGCGCCTGGGTGACCAGGTCCGCGTAGTGTTCCGCCTTGCTGGCGTAGGTCTGGGGGGCAAAGGTGAACATCAGGATTCCAGGGGAATGCGGGGAAGGCCCTATTGTAGGGCGGGCGCAGAGCGGGCCGCTCGTCGATCCGGAGATGGGCGCCCGGGCGTGACGAACGGGCGTGATCGTCGGCGCGGCAGGCTAAGTCGGTCGATCCTCGGCGGATTGATTCCCGCCAGTTCCGTGTATATTTTCCCCTGGCGGCACTGCCCCTGGTGCCAGACATGACACGCAAGGGAGGCGCTGCTTGTCTGATACTCGCGACACGGGTCTTTTTCACGCGAGATTGCTCGACAGCCTTCGGGCCCGCCTGTTCCTGGCGATCCTGGCGGCCATCGTGCCGATTCTTGGCGGCCTGAGCTACTACGTCTGGTATCAGTATCAAAGTCTGGTGAGCGAAAACGAGCGCGCGGCCGAAAATCTGGTCAGCATGACAGCGGCCTACGATCAGACGTTGATCAATGATGCCAGCGACGTACTCCACACCCTGTCGAATTCACCCATCCTGCGTCAGGAACGCTGGGGGGAATGCCGTGGGTATCTGGCGTCCCTGTTGGGACGCTTGCCGCGCTATCTGAACCTGGGCGTGGCCGACGCCAACGGCTATCAGGTCTGTTCGGGCCTGCCCGACCCGGACCCCAAGGGCGTCTACCTGGGTGATCGGGAGTTTTTCAAAAAAGCCATCGAGCAGGCCGAGGTCACGCTGGGCGGCTTCGTCGTCGGGCGGATGAGCCGTCTGCCGACGGTGGTCCTGGCGGTGCGTGTGCCGGGGGATTCCGGGATCAACGGTGGCGTGGTTTTCGGGGCCATGAACCTGGGCCATCTGCTGGCTGGTGCAGTCATCCCCGATTTGCTGCCCGAAGGGCGCCTGTGGGTTCTGGATCGCGATGGGCGCGTGCTGCAACGCATCCCCGACGATGCCGGCCGCCAGGGGGAGCAACTGGAACCGCACCCCTCGGCCGAGGCCGGGCTGACGCGCCACTCGTACCTTGACGCAGCCGGCCAGCGCTGGGCCGTTCTGTCCATGACGGCGGGGCACAGGGAAGATCCGCATGGTCTGTCCGTGCGCTACGAGGTGCCCGAGTCGGCGCTCTACGCCGAGGCGCGCCATGCCCTGTGGGTCGGGGTGTTCTTCATTGCACTGCTGCTGTGCGTGGCGGTGCTGGTGGCCTGGAATCTGATGCAGTGGGCGACCGTGCGGGATCTGACCGAGCGCGAGATGCTGAGCCGCGGGTTGCGGGAGCGCGAGCGTCTGATCAGCCAGTTGATGGACGTCACGGCCGAAGCCATCTATGGGCTGGATGCGACGGGCTGCTGCATCTTTGCCAATCAGGCGTGTGCGCACCTGCTGGGCTACGACCATCCCGACCAGTTGGTGGGACAGCACTTCCACACGCTGATTCACTACCAGCACGAGGACGGCCGTCACTATCCCCTCGAAGAATGCCGCATGCGCCAGGCGCTTGAGCAGGGGCAGGGAGTCCATGTGGACGACGAGGTCCTGTGGCGTCGCGACGGCACCTGTTTCCCGGTCGAGTACTGGTCCTATCCGATCTTGCAGGACGGCCGGCTGGAATTCTGTCTGGTGACCTTCCTGGACATCAGCGAGCGTCGGGCGCAGCAGCGGGCGCTGGCCTACCAGGCCGCACACGATCCCCTGACGGGGCTGCTGAACCGGGGCGAGATTCTGCGGCGCCTGCAAGCGTGCGCCGAGCAGGCCCCCGAGATGCCCTGGACTTTGGTCATGTCCAATCTGGATGGCTTCAAGGAAGTCAACGTGGCGCTGGGGCACGAAGCGGGAGACCGCCTGCTCCAGGCGGTTGCGCAGCGGCTCAGTGGCTTGCTGGATACGTCGTGCGCCCTGGCCCGGCTAGGCAGCGACGAATTCGCTTTCCTGTTGAACACGGGGAACGAAGATCAGGCCCGGGCGAAGGTGCTCGTCCTGCTGTCGGCGCTGCGCGAACCGTTCGCGCTGAACGAACTGCAGGTCCGCATCAGTTGCAGCTTCGGCCTGGCCCTCCATCCCGGACACGCTCGTGCCCCCGATGAACTGGTCCGCTGCGCCGACACCGCGATGCGCCGTGCCAAGCGCGACGGCCTGGGGATCGCCGTGTTCAATCCTCAGGACAGCGTCAGCGTCCACGATCACCTGCTGTTGCGGGGCGAACTGCGCGCGGCGTTGGCGCAGGGCCAGTTCCTGCTGCATCTGCAACCCAAGATTTTCTTGAACGGTGGCGCCCAGGCCCGGGGCGCGCCGATGGGCTTCGAGGCGCTGGTTCGCTGGCAGCATCCCGAGCAGGGCCTGATTCCACCGGGCCGCTTCATCCCGGTGATCGAGGTCAGCGATCTGATCCATCCCTTTACGCTCTGGGTCGTCGATCAGGCCGTGGCCTGCTGCGTCCGGCTGCAGGCCATCCATCCCGGGGTGGGCATAGCGGTGAACGTATCTGCCCGGAATCTGCTGGACGGGGCGTTCCCCCGTCAGGTCCTGGATGCGCTGCGGCGGCATGGGCTGGCGCCCGGGCTGCTGGAACTCGAAGTCACGGAGAGCGCCATCATGGCCGACCCGGTCCGGGCGCTGGACAGTCTGCATGCGCTGCATGCCCTGGGGGTGCGGCTGTCGATCGACGATTTCGGCACCGGCTATTCCTCGTTTGCCTATCTGCACCGGCTGCCCGTCGACGCCTTGAAGATCGATCAGTCCTTCGTGGCGGGCATGGCCGCCGACGCCGACATGCGCGCCATCGTGCGCTCCATCATCGAGATGAGCCATACCCTGGGCTTGCAGGTGATCGCCGAGGGCATCGAGACGCGGGAAACGCTGGACCTGCTGTGGGACATGGGCTGCGACGTCGGCCAGGGGTATTTCATCGGCCGTCCCGCGACCGAGACCAGCGCCGCAGCCTGGCTGCGCGATCGCTGATCGCCGTGCGCCGTCGGCTTGAGGCTCATTGATCCCGGCCCACAGGCGCCGCCGGGAAACGTGCTATGAATCAGATATTCATGATAGGCGGGAGGGCGTTTCCATGCTGGACAGACCGGATGCGGCGGATCGGGATGCCGTGAACCAGAACGTGCAGGGGCTGATGCGGTTCCTGCAGGAATATCCGCCCTTCGACCAGATGGAGCCGGCGCACGTGCGCCGGCTGGTCGAGCGAATGCGGCTGCGGTTTTTCGAGGCCGGGCAGGAGATCACCGCCCCCGACGGCGGGCCTGCCGAGGCGTGGTACCTGATCCGCCAGGGCGCGGTCCAGGGGTGTCGTGCCGACGTCGAGGCCGGCGCGTCGGCGACGCCGCCCTCCGGTGAAGAACCGGCCGGCGGGTTCGTCCTGGGGCCGGCCGACGCCTTTCCGGTGGCTGCCCTGCTGGAACACCGGCCCACCCGTACACGCTATCGCGCCCTGCAGGATACGTTCTGCCTGCAGGTGAGCCGGGCCGATTTCATCGAGACCCTGGAATGGTCCGAACCCTTTCGCGCCTTCGCCTTGCAGGGGGCGGGCAGCCTGCTGGGGCGGCTGCATCAGCGCACGCGGCAGGAAGCCGCAGTGGTCCAGGCAGAGGGCTATGTCTTCGATCAGGCGCTGGCGGCGATCATGGCACGCGACCCGGTGGCCTGCGCGCCGGATATGCCGCTGTCCCAGGCCGTGCAGCGGATGCACGAGCGCCGGGTGGGCAGCATCGTCATCACGGACGCACAACGCCGTCCCGTGGGGGTCTTCACCCTGCGCGACCTGCGCCGCGAGGTGGCGGGCGCGTCGGTCCGGCTGGACGCGCCGATCGGGACCTTCATGACGCGTGAGCCGGTGTGCCTGCCGCCCGAGGCCACGGCCTTCGAGGCAACCTTGCTGATGGCGCATCGCCGCATCGGACACCTGTGCATCATGAAGGACGGCGCCCTGGTCGGCGTGGTGTCCGAGCGTGATCTGTTCGCGTTGCAGCGGATCGGCGTCGTGCATCTGGCGCGGGCCATGCGCCAGGCCGAAGACGTCGGGACCCTGGCCGGCTTGCGCACGGACCTGGCCAGGACGGTCTCAGGCATGCTGGCGCACGGCGTCGATGCCCTGCAGGTGCTGCGCCTGATCGCCCAGATGAACGACCACGTCACGCATCGCGTGATCGAGCTGGCCTTGCGGGACGTGGGCGATCCCGGCGTGCCGTTCGCCTGGCTGGCCTTCGGCAGCGAGGGCCGGCGCGAACAGACCTTGCTGACGGATCAGGACAACGGCATGCTGTTTCAGGCGGCGACCGACGCCGAGGCGCGCGAACGGCGCGAGGCGCTGCGGCCGCTGGCCGAGACGGTCAACCAGGGGCTGGACCGTTGCGGCCTGCCGCTGTGCCGGGGCAATGTCATGGCCGGCAATCCGGCCCTGCGGCTCTCGGCGCTGGAATGGGAACGCTGGTTCGCCGACATCGTCCGGCGGCCCACGCCGGAGCATTTGCTTCAGGCGGTCATCTGTTTCGACCTGCGGTTGCTGTGGGGCGAGGACAATGGATTCGAGGCGCTGCGCCGGTTCCTGATGGAGCAGGTGGCCGATTCGCCCCAGTTCCAGCGGATGCTGGCCGAGACGGCCTTGCGCAACCAGCCGCCGTCCGGCGGTCTGTTCGAGATCGCGGGCGGCGCCTGGAGAGCGGGTTCCTCGGGTTTCGACCTGAAGGCGCAGGCGTTGACGCCTTTCGTGGATGCCGCCCGGGTTTTCGCCCTGGCCAGCGGCATCGTCGAGACCTCCACGGAGGGACGCCTGCGGGCGCTGGCCGAGCGCGGCGTGCTGAGCGAGCGCGACGTCGGCGCCTATGTCGAATCCTACCGTTACCTGCAGTTGCTGCGCCTGCGACAGCACCAGGCGCAGGCCCATGCGGGCGAGCCCGCGTCCAACCACATCCTGCCGGGCTCGCTCAATGCCCTGGACCGGCGCATCATGCGCGAGGCCCTGCGCCAGGCCGCCGACCTGCAGAAGCTGCTGCGCTACAGCTATCGCCTATGAGCCGCGCGCCCACGTCCACGGGGGACGGCGCGGCCGTACCGTCCCCGCGAGGCCGGCGATGTGGCTGAGACGCGAAGCATGGCGCGCCCGGGATTTCCGCAGTCATCCAGCCGTGGTTTTCGACCTGGAGGCCAGCGGCCTGGATATCCGGCGGGACCGCATCCTGTCCATCGGCGCGGTCCGCATCGAGGATCTGGCGATCCCGCTGGGCCGCCAGTATGACCGGATCGTGCGCGCACCGGGACCGCTGGGGCTCGCCAGCCGCTTGTTCCACGGCCTGACGCGGGCCGACCTGGAACGCGGGACGGCGCCGCGGGACGCCCTGGCGGGCCTGCTGGATTTCGCGGGCGATGCGGTTTGGCTGGCCTTTCATGCCGGCTTCGACCGCGCGCTGCTGACCCAGGCGCTGAAGACGCACCTGAGTCGCCGCTGGGACGGCGTGGTGCTGGATCTGGCGGTGCTGGCGCCGATGCTGTTCCCGGACCGGGCCAGGCAGCTTGGCCCGCATGCAGGCCTGGATGCCTGGGGCGCGGTCTTCGGCCTGGCGGCGTCCGCGCGGCATGCGGCGGTCGCCGATGCCCTGCTGACCGCAGAGATCGCCCTGGTGGTGCTGCGGCGCGCGCAACAACGGGGCCTGCGCACCTGGGGCGCACTGGAGTCGGCGGCACGCGCCTGGCGGGCCGATCGGATGGGTGCGGGCGGGCCTGTGTTCTGATCCGTCGCGCCGCGCCGTATGATGAAGGCCGTGCGGCCCCGTCATCGGCGGGACGTCCGCGTTGCCGCTCCCGAACCCGTCCTCCTGACCCAGCCCCCCCATGACCGACACTTCCGACGCGCATCTGATCGAGACCCTGCTGCATAGCGAGACCCTGTGCGAGGGCGGCTTCCTGAAGGCGCGCCGCGACACGGTGCGCATGCCCGATGGCGGCGTTTCGACACGCGAATACATCGTGCATCCGGGCGCGGTGGTGGTGATCCCGCTGCTGGACGACCACCACGTGCTGGTCGAGCGGCAGTTCCGCTACCCTGTGGGCCGCGTCATGACGGAGTTTCCGGCCGGCAAGCTGGAACCGGGCGAAGACCCCTGGCTTTGCGCCCGGCGCGAACTGCGCGAGGAAACCGGGTACACGGCGGCGGAATGGGCGCATGCCGGGGGCATGCACCTGGCCATCGCCTATTCCACCGAGATCATTCATGTTTTCTTCGCCCGGGGCCTGACCCTTGGCGAACGGCATCTGGACGCAGACGAATTTCTGGATGTCCGCACGCTGTCCGATGATGCCGTGTTCGAAGCCTGCCGCGACGGCGCGCTCACCGACGCCAAGACCCAGACCTGCCTGCTGTGGCTACAGAACGTGCGCGGCGGTCGATGGACGCTTGATTGGCAGCGGAATCCGGATCAGGATTCGGCGTAGGGCTCGAAGCGACCGGTCTGCGGGTCGCGCACGAACAGCACGCCCGTGGCGACGCCGAAATACGCGCCGTGGATGGCGAGCCGCCCGGCCTCGACGCGCTCGCGCACGGCGGGGAAGGTCAGCAGGTTGCGCATGCTGTATTCCACTACGCCCCATTCCATCCGGCGCAGCCAGTCGGCGCGTTCGCCCGTGCAGGGGCCGACCGCGTCGGCCACGGGTTTGATCTGGGACATCCATTTGCCGATGAAATCGCGCTTGGACAAGGGGGCGGCCTGGTTGGCGTAGGCGGCCACGCCGCCGCAACTGGCGTGCCCCATGATGACGATGTGGCCGACTTCCAAGGCGTTGACGCCGAACTCCACGCAGGCGCTGGTGCCGTGGAAGGCGGTTTCGGGGTCCTCGTCGCAGGGCGGAACGATGCCGGCGATGTTGCGCACCACGAACATTTCACCTGGACCCGCATCGAAAATGGTTTCGGGCGCCACGCGGGAGTCTCCGCAACTGATCAGCATGATGTTGGGGTGCTGGCCGTGTTCGGCCAGGTCGAGGTAGCGCGCACGTTCGGTGGCGAGCCGGCCGTGCAGGAAGGAGCGGTAGCCGTCAGTCAGTCGTTGGGGGAACACGATGGGGTCCTTGAGGGTTGAATGGGGGTGGATGCGTCGGTGAAGATGCCGCCGGCCGTCTCGCGCGACAGCAGCCGGTCGAGCGGGCCCGCCAGATGGCCGTGCCGGACCATGATGGCATAGAAGTGTTCCGTCAGCTGAGAGGATTCGCCGACGTGCACCAGTGCGCCCGAGTGCAGTTCATCCTGCACGACCACTTCCGGCAGTACCGTGATCCAGCCGCTGTCGCGTGCGATCAGACGCAGCATGGTCATGTCGTCGACCTCGGCGCGCAGCCTGGGCTGGACGCCGGCCGAAAAGCACAGGGCATCGAATTGCAGGCGCACGCTGTGGCGCACGCTGGGCATGGCCATTTCGACGGCGTCCAGGTCTTCCGGCACCCGCAGTGCGGTACCCGCCCAGCGGTCGGCCCGGCCAACCAGGGAAATGACCTGGCTGCCAAGGAATCGGGAGGACGTCGGGCGGGTCGGATCGGAAGGCACGGGCTCGTTGGCGAGCACGACGTCCAACTGGTGGCGCAGGAGCCGTTCCACGAGGGTTTCCAGCGACCCGGAATCCACCGAAAGCACGATGGTCGGGTCGCGCAGCAGCGGGCGCAGCCAGTTGACCTGAAAATTTCGTGACATGGTCGCCACGCTGCCTACGCGGACGCGGGTCGTGCCTTCATCCCGGCCATCGAGCCACCCGAGCATCTGTTCGCCCAGCGCGAAGATGTTTTCGGCGTAGGCGAAGACCTGCTGGCCCGTCGCCGTGAGTTCCAGATGACGCCCTTGGCGATCGAACAAAGGCATGCCAAGACGGCTCTCCAGTTGCCGGATCTGCGTCGAAAGGGCGGACTGGGAGGTATGGATCTGTTCGGCCGCGCGCGTGAGAGAGCCCTCTTTGGCCACGCGCCAGAAATAGAACAGATGCTTGAAGTTGAGCTGGTTGATGTCCATTGTTCTTTTTTATAGAACCTTTCAATATTATAAATGTAATTTACAGAACATACGAAAACTTCAAGAATACGGTTACCGTTTTTGCGCCAGACCATGGCCTCTGTGAAAGAAGACGCGGGGTGGCTGGTGTGGCGCAGAAAGATACTTCTGGGAGTTTCCCGTGTTGCATCATTTGAATGAATTGAATTTCATGCTGGCGCTGGCGCCCGTGGTGTTGATGGCGATGGTCGCGGCATCGTCATGGCGCAGCCAGGCACCGGTCGATCGTCTATGGAAACGATTCAACGCGCTCACATTCGCCGCGCTGGTGTGCGCGTTGCTTGGGCTGGCGACGCAGCTGTCCGTTTCCGAAGCGCCCGGCGTCATCCAGTCAGGTCTGGGCGACTGGCTGGCCGTGAATACGTTCGGCGCCTGGGTCAGTCTGCTGGTGCAACTGCTGGGCACCGCGATCGGTGTCTATTCTTCCAATCACCTCAAGGGCGAAGCGCGGCAGCCGGTCTACATCGGTGCGCTGACGGCCGTGCTGGCGGCCGTGCATCTGCTGCTCCTGGCCAACCACTGGGTTGTCCTGATCGCCGCCTGGGCCGCCATCGGCGGCGCCATGCATCCTCTGCTGTGTTTCTACGGCGACCGGCCCTTCGCATTGCTCGCCGCACACAAGAAACGCGTGACGGATCGCGTGGCCGACCTGCTGCTGATCGTGGCCGCCGCGCTGGCGTGGTCCGAGACGGGGAGCGGATCCTTCTCCGTCCTGTGGGCCCACATTGCCGAGGGTCACGCCTCCGAAGCCCTGGCATGGAGCGGCGTCTGCCTGGCTTTGGCGGTCATCGCGCGCACGGCGCTGATGCCGGTTCACGGCTGGCTGGCTCAGGTGATGGAAGCCCCCACGCCGGTATCGGCGCTGCTGCATGCCGGGGTCGTGAATCTGGGGGGATATGTGCTGGTCCTGTTCGCCCCCTTGCTGGGTGTTTCGCTCGCCGCCCGCTGGTTGCTGGTCGTGTTCGGACTGGTGTCGGCGATGGTGGCCGGCATGGTTCTGCTGACCCGCGTCAGCCAGAAAGTGCATCTGGCCTGGTCCACGATTGCGCAGATGGGTTTCATGCTGCTGGAGTGCGGCCTGGGTCTGTACCTGTTCGCGGCGCTGCATCTGCTCGGCCACTCCTTGTACAAGGCGCACAACTTCCTCAATGCGTCCAGCACGGTCGGGGAATGCGAACGCAAGCTCCTGACGGGAGAGGCTCGCAATTCGGGCCTCAGCATGATCGTCGCCGTGCCCGTTGCCCTGGGGATCGTGTTCCTGCTGCGCGCGGCTGTCGGACACGAGACCTGGCCATGGTGGTGGAGCGCCGTGCTGGCGCTTGCCTGGGCGCCGATCCTGTGGGTGCCGAAAGCCGGCGCCGATCCTTCCGGGGCCGTCGCCGCGAGAGTGCTCGCCGCGCTCGGCATGGCTTCGTTTCTGACCCTCGCCGCCGTGCTCGTCGATCATGCGCCGATCGGGGCTGCCAACGATCCGCTGGCTCCCGCCGGCGTTGTCGCCCTGGTGGGCATGAGCGCCATGTACCTCGCGATGGTGGCCTTTCAGATCCGGCCGCAATCAGTCGTGACGCTGCGCCGCTGGGTGTATTCGGGCTTCTACATGGACGAAGGCTATACCTATTGGGTGCTGAAGCTGTGGCCCGTCCGCTGGGCGGGCGCCGGGCCCGAGGCCCGGAATCAGGCCTGGAATCCGGGTGAATCGGCCTGGGGGAAGTCCGGATCATGAGCGCCATTCCCGCAACCCCGGAGTCATCGGAAGAGGCTTTTGTGGCAACTGAAATCCAGTATGACGGGGCCCTCAAAAATGCCGTCCAGGGTGCTTGCGCCCGCATCATGCCGGCCTGGCCGCTGGATCAGGCGGTGGCGGTCAACCCCCACTGGCGGCGGATCGATCGGCCGATCCGCCAGGTGGCGGCGCGGCTGGCGGTGCTGGGGGACTTTCACGTGTTCCCTCAGCGGGATTACATCCGGCGGAAGTGGTCCGCCGGGCACATCACGCGTGCGGATCTGGATGCGGCGCTGCGGGCTCAGGCTGCGCACGAAGCGTGCAATGTCACGGCGGAGCCCTGTATCGCGGAATTGTCCATGTTGCCCAGGGTACGCCGCGAGCCCTTGCTGGTCGACCTGCTCGATGATGCCGCGCAGGAAAATCAGCGCTGGCCCTGGCGCGAGGCCATCGTGTTCCAGCTGAGCCAGGCTTGCGCCGCGTACTTTGATCGTCACCAGGCGGATTGGCGTGCTTCGGGCAGCCCCTCGCTCTACAGCTTCTGGCGTGAAAGCATGATCGGAGATCATGGCCAGAGCTCGAGGATGGGGCTGCCGGGATTGATCGCGCAGATGCGGCAAATGCCCTCGAGAGCGGAAGATGCCCTGCGCTGGGCGCTGGGCGAACTTCGGCTTGAGGCTCCAGTCTGGCAGGCGTATTTCGAGGCGTTGCTGCTTTCGATCAACGGATGGGCCGCCTGGTGCGCCTACGTGGGCTGGCAGAAGGTGCCGGCTGGACAGGAGGACCCCCGGCTGTCCGATCTGCTGGCGTGCCGGATCGCCTGGGAAGCCGTGCTGGCCCGCACCGTGCCGCCCGCCGCGCGGCGATCCGCGCGCGCCGCACTGGGCGCCGCCTGGCAGGATTTCGATCATCGCGTCGCGGAAGCGGATGCGGCCCTGGTGGTCGATGAAGTGTGGCAACGGGCGCTCGAAATCAGTTTCCAGCGGGAGTTCGCGCACACCTTGCGCTCACCGGCACCCGCCAAAACACCCCGGCCGCCGGAGGTGCAGGCGGTGTTTTGCATCGATACGCGCAGTGAGCTCATGCGGCGCGCGCTGGAAGCATGCTGGTCGGGTATCGAAGCCCATGCCTTCGCGGGTTTCTTTGGCCTCCCGGTGCATTACAACCCGCTGGGTACCGAAGTGCGCCGACCGCAGTTGCCCGGGGTCGCCTACCCGAGCGTTGCAATGAAAGATGTCGTCACGGCGCCGGGCCAGGCTCGTGCCGATGAGGTGCAATCGGCTCAGGCTGTGGCGGTCCGCCGTCGTCGGCTCGCCCGAATCGATCAATGGCTGGGTGTCGTGCGGTGGCCGAACACGACCTTTTCCTTTGTCGAGACCTTCGGGATCGGCTATCTGGGCAAGATCGTGCAGTGGATCCGTCCTCCAGCCACGCCGCGCGTGGCCGCGGATCGGCTCGGCATGCCCGCCGCTGTCCCGGATCACTGCCGGCCCATGATTACCGGGCTGGATGCCGGTGCGCGGGTGGAACTGGCCGCCGGCATCCTGCATGCGATGGGTCTCGACGATCGTCTGGCGCCTCTGGTGATCCTGTGCGGTCATGCGGGACACAGCACCAACAATGCGCACGCTTCGACACTCGATTGCGGGGCCTGCCATGGCAGGCCCGGCGATGCCAATGCCCGCGCCCTGGCTCATTTGCTGAATGATCCGCAGGTCCGGGAGGGGCTGCGTGCGCATGGGCTGAATATTCCGGACGGTACGGTTTTCATGGGCGCCCTGCACAATACGACCACGGACGAGGTGACCGGTTTCGACCTGGATCTCCTGCCGGAGTCCGCGCGCGAGCGTTGGGAAAAGACGGAGCGGACCTTCGCACAGGCGGGCGACCGCGTTCGCCGCGAGCGCGCGCCGAAGCTGTCGATGAACGCCGATCTCGAGCCGGCGGACTTGCTCAGGGCTTTCCGGCGCAGGGCCAACGATGGCTCGCAGACCCGGCCGGAGTGGGGCCTTACCCGCAATGCGGCATTCATCATCGGCCCACGCGATCGCAGCAGGGGGCGGGTGCTCGACCGCGCCTATCTGCACGACTACGATGCGTGTTTCGATGCGGACGGCAAAGTGCTCGAGGCGCTGATGATGGGCCCCATGGTGGTGACCCACTGGCTCTCCTGGCAGTATCACGCCTCCACCTGCGATCCCGTGCATTTCGGCGCGGGCAGCAAGGTGCTGCACAATGTCGTGGATGGGCACGTCGGAGTGTTCGAGGGCAACGGCGGCGACTTGCGCATCGGCCTGCCGCAGCAGTCCTTGCATGATGGCGAGGACTGGTATCACCAGCCTGTGCGGCTGACCGTCGTGATCGATGCGCCCGCTGCCTCGATCGAAGGCATCATCGCGCGTCATGCCGTGCTGGGCCAGTTGTGCGACAACGGCTGGCTGCTGTTGTGGCGCTACGAGGGCGACGGTCTGCGGCGCTACGAGCGCGGCCGCTGGCTGCCGCTCGACGTCTGACCGCGCCCGCGCGGCGCGCGTCCTAGCGTTCCGCGCGGGGGATGCCCCAGGGGTTGTCCGCCTGCAGTGCGGGCGGCAGCAGGCCGTCGGCGATGTCCTGATAGCACACGGGGCGCAGGAAGCGCGTGATCGCCAGCGTGCCCACCGAGGTCGTGCGCGGGTCGGAGGTGGCGGGGAACGGCCCGCCGTGGACCATGGCGTCGCACACTTCGACGCCGGTCGGAAAGCCGTTGGCCAGGATGCGGCCGGCCTTCAGCTCCAGGACCGGCAGCAGCCTGGCCGCCAGCGCGTCGTCGGCGCCGGCCTGCAGATGCAGGGTGGCGGTCAACTGGCCCTCCAGCGCCTGGGCGACGGTGGCGAACTCGTCAGTCGAGGCGCAGCGCACGATCAGGGCGCTGGCGCCGAAGACCTCGGCGCCCAGTCCGGCCGGGTCCTTCAGGAAGGCCTGGGCCGTGGTCGCCGCCAGGCCGGCCTGGCAGGG